>DATKLU010000097.1:0-54012 GCA_035542235.1 Dongiaceae bacterium
CCGCCGAGGGAACCAAGGAATTGAAAGGCTATGTTCCTTTCAAGCCGCTGCAGAAGGCCGCCGGCGACGAACTCTCCGACCGGCAGCGCATGCACATTCAGAACCTGGTCTCGCGCTACACCGGCAAGACGCCGGGTTCCAAGAGCAAGACCCAGGAATACCGGAAAGTACTCGCCGACCCGCGCGTGGTTTCCGGCTTCCGCCAGCAATGGAAGGAGATGGTCTATCCGATCATCACCGTGAAATCCAAAGGCTCGCGCCTCTGGGACATTGACGGCAACGAGTACATCGACATCCTGAACGGCTTCGGGCCGATCATGCTTGGCCACCGGCCGGACTTCGTGGAAGCCGCCATCGAAAAACAGCTGCACGAGGGTTTCGAGATCGGGCCGCAGACCATTCTGGCCGGCGAAGTGGCTGCCGCGCTTTGCGAAATGACCGGCAACGAGCGCGCGACCTTCTGCAACACCGGTTCGGAAGCGGTTATCGCCGCCATGCGCGTGGCGCGCACCGTCAGCGGACGCAACAAGATTGTCTTCTTCGCCGGCGACTATCACGGCATGTTCGACGAAGTTCTGGTGAAGGGATTCAAGAAGAACGGTGAGCCGTTCTCCGTGCCGAGCGCGCCCGGCATTCCGAAAGAAAAAGTGGCGAACGTGGTGGTTCTCGAATACGGCGCCGACGAATCGCTCGCATGGATTCGCAAACACGCGTCCGAACTCGCCGCAGTCATCGTGGAACCGGTGCAGAGCCGCCATCCCAATCTGCAGCCCGTCGCATTCCTGAAGGAGCTGCGCAAGATTACCGAAGAGTCCGACACCTGCCTGGTGTTTGACGAAGTGGTGACCGGCTTCCGCTCGCATCCCGGCGGCTGCCAGGCCTTGTTCGGCATTCGCGCCGATCTGGCGACGTACGGCAAAGTGCTCGCGGGCGGCATGCCCATTGGCGTGCTGGCCGGCAAAGCCAAGTACATGGACGCCCTCGATGGCGGTCAGTGGCAATACGGCGACAACTCCTATCCGGAAGTGGGCGTGACGTTCATGGCGGGGACGTTCGTGCGCCATCCGCTGGCCATGGCGGCGTGCGCGGCGGTGCTGAAACACCTCAAGGAGCAAGGTCCGGCCCTGCAGAAGAGCCTGACGGAAAAGACCGCAGCGCTCGTGCAGCGTGTGAATGCGCTGCTCGAAGCCAACCACGTGCCGACGCGCCTGGAGAGTTTTGCCAGCGTCTTTTACTTCAGTTTTCCGGCGGAGTATCGCTTCGGCAGCCTCTTCTATTACCACCTGCGGGAAAAGGGCATCCACGTCCTGGAAAACTTCCCGTGCTTCCTGACGACGGAACACAGCGAAGCGGATCTGAACCGCATCGTCAAGGCGTTTGAGGAAACCATCGCGGAAATGCAGGCGGGCGACCTGTTGCCGCTGGGCGATGGCAAGGAACCGCTGGCGCTTCCCGCCGCCGTGCAGGCTTCGCCGAGCGCCGCGGCGGAAGGCCCGTTAACCGAATCGCAGATGGAAATTTTCCTCTCCGCGGGCCTCAGCGAGGAAGCCAACTGCAGCTACAACGAATCGTTCACGCTGCACCTGCGCGGCAGCCTGAATGAGGCGGCGCTGCGCTCGTCCTTGCTGAACTTGCTTGAGCGACACGATGCCCTGCGCGCGACTTTCAGCGCGGAAGGCGACAAGCAGTTTTACGCGCCGTCGTTGAACGTGGAGCTGGTCGTGACCGACCTTTCCGCGCTGCCGGAGAAAGAGCAGCAGGCGCGCTTCGCCGCGGCGCTGGCCGAAGATGCGCGTTCTCCCTTCGACCTGACGCGCGGACCGCTGGTGCGCACCGGGCTCTTCCGGTTCTCACCGGAAAATCACGCGTTGGTTTTCACGTCGCATCACATCGTGTGTGACGGCTGGTCCACCAACGTGCTGCTGGATGAATTGTCCCGGCTGTACCGCGCGGCGGTAACCGGGACGCACGCGCAACTCGATCCGCACATGGCATTCTCCGAATACGCGCGCGCGCAGGAAGCGCATTTCCGCGGTCCCGAAGGCGCTTCGAACGAGGACTACTGGGTCAAACAGTTCGAGCAACTGCCGCCTATGCTGAATTTGCCGCTGGACCGCCCGCGGCCCGGCATGAAGAGTTACGCGGGTGCCACCTACCGCAAGCAGATTCCCGCCGCCGCTTATAAGGAAATCAAACGCGCCGGCGCGCAGCAGAAGTGCACGCTGTTCGTGACGCTGCTGGCGGGATTCGAAGCGCTGCTGAGCCGCTTGTCCGGGCAGGACGACATCGTGGTCGGAATCCCGGCGGCTGGGCAATCGCTGATCGAGGACCGCAATCTCGTCGGACATTGTGTGAATTTTGTTCCGCTGCGTGGCGTGCTGACGGAAGGCATCACCATGCCGCAGTTTCTGGAGCAGATGCGCAAAAAGCTGCTCGACGCCTACGACCACCAGAACTACACCTACGGCCGGCTGGTGAGAAAGCTTTCCATTCCCCGCGATCCGGGCCGCCTGCCGCTGATGGAAGTTCAATTCAATCTGGAAAAGGTCGGCGCGGGATTGCAATTCGAGGGTTTGCAGGTTGAGGTCGACCCCAATCCGAAGGCGTTCGTGAACTTCGATCTCTTCCTGAACGTGATGGAGAGTGACCAGGGGCTCACGCTCGATCTCGACTACAACACCGTCCTGTTCGACGAGGCTACGGTGGCTCGCTGGATGGAGTGCTACGAGACTTTGCTCGCTGGATTTGCGGCCGACGCAACCGCGCAGGTCGCGCGGCTCCCGCTGCTCTCCAGACAGGAACTCGAGGCGGTGCTGGTCGCGCCAAACCGCACCGAAGCGGACTTTCCCAAGAATCGCTGCGTCCACCAGCTCTTCGAAGAGCAGGTGGCGCGCACGCCGCAGGCCATCGCGCTGCAGTTTGACGAGCAGACGCTGACCTACGCGCAGCTCAATGCGCGGGCCAATCAGTTGGCGCGGCACCTTCATGACCTGGGCGTGCGCCCGGGCGATCTGCTGGGCATCTTCCTCGAGCGCTCGGTGGATATGGTGGTTTCGCTGCTGGCGGCGTGGAAAGCCGGCGCGGCCTACGTGCCGCTTGATCCCACGTTCCCGCGCGAACGCCTGATGTTCATCTTCCAGGACACCCTGGTCCCGGTGATTCTCACGCAGCAGCAACTGGTGCAAGAACTTCCCTCGCACGGCGCCCAGGTGGTTTGCGTGGATCGCGATTGGCCCGCGATTGAACGGCACTCCGCCGCGAACGTCACCGAAATCCAGCATCTCTCCGACCGCACGGCGTACACGATTTACACTTCCGGCTCGACCGGCAAACCGAAGGGCGTTGAGGTCACGCATCGCAACGTCGCCAACCTGCTCAACTCGATGGCCAAGAAACCCGGCCTCACCGCCAAGGACAGCCTGCTGGCGGTCACCACGATCTCCTTCGACATCGCGGCCCTGGAAGTCTATTTGCCGCTCATCGTCGGCGCGCGTCTAATCATGACCACACGTCTGGCGGCGAGCGACGGCGGCCAGCTGCTGGCGCTCATCAAGAAAACCGGCACGACGGTGATGCAAGCGACGCCGGTGACGTTCCGCCTGCTGCTTGAAGCCGGGTGGAAGGGCGATCCGTACTTCAAGGTGCTCTGCGGCGGCGAAGCGCTGCCGCGCGAACTGGCCAACCGCATCCTCGATTGCGGCGTGCCGTTGTGGAATATGTACGGCCCGACCGAAACCACCATCTGGTCGGCCACGGGGCTCGTGGAAAAAGGCGAAGGCCCGGTGCTCGTTGGCCCGCCGATCGACAACACGCAGTTCTACGTGGCAGATGGACAGCAACAACCGTTGCCGCTTGGCGTTCCCGGCGAACTGCTGATTGGCGGCGAGGGCGTGGCGCGCGGCTATTACAAGCGCCCCGAGCTCACCGCGGAAAAGTTCATCGCCGATCCCTTCTCGAAGGTTCCCGGCGCCCGGGTGTACCGTACCGGCGACCTGGTGCGCCGCCGAACCGACGGCAACTTCGAATTCCTGGGTCGCATGGACGGGCAGATCAAGATTCGCGGCTTCCGAGTGGAGCTTGGCGAGATCGAGACCGCACTGGCCTCACATCCCTCGGTGCTGCAGGCGGCAGTGATCCTGCGCGAGGACACCCCCGGCGACGTGCGCCTGGTGGCATACATGACGCCGCGGCCGGGTGGAATTCCTGCGGCCGGCGAACTGCGGACCTTCCTGCTGACCAAACTGCCGGACTACATGGTGCCGGCGGCGTTCATTCCGATGCCCACGTTCCCACTCACACCGAATGGCAAGGTGGACCGCAAGGCGTTTCCTGCCCCCAATTGGGGCACGCAGACGCGCAGCGCGAATTTCGAAGCGCCCGCTACGCCGGACGAGAAGAAGCTCGCGGCCATCTGGGCGGAAGTGCTGAAACTCGAGAAAGTCGGCGTTCACGACAACATTTTCGAACTGGGGGCAGATTCGCTGCACGTCTTCCAGATCGTCGCGCGCGCCAACAAACAGGGCTTGGACATCAAGCCGCGGCAGATTTTGCAGCACCGCACGATCGCGGCGGTACTCAAGGAACTGGCAGGCGCGGAAACCGGGAAAGCGAAGGCTCCGGCTCTTGCGCCCGTCGCTCGTTCCAAGTACCGTCTCGTGCGGTAATCCCAGGGCCAGGTCGGTTACGTGGAATACGCAATCAAAGAGGGTATGGACGCCGATTCCAGACTGAAAGCCGTGACGAGCGAACCGGAGGCAAAAGGCGATTCCTACGCCTTTCCTCTTTCGCCGGCGCAGGAACGAATTTGGCTGGCTAGCCAGGAAGATGGGAACCAGACCCTTTATAACGGTTCCTTCCGCATGAACCTGGCCGGGCCGGTCGATATCGCCCTGCTGGAACAGACGTTCAACGAGATCGTTCTCCGGCACGAGATTCTGCGCGCTACCGTGGCCCGGATTGACGGGCGACTCCGCCAGATTATTGCGCCAGAACTCAAGTTGCTCTTGGCCTATTCCGACCTGCGCAGCGTTTCGGGCGAGCGGCGCGAAGAAGAGATGGATCGCGTCTGCCTGGAAGAAGCCCGGAAGCCCTTCGACCTGGAGCGCGGCCCGCTGGTTCGCGTCGGCGTTCTTCGCATGGAGGACGAGCGCTTCATTCTGATGCTTACAGCGCATCAGATCATCTGTGACGGCTGGTCCATTGGCCTGATCATGGAAGAGTTGCAGAAGATTTACGCCGCGCTTGCTTCCAAGCAGAAGCCGGACTTGCCTGAGAATCCCGTGCAGTTTGTCGATTTCGTGGTGTGGCAGCAGGAATGTTCCACGCGCCCGGAAATCCAGCAGCAGGTCGGCTACTGGAAGAATCGCTTGCGCCGCTACCATCGCCTGGAGTTGCCCGCCGACGTCGCGGGGGCGAATCGCGCGTCCTCCGAAGCAGCCATCATTTCGCACCTGCTGCCGCGGACGCTCACCGACAAGCTGAAGGACTTCAGCACCGCGCAGGGCGGCACGTTCTTCATCACCACCCTTGCGGCCTGCCTGGCGTTGCTGCATCGCTACACCGGAGAAGAGGACCTCAGCGTCGGTTCTCCGCTGGCGGGCCGAAACCGCTCCGATCTTGAGACGCTGGTCGGCCAGTTCGTCAACCACGTGATCTTTCGCGCGGACGCCGCGGGCTCTCCAACCTTCCCGCAGTTTTGCGAACGCGTCCGCGAAGCGGTCTGGGAAGCCTTTGCCAATCAGGACGTGCCGTTCGAACAGGTTGTTTCCGCACTCTCCAGCGGCAAACGCGAGCTGCCGAAACCCCTCTTCGCCATCAACTTTATTTGCCAGCGCGAATACGGGCGCGCTTCGACCTTTAATTTCGATTTCGCGGGCGTGCGCATGTCCACCATGCCCTCCAAGACGCAGGGCGCGCTGTACGATCTGAATTTCTTCATTGTGGAGCGCGAAGCGGGCTGGCGGCTTTCGCTCGAATACAAACCGGGGCTGTACACCGCCCAGACGGCCAACAAGCTCCTCGATCACTTCAAGGAATTGTTGGAAGGCATCGCCGAGAACGCAAATCGTCCGCTGGCGGAGTTTCCGCTGACGGGCCTGGCGCCGGTCGCTCATAACGCGCCTGCCCAGTCCGGCGAACCCGAACTCTACGCCATGCCGGCCAGCCCGGTGCAGCGCCGCTTCTGGCTGCTAGATCAACTCGAAGCCGGCAACCCGGCTTTTCACATGCCGGCCTGTGTTCGCATCACCGGCGATCTGAATCTAGCCGCGCTGGAAAAGAGTTTTCAGCGGCTCATCGAACGGCACGAAACCCTGCGCACGACGTTCCGCGAAGTGGACGGAGAGTTGGCGCAGATCATTTCCACGCCGGCACCGTTTGTGTTGCCGGTCAGCGATCTTTCGTCCGTCGATGCCTCGCAAATCGAAGCGGTGCTCAAGGAGCAGATTCGTCAGGAAGCGCTGGAACCGTTGGATTTGCAGAAGGGTCCGACCTTCCGCGCGCGGCTGTTCCGCCTCGGCCCGCAGTCCCACGCCCTCATGACCACCATCCACCACATCCTTGCGGATGGCTGGTCCAACAAAATCCTGCAGGATGACCTGTGGAACGCATACCACGCGTTGGCGGCAGGCAAGGAGCCGGCACTCGCGCCGCTCTCCATTCAGTACAGCGACTTTGCGGCGTGGCAGAAGGATTGGATGGAATCGGCCGAGGCCCAGGAGCACCTGGGCTTCTGGATGAACAAGCTCAAGGGCGAACTGCCCGTACTCGATTTCCCCACGGACCGGCCGCCCAGCCGTCGTCCTGCATCGCACGGAGCGATCGAAACCCAGCTTCTTCCGGCGGATTTGGTGGGGTCTCTCGAGAAGTTCGGCAAAGAGCAGGAAGCGACGATGTTTGCCCTGCTGGCGACGGCGTTCGGTCTGCTGCTTTCGCGCTACTCGCAGCAGGACGACCTGATCATCGGTTGTCCCGTGGCCAACCGCCGGCCGGAAACCGAGCCGCTGATCGGGCCCTTCGCGGGCCCGGCTTGTCTGCGCCTGGATTTTTCCGGCAATCCAACTCTCGGTGAAGCGCTGCGCCGCACCCGCGACACCAGCTTTGACGCCCTGAACCACACCGATTTCCCGTTCGAAGCGATCGTCGAACACCTCAAAGTCCGCACGGTTCACGGACGGAAGCCCTTCTTCCAGTTTTACTTCTTCTATCAGGTCGCATTCTTGCAGGCTCGCCACGAAGGGGCGTTGACCGTCACGCCGATGTCCACGGTCAGCACGGGCGTGCCCTTCGAACTGCAACTGGCCGTGATCAAGCGCGAAGAGGGCCTGCGCGCGCAGCTCGAATACAATCCCGACCTGTTTGACGCCGCCACGATTCGTCGCATCCTCGACGTCTATACGGCTTACCTGCAGGCGCTGGTGAATCATCCGGAGCAAGCCGTCAGTGCGCTGCCGGCGCCCGAGCACAGCAAGTCGGTTCAAACCGATGCGCCGGATACCGGCCGCGCCTACGTTCCGCCGCGCGACGAAATCGAAGCCAACCTCGTCAGCATATGGGAACAACTTTTCGAGCAGCCGAATATCGGAATACGCGATGACTTTTTCGACCTGGGCGGCCAATCGCTTCTCGCCGCCGAGCTGATGTCGGCCATCGAGAAGAAGTTCGACCGCAAGATCAATCTTTCGCGCCTGGTGGCGGCTCCGACGATCGAAGGCCTGGCTGAAGAACTGCGCCAGTCCATCAGCAGCAAAGCGTCCTTCATCGTACCCCTGCGCGCGTCCGGCACTCGCGTGCCGCTTTTCTGCATTCATTGCGGCACCGGCCACGTGCTGCGCTACCGCGCCATGACCGCGTTGCTTTCCGAAGATCAGCCGGTTTTCGGCGTTCGCGCCCCGGATATCGCCGGCGACCCGGTTCTGCCTTCGGTCGAGGATCTCGCCGCACTGTACCTGGCGGACATCCGCGCGGTGCGTCCGCATGGCCCCTATCAATTGTGCGGTCTGTCTTTCGGCGGGGTAGTCGCGTTCGAGGTGGCGAGCCGCCTGCGCGCGCTCGGAGAAGAGGTCAGCGTGCTGGCCCTGTTCGACACCGGCAATCCAGCCTATTACCGGGACGTTCCCTTCCGGCGCTGGATTCGTGTGCGCACCACCTATCTCGTTGACCGCCTCCGAAAATACGGCCGCCGTATCGTCCGCGGCGAAGGCAAAGAGTTGCTTGACGACGCGCGGCAGTTCTTTTCCTGGCGCAAAGACATGCTGATGTGGAAGCTCTTCCGCAAGGGCGCGCCGCAGACCGCGCGGCCGGCCTCGCGCGATTCGGTCATCATGTTCACCAACATCGGCAAACAGTACACGCCGAAACCTTACCCTGGACGCATCGATCTCTTCCGCGCGGAGGGCCGGACCGCCGAATTCGGCTCGGACAGTACCTTAGGTTGGGATGAGATTGCCCGAGAGGGCGTGGAAGTTCATCACGTTCCGGGAAAGCACGTGACGATTCTTGAGCCGCCGCATGTAAGCGCTCTCGCCCGGGTCATGGGCGAATGCCTGGCACGCACGCCCCACGACGGCCATTCCTGATTCATTCAGCCGAAAAGCGTCCTTCCCGGCCGCTATCCAACGTGGCGGTAGAGCAACCTGCCCATGAGCGAAAGCAGGCTTTCCGGACAGCGTGCAAACACCTGTTCCGCAAAGCGCATCTTCCAGTTCTGGCTGGAGGGTGGGAAATGCAGCGATTGGTCATCGGAAATCGCATAACGACGGTAGGTCAGTTCCGACTGCACCGCTCCCCAGCGCCGCTTGAACGTCATCAACCCTTCCTGATTAATGTCGCAGCGGCCAAAATCAAACACCGTGCATCCCTTCTCTTTGGCGTCCTGTATGGACTTCCAATAGAGCAGGTGCATGCCACCGACATTGTTGAAGCGCACGTCCGAGCACCCATATTTATAGACGAACTCTTTCTTGTGATGCACGGTCAGCATGCCGGCGATCGGCCGGCCTTGATAGAAGGCCACTCGGATTGCTAACCGTGAGCCCAGCTGCTGCACCAGTGTTGCGAACCACTCTTTGGGTTGCGGCGGCACACGATGGCGTTTCCTGGTGGTCACCATCAGGCCATAAAATTCGTCGAGCAACTCCGGCCCTTCGCGATACACCACGCCGTCCCGCTCCGCCCGCTTGATCTTACGTTGCGTCGAGTCTTTGTGAAACGCGGCGAACAAAGCGTCCAGATCCGGCGTCAGGTCCAGCCGGTGGAAGCCGTAAACCTCCGTAACCTGCTGCAGGTCCGCGGGCGCGGGAATCTCGCCCACCGGGCGCATTTCGAAGTATTTGAAAGTCTTCTCGGCCAGCTGGTGGCCAATCTCCGCGGAGATGGCCGCGAGTTCGGCGTCGCTGGAAGTGAGCGGCTCACAGTGGTCGGAGAACGGCAGTGAGACCAGTCTCCTTCCCGTGATCCAGCTCTTCACGTCGCAGAAGACCACGCCGTTTGCGAGGGTCGTGCCGGGCGGTGTCGTTGTGTAGACGACCGGCTGGTATCCGTATGCTGCCCGCAATGCCTGCAGCCATGGAACACTGTGAAAAATAGTGGAGCGGGCGTCGCGTTCCACGAGCTCCGCCCAGCGCTTATCCTGCAATGGATCAAGCGTGTAAACCTTGCTTACGCTTTCTTGGCTCATTCTCGAACTGGCTTTCGCTTCTTGCCTTGTGCCTTTCTCACGATTCCCGGGAATAACGGAGCCAGAGTTATCCCGTTCCCATTTTTCATGGATTGTTGTTGCCGACAGTTTGCGGTAAAGGCCTGTTCCGGTCATGCCTGTTGTCCGGCAGGTGCCGCTTCCTCGACAACATCCTGAATGCGGACTACTTTACAGCCCTGCTTTACCACCAGCTTCAGCGTCTCTTGCATCAGTCCAGGAGTGCAACCGAACGCAGAAGGATTCTCGCGCACGTCGTGCGTATAGAAAATCAGCCAGCCATTCGCCCGCTTGTTCTCCTCAAGCAGCTGCTTCACGCGATCCAAAGATCGCAAATCGCCGTACAAGGCGTTGCCGCGAAGCAGATTGAGGTCGGTGACCGCGGTGTTCAGACCGGAAAAATTGCCTCGGCAGCTGCTCATGGTCGCGCCGATGTGCTTTTTCAAAATAGGATTGGTGGTGCCGAACGGATAAGCGAAGTTGCGACTCGGGGAGAGGCCGGGAATCGTTCGAATGGCCTCCCAGCCTTCGCTGGCTTCCGCCCGGAATCGGCGTTGCGCCACGTCGCGAGCGGATACGTGGTGCAGGGTATGGCTCGCCAACTCGTGTCCCTTGGCCGATAGTTCGTGCAGATCCTCCGCGACGAAGTGTTCGCCGAGAAAATTGGTGGTTCCCGCGAGACCCATCGCGGTGTAGTAGGTTCCTCGCGCCCCGAAGTCTTCCAGAATTCTGCCACCCGTGCTCAGCGCCGTCCTGGGAAAATCGTCAAAGGTAAAGGACACCAGCGGCTGCCGGTTCTTGAGGTGCACGTTTCGCCGCGCGATCCAGGTCAGCATCGTTCGCCAAACCGGCCGAAGGACGTTCTCCCTTGGATACGAGAGCAGAAACGACCGTTCCTCTGACGAGGAATCCGGTATAGTACTAGTCACCGTGCGCTCTCCGTCTCAGTCCTTGCTGCGGCGTGCCGCCGTTTCCACGACTGGCAACGCCCCTCAACAATGAACTCCCTCGATCCCAAAGCCTCAAAGCGCCTGTGGCTTTTTCTCCTGTGGCTGCTGGGATCAAGCCTGGTCTTTTACCTGCCGCTCCGTGCCTGGCTGACTCTTTCGCTTTCCAATGACGACGCATCGCATCTGCCCATCGTTCCGATACTTGCAGCCGTCGTCATCTTCCTGGAACGCGACGAAATATTCGGCAAACTTTCCATGGATTGGCAGCTGCCGGCGGCTTTACTCGTTGTGTCGCTGATAAGTTGCGTAATCGTAACACGGTTAGGCAGGTCCTGGCCGGCCACGGATCGCCTTTCTCTCTTCCTGTTCGCGCTTGTGCTCATCTGGATAGCCGGTTTTTTCCTGTGCTTTGGGCGAACGGCCGCCGGCAAAGCTCGTTTTCCGTTGCTCCTGCTGCTGCTGATGATTCCCTTTCCAACGTTCGTGCTGGACCGCGTCATTTACTTTCTGCAGTGGGGCTCGGCTGAAATCGCGGCGATTCTTTTCGATCTCAGCGGCGTCCCGGTCCTGCGCCAGGGTTTCATTTTTCACTTCGCGCGGGTCAGCATCGAGGTCGCCAGGGAATGTAGCGGCATTCGCTCGAGTCTGGCCTTGATCATCCTGGCTTTGCTGGTCGTGCACTTCCAGCTCAGGACGACTTGGCGCAAGGTGGTCTTTATCCTGGCCGGCATTCTTGTGATGGTGCTCAAGAACGGCGTCCGGATCGTCACCCTTACCTTGCTCGCCAGCTACGTGGATCCAGGTTTCCTGTATGGCAAGCTGCACCGCGAAGGCGGTGTTGTATTCTTCGTCTTCGGACTGCTAGTGCTCGCGCCGCTGTTGTGGCTGTTACAGCGGAATGAGGACAAGAGTTCCGCCCCGGCGCAAGTCTGAAACATCCGCCCTACTTTTCCGACCCTTCTCCTGCCGCCGGATAGTAGTAGTAGTTGCCGTATCCCGCGTCTCCTTCGACCCGGTTCAGCACCACGCCAAGCAGATTCTTGTCTTGGAACTCCGAAGAGGCCTTGGCCGCGATCTCGTGGTCGGTCGAGCCCGCGCGCACCACGAAGAGCACGCCATCGCACAAGTCGGCCATCATGCTGGCGTCGTGCACCGGCAGCGCTGGCGGCGTATCGATGATGATCCAGTCGAAGACCGGAGTCATTCGTTCCAGAAGATGCTTCATGCGGTCGTTCAGCAGCAACTCGCTGGGATTGGAAACTTCACGGCCGCCGGGAATCATACACAGGTTGGTTTCGTTGCCCTTTTGCACGATCTGGAACTCGTTGGCCTCTCCGCGCAGGTAGTCGGCGAGCCCCGGATTCCGGGAAGCGCCGAACATCTGGTGCAGTCGCGAAGCCCGCAAGTCGGCATCAATCAGCAGCACCTTGCGGTCCGGCTGACGAACGATAGAATGCGCCAGATTCGTGGCTACGAAGGTCTTGCCTTCGGCCGGCAAGCTGCTGGTAATCAACAACCGCCGCAGCGGGCGGGTTCCGGCGATCTGAGACAGGCGTGAACGCAGAGTGCGGAAACGCTCGGCCCCGATGTGCCCGTTGTCGCCGTTTTCAAAGACGTTGAGCCGCGGATCGCTCTTCCATCTCGCCGCCACGCAATTCTTGATCAGATCCTCATAGCGCAGAAATCCGCCGGCCTCTCCGGTCTTGGCGGGGACAAACCCTCGCTCTAACTCGCGCGTGGGAACGGGCGCTGCGGGCGCGTCCGCCACGTCAAGAAAGTTCGGCTCTACCCCGGCGGCCAACTGCGCCGACCGTTCCTGTGCCGCTTTCTTCAGTGCTTCGTGAATTCTGCTCATACGTTTCCTTGTTGGCGTTCAGGCCTTGCTCAGGCCTGCGCTCCCGCCAGTCCTGCGGGGCGCCCCGCTTTGCCGTTCGTCTCCGCGCGCGCCGCGGGAATGATGTCGGGGACCATGGTCAGCACCGGCAGCTTCATGCAAACTTCCACGTCGCGTTCGGTGTGCATGGAACCATCGAGAAAAGCCAGGCCATAGATCAGCGCCAGGCCCAGTGCCAGGCCGGCGCCCAGCCCGCCGCCGGCGAACAGCGATTTCTTGGGGAAGGACGGCGACGTCGGCAGGTTCGGCGGATCCAGCACGCGGAACTGCTCGCCGCCCTGCTGGCGGTTGATGTCGCGCGACATCTCGGCCTGCGCGTGGGTCTTAAGAAGATCGTTGTAAAAATCCAAGGCGCTCTGGTAGCTGCGGGTCAGCTCTTTGAACTGCTGCTCCACGGCCGGGCTCGATTGAATGCGCCCCTGCAGCACATTGATTTGGTTTTGCACCTGGGTCTGGCGCTTCGAGAGATCCGCGATGGCCAGTTCGTCCTGCCGGAGCTTAGCCCGCAATTGCTGAATCGAAGGAGGTTCGACCGTGGAACCAGGAGCCGTCGCCGGGGTGGTGCTCTGCTGCGGCGCACTCGCCATACGCTTCTTCAATTGTTCAATCTGGCTTCTGGTCTTGATGACGTCCGGATGATCCGCCGTATAGCGCGATTCGAGGGTCGCCAGCTGGTCCTGCAAGTTGCTCAGTTGCTGTTCGAGTGTGTCCGGGGAAGTGTAACTGCTGCCGGTGGACTTGAACAACGCGATCTGGCTGGCCAGCAGAGACTCGTTCAGCGATTTGTCCTGCTGCGTCCTGGTCATCGCCTGCGTGATTGCATCCAGTTGCGTGTTCATGCCTGCCAGCAGGCTCAAATTCGTCTGTTCCTGATCCGGCAGCGAACCCATGTACTTCTTCTTGAACTCCGCAAGCTGCGCGTCTTGCTCATCCAGCTTCCGTTTGGCCTCATCCGCCTGCTGCGCGAAAAAATCCGTGGTTTGCGTGCTGCGGTCGTCAATGTACTTGGCGTTCTGCTCCATGAACATGGTCGTGACTTCGCTGCAAATCCGTTGCGCGTTTTGCGGATCGCCGAAGGTCACGCTCACGTGGAAGCCCGGCAACTGCCGCTGCGTCCCCGGCATCGGCTCCAGGGCGGTGACCTCAATTCCCTTTTTCAGCCGCTCCACCAGGTCTTCGATGTGCACCTTGCCGCGGTCGCCAGGATACAAATTGAACTTTTCAATGACCGGTTGCAGCCGCGAACGGCTCAGAATCTGCTCCTTCATCGAGGCCAGGCGTTGGTTCGAAGCTTCCGAGACGACAGGCTTGACCAGGTCCGCCGAGACGGTCGGCGAGTCCACCAAAACGAGTGTCTGCGAGGTAAACTTCTTGGGCAGGACGTAGGCGGCGCCCAAGCCGAGCACCACGCCGATTACCGTGGTAAGAGCCAGAATCCACCAGTGCTTGTGCAGGATTCGCTTAATGTCAGAAGCGCTGATATCGCCGTTTCGGATCATCTCTTCACCGCTGCTGCTTTCTCAATCTTGCCAGGGGAGGCAATTTTCACACCTGCCCCTACCCTACTTTTGCAAACGCGATGCCACGCACGGCTGGCTGGGAGCAAAGTGAGGCCAATGTATCCCTTTTCTTATCAACGACATAAGTCGCAATACCCGTGCCCTTTAATTCTACCTGTGCCGACCCTGAGTTATCCACAGGGAAAAGTGGAAATATTCTATCCTCCTTGTCCCTTCTTTTAGCCCCGCCGCGGTGCGGCCGGCTACCGGCGGAGCTCGCGGTATCGCCTGGCGCTCCTGTAAAACGACCCGAATGCCCTGTAAAATATTGAAAATAAATAGCTTGAAACATCTCAAATCAAGACTCGACGCCACCCGCTTGAGGGCGTTAAATTGCACCACGACAGCTCAGCGAACTATGCCTACTACACCCAAGTTCGGGAACCGCCCGAGAATCGCGTTTTGGGTCACCGTACTGACGATTTCCGCCTTGTCGATCGCCGCGTCAGGCTGCCACCGCGACCCGGTCGCCCGTATGCAGAAATTTGTCACCCAGGGCGACGGGTATTTCAAAGACGGAAAATACCCGGAGGCCCAGATCATGTACTCCCGGGCGCTCCAGATTGACGCGCGCTACGTGCCGGCGCTGTACAAGAGCTCGCAATGCAGCATGCGCATGGGCAACTTTGCACTGGCCTTCCAGCAACTGCTGCGCACGGTCGAATTGGAGCCGCAGAACTGGCCGGCCCATCTGGACATCGGAAAGCTGTATCTGGGCGGAGGAAAGTACAACGAGGCGAAGCAACGGGCCACCCTGGTTCTGACCAGCAACCCGGACAACATCGACGCCAAGATGCTGCTCTCCGAGGCCGACGCCGCACTCGGACATCAGGACGACGCTCTCGCGGAAGCGACGGAAGCCACGCAACAGGCGCCCACCCGCGCCGATGTTTTCATCAATCTGGCTCTGCTGCAGCAACGCGCCGGCAAACTGGCCGAAGCCGAGGCGAATCTGCAGAAAGCACAGTCTCTGGAACCGGCTTCTATCCAGCCAAAAATGTTTCTGGCGGGCCTGTATCAGGTTCAGAAGAAATTCGACGACGCGCGCAAACAGTACGAGATTGCCATTCAGGCCGAGCCCAAGAATCCCGCCCCTCGCACGGCACTCGCTGCGATGTATTTCGCTCTAGGACAAAGCGACCAGGCGGAGCGGGTGCTCGCCGAAGCCAAGGCGGCCCTGCCCGACGTGCCCGCAGCCTATCGTATGCTCGGGGACTATTACATCGCCCGCGGCAACATGACCAAGGCGGAGGATGAATTTGCGGCGTTGCTGGCCGCGCATCCGGGCGACCTGAACCTCAAGAAGACCTATGCGCAAGTCCTGATCAAGAATCAGAAGCTGGATCAGGCGGAAAAGCTGGTGGAGGAGGTTCTCAAATCCTCGCCTGGCGACGGCGACGGGTTGGTGCAGCGCGGCGAGATTCAGGTTCTGCGCCACAAACCCGACGATGCCATCGTCACTTTGCAGGAAGCGCTCAAGAATTCTCCGGACAATGCCTCCGGCCACTATCAGCTCGGCCTTGCCTACAATCAGAAAGGCAATGTGCAGCAGGCGGAAACCGAGTGGCGCCAGGCGGTGAAACTCCAGCCCAAGTATCCGGAAGCGTGGCGCTCTCTCGGAACGCTGGCAACGCAGCGCCGGGACTGGCATGAACTGGAATCCATCGCGGCACGTTTGACCACGCTGGCACCGGGTGCGGCGGAGGGTTACATCTTTTCCGCCACGGCCCGAGCCAACCAGGGCGACATGGCGGGAGCAGAGCTGGCGCTGAAACGATTGGTTGAGCTGGCCCCGCAGAATCCTCTGGGTTATGTCGAACTCGGTCTGCTGCGCCTGCAGCAGAAGCGGTTGCCCGAAGCCGGAACCTTTTTCCATCAGGCCCTGGACCGCGACCCTGCCTCCGCCCAAGCCCTGGAAGGGTTGGCGACCATTGAAATGAGGGAAGGGCACTTAACGGCCTCGCTCCAGCGCGTGCAGGATGCGGTGAACAAGTCTCCAAACAATGTCGCCCTGATTTATCTGCTCGGCCAGTTGCAACAGCGCAATTCCCAATTCACCGAGGCGGAACAGTCCTTCTCCAAGGCGGCCGCCCTGGACCCGGGGAACATTGCTTCTTTGGCCGCCCTCGCCGCGCTGCAGGCCCGTCAAGGTGAGACCGACTCGGCGATTGCCACCTATCAGCGGATCGTCCCGCTCGCGCCGAACCCCGTCAACTTCCTGGTGCCGCTCGGCGCCCTCTATGAAAGCAAGGGCGATTGGCAGCAGGCACAAGCCACCTACCAACGTGCGCTTTCGTTGCAGCCCGACAACGCTTTCGCGGCGAACAATCTGGCGTACCTGCTGCTCGAGCACGGCGGCGATCCCAATGTGGCCCTCAGCCTGGCGCAAACCGCGCGTCGCGGCATGACCGATTCGCCCAACTCCGCCGATACCCTCGCTTGGGCTTACTACAACACCGGCGCGTACACAGTGGCTCGCCCGCTGCTTGAGGACGCGGTGAAGAAAGCTCCGGCCAATGCCTCCTATCGCTATCACCTGGGCATGGTCTATCAAAAATTGAAGGATCCCCGCGCGAAGGCGGCCCTTGAGGAAGCCATCAAGCTGAAGCCAGACAGCCCGTACGCCGATTCCGCTCGCAAGGCCCTCAGTGAACTTGCGGGCACCTAGTCTTCGCGAATTTGTTTACACGCAGCGCTTTCGAGCTTTCAATTAAGGAGAGAAAGAGAACATGGCGGCTGAAATGACCGCAACGCAGGAACTGCAGGGAGACATCCTCCCGCTGGGAACACGCAACGGCATCGAGATGGCCATCTCCTGCCGCGCGGAGAAGACTTTGGGAAAAGTCATCGCCCGGCCAAACTCTCCCGATCTGATCGATGGAGTCCAGATTGAGCCGCTGTCGGTCTATCCCGACGATCGTGGTTTCTTCTGTGAACTGGCCCGCCTGGGCAAGGGCCTGGCCTCGCGCATGGTTCCCGATGGGCCGCGCCAGATTCAAGTGTCCATGACCCTGACCTACCCCGGCACCATCAAAGCCATCCACTACCACTCGGAGCAGACCGATCTTTGGGCGCCTATCTCCGGCATGGTCCAGGTTTTTCTCTGTGATCTGCGCCGAAATTCGCGCACTTTCGGCGCCATCAACACCATCTTTGCCGGCCGCTTCCAGCCCTGGGAGATCCTGATTCCTCCGGGCGTCGGCCACGGCTACAAGGCACTTGGCGTTGAGCCGATCCAGCTGGTGTACTTTACCGATCGCCACTACAACCCGGCCGACGAGCTGCGCATTCCCTATAATCACCCTGGCATCAACTACGACTGGGAAACACAACACAAGTAAGCCATGCGCATACTCGTTCTGGGTGCTCGGGGCATGCTCGGGCGCGACCTGCTGGATGAATGGTCTTCCGAAAAATCCGACCAGGTAATTCCCGCGGGCTCCGCGGAAGCGGACTTGCGCGAGTTCGATCAGGTGCGAGCCCTGGTCGAAAAGGCGCGCCCCGAATGGATCATCGTTTCCGCCGCCTACACCGACGTGGACGGCTGTGAACGCAATCCGGAGCTGGCGTTCGCAGTCAACGGGACCGGCGTCGGCAACGTTGCGCGAGCCGCGCAATCCACAGGTTCCCGCGTCCTCCTGGTCAGCACCGACTATGTTTTCGACGGCCAGGGGACCCGCCCCTACGAAATCAACGACCCCATCGCGCCGCTCAGCGTTTACGGCAAGTCCAAGGCGGCTGGAGAGGCGGCACTGCAGGCAGACGCACCGCAAGGCTGGGTCATCGCGCGTACTTCCTGGCTGTTTGGCGTTCACGGGCCATCGTTTCCCGCGAAGATTCTGCAGGCTGCGGACTCGCGCCCTGAGCTATCTGTCGTGAACGATCAGATTGGCTCTCCGACCTACACCCGCGACCTCGCGCGCGCCATCCGGCAACTCGTTCAGAAGGGCGCACACGGGATCTTCCACGTCACCGACGAAGGCGTCTGTTCCTGGTTTGATTTCGCCAGGGAAATTCTGGCGCTTTCGGGCCGGTCGAACCCGGTTCTGCCGATTACAACCGATCAGTCCGCTCGTCCGGCGCGCCGTCCGGCATATTCCGTCCTCTCGCCGGCCAGCCTGCACGCGGTAGGCATTCGAACCCGCCCATGGCAAGAGGCTTTGCGTGCCTTCCTGGCCGAAAAATCGGCTCCCGCGGCCCTTTCTGAGCGGCGCTAGGCGTCTCGCGTAGGCTTTCTTGAAAGCAAAAAGAGGGCGCATGGAGCGCCCTCTTTTGTTTCCCTGCGAGTTTTGTCCTGCGACTGTCTTATTGCGGGACCGTCGCCATCACTTCGTTCGAAAAGACGCTTTCGTTGCCGCTCGCGTCCACCGAAGTCGCCACGTAGTAGTAGGTCTGCCCGTTCTGCACGCTTGCGTCGGAGAAGCTCACGCCGCCCACCAGCGAGCTATTCACTTTGCTGTAGGCGCTGCCGCTCACCGTGCTGCGGTAAACGTTGTAGCCGGCCACCGAGCTGGAGCTTGCGCCCCAGTTCAGGCCAACCGTATGCGACGTCGGCTGGGCTACGCCCGTCCCGCTCAGGCTGACCGTCGAGCCGCTGGTGGCATCGCTGGCGATGCTCACGCTGCCGCTCGCCGTGCCCGCAGTCGTCGGCGCAAACTGCACGCTGACGGAAGTGCTCTGGTTTGGCGAGAGCGTCACCGCGCCGGAGCCGCTCACAATCGAGTAGCCCTTGCCGGCAACCGTCAGGCCGGAGACGGACACGTTGGAGTTGCCCGAGTTGGTCATGGTGAAGCCCTGGGTCGCCGAGGAGCCGTCGGTCACATTACCGAAGCTCAGACTGCCGGCGCTCAAGGTCAGGGTACGCGTCGCCGTCACGCCAGTGCCGCTCAGCGAAACCGTGGAAGGCGAGTTCGGCGCGTTGCTGACGATCGAGACGCTGCCGCTCGCGCTGCCCGAACCTGTCGGAGCGTACTGCACGTTGAAGGTGCTGCTCTGGCCCGCGCTGAGGGTGAGCGGCACAGAAAGCCCGCTCAAGCTGAAGCCCGTACCGCTAACGGTCGCCTGAGTGATTGTGAGGTTCGCGGTGCCGGTGTTCTTGACCTGAATGGTCTGGGAGTTGGTGTTGCCGACAACCACGGAACCGAGGCTGGCGGTGCTCGGCGTCAGGCCGATGCCCGCTTGCACGCCGGTGCCGGTCACCGCGGCCACCGCGTTCACGTTTTCGTTGTTGGTCACGGTCACGCTGCCGGTCGCCGCACCGCTGCCCGTCGGCGCATATTTCACCGCCAGGGTCACGCTCTGCGAAGGAGCGAGAGTCAGTGGGGTGGTGGGGCCGCTCACGGTAATGCCGCTGCCGCTGGCGGAGATCTGAGTGACGGTCACGCTGGAGTTACCCGTGTTCGAGAGCTGCACGTTCTGGCTGGCCGAGCTTCCGGCATTCACGTTGCCGAAGCTGACGCTGGTCGGGTTCAAAGACATCGTATAGGTTGCCGCTACGCCCGTGCCGCTCACGGCTACAGTCGTCGTCGCCGGCTGCGCATCGCTGGTGATCGTGATGGTGCCGCCCACGAAGCCGGCGTTCTGCGGGGCGAAGGTCGCCTGCAGCGATGCCGACTGGCCGGCCGGAATCGTCACCGGAGCCGCCACACCGCTCACGCTGAAGCCCGCGCCGGTGATCGCAATCTGCGAAACGTGCACGTCCGTCTGGCTGGAATTCTTCAAGGTCACTGCTTGCGTGCCCGTGCTGTTTACAAGCACGTTGCCAAAGGTCAGCGCATTGGAGCTGACGGAGAGCTGTCCCGGCATGCTCGCGGCCGTCGCATTCAAGCGCACCCGCGTCGAGGAGCCGCCATGCGCGGTCTGCGCGCTCAGCGTGCCGGACACCAGGCCCGCGCCGCTGCTGGTGAAGATCACCTGGAACCGTGCCGACTGACCCGGCCCGAGCACCATCGGAGTCGTGATGCCGCTCGCCGCAAACGCGCTGGCCGAGGACTGCACACTCGTGACCGTCACCGAGTCGTTCCCGGTGTTGGTCAGCGTCGCGGTCTGCGTGGCTTTCTGTCCCACCGACACATTAGAAAATGTAATGTCCGCCGGTGTGATCTGCACCGCTTCTTGTGGGGCGGGATTCGTCGCGTTCGATGCGTTGTTGGGAAATCCCGCGCAACCCGTAATCATGTAGCTTGCGCACATCAGGACCGCGAGGAACGCTCCAGCCACAAAGCCTGGCTTGCCCCCTCGCACTTCCCCCGCCGCAATCTTCGTTTCGTTGTTCCGCCGTGCCATTTCTCGTGCCCTCCGGTCCTTCATCGCGAGGGCAGAGTACGGTCTCCATCCGTGTAAAAAATACTGGTGAGACGTTCAATTAAGGGACAGGCGCACCCCTGTCCAGCGGGACACGCGTCGCACCCGTACTTTTTGGTGAAGCGAATAAGTGCGTTTTTATTGGATTTTTGCTCGCGGAAGGTCTGGCCTGTGCGGACAGGGGCTGTCCGGCAGTGCAGGCGGCAAAGAATTTCGAAAAGGAGCTGCCCGCGGCAGGGAGTTTTTCGGGGCTATTCAGCGAAGGTTGGTGCCGCGGAAGCCGAGCTTTGCGACCGAACCGGTGTGACGGTTGGGCGTTTTACGATCAGGCCGGCGTCGCGGATCTTGTAGATCAGCGCTCGGTAACTGATTTTTAATTCTTGCGCGGCCTTCCGCCGGTTCCAGTGGTTTGCGCGTAGCGCCTCGATGATGGCGTTTCGTTCCATCTCACGGATCGCATCCTTGGCAATCTTCTTCAGCTGCACGGGGCCTTTGCTTTCACCGGACGGTGCAAAGCCGTTCGAACGGGTTCTCAGCGGCTCAGTCCGGCTGAAAGCTTCGTTCCCGACCACGATGTAGCGCGCAATCATGTTTGAGAGTTCTCTGAGATTTCCCGGCCATGCAAGATTC
This sequence comes from Dongiaceae bacterium, assembly GCA_035542235.1. Classification (GTDB taxonomy): domain Bacteria; phylum Acidobacteriota; class Terriglobia; order Acidiferrales; family UBA7541; genus Acidiferrum. The sequence goes on from DATKLU010000097.1 coordinate 21,031, forward strand.
TGCAGGTAGCTCAGGACCTCGGGTCCGAACGCCTCGCAGCTTTTTTCAAATTGCTGGGCGTGCATCTCACGAAAGTAGTTCGCCAGGAGCGGAATGTCCTCCCGGCGGTCTGCCAGCTTGGGCATGGCAATCTTCAGAACATTGATGCGGTAATAGAGGTCCGCGCGGAAGCGTCCCGCTTGAATCTCTTCTTCCAGTCGCCGGCTGGTGGCACAGATTACCCGCGTTTCAACGACCCGCTCAGTCTGATCGCCCAACCGCGAGAAGAAACCATCCTGAAGGAAATGTAATAATTTGCTCTGCAGCGCGGAATCGAGGTCTGCAATTTCATCGAGGAAAAGCGTACCGTGATGGGCTTTCTCCACTCGCCCGGGCTTTGCCTGGTGGGCACCGGTGAAGGCCCCCTTTTCGTGGCCGAAAAGCTCGCTCTCTAAAAGGCTGCCTGGGATGGCGGCGCAATTCACCTTTACAAATTCGCCTGCGGCGTATGGGGAATTGACGTGTAGCCAGCGCGCCATCACTTCTTTTCCGCTCCCGCCTTCCCCGAGGAGGAGTACAGGCACGTTGGTGCGGCAGATTTTCAGGGCCCTTTGGCGCACTTCCTCCATGGCGGCCGAGGAGCCGAAAATGATCTCGTCCGGCGGAAGTGTGCCCGCAGTTTCTCTGGCCAGCCTGGTCGCTCGTGTTGCCATGCGCTCGAGGAACGCCCCTAGACCTCTTTACAGCATGCGATACGCCAACGAAGGCACTGGCTGGGGGTACTCGAGGGTCGCCGAGATTACAAGTAAAGGTCTTATTTACAGTTATTTACGGGAAAATTGGCGGCGAAAGTACTAAAACTCAGTTGATACAGCAATGGATCGTTGGTTCCACCCGTGAGAAAGAATCTGCCGCAGCCGAGAACCACAGTTCCCGTCATCGGCTTGATTTAAAGCCGCTTAAACTGGCTTGTGAGGTGACTACCCAGGTGAATGCCGAGGTGAGGACTGGGCCGGACGGAAACCTAGGCCTGCGGGCCGCCCCTCATAATGTCATAGCGCTCAATCACGGCTGCTACGCCTTGCCGCGGGTTGCCGTCTTCGATTCGCTGCTCTACCCGAACTACTTTGCCGGAGGCTTTGACCAGAACATCCTCGCCCTGGGTCATCTCGCTCGGCAAGGTCAGCATGATGTCCAGTTCCGATCCCGCCCGGACATCCTGATCGATCACAAAATACAGCCCGCGCGTTGAAATATCCCGCGTCTTGCCGTTCTGCGTCTCGGCATATCCCTCGGCTGGAACCCGAATCATCACCGGTAAGGATAGGTCGTAGCGCCGCGCGCCCCGCCGTTCGGACATTAGCCCCATTGCCCACCAAGTCCGCGGAAGATTAAGCGTTCCGCGGCCCCCTTCGCACAAAGTCTGCCAGCGAACCGATCGGATTACTATTTCTGAATCTTTTCTTATCTTATTGCGGTGTTCTGACTATAAACAGTCGCGCTACGCCCCGTAGAACCCGCTCCGCGCGCCGTCTCTTGCTGTTCGAACTGTGAAAGGTGCACTAAGAAAGTACCCCGGCAGGCACACGTTCGCCTAGCAGGATTTTCGCGGGATTGTCCTTCTTTCGGCTTGGTTGCGTGCCTACTCGGCAGTGCCGACCGGCGCTTCGACCTTGGCCGGTGTTGCGGTGCGCCGGCTGCGCGGCGTGTCCAGGTTGAACTGGCGCATTTTGTAAAGCAGCGCTTTGTAACTGATGCCCAGCATCTTTGCGGCGTCCTTGCGGCACCAGCGCGTCTTCTCCAGGGCATCGGCGATGGCTTCCATTTCGGCTTCGTCCTTCAAGCCGCGCACCAGCGCCTTGAGCCCTTGCTCCTTGGGCACCACAACCTCTTCGCGCGGCGACGTCCGCTGCCGGGTTGCGGACATTTCCACCAGTTCGCGCAGGCTGCCTTCGTCGTCTTCCAGAATCACGTAGCGTTTGACGAAGTTTTCCAGCTCGCGCAGGTTGCCGGGCCAAGGATAATTCAGGGCCGCGTCCAGCAAGTGCTTGGAAGGCTGCATGGGCGCCTTGCCGAACTTGTCGCTGTACTTTTCCAGGAAGTGCCGGAACAACAGAGGAATTTCCGCGGTGCGCTCGCGCAGGGGCGGCACCAGGATTGAGAGCACGTTCAGGCGGTAGTACAAGTCCTCGCGGAAGCGGCCGGTCTTCATCGCTTCGTGCACGTCCACGTTCGTCGCCGCCAGGACGCGAACGTCGGTGTCGATCATGTGCCGCCCGCCGAGCCGCGAATATTGGTGGTCCTGCAGAACGTGCAGCAGCTTTGCCTGCAGGTGGGTGCTCATCTCCGCGATTTCATCCAGGAAGATGGTGCCTTTGTTGGCCAGTTCGAACTTGCCGGGCTTGGAACGCACCGCGCCGGTGAACGCGCCTTGCTCAAAGCCGAAGAGCTCCGATTCCAGCAATTCGCCGGGCAGTGCCGCGCAATTTACCTTCACAAACGGCTGGTTGCGGCGCTTCGAGCGCAGATGAATCATCCGTGCCACCACTTCTTTGCCCACGCCGCTTTCGCCGCAGATGAACACCGGCACATCCACCGGGGCGATCTGCAGAATCTGCTGCCGGATGCGCACCATTTGCGGGCTGGCCGCGAGAAAGCTCAGGTCCTCGGTGACCTGGTCGCAGTAGTCGCGCAGCGCCTGGTTCTCGGTCGCCAGTTCGCGCTTCTGCTTGGACTTCAGCATTGCCGCGTCCAGCTCGCTCTTTTCGAACGGCTTGGTCAGGTAGTCGTGCGCTCCAATGCGAATCGCTTCCACCACCGTGCCGACTTCGTTCGAGCAGGAGAGCATGATCACGTTGAGAGAGCGATCCAGCTGCATCAGCTCTTTCAGCGTGTCCAGGCCGCTCATTTCCGGCATCAGCACATCCAGAATCACGAAATCGGGGCGTTCACCTTCGCTGATCATCTTGATCGCTTCACGCCCGCTGCTTACCGTCGTTACGTTGAAGCCATCCACTTCCAGCAGCGTCTGCAGGTACTTTCGTATGCTCGGTTCGTCATCCACCACCAGAATCTTTTCACGCACAGCCATCGTTCAATCCTTTCCTGAGTCCCTTACCGCAAAAGATCATGCAGCTCTGTCAGCTCTGTTCGATGGGCAGCAAGAAGCGGAACGTGCTGCCTTTTTTCGCTTCGCTCTCCACCCAGATTTTTCCGCGATGCGCCTGCACCAGCCGCTTGGCGATCGCCAGCCCTAGTCCCATCCCCGAAGTGTTGCGGTCCACGCGAACGAAATCCTCAAAAATTTCCTGATGATGCTCGGCCGGAATTCCCCCGCCGGAGTCGGTCACGCTCACTTCCACGCTGTTCGGCCGCGGCAGGCGAAATCTGCGGCGTTCCTGGTTGGGTGCCACATCCGCCACGCGCCGCTCCCAGAAATGCGGCTTTGCCGTCAGCGTCACGCTGCCACCCGCCGGCGTGTGCTTCAGCGAGTTGTCCAGCAAGTTTGCCGCGGCCTGCTGCACCTTCTGGTAATCGAAGCGAAAACTCGGAATCGAGGGATCTAGATGCACTTCCAGGCGCACGCCTTTGCGCTGGAAGGCCTCCGCCCAGCGCTTGGCCATCTCGTCCAGGCAATCTCGCAAATCGTTTTCGCGCAGTTGCAGCACCAGCTTGCCGCTCTCGAGCGCGGAATAGTTCAGGAACATCGAAACCAGCCGCACCAGCCGTTCGCAGCTCTCTTTCGACTCTTCCAGAATGTCCTTCTGCTTTTCGGTCAAGCGGCCCAGCGATCCGGCCAGGAGCAAATCGTAGTAACCCTTGATCACCGCCAGCGGCGTCTTTAACTCGTGCGCCGCGGAGGCCAGAAACACGGTCTTCTGCCGGTTCACTTCCTGCAGCTTCAAATAAGCGGCAAGCAGATTGCGGTAGGTGATTTCCCGCTCTTGCAGCAATTCCTGCACCGTCAATTGCGTCGCGCTGGCAGCATCGGCGGCGGCGTCTGCCGTGTCGCTCTTGGTCTGGATGAGCAGCCATTCGCCGTCGTTGGCCAGTCGTAAACGCACCAGCTTGCGCAAACCGTTGCGCTCCACCGCGCGCTCCACCACGGTCTTGCTGGCCGTTAGCTCGACCAGAACGCGCTCCAGATCTTCGACGAACAGGTCGCCTATGTTTATTGAGTCGGTAATATAGCTGTCTGGGATGTCCAGGCCTTGCCGCGCCGCGGCGTTGGCGACGAGCAGTCGCCCGTTGCGATCGGCAACCGCCAGCGGTACTTCGACGCTCTCGAGGATAGCCCGCAGCGAGGCCACTGGCAGCCCTGTCAGAGACAGGCCGTCCGCCACCGTCGAGGCTGCATCCGCACCGCTCATCGAGCCTAGAAACCCCTCAATTCCCGAGTGGCAAATTTTTTCCCGTTGCCAGTCGCCCATACTGGCATCGGGTTATAGGACTGTCAATGGTAAATGCGTTCCATTTGCACAATAGGGGAAAGTCCATGGACATTTGCGAATTTTCGTTCCTTCACACTAGTACCTGAGACGTCTTGCACGATACTATCTTGCTTTCCCTCAATAACTTAAACACCGTTGAGACTGCAAAGAGTGGCATTTAATCTGCTCATTCCGTACTAGTTCGCCAGTACCAATCGATCGAGAGCCCGTGGCTAGCCAAGCGTTGAAGACCCAAACTCCGGTGGCGTTCGCGACTCAGCGGCTGTCCCCCAGAATCCGCCTCCAAATCCCCGTATTTCTACGGGGGTCGGATGCTTTGGGAGTAGAGTTTATCGAGCTTACCAAGACGCTGAATATCAGCGCGACCGGTGCCTGCATCGCATCCTCGCATCTCCTTCAAATGGAACAAGTTATACAGCTTACAATCCCGACTCCCTCGCCTTCGTCGGCGGGCCTGGTTCCTTACGAAACTCCGCCCATTTCGGCGCGGGTTCGTCGCCAGGAATCCGCTGGTGACGTGCGCCTTTTCGGGATCGAGTTCCTTCGTCCGCTGAGCTGAGGTGGCTCTCGGATTTCTATCCTGTCCGCGCTTCAGAGTCCGCGTAATGGGTCCGTGTCACAGTCGGTATCCCGGTCGGGTAAAAGGCTCCGGAAAGTCTCGCGTCGCCGACAAATTTTTCGCACTCTAAGTTGTTGTTTGTGTTATGGTTGCCCGGACAAATCGCCGCCTTTGCGCGGCGTCTGGTGCGAGTGGGAAACATCCCGGTTGGTACTCCGCTTGCTGCCATAATCATGTCTTAAGCGATTTCGCCCCATTCCCCGCGGGGACATTTTGAGGTTAGGTCCACACCGGTGATACCCAGCTCCGGCGCTCCGGTACCCGCGCGCATGCGTCCTGCCGACGCTTATTTCGATCTGATTGCCGAGACCCTCGAAGGGCTCGATGCGGGCGCTCGCGCACAATTCCTGCACCGCTTTTTTCTAACGCTTGCCCACGTGGAAATCCCGGAACCGCAAGCCGCCCAGCTGTGGGACGAAGTGCTGGTTCGCCGCGGCCAGCTTTCGCAACGCTCGGAAACGCCGGTGGCATTCCACACCGCGCTGGTGGATGTACTGTCCGGCAAGGGGATGTACCGCACGCCGGTGATCGTCGAATTCGAAGACCTCAAGAACCTGCACAAAACGGCGGTCACCGATGCGCTCACCGGGCTGCACAATCGCCGGCTCTTCGACGAGTCTTTCGAAAAGGAACTCACGCGCGCTCGCCGCTACTCCCAGCCGTTGAGCCTGGTCATTCTCGATTTACATCGCTTCAAGGAAGTGAATGACACCTACGGTCATCCGCGCGGCGACGATGTTCTCCATGCCGCAGCGGCAACGCTCCGGAAGGCGCTGCGCACCTCCGATTCGGCGTTTCGCATTGGTGGCGATGAATTTGCCGTTTTGTTGCCGCAGACCGATTCCGCGCAAGCGCTGGCCCTGAGCCGCCGCATGGGCTCTGTCTTCAGCGAAACGCTGCACCATCTCCATCTGGAAATCGGGCTGGCGATGGATCACGGGGTTTCCACCTACCCGCAAGACGGCGATTCGCGGGACCAACTCTTCCACATCGCCGACGAGCGGCTGTACGCTGCGAAATATGCCAACCACCGGAAAAGCGACCAAGCCGGCGCTTCCGGGGTAACGGCAACTCCCGCTCGGACGCAGGCAGCAACACCTCCGGCCACGACCACGCCGGTCGAGCCGCTCGCTGAGCCGCCGTCAGAAGCGGCGCCCGATCCTGGACCCGCGGCGACGACGGAGGCAGCGCCGCCTCCCCCTCCAGTGCCTGATCCCATCCGCATTGAGGCCAAGGCCGCCGAGTCGGACCCCGGGACTTCCGCGGCGGGGCTTTCGCCGCTGGCGTCCTCCCCAGTCTCGTTTGGAGTTGCGCAGGAAGAGACTCGGCTTTTTGCCGTGCCGCGCAAGGCCGAACGCGTCTCCATGGTTGGGACAAACGCCTATGCGGTGTTGGGTGGAGAGCCCAATCAGCGCGCGCGCGTCGTGGACCTTGGCTTCGGCGGAGTGGCTCTGGATTTTCCTTTGGAAAACGACGTTCCGGAAAACCTCTTGGCCGTCCTTCATGTACCGATTCTTCCCCCGGTGCGCGTGAACCTGAAGCGAGTCTGGTCCCGGTCAACTTCGGAAGGCACGCTTCGCGTGGGCTGCTGCTTCGTTTCTTAAATCCCTCCTTAGACCCCAGGCAGAAGAGCTCTGTTAGACCCACGGCATCGTCACTGCACGCGAGTACAGGTTCACACCCTGCACCAAAGCTGTACTCCTACAGCCTTGTCCGTAGGTACTGGAACCTTTATGTTCACCCCATGCGTGGGCCCTCTCCCGTTTCGCGCCGTATTCCTGTCTTTAAGCGCTTCGGCGCCGCGCCGCTGCTTGCCGCTGTCGCCGCCTTGTTGCTTGCGGCGCTCTCTTCGGGCTGTGCGTCCGTCTCCGCAGAGAATTCCTCACTGGCATCCGCCAAGATCAGAGTGGTTCCGTCGGCGATTGATTTTAAGGAGGTCGTCGTCGGGCAGAAAAATTCGCAGACGATCAAGATCTCCAATGTTGGCAGCGAAGATCTGACGTTCAGCTCGGTGAAAATTGCCGGCGCAGGCTTTTCGCTTGCATCCGGTTCGCCGACGTTGCGTATTTCGACCGGCGCAGATGCCACACTGACCGTCGCCTACACGCCTTCGAGTGCCTCGTCATCGACCGGTTCCATCGTTCTTGCCGGCTCCCAGCTGAAGGCCCCGGTCGTGATTACCCTTGCCGGCACGGGGGAAAAAGGCACTCCCGGGCTGGGCGCCTCGCCGACCAGCGTCTCCTTTAGCAACAAGCCGGTCAGCTCCACTTCATCGCAGACTGTGGCGCTCACCAATACCGGCAATGTTCCGGTCGCGGTTGGTTCGGTCAGCCTGAGCAATCCGGCGTTTTCCGTCACCGGATTGTCTGCGGGCGTATCGCTCGCGCCAAATCAGAAGGTGGAGTTTCAAGTCTGGTATCACCCGTCGTCGAGCGGCTCTTCGAGCGGAACGGTTACCATCAGCAGCCCGTCCGTTTCGAATCCGGTGAAGCTTGCCGTCGCAGGCACCGCCAACGCGCAAACGAACCCCAACCCGCCACCCCCATCGTCCCCCGCCGACCATTCGGTCACGCTCGATTGGAATGCCAGCCCCAGCGCCATCGTGGGGTACAACGTCTATCGCGGCGATTCCTCGGGCGGCCCGTATTCGCGGGTGAACGCTGCCGTTGTGCTGGGCACGAATTTCAAGGACTCCGGCGTGGAAGCGGGCACCCGGTACTTCTACGTCGTCACCGCGGTCGACTCCAAGGGCGACGAAAGCGCATATTCGAACCAGGTTTCCGCCCAAGTCCCGAACTAAAAGAGGCCGGTCCACAGACGGTTCGCTTCTCGCTCGCATTCGTTTTCGAGACTCCTGGTTTCTTCGATCTCCCATCTCCTGAGAAAGCGCTGTGGGCCCGGTTTGTCCAATTCTTGCGATTCAGGCTATACTTACTGGTTGCCTCGCGACCTAGCGACGCCTCTGTGGTCCCGCACTCGCGGGTTTGGCGCAGACCGGCCGCGACACACTGGAGAAACATGAAAGCCGGTATTCACCCCGACTATCACGCTGTTACGGTTCACTGCGCTTGCGGACACACGTTCCCCACGCGCTCCACGATCAAGGGCGATATGCTGCGCGTGGAAATCTGCTCCAATTGCCACCCATTCTTTACCGGCAAGCAGAAGCTGGTGGACACCGCTGGCCGCGTCGAGCGCTTCACCAAGAAGTACGCCGATGCCGCCGCGCGTTCCGGCGCCAAGAAGTAACCGCCTTACGACAAGATCGCCACGCCGCGTCAGCACTCTCGTGCGCACGCGGCGTTTTCTTTTCCGCTTTCTTTTTTCACTGCTGCCGGTCGCTCTCACTCCTTCCGGCGTGTACAATCACTAGCCAACGTGGCCACCCAATCGCGCATGTTCGAAAGCGGGCAGCCCGGCGAGCTGGTGGAAACCGCAGCGCCGCGCGTTACGCTCCGCAATGCTTTCTCCCATCCTTTCGATTCAGCCATCGCCGCAGCGCGCACCTGCTACTCCTCCCGCCTGATCGGGCCGGAAGAGATCACCGATAAGCAGCGGGTCAACATCGGCGCCGGGACTTTTTTCAGCGGCCACCACACGGTTTACCAGCACGCGCATTTCGAATTTGGCCTGGAAAACGTCAGCCGCCAGTTCGTCTGGTCTTTCCTGCACGCGCACCCCTTCTACAATTCCGAGCAGCAAAGCCAGCGCTACGTGCGGATGGACCGCACCCAGGCTTACGTACCGCCGCTCGACCTGTTCTTTGATTCCGAAGCCCGCGCGATCTACGAACGGGCCGTTGCGCGCGCCTGGGCTTACTATCGCGAACTCTCCTCCCTGCTGCTTCCCGACGCCCGCGAAATTCTCCAGGACATCTGGCATGTCAGCCCGATGTCCAATCCCAAGCGCATTGAAAAAATTGAGCGCTCCGCGGGAAAGCGCTCCATTGAAATCGCCCGCTACGTTCTGCCCGTGGCCGCCTTTACCACCATGGTGCACACGGTTTCCGGCATTGTGCTGCACCGTCTGTGGCGCATGTGCCGCGCCTCGGACACCCCCAGCGAAGCGCAGGCGGTCGTCGGTGAAATGGTCGCGCAGGTCAAAACGCTTGACCCGCAGTTCTTTGAACGCTTTGCCACTGAACCGCTGGATGAGCTGCCGGAATGGAAGCCGGAGTTTCGCGCCGCCGCAAATGGTGACGCCTTCGCGCGGGAATTTGATGCGCAGCTCGCAGGCCGCACCGCGAAGCTCCTCGATTACTCGGCGAACGCGCCGGCGGTTATCGCGTCGTCCTATCGCGCGGTAATGGGCCTCACCGCCGCAGAGTGCCCGGACGCCGAAGCCATCGATCGCTTGCTGAACCCCGCGCGCAATCTTTATCGGCTGGAAACCCTGAACGTCGGCGTCCACGCGCCGATGATGCGCGCGTTGCAGCATGCCAACTACACATTTGCCAAAAAAATCAGCCATACCGCCGATAGCCAGGACCAGCGGCATCGCATGGTTCCCGGCTCGCGGCCGCTCCTCACCCTCGCCGATACCCGTGAGCCCGATTACGTCACGCCCGCGCTGCTCTCGGCCAACCCTCGCGCGCGAGAAGTGTACGACCGCGCCATGCACGATGCGTGGCAGGCCAAGAATGAGTTACTGGATCGCGGCGTACCGCCCGAGATCGCTTTGTATCTGCTGCCCAACGCCAAGTCGGTGCGGCTCGTCGAAACCGGCTCGCTTCTCCACCTGCTACACAAGTGGACCATGCGCACCTGCTTCAACGCGCAGGAGGAGATCTACCAGTCTTCGCTCGACGAAATTGCCGAGCTCCGCCGCGTGCATCCGCAGCTGACGAAATTTATCGGGCCGCCTTGCCATCTTCGCGCCGGCGTGACCACGCCCATCTGCACCGAGGGTTCGCACTTCTGCGGCGTCAAAGTCTGGCTGGACTTCCCCAACGTAGTCCGGCGCATCTAGCGCGGGAGGGTCCTCGGAGCGGTAGCCCGGTACTTTTTCGCGTTTTCCGGAATGCAACCATCTCCCTTTCGATTGCCCCTATTGCGGTAATGCTGTGGCTTTAGTTCCTCGCACCCAAGGAAGTAAACTACGAACAGGTGTTTCGTCATGCGCACGCGTCGCGGCTTATCGCTTCTGATTGCTGCCTTGCTTCTCGCAGAGCCGGCCCTCGCCTACCAGTCTCCGCTCTCCGATACCGCCGTGCGCGACGCTTATTTCCTGGGCCGCCGCCAGGATGGTTCGCTGGCCGATTTTTTCGCGCTGTATTCGCAGTTTTTTCCGCAACCCGATTCCGGACCGTATATTCGCGTCGTCAGCTTCTACACGCCCTTCGCCGAAGAAGTCATTCGCTCCAGCCAGCGTCCCGCGGGCTACAGCGCACAGGACGCCGAGCAGAGCCACAATCCGGAAGCGGAAGTTGTCACCATCCGCTATGAAATCGTCCTCACTGGCTCCTATGGCCCTTTTATCGTCAGTCCGCCGCCCACGCGGCACAGCACCAACGGTCTTACGCCGCGCCCTTCCGATTTTTGGCGCGATTTCGAGTTTGAAATTTTTGATGGCAAGCGCCGGGTCCAACCCGCGGGCGTCGCCGGCGACCCTCAATACAATTGCAGCGATTTTGGCTGCACGCTGACCGGCGCGAAAATCACGCTCACCTTCCCGGCGAATGCGTTCACGTCGGACACTGCCGAGGTAACCATTTACCCGCCGGAAGATTACGATCCGGTCCACGCTGAATTTGCCATCGATTCCTTGCGCTGAGGAGAATGGTCATAGGCAGCAGATTGCCTATTTCATGGCGAGCGCTTTTGCCTTGGAATTTTCGGCGCGGTGGACGGAACGAAATCTTACGAGCGCCAGTGCAGAGTTACCGGCCCAGCCATCGGGTGCTTCATCTCGCCACCCTCGCGGCGCGCTTCGAGCAAGTTGGCCTTCAAGGCGAAATACCATTTCGCGGGACGGTCAGCATCGTCAATCAACATCAGCCGCGGGTTGTGCTTCAGCCCTTCCGCCTGCTGGATCATCGTTTGTTGGTCTTGCTTGAGGAACGACTTAGCGAAGGCCCGAAAAATCGTGACCGGCAACGGAACGTTCCAGGCCGCCACGAAATCAATGCGGCTCAGATCGCGCCGCACCGGGGTCACCGTGGTCAAGCTGGAAAACCAGAGCTTGCCGCTGCGGATCTCCTCGGTGCGCATGTTCGGCAGCACAAAATCGATGGTGGTCGTCACCGGCGCGCCGGTCATCTTCTTCAGCAATTGATACGGCGCGCTGTTGCTGCTCGGCGAATGTGTGCTCATGCGAAAGCCGAACGGAATCGGCTCGAACTGCTTGGACTTTTCGTGGATGCTCTTACGGCTGCGCCAGAACCACGATTGATGAACGAACGGCCCGTGGGCCGGGTCCATCAGCCCGATGATTCCGTGATCGATGTGCGAAGGCAGGTCGCACGCCAGATGCGTGCTCTTGTAGCGGTCGCTGAACGTGGCCAGCGTCGGCGCGTCCGGCACGTTCTCAGTGGACCGGGCGCCCGGCGCCGCCAGGTACACCCAAACGTAGCCGTCGCGCTCGATGCACGGGTAGTGCGCGGCGAAAATGCGTTCCACTTTCAGTTTGTCCTGACTCGTCAGCGAGGGAATTTCGACGCACTGGCCGCTGCATCCGGCAAACTTCCAGCCGTGATAGCTGCACTCCACGTTCGTGCCGTCGAACCGCCCGTACGAGAGCGGAATCCCGCGATGCGGGCAGGAATCGCGCATGGCGAATGCCCGACCGTCGTCCGTACGGCCCAGGACCAGCGGCACCTCCAGCAACATCGCCGTCACCAGGTGCCGGCCGCGAATCTCCGCGCTGCGCACCGCGGGGTACCAGAAATCCCACAGAAATCCGGCGTCGGCGCCGCGTTCCGGCGTCTCCGGCGTCACTGCCGCTCGTGCCGCTTCGCTCATCTCGGGCTCATCCAGCAAACTCTCCACGTTGCGGCTTCATCTTAACAGCAACTCAGCAACAACCGCTCCATGCAGTGGCAATTGAAAGCTCCGCATCTTGGCGATATCATAAAGGAGCAGCCATGAACTCCCCGTTCCTGCATTAGCGTTCCCGCCTTGGCCCGCTTCCCGCGGGCGGTGCCGTTCCTTATTCCAATAGCTCAAGAAAAAGGCAGCGCTTTGCGCGCCCGCAGGGATGGAAAGGACTTCAGCAATGCCGGTTCTGACACTCACAGAAAAACTCGATCAGCTCGATACTCGCTACGAGGAAATGACCCAGCAACTTTCTTCCGCCGACGTTGTCGCGGATTCCTCGCGCTTCCAGAAGCTTGCCAAGCAGCACGCCGACCTGGCCGAAATCGTCAACAAGCACCGCGAGTTCAAGCAGATTGAAAAGGACCTCGCCGGCGCCCACCAGATGGTCCTGGAAGCCGACGACGCCGAAATGAAGCAACTGGCGCACGACGAGGAGAAGCAGCTCGCGGAGCGCCGCGCGGTGGTCGAACGCGAACTGAAAGTCCTGCTGCTGCCCAAGGATCCCAACGACGAGAAGAACGTCATCGTGGAAATCCGCGCGGGCACCGGCGGCGATGAGGCGGCACTTTTCGCGGCCGAGCTGTTCCGCATGTACTCGCGTTACGCCGAAACGCAGGGCTGGAAAGCCGAAGTCCTGGAGAGCTCGCCCTCTTCCCTGGGCGGCCTGAAGGAAATTGTCGCCTCTATTTCCGGCAACAAGGTCTATTCGAAATTGAAATACGAGAGCGGCGTACACCGGGTACAGCGCGTCCCGGCCACCGAAACCCAGGGCCGCATTCACACCTCTGCGGCCACCGTCGCCGTTCTTCCGGAAGCCGACGAAATCGACATCAAGATCGAAGCCAAGGATCTCCGCGTGGATACCTTCTGTTCTTCCGGACCGGGCGGCCAGTCGGTGAACACCACGTACTCGGCGGTGCGTATCACCCACATTCCCAGCGGCCTGGTGGTCTCGCAGCAGGACGAAAAATCGCAGATCAAGAATCGCGCCAAGGCCATGCGCGTCCTGCGTTCGCGTCTTTATGAGATGGAGCTGGAAAAGCAGCAAGCGGCGCTGGGCGCCGAACGTCGCGGCCAGATCAAAACCGGCGACCGCTCGGAAAAGATTCGCACCTATAACTTTCCGCAGAACCGGGTCACCGATCACCGCATCGGCCTGACCCTGCATCAGCTCACCGACGTGATGGAAGGCAAGCTCGCGCCGCTGGTGGACGGGCTGGTGACCCACTACGAAGCCGAGCGCCTGAAGGCCGAGCTAGCCGACGCCTGACACTCATCCCAGTACGCCATGGATCTTCGCACCGCACTGAAGTCCGGTATCGCACAGCTCCGCGCCGCCGGCGTCTCTTCGGAAACGCTCGCGGCGGAACTTCTGCTCCTGCATGCCACAGGACACACGCGCACGCGTCTCTATTCGCATCCCGAAGAGCCGCTCGGCGATGACCAGGCTGCGCGCTACCGGGCGCTGCTCGACCGCCGCATCTCCGGTGAACCTGTCCAGCACCTCACCGGCAAACAGGAATTCTGGGGTTTGCCGTTCAACATCACGCCGGACGTGCTCATTCCTCGCCCTGAAACGGAGCACGTCATCGAGGTTGCGCTGGACCGCCTGGCGCTCCGCGATCTTCGCGCTAAAAATGCCCAGAACATGTCCGGCGAAGGTCTGCGCATCGCCGACGTCGGCACGGGCTCCGGCTGCATCGCCATCGCCCTGGCCAAGGAACTGCCTGCTGCCGCGATCACGGCTCTCGATGTTTCCCGCGCCGCTCTTGCCATTGCCAGACAGAACGCCGAACAGCTTGGCTTTGCGGCGCGCATCGCGTTCCTCGAATCCGATCTTTTCGCGGGCGTCACCGGCGGGGAAAAATTCGATCTGGTTGTCAGCAATCCGCCGTATATCGGGCACCGTGAGACAGCAACGCTCGCCCGCGAGGTCCGCGACCATGAGCCCGCGCTTGCGCTCTATGGCGGCGAAGAAGGCTACGAATTTTACGGGGCGTTGATCGCTCAAGCTGCGGATCGTATCGAGCCCGGCGGTCTGCTGGTTCTCGAACTTGGCCACAACTCTCTTTGCGCCGTGCGTCCGCTGCTCGAATCGCCGCAATGGAGCAACATCGGCACCACCGATGATTTGGCCGGCATCACCCGCGTCATCGCCGCCGAGCGTACGTAGCACAACGCGCAACAAGTACGTCCGCCGGCATTTCCAACTTCAGTTTTGAAAGTGCGTTATCGGGCGGATTTCGGGTCCGGCTGTGTTCCGTTGGCGCTTATCGCCGACCAGGTGAACAAATCCTGGGCCTTGGTCTGATCGAACGTGCAGAAATAATTCGTCAAGCCAATGAACTTGTCCGTTCCGCTCTGGAACTGCCCCGAGTCCTTGTCCAGGGTCACATGGAAGGACAATACGTTGGATTGAAATGCAAAGACCGAGAAGCTGCTGGGCGCCGTGATCGGGAGCAGGCTGGTCTGCGATGTCCCCGTGTTCGTATCAACGATGGTACAGGTAGCTCCGGCGTTGGCTTCGCTCTCTCCCACAATCTGCATGAGCGCGTGGGTGCTATCCACAATCCGCAGGTTCGGACTGAAAATCGTCGCGCCGGTCTGAGGCGTCCCGGTAAGCGTGACCAGCGTCATCGTGCCGGACCCTGTCCACTTAAAAACCTGGCCGATTCCATTCCCGGAACCGCTTGCCGAATACTTGGCGGTGGAGTCTTGCGCGGCGAACCCTACGCTGGACGGTTCGACGGGTTCCGTGTGGATCTGCGGCCGGTACTTGCGAATGTCGGCGCGGAAATGCAGCGTGTAGTCGGCGGCAATCAAGAGCGATCCGTTGGCTTGAATGCTCTGCTTGAAGCCGTCGCCTCGCCACTCCGTCAATCGCGCCGCATTGCTCTTGTGCGATCGCGATACCACTTGCACATCGCCCGAAGAGCCGCCTCCATTCAACGTGAGATCCACTTCAATGCTGTCGGGACTCCATCTTTCGATCTGCGCTTCGGCGCCTCCGACCGTCACCAGGCCGTCCGGCCGGGGATCGCTCCCGAAGGCCCCGTAGATAATCATGTGTCCGGACGTTCCGTCCAATTCGTTGACCGTGAGCTTGCTGATGCTCGGAGCAAGCTGACCGAAGGTGCCTGCCAGATGCTCCAAATCGAACTGCGAGCTCTTTGAAGTCCCGAGGCCATGCAGGGACAAATCCTGCAGCGCCTGGCTGTAATCGAATGCGCGCTGCGCAAAAAACGGCGGCGCCGCTGAACCCAGCGCGCAAGGGGCTCCGTTCTCCGGGCAGTAGGAATCCGCGCCCAACAGGCGATCGAAGACGAAGTGCGCTACGTTCAACGAGTCGCCCGTGGCGACCGATTCGGTCCATCCCGCATAGGCGGACGCGCCAAGCGAAGTAAGCGTGGACTTGAAAGCTTGCACGCTGGGTGTCTGGGCATCACTGTCGCAGGTATCGATGTACACGAAGGCGTTGCCGCCAAAATTCTTCCAGTACTTGGTGGCGAAGGCGGTGGCGTAAATCCCGTAGTGGCTGGCCCAATCGAAATCCCGGGTTGCCGGGTTGAAGGAGTTTTTGGCGCTGAATCCGGTCACTCTTTCATTGATAAGGTCGTCGAGCAGCACCGCGTCCGTGCACTTCGCGCTCTGGCCCTTGTTCGCTTCCGCCTCGCAGGCATCCGTCGGTGTCGAGGTCCAGATGTTGAAGGGCGTGTCGTCCTCATCGTCCACGCCACCATGCGAACCGATATAGAGGACGCCGTCTCCTCCCAAGGTTCGCAGGCTAGCCAGGCTCATGTCGCCGCCGCTCGAGACGTACCCTGCTTTGCCGAGCCAAGTTTGCAAATCGCCGACGACAGTGGACATTCCCGACCCCATGCCGTTCAGGAGTCGCATCTTTTTGCTGGATGGCACGTCGGTGCCGGCAGCAGTGGCCGCCGCAGCGGCCGCGAAGGACCTGGCCGTTGCGGGAGCAGGGATGACGCGCAGCGCCGCCGGTTCGGCCGTGCGTGCTTGCGCCGCGGGTTGCGCAGCCCCGGTCGGGACTGCCGGCGTGCCGTGCACATCCAGAATGTCGTTGTTCAGGATGATGTATTTCCGGCCCGTGTCGGACCATACCAGCCAAACCAAAGACTGGTCTGCCGCGATGCCGGCGCGGGACACCAGGGGAAGATGCAGCACAAAATTCAGCAGCGCCTGATTCTGCGTGGCCTTGTCCGTATCCGGCAGCGTGTTGGCTTTCAGCGTGATCAGGTTGATGACATCGGAGTGCGCCGCCGCGGTGTTGCCTGTCTTGTAGACAATGGGGCGATTGAGCGAGAAGCCGACGGATTTTCCCTTCGCCTGGATCGTGCCGCTCACCGTCAGCAGGTACACGGTATTGTTCACCAGCTGCGAATTGCTGAACTCCAGGTCCAGCACCCGGGTTCCCCCGGCGGCAAGAAATCCTGTGCCAGGCTGAAAGGGCAGCGCCGCCGGCGTTTCGAGAGTTCCCACCGAAGTCCCAACATGGGTCAGGGCGACTTTGGTGATTTCGATCGAGCTCGCATCCGCAGCGCCGGCGTTGTTCACCGGCAGGAACACGAAAAACGTGTTGCCCGCGTTGCCCGTGGTCGGCGTCTGCGTGACGAAGCTGGCCGACTGCGCCTGCAGGCCGGCTGGCAACGCAGAAAATACCGCGAAGCAAAAAATAAGCGAGAGTCGGGACATGTGCCTCTCCTGTGGACTGCTCTTGTGAAATTTCCCCTGAATGAATTCCGCGCGGCAAGTGTTGGGAAAAGTTGCGCTGAGCGATTAAGTGCGCTTCACGATCGCCCTGGCGAAGATCAGGACACCTGCACCCAGCAGTAGCCACACCGAGGGTTCAGGAACCGTCGTTCCGCCGCCACCGTTGCCGCCACCGTTGCCTCCGCCATTGCCGCCGCCCCCGCCGCCCGTAGAAGTCGCGTAGTGCAAGGTAACCGTCACCGTATTTCCGGTGATGGTATCGCCGGCGGCGTCAAAGCCTTGCAACGTCACATCGAACGAGTAAGCGCTTCCCGGGATTGCCGTGGGCAACAGCGACGCGCCGAAGAGCTGGACCGAAGCGGAGGTACTTCCGGCAGGAATCAGAAAATCGGTTCCATCCTTGGGGAGGATTTGAAATGGGAAATCCACCGCAGTGGCATCGAAATTATTGAAATCGAAAAAGAAGCTGAATGCATCGAGCGTTTCCCCGCTGGCCAGACCATTGGTGATCGTTCCGCTGAACGTGACCTGATTGCCTGGAGTGGTATTGAACGACGCTGCATCCAGCGAAAAGGAAATGCCATCCGCGCGAGCAGAAACGGAAAGCGCAGCCAGAAACAACAGTACCGCGAACACCCGTACGCTTCGAAACATTCGACACCGACCTGGTTACTTCGTCTCCGCGGGGCGGGCTGGAATGTATCGTGTCGGTACGCGAGACCGCAATGACCGAATGTAAAGAAAGCGGATTGCGGCTCGAGCGTGGCCGGCGCGGGCTTTCTCTTTTCGCCTGTTGTTCGCCGCCTCTCTGCGGCGTACCCTATCCGCATGCCGGAGATTGCTCGCTTCCGCGCTTTGCATGGCGACGCGCCCGCCGAATCGCCTCGCGAGGCCACCATCCTGCACGTCGACATGGACGCATTCTTCGTCTCCGTCGAACTGCTGGAGCGGCCCGAGCTGCGCGGTAAACCGGTCATCGTCGGCGGTCGCCCCGACCAGCGCGGTATCGTCTCCACCGCCAGTTACGAAGCCCGCGCGTTCGGCGTTCATTCCGCGATGCCCTTGCGCACGGCCGCGAAACTCTGCCCGCACGCGATCTTCCTCGAGGGCAGCCATGGCAAATACGCGGAGTGGAGCGATCGCGTGGCCGCCGTGCTCGCGCAGTTCTCGCCGATCGTCGAAATGGTCTCGATTGACGAAGCGTATCTCGACCTCGCCGGCACCGAGCGTTTGCACGGCCCGCCGTTTGCCGCGGCCGACAAGCTTTTGCGCGCCATTACGAAATCCACGGGCCTGCCCTGCTCCGCCGGGCTCGCTTCGACTCGCCTGGTTGCGAAGGTCGCCAGCGACCAGGCCAAGCCCCGGGGGCTGCTGTGGATACCCGCCGGCCAGGAAGCGCGCTTTCTTGCGCCGCTTCCTGTGCGCAAGATCCCCGGCATCGGTGAAGTGACGGAACGAGCGCTGCGCGCGCTGGGCATTGAATACGTGCACCAGCTCGCCGAACATTCGCAGGAAAAGCTGGAAAAGATTTTCGGCCGGTGGGGCACCGCGCTTTATCGCAAGTCCCGCGGCGGCGATTCCTACGAATTTGTCCTGGACGCCGAGCCCAAGTCCATCTCGCACAATCACACCTTCGCTGAAGACACGAACGACGTGACCGCCATGGAAACGCTGCTCAGCCATCTCTCGCAGAAAGCCTGCAAGCGGTTGCGCGAAGCCGGCCTTGCGGCCCGCACGCTGACGCTGACCATTCGCTACACCGGCTTCGATACGTACACTCGCGCGAGGACGGTGCCCGATCCTGTGCAGTTCGATTCCGACGCCCATGCCATTTTCCTGGCGCTTTTCCGCGAACATCGCGACCCGCGTCGCAAGGTCCGTCTCCTCGCCGTCGCCTTCAGTGGCTTCACGCACGGCTCCGAACAACTCGATTTGCTCGATCCGGAGCGCCGCGCCAAGCTGGACAAGCTCACCCGCGCCGCCGACAAACTCCGCGACAGATTCGGCTTCGGCAAGGTCCAATTCGGCGGGTCGCTTCCCCCCAACAAACCCGGCCGCGAGCACTAGCCACTCGGCTGCTCTATACTCCTTGCATGGCCAGTTCTTCCACGCCGCCGGAGTCCCCTGCGCCTTCCTCCAGCGCCGGCGCGCCTGCGAATCAGGGCTTCTGGAATCGCATCAGCGAAGGCCGCGAGTGGGACGACCTCCTGGCCCAGTTCACCGCCGATACCCGCGCAAGTTACGGCTTCTACGGCAAAGACATGGACTGGGAACAGGTCAACGCCATGTCCCGCTGGCGTCGCCCTTTCTATATTGGCCGCCACATCTTCTGGGCGCTGCTGATGAAGATGACCGCGGCGCGCCGCATGATTCTCTTCATCGCGCTGCTGCTGCTGGTTCTCTCCAACATCAAGCTGCATCTCGGCCATGGCATGGATTTCGACTTCAGCTTCGAAATCATCGCCTCGCTGCTGCTGCTGGTGCTGCTCTCGCTCGAGCTGGCGGACAAGGTCACGATGAAGCGCGACCTGGAGATCGCGCGCGAAATTCAAAGCTGGCTGGTGCCGTCCCATCCGCCCGGGGTGGC
The DNA here is from genome assembly GCA_035542235.1 of Dongiaceae bacterium. GTDB lineage: Bacteria > Acidobacteriota > Terriglobia > Acidiferrales > UBA7541 > Acidiferrum. Next base: position 40,429 of record DATKLU010000097.1, read on the forward strand.
CGGCGCCAACGTGGCCTTCTACACGCGGCCGCAAAATTCCGTGGCTGGCGACTACTACGACGCCTTCTATCCGGCCGATGACGCCGCTTCCGGCGGAAAGCTGTTTCTGGTGATCGCCGATGTGGCCGGTAAGAGCGTTCCCGCTGCGCTGTTGATGGCCACCTTCCAGGCCAGCCTGCACACGATCGCACGCGGCGGCGTTAGCCTGGCCGAAGTGGTGCACCGACTGAATCAGTACGCATGCGCGCACAGTCTCGATGGCCGGCGTTTCACGACCGCGGTTCTCGCCGAATACGAGCCTGCTTCTCGGCGCCTCACTTACGTCAACGCCGGCCACAACGCTCCGATGCTGCGGCGCGCTGGAACGCCCGCAGACACGGTCATTGAACGTCTGCAAGTTGGCGGAATGCCGCTCGGCATTTCGCCCGACGCCAGTTACGAGACCGCTTCGCTGGTGCTGCATCCGAACGACGCGCTGATTCTGTTCACCGACGGCGTGGTCGAGGCGTTCAACGCGGCAAACGAGGAGTTCAGCGACGCGCGGCTGCTGTCGCTGGTCCGCAATCTGCCGGATTGGGATGGGCAACGCTCGCTGCAATTCCTGGTGCAGCATCTCGACGAGTTCGTTGGCGCAACCAAGCAGTTCGACGACATCACCTGCCTGATCCTGCGCTGCGAGTAACCGCTACCTTCTCTTTGCGAGCGGGCGCATAATCTCCCGGTGGGTCCCCGCGAATTCGCCAATCAGATATGCTCCGCCCTTATTGGGGTGGGCTACGAAGCCCTGCTGGTGGGGGGATGCGTGCGGGATCTTCTGCTCGGCCGCGAGCCTGCCGACTACGACGTGGCGACCAGCGCGACTCCCGAGCAGGTGATGCAGCTCTTCCCGGAAGGCGTTGGCGTCGGCGCGCAGTTCGGCGTGATCCTGCTTCCGCTCGACGGCATGAAGGTTGAAGTCGCGACTTTTCGCTCCGACGCCGGCTATTCCGACGGCCGCCATCCCGACGCCGTGGTCTACTCGAAATCCGCCGAGGAAGACGTGCAGCGCCGGGACTTCACGATTAACGGCCTGCTCATGCGCCATCGCAACGGAGAGATCCTCGATTATGTCGGGGGGCGCAACGACCTTCAGGCCCGTCTCATCCGCGCCATCGGCGAACCGAGCCGGCGCTTCGCGGAAGACAAACTGCGCATGCTGCGCGCGGTGCGCTTCGCCGCGCGTTTCGGTTACGAAATCGAGCCGGAAACCTTTGCCGCGATCCGCGAGTACGCTTCGCAAATCACGCAAGTTTCCGCGGAGCGCATCCGCGAGGAGCTGAGCAAGCTTCTCACCGAAGGCGCCGCCCGCCGCGGCTTCGAACTCCTTGACGCCACCGGCCTTCTTCCGCAAGTGCTTCCCGAAATCGCCAGGCTGCAAGGCGTGCAGCAGCCGCCGCAATATCACCCCGAAGGCGACGTCTGGACGCACACGCTGCTGATGCTGGAAGGCTTGCCTGCAGGAACCGCGCCGACGCTGGCCTGGGGCGTTCTCCTGCACGACGTCGGCAAACCGGCGACCTTCCGGTCTGCCGAAGAAACCGGAGACCGCATCCGGTTTGACCGGCACGTCGAGGTTGGGATGGCAATCGGCAAGGAGATTCTTCACCGCCTGCGCTTTTCCAACGAGGATACTGACCAGGTGCTCGCACTGATCGAAAACCACATGAAGTTCAAGGACGTGCGTCAGATGAAACAGTCCACCTTGAAACGATTTGTGCGCCTGCCGCGTATGCAGGAGCATCTGGCGCTGCACCGGCTGGACTGCCTTTCCAGCCACGGCAACCTGGACGCATATGAATTTGTCCGCGACTTTATCCGCAGCACTCCCCTGGAGCAGGTCCGTCCGCCACGTTTGCTTAGCGGCGAGGACGTCATTTCCCTTGGCCACGCACCGGGCCCGATCATCGGTGAAGCTCTGGCCGCCGTCGAAGAGGCACAACTGAATGGCGAACTATCCACGGCTGACCAGGCTCTGGCCTACGTCAAAAAGCACTTCAAGCTGCCACGGAAAACCCGCAATTCTCGTAGGCCAGGCACGAAAAAGACCTCAAGGAAGGGGTCCTGAGTGCCGATGAAGGTATCTATTGGGTGTTTGCTATCTTTCTTAAGTCATAGATAAAAATAGTCTTATTGTATTTTATGGACATTTTTGGAGAGCCGGGGTAATATTTTAGCGTAATGCACTCATATTCTGTGCTTCCACGCATCGTATTCGTTGTACCTTTTCTCTTTAGGTCGCATCTAACCTCCCCACAGGCGGTTTTTTCCCGCCTATGGAACTGAGGACCCAATGCCTGACAAGAACATTCCGCTTCCTAATCCTCTCGCCATGTTGCCAGTGCGGGACACCGTTCTGTTTCCGGGCGCCGTTCTGCCCCTGACCGTCGGCCGCGAAAGTTCGCTGGCCCTGATTAACGCCCTGTCCGGCGAAGACAAAGTGCTTGGGGTGGTGGCCCAGCACGATCCCCGCGTGGAAGATCCAGCGGCAGCCGACCTGCACAAAGTCGGCACGTTCGCCAAAGTGCACAAAACCGTGAAGATGCCCAACGGCAACGTGGTGGTCTTCCTCGAAGGCTTGCAGCGCATTCAAGTTGTAGATCTCGTGAGCCTGAAGCCCTATTTGCAGGCCCAGGTGGAGGCGATGCCGGATATTCTCGGCGAGGCCGATAGCGAACTTGAAGCCCTGCACCGCAACGCGCAGGATCTCTTCCGCGACGTCGTGGGCCACTCGCCGCAACTTTCCGACGACCTGCAATCCGTGGCCGCCAACATTGACGAACCCGGCCGACTCGCGGACTTTATTGCCGGCACGTTGCCCTCCCTCTCCACGCTCGTGCGCCAGGAACTTCTTGAAACTGCCAGCGTGCGCAAGCGGCTGGAATCGCTGATCCGCGAACTCTCGAAAGAGCTGGAAGTTCTGGAACTGCGCTCCAAGATTCACGAGCAGGTGCAGGAGCAGGTCAGCCAGAACCAGCGCGAGTACTTGCTCCGCGAACAGATGAAAGCCATTCAGAAGGAGCTCGGCGAGCAGGACGATAGCCAGGCCGAAATCGACGAACTGCGGAAGAAGGTCGAAGAAGCCGGCATGACCGCCGAAGCCAAAAAAGAGTGCGACCGCGAACTCAAGCGTCTGGCCAAGATGACTCCGGCCTCCGCCGAGTACATGGTTTCGCGCACCTATCTGGAGTGGATGACCTCGCTGCCCTGGTCCAAGACGTCCGGCACCAGCGCGGAAGAAATCGACATCAGCAAGGCGCACGACATCCTGAACGAGGATCACTACGATCTCGAAAAGGTCAAAGAGCGCATCCTCGATTACCTGGCCGTGAAGAAACTGCAGCCCGGCATGAAGGGACCGATCCTGTGCTTCGTCGGGCCTCCGGGCGTCGGCAAGACTTCGCTCGGCAAATCCATCGCACGCGCGATGGGGCGCAAGTTTGTGCGCATAGCCCTGGGAGGCATGCACGATGAGGCCGAAATCCGCGGCCATCGCCGCACCTACATCGGCGCTCTGCCCGGACAGATCATCCAGGGCATCAAGCGCGCCGAAACCAACGACCCCGTCTTGATGCTGGACGAAGTGGACAAACTCGGACGCGACTTCCGCGGGGATCCTTCGGCGGCACTGATGGAAGTGCTCGACCCGGAGCAGAACGCAACGTTCCGCGATCATTATCTCGACGTGCCGTTCGATCTCTCCAAGGTGATTTTCATCGCCACCGCCAACTGGATGGATCCGATCCCGGAGCCGTTGCGCGACCGTATGGAGATCATCGAACTCCCGGGCTACACCGCCGAGGAGAAGGTGCACATCGCCAATCGCTACCTGATCCCGAAACAGGCCGCGGAACACGGCTTGAAGCTCGGCGAGCAGATCGAATTCACCGACGCCGGCTTGCAGGAGATCATCCACAACTTCACGCGTGAAGCAGGGGTGCGCAATTTGGAGCGGGAAATCGGCACCATCACCCGCAAGCAGGCGCGCCGCATCGCGGAGGGCAAAACGGCGAAGATGCTGGTCACGCCGGAGGTGGTTCGCGAGTTCCTTGGCGTTCCGAAGTTCCGCAACGAAAAGGAGATCGAGGAGCGCGTTAAGCAGCCTGGCGTCGCGGTCGGTCTGGTCTGGACGCCCGTGGGCGGCGACATCGTGTTCATCGAAGCCAGCCGCATGCGCGGCGGCAAGCAGTTCACCACCACCGGGCATCTGGGCGAAGTGATGCAGGAGTCCATGACCGCGGCCCTGACCTGGGTTCGCTCCAACGCGGAGAAGTACGGAATTGATCCGGACTTTTTCCGCAAGCAGGACATCCACATACACGTGCCTTCCGGCGGGGTGCCGAAGGACGGCCCTTCCGCCGGCGCGGCGATGGTCACATCGCTCGTCAGCCTGCTCAGCGGCCGCCCGATCAAGAACCGTTTGGCGATGACCGGTGAAATGACCCTCTCCGGCGTGGTGTTGCCGGTCGGCGGCATCAAGGAGAAGGTCCTCGGGGCCAAGCGCGCCGGCGTGAAGCAGGTTCTGCTTCCGGCGGACAACGAGCCCAACGCCAAGGCCGATCTTCCGCCGGAGCTGCTCGGCGACTTGCAGATCACCTATGTGCGCACGCTGGATGAAGTGCTGGAGCACGCGCTGGAGAAAGACCCTGTCGCGCCTCCGGTGGTTCCCAGCGCCGGATCGAAGTCTACCCGCCCGGAATCGCCGCGCGCGATTCACTAAGAAACCAGCGGCCTAATGGCCGCAAAACAGAGGCGCGGTCCGGAAACGGATCGCGCCTTTTTCTTTTCCAGCCGCTCGCGCTGCGCGTACTCTGTTCTCATGCAGCGCAAGATGTTCTGGATTATCTTTGCCGTGCTTGGCCTTATCGCCGATTTGACCCTGCCTTTTTGGTGGGCCGTCGCGGCGACGTTCCCGATCCTCGCAGCTTCCTGGTGGATCGCCTACCGCTCCGATTGGTTTTGAGCCGGCCTGCGGCGCAGCCACGCGGGCTATTTCGCCAACTCGTGCGCCGTCGCGCCCGCCACGTTGAAGCCATCCACCAGCAGGGTCGGTTGCCCACTGCCCAGGTCGCTCTTGCGCAGCCGCACCAGCACTTCCCGCTTTTCCCCCGGCAGAAGCGAAATGTAGTTGTCGTCCCAGAACACCGGCAAAATTTCGGCCTGCTGCTTGCCTTTCACCAGCCGCAAGCGCGTCAGGAAGGCCACGCCGCTGCCTTTGTTTTCCAGCTCCACGCGGAACGCCGCGTCGTGCTCACTTCCCGCGGCGGCGTGCAACGCCGCATGCACCGTCGCTTTGGGCAAGGCCTGCAGCGCGGTCAGATCGGCAAAGCTCGTCTGCGGCGTGTAGTACCACTCGGTTTTCGCAAAATCGAGTTCGTCCGGCACGGTCGAGAGCCAGTAGAAGTTCCGGCTCAGCAGCTCGCCGCTGGCCGAGTACAACTGTAGATTCAGGAAGTACAACGGCGACGTCAATCCAGCTGGCTCTGGAATCGCGATGGACTTGGTTACCGCGTCGGCGTCCACATCCACGTTGGCCTCGCGCGAATATTTCTCCGCGCCGCTCGCGTCGTAGGCTTTAGCCACAATCTTTAACCCGCTGATGGCCTTCTGGGTGCCGTTGACTACGGCCACGCTGCGGTCGTCATAGGAAAACTGCACATGCACTTGCTCCAGCGCGTGCTTCGATCCGAAGTACCCGCCGGCCGGCTGCAGATTGTAGCTGTAGAGGTGCCAGATGATCCCGTCCCACGCATTGTTGAGCATCCACTGTACGATCCCCGTGGACTTGTACTTGTTGCGGGCATAGGCCTCGAACATCGCGCGTTGCCCTTCGTAAGTCATGGCCTGCGCTTTCCAGGTGTAATCCGCCACATCTTTGGCTTTGCCGTAGCGCTTCTCCAGCGCGTTGGTGAAGAGGTCAATGTTCTTGAACTCGCCGCCGCCCGCGTGAAAATTCCAGGTGTCGTTGATCGGCCACAGCTTGTCTTCCGGAATGAATTTCTTCAATTCTTCGAGCGTCGGCACCGCGGGCCCCGGGCTGGTCTCGGTGTTGAACGCATAGGCCCCGCCCGCTTTGGTATCCAGGAGCCAATAATCGGGCGGGACATAGTCGTAAGGTCCGCTCATTTTCACGCCCGTGTCTCCGGTCAAGTCCGTACTCTTCGCGGTGGCGGAGGAGATCACCGGCTTGATCCAGTGCGTCTCCTTTTGAATGTCCAGATACGCCTGTTCCCGCTCCGCCGGTGGCGGGTTATCGCTGCCGTTCAGCCACACCAGCAGGCTCGGATGCCGCCGCAACCGCAGCATCTGATCGCGCAGCGAGTTGACGGACACCTGCTTGTTCTCTTCGCCCCACTTACTCCACTTTTCCCAGGCGTCGCAGCAGCACCACCCCGCCATCACCAGGATGCCGTCGCGATCCGCCCGCTCCAGAAACGCTTCGTCCTCCAGCTTCCCTTCCAGACGAATCGTGTTCAATCCCATCTCCTTCACGTAGCGGAACTCCGCTTCGCGTTTGGCTTCGTCCACGCGCAACATCATGTCCGGCGCCCAGCCGCCGCCCCGGATGAGCACCGGCTTGCCGTTGACGCGCATCAGGCGCGCGCCATCCGCCGTAAGCTCCGACGTCGTCTGCACCATGCCGAAGGCAATGGTCTTCGAATCGGAAACAACTTTCTCGGGCGTTACGAATTCCACGGTCAGTTTGTGCAGGAAGGGCTCACCCATCTGGTATGGCCACCAGAGTCTGGGCCGCAGCACGTTCAACGCGGGCACGCTTTCCGGGGCGAACGTGACCTCTTTCGATTCGTTCGCCGCCAGTTCCAATTCTTGAGCGAAGTCCAGCGCCAGCCCGCCGCCTTCGATCCTTCCGCGCAGCGTTCCCTTCACGGCCGCATTCGTTCCGTTGGTCGCGAACGCCCGTACCGTCAAGTGCGCGATCTCCGCCTTCGGCAGGTCCAAACGCGTCTCCACCACCGGATGCTGCACTTCCACCGGTCCGCTGGCCGAAAGCAGGACTTCCTGCCACAAACCCAGGTCCTTGTCCGGCGGGGTTGGGTTCCAGTCCACCCAGGTGATTCCCAGCTCTCCGGCTTTCGGTGCGGAGACGCTCACCGCCACGGCGTTCTTCGCTCCTGGGCGCAGGTACTGCGTTACATTCAGGTTGTAGCGCCGAAAGGCGCCGACAAGCTGGTCCGCGCCCGCAACTTTCTTCCCGTTGATCCAGATCTCCGCGCGGTAATTGATCCCGCGGAAATCCATCCACAACTGTTTCCCCTTGTCGGTGGCCGGCACCTCAAATTCCTTGCGGTACCACCACGGCACCGCGTACGGGCTCGTCGCCGGCATTTCTTCATTCGCAAACTGCCCGCCGATCTTGTACTCCACGCCCGGAACGGATCGCAGGTTCATTCCGAAGTACGGCTCCTTGTACACGCCGTTCTCGACCAGAACCGCGAACACGGTCTTGGGCGCGCTGGTGGCATACCATCCGCCCGTGGCGAATCCCGGCTCGGAAATCTTTTCGCCCCCGCCTTCCACTTTCGCCGAACTCTGTACCTTCCAGCCGTCGCGCAACACCGTCTGCGCGAAAAGGATCTGCGCGCCGAACAGCACAAGCAGCAGGCTCGTTGCGGAGAGTGCAAGCGCGCGAATCACGGGCGGTTTCCCGCGGAGGGCGTCGGCAGAGCGTTGCATTCGTTTTTCTCCAGTATTAAACCGTTTCAAACTTTTGTCCGGCGGGACGCCGGGGCGCCCGGTAGTTTAGTCCCCCGCCCCCGCGCAGGCAAGCCCGCGGCAAAAACAAAACGCCCTCCGGATCTCTCCGGAGGGCGTGGTTTTGCGTGTCAGGTCCGGCGGTTACTTCGCGGGAGCTACCCAAGCGCTCGACGCGTGCGAGAACTCCACATCGGGAAGCTCGGTCTTGAGTCTCAGGCCGGTGAACTTGCCCTTGGTGCCGCCGTCGGCCGCGAACGTCAGCAGGTACTGGTTGCTCAGGCGCAACTTCAGATCGTCCAGGTAGGGCTTCAGTGAAACCGGTGGCCCGAAGCCCAGCGCGAGCAATTCACCGCCGGTCTCGTCGGTCAGCTTGCTGAGGTTGTTCTGCCCCAGGTTCGACAGCGCGAAAACGCGTTGCCGGCGTCCGGCGATCGGATAGTAAATGCTCCAGATGTTGACGTTCTGCTTTTCCGCCTGGCTCACCACGCTATCCACATCCGGGTAAATCGGTCCCCACGACCCGCGAAAGGTGTCGATGCCCGAGGAAATCAACAGGATCGAACGCCGTCCGCCATTGGACTCCCAGCGCTTCAGCAGGTCCAGCACTCCCAGATAGGGGCTGGAGCCGATACCGTTGACACCGCGCGTGATGCGCAGAGCCTTGGCCGCCAGCGCGTGATCCGTCGTGAAATCCTGCGCGATCATCGCGGAAGAGTTTGAAATGTAGCCGACGGCGATGGAAGTATCCGCGGGCTGCGCCATGATGAAGTTGCGCAGGTCGTCCCATTGTCCGGCCGCGGTCGTATCCAGCGATTCGTCGATCAGGATCGCTAGCCCCAGCGGCCCGCCTTTATCCCAGCTTGCCGGTTGCTTGCGCTCCTTCCCCACCGTCAACTGCACATCGTTGGCAGAGATCGCCGGAGGCGCAGTATCCTTCTTCCCAATTGCCGTTACGGTCACGCTAGCCTTTCCGCTAGCCGCGGGCTTGGGAGTTTCCGCGCGCAGGCCCGTGCAGAACACAAGGGCCGCCATCACCACGGTGCCAGCCACCCGATTCATTGCGTTCATGTTTATTTCGCTCCCTTTTCCTAATAAGCTGCTTTGTGATTAGATGCGACGCGGGCCTTTAGGGCTTTCTCTTATACCATGAGCATTTTTGATCGTCATTATCGGGCTACTCTCTGCGGGTTTTTTCGTACGTCGCAATGAAAACGCGTACACAAGCCCTGGCCGAAGCAAAGGCTCGCCCCTTCGATCTCTGCGTGATTGGCGGCGGAGCAACCGGTGCAGGATGCGCTCTCGACGCGCGTCTGCGCGGCCTGCGGACCATTCTCGTGGACGCCTCCGATTTCGCTTCCGCGGCCTCCAGCGCCTCCACCAAGCTGGTCCATGGCGGCGTGCGCTACCTGGAGCAAGCCGTCAAGAGCTTCAACCTGGAAGAGTACCGCATGGTGAAGGCTGCCCTGCACGAGCGCCGCTACATGCTGGCCAATGCTCCGCACCTCGCGCACCCCGCCCATTTTCTCGTGCCCGTCTACTCCTGGTTTCGCGCCGCTTACTACCTCATCGGAATGAAGATGTATGACGCGGTCGCGGGAAAAGGCAATCTCTTTCCCAGCGAATTCCTCTCGCGCAAGGAGACGCTTCGCCGCATGCCCGGCCTCCGGCCGGACGGCTTGCGCGGTTCGGTGTGTTACTCCGACGGGCAATTCGACGACGCGCGGTACGACCTGGCCCTTGTGGAAACCTTCTCCGCGAACGGCGGCATCGCGCTGAATTACGCACGGGTGACCGCCTTCGCGCGCGACTCCTCGGGGCGCATCAAGTCGGCCACCGTTCGCGACGAAATCTCCGGCGAAGAATTCACCGTCATCGCAAAAAAATTCGTCAACGCCACCGGCACCGGCGCCGACAAGATTCGCACGCTCGCCAATCCCTCCGTGCACCCGCGCATGCGGCCCAGCAAAGGCGTGCACCTGCTTTTTCCGGCGGAGTCGTTTCCCGGCTCGGACGCCCTGCTTGTCCCCCACACCGAGGACGGCCGCGTGATTTTCGCCGTGCCCTGGCAGGAGCGGCTGCTTGTCGGCACCACCGACGACGAAGCGACGCCGCAGACTCGCATGCTGGTCACCAACGGCGAAGCCGAATATCTTCTCCGTCAGTTGAACCCGTATCTCGCCAAACCGTTGCGTCAGGAAGAAACGGTCAGCGGCCTCGCCGGCCTGCGGCCGCTGGTCGCCGCCAAAGGCCAGGCCGAAACCAGCAAGCTCATCCGCGATCACGAAGTCGAAGTGGATTTCATTTCCGGCCTCATCAGCATCCTCGGTGGAAAGTGGACCACTCACCGGCTCATGGCCGAAGACACCATCGATACCGTGCAGCGCGAAATGAACGTTGCCGTCATGGGCAGCAACACCAGGAATCATCCGCTCGCGGGCGCTGCTGGTTTCGATTCCGGCTTCGCAGCCCGCATTGAGAAGGAGTATGCTCTTGCGCCGGATACAGCGAGGCATCTTGCGGGCAAGTTCGGCACGCGGTCCCTGCCCATGCTCGAACTGCTGCGAGAAAATCCTTCATGGAAAGAGCGCATCACGCCAGGGCTTCCCATTATTCAGGCGGAACTGGTCTTCTGTATTCGCGAAGAGTTGGCGGAAACCATCGAAGACCTGCTTGCCCGCCGCACCGGTGCCCAGATGTACGGCTGGAAGCAGGCCCTGGCCGCGGCCCCCGTCGCCGCAGCGCTGCTGGCGCAGGAAAAGGGCTGGGACGCCGAGCGCACGAAATCGGCGCTGCAAGAGTATTCCGAAAAGATTCGCGGCTTCCTGCACGAATTGAAGCTGGCCGAGGTCTGAACCGTGAAACGCTACATCGGAGCAGTGGATCAAGGCACCACCAGCACCCGCTTCATCCTGTTTGACGGCGAAGGCCGCATCGCTTCGGTGGCCCAGAAGGAGCACCAGCAGATCTATCCCAGGCCCGGCTGGGTTGAGCACAATCCAGACGAAATCATCGCCCGCACCGGCGAAGTGATTGCCGAGGCGCTGCAGCGCGCGGACGTTTCCGCGGGCGACGTCGCCGCCGTGGGCATCACCAACCAGCGCGAAACCACGGTGCTGTGGGACAAGAAGACCGGCAAGGCAGTCGCCAACGCCATCGTCTGGCAAGACACCCGCGTCGCCGATGACGTCGCGGTCTTTGCCAGGAACGGCGGACAAAATCGCTTTCGCGAGCAGACCGGCCTGCCCCTCAGCACTTACTTCAGCGGTCTGAAGCTTCGCTGGCTCCTAGAAAACATTCCTGGGGCTCGCGCGCGCGCCGAAGCCGGCGAACTTCTTTTTGGGAACATCGATACCTTTTTGCTCTGGCATCTCACCGGCGGCGCAAACGGCGGCGTGCATGCCACCGACGTCACCAATGCCAGCCGCACGCAACTCCTGAATTTGAAGACCCTGCAGTGGGATAAATCGCTGCTCGAAGCCTTTGCCATCCCCGCGAGCATTCTTCCCGCCGTCAAGTCCAGCAGCGAAGTGTACGGCGCGATTTCCCTGCCCGCGCTGAAAGGCGTTCCGATCGCGGGGATTCTCGGAGACCAACAGGCCGCGCTCGTGGGCCAGGCCTGTTACCAGCCCGGCGAAGTGAAAAACACTTACGGTACCGGCTGCTTCCTGCTGATGAACACCGGCGAGAAGCTGGTTCCCTCGGCGTCGGGCCTGCTCACCACCGTCGCCTACAAGTTCGGCAGCGGACCGGCCCACTACGCACTCGAAGGCAGCGTAGCCATCAGCGGCGCGCTGGTGCAGTGGCTGCGCGACAATCTCGGCCTCATCGCCAAGAGCGCCGACGTCGAAGAACTCGCCGGCAGTGTCAGCGACAACGGCGACGTCTATTTCGTCCCCGCCTTCAGCGGGCTCTACGCGCCTTACTGGAAGGACTCGGCGCGCGGCGTCATCGCCGGTCTCACCCGGTACGCAAATAAAGGGCACATTGCGCGCGCGGTGCTCGAGGCTACCGCTTATCAGACGCGCGACGTGGTCGAGGCCATGGAGAAAGACGCGCAGATCGCCTTCAAGGGCTTGCGCGTGGATGGCGGCATGGTCGTCAACAATCTGCTCATGCAGTTTCAGGCGGACATTCTCGACCGCGAAGTGGTGCGACCGGTGGTGCAGGAGACCACCGCGCTCGGCGCGGCCTATGCGGCAGGGCTGGCCGTGGGATTTTATTCCGGCACCGATGAGCTGAAGGCCAAGTGGAAATCCGATCGCGTGTGGAAACCGGCCATGGCTGCGGCGCAGCGCGACCGGCTCTATCGCGGCTGGAAAAAGGCTGTGACCCGTTCCTTCGATTGGACGGAGAACTGAATGCGGAGAGTGCGATGAACGCAGCGTGGCTGGGCGAATTTCTAGGCACGATGATCCTGATCCTGCTGGGCAATGGCGTGGTCGCCGCGGTGCTTCTGAAAAAATCGAAAGCTGAGAACGGCGGATGGATGGTGATTACCGCGGGCTGGGCTTTCGCGGTGATGGCCGGTGTCTTCACCTCGATCGCGGTCGGCGGCGCGGACGCGCATCTGAATCCCGCGGTCACCATCGGCATGGCCGTGCGTTCCGGCAGCTTTGCCAAGTGCGCGCTGTATTTTTCCGCCCAGGTGCTTGGCGCGATGGCCGGCGCCACGCTGGTGTGGCTTGCCTATCTTCTGCACTGGCGGGAAACTCCGGAAAAGGATTTGAAGCTGGCCTGCTTCTGCACCGCCCCGGCAATCCGCAATCTGGCCGCGAACCTGCTGACGGAGATCATCGGCACCTTCGTACTGGTGTTTGTGGTCGGTGCGATTTTCTCCAAGGCGGTTTCGGCCACGGGCCCCGCCCCCGGCCTCGGTCCGTATCTCGTCGCCAGCCTGGTGTGGGGCGTCGGTCTCTCGCTCGGCGGGCCGACCGGATACGCTATCAATCCCGCGCGCGATTTTGGTCCGCGGCTCGCGCATGCCATTCTGCCGATCGCGGGCAAAGGCGGGTCGGACTGGGGTTACGCCGCGATACCGATCTTTGGCCCGCTGCTCGGAGGCGCAATCGCCGGACTGGCGCTGCGCGCGCTGGGGATCTAAGGCAAGAGCCGCGTCGCCATGGGATTGAGCCGCAAACTTTTGCTGGCCGCATCGCAGAGCCGCTGGATGCGCGAGCGCGCCACGCGTATGAAGTTCGTGCGCAAGAGCGTCTCGCGCTTCATGCCCGGCGAAGCCCTGGACGACGCGCTGCGCGCCGGAGCAGAGCTGGCAACGCGCAACCTGGGCACAACGTTGACGCACCTCGGCGAAAACGTGGCCGACGCCAAGGAGGCGCAAGCCGTCACGGATCATTATCAGGAAGTGCTGCGCCGCATCGCGGCAGAACAGCCGCGCACAGAAATTTCCGTGAAGCTCACGCAGCTGGGACTCGATCTTTCCGAAGAGCTTTGCGAGAAAAATCTGCGGGTGCTACTGGCCGCTTGCCCTGCCACGTCCGGCGTCTTCGTAGACATGGAATACAGCCCGTACGTGGACGCGACGCTGCGCATCTACCGCCGCGTGCTGGCGGATTTTCCGCGCACCGGAATCTGCCTGCAGGCCTATCTTCCGCGGACGGCGGACGATTTGCGCGAACTCTTGCCGCTGCGCCCGTCGGTGCGCCTGGTGAAAGGCGCGTATTCGGAACCGCCGAGCGTGGCACTGCAGCAGAAGCGCGCGATTGACGACAACTACCTGGCGCTGGCGCAGGAGTTGCTGTGCCGGCGCGGCACCGGCGAAGTCACACGCGTGATTTTCGCCTCGCATGATGCGCCGCTGATCGCACGCATCAC
>DATKLU010000098.1:0-5200 GCA_035542235.1 Dongiaceae bacterium
CTCGATGGCCTGCGCGTCTTCGAGAAACACGACCTGCTGCGGCGAGAGCATGGGCAAGGTCTGCGCGCGATCGATGGCCGGCTGCACTTCGTTGCGGTCCGCGGAAAAGCGCGCAACGGCCCAGGCCCGCGCGGCGTCGGCGACATAGTGATCGATCAGCTGAGCGCGGCAGGCGTCGCGGAGATAGGTCTCTTCGCCGAGCAGCAGGATGGCCGGGATGGGCTTGTCTTTCTTGAGGCGCGCAAGCAGTTCGTGCTGGCTCAGCTGCGGCATCAGAAATTCTCCGTCACGGCGGCTACCAGTCTTTTGGCAAAGTCCTGGGCCATGCGGTCCAGCGCCGGGTCTTGCTCTTCGAAGAAGCTTTTTACGTCGGCGGAAATCTCGTACTCGTTGCGAAACACGAAGTTGTCGTTGTGATAGAGAACCTTCTGGGTGGTGGAATCGGTGAAGGTGACTTCGCACTTCATGGTGACCAGCATGGTGGTGGCCCGGGTGGTCGAAGGCGTGGTGCTGGTGGCCGACGTGGTCACGAACAGCAGCGGGACCGCCTCCACGCTGAGCACCTTGCCGCGGAGAACGGCGTCGCCGCTCTCCGGAACGGAGACCACCTTGTAGCGGGTGGACGCCAGGAACTCGTGGATGGTGGCGGCGGTCAGCTTCTGCTCGATGCGATAGCTGGAGGTCTTGTTTTCGATAGCCGGAACCGCGATGACGTTGATGGATTTGGGGATGGCGTCGTTCGTTCCGGCGACATGGTAGCCACACCCGGCGAGCGAGCACGACGCTACGGCGAGCATCGCGAAAACGGTCGTGGCGGCTCTCACGCCAGTAGCCTCTCGGCAAGTTTCACGGCGTTGGCTGCGGGAACGCGAACATTGTCGGCGGCAGCCCAGAACCACCAAACGCCGTCCGCCGAAGGATCGGGCCGCGGCGCCGCAAGTTGCGGCACGGTTTCACCGGCGCAGGAGACATTACCCGGCCCGGAATCGCCGGCCTGGATGGCAAAGCCGGCTCCGGCGAGCGCTTGCAAGAGCCGCTCACCCGTATTTTCTTTCCCCAAGTGAGCGTACGAAGAGACCGCGGCACCATAAAATACCGGCGCGTGCAGGAGCTGCAGGGCTGGCTGAACGGAAGCGCTGGGCAAGAAGGCGCGCACTTCGCGGCGAAACAGCTGCAAGAAGGACTCGAGTTTCTGGGCGCTGCCTGGGCCATAGCGGTCCAGAAGTGTGAAAGCCACCTGGGTATCGAAGAGTTCTTTGCCCACGTTTTGAAACGACAGCAGTTGGCCGGTTTGCGATTCCAATTCTTCGATGCCGGACTTCCCCGCGGCGGAAACCGGGCGGAACGCCGTTGCGGCCAGCGACTTCAGTTGCAGGGGGCCCAGGGCCAGGGTGAGACGGATCACGATTTCGGCGGCGGCGGATGGCACGGTGAAGGTTTTGCCGTCGGTGCGCAGTTGCGGCGCGGCGTGCTGCTCAAGCCCGGGCAGCCACGGCGACCCATCGCCGCCGGCGAGCTCCCCGGAAAGATCCACGATTCTGGCCCCGCTGCGGAGCGCAAGCGCGAGGTTGGTACGGGTGAATACGGGCGAACCGGCAAAAAAGACCAGCCACGCCTTGTCGAAACTGTCTTCCTCGACGGGCTGGATGACGGCGGCTTCGCCGCCCGCTTCGGTCAGTGTCCCGGCGACACTCTCCTCGTCCACCAAACGGAAATCGGACGCGGCGAAGCGGCTCTCTTCGAGCAGCGATTTCAGCTCCGCGCCCAACAACGAGGACGCACCGGCGATGACGATCCTGCGGGATTCGAGCGGTTGGACCATGAACTAGGGGGTAGCCGCGCGGGAAGTGACGCGGTGGCGCAGAAACCGCACCAACTGCAGGGTCACGCCGGTGATGGCGTAGGATGCAGCGAGCAGCAGCAGCGCGATCTCCGAGAAGTTCCAGATCACGGCGATGAGAATCGCCAGCAGAAGAACGAGCACTCCTGGCTGCTTTTTGCCCCACGGCACGTCCTTGAAACTGTAGAAGCGGATCTTGCTGGTCATGAGCAAAGCCAGCGCCAGAGGCAGCAGCAGGAAGGCGATGGACCAGCGCCAGTCCTGCAGGGGTCCGCCGACACCTAACGGGCTGTCCACGCGGAATGCGTGGACGATCGACGCGATCACGCCGGCCGCGGCGGGTGTAGGCATGCCGACGAAATATTTTGGATTCCCCGGCGCCATTCCCTGCACGTTGAAGCGTGCCAGGCGCCAGGCGCAGCAAATCAGAAACACCAGGCAAGACAGCCAGCCGAAGTGCCCAAGCTGGCGGAAAGCCTCCGGGGCCAGACCGGATACGCTGCGAACACCCCAGGCGTAGGCAAGAATTGCGGGTGCGACGCCAAAGCTGACGACGTCGGCCAGCGAATCGAACTGCACGCCAAACTCGGTATTGGTGCCGGTCATGCGCGCGATGCGGCCGTCCAGCGAATCGAAAACGATGGCGATGCCGATTGCTTTGGCCGCGTGGTTCAGATCCTCTGGGCCGCCCACCAGCGAGGCCACGATGGCGTAGTAGCCGCACAGCAAGTTGGCGGAAGTCAGCATCGCGGGCAGCAGAAAAATCCCGCGCCGGAGGCGGGCTTGCGCGCGATGGCGCCGGCCCTCGAACGAAATCTCCTGTTGTTCCAATTCAGACATAGTCAGGCGCGCCTCTCCACAACCGGCCACCGTGCCAGGACACTCGAACCGCCGCTGACGCTCTCTCCTACTTTTACCAGAACCTCGCTGCCCTTGGGTAACCACACGTCAACACGCGAGCCGAATCGCACAAGGCCCACCCGTTCGCCCTTCGCGACCTGCGCGGGCGGCTGCTTCCAGGAAACGACGCGGCGCGCTACCAGCCCGGCAATCTGCTTGAACTCGATGTCGCCCTGCGCGGTCGCCAGGGTGAAGATGTTCTGTTCATTCTGCGTGGACGCCTTGGCATCCCACGCCGCTAAAAACTTGCCGGGGCGGTAATCCACTTTGGTGATCGTGCCTTCGGCGGGAGAGCGGTTGACGTGAACGTTCCAGATCGCCAGAAAAATGCTGATGCGAATGCCGGGGCGCCCGGAGTTCTCCTCGTCGGTGATGACCACGACGCGCCCATCGGCGGGGGAAACCAGCAAAGCCGGGTCGGAGGGAACCTGCCGGTCCGGATCACGAAAAAACGAGAAGCAGAAGAGCCCGAACGCGACGAGCAGAGCGCCGGGAATCCGCCAGTGCAGAACAATTGCGGCGATTCCAACAAGCAGCGGCGGCACGCCGAAGTAATAGCCTTCTTTAACCATCGCTCTTGAAGATACCACAGCGGCGTCGGCGAGCATCCAGATCGCCGGCGGCCTGCCGAGCGGCGCCCCCAGGGCAAGCGCAGCGAGCGACGCAAAATTGTCGGGGTAGGCGCGCGCCAGCTAGGCGTGCTGCGCGCGCGATCGGTGGATACGCGCGGCGATCCGCTCCATCTCGTCCTTACAGTGGAGCTTCATCTTTTTCAGCTTGATTTCTTCCAGGAGGTCTTCCGAATTCAGGTAGGGCTCGTTGAGGATTCGCTGCAACTCCGCTTCATATTTCTCATGCTGTTCGAACAGACGCCGGTAATCAGCGTCGGTATCGAAGAGTATGTCCCGAGGGTTCCGCTGCATTGCTGCCATGCGTTCCTCCTCCATACTTCGTTGACGTTTTTTACAGACGACCGCGAACGCGTCGTGCGCCCTGGCGCTTGCGGTCACCGGCGAAACTAACGCCGGGGGAAGCGACAGTCAAGAGCGAACCAACGGTAAGTTGGTACTAGCCTGTGAGTGTCAGACGTTTGGCAGCTTCAGCCGGAGGATGAGGGCGGCCTCAGAGGGGCCGCTGTAGTAGCCGGGGCGACGACCGATCTGTGCAAAGCCGAATTTCCTATAGAACGCGAACGCCGCCGCGTTCGACTCGCGCACTTCGAGAAAGACTTCGCGGACCCGGCGCTCCCGCAGGAACTCCAGCCAGGACGAAAGCAGCCGGCCGCCGATTCCCTGCCGCAGGCGCGAGCGATCCACAGCGATGTCGAACAGTTCGGCTTCGACGTCGAGAAGGCGCGACTGCAAAGCGGCAACCACCGCTCCCTGGAGCTCGCAGACGTGCGTGAAGTCGCCGTTGGTTGCGTTCAGCCCCTCAGGGCGAAACGCCAGCCCGGCATTGCGAAAGATCTCGGCGATGGCGTCGGAATCGGAGGCGCGTGCTTCCCGGAACAGAACGTCCCCGCTCACGCTTTGACCGCCGAAGCATTGCCCTTCCAGAAGAGTTCGGCGTCGGAGCGACGTACGTAATTGGCGTCAAGAGCGGCGGCATCGGTCGTCTCGCCCGCGGCAAGCTTCCGTGCAGCGACCGCGGCGAGGCTTTCCGCGAAAGGCGGCTGGATCGTCTCGATTCGGTCGCCCCGGCCCTCGATGCCCGGCCAGGACCTCGACATGCGCATCAACTCCGGATCAGGCGTCCGCCAGCAAATCGCGGAGCCGGCAACTGCCTGTCGTGCGCCCGAAACGAAGGCGTCAAAGCCGATCACCGCTTCCTCGGACTGCCGCACCCAGGACCCACCGACCCGCCGATATAGCGCGGCGAAAACCTGGTCGCGCCCGGCGTCGTAGTACGTCGCCAGCCACTCCCCGGTGTCAACGCCCGGATCGCAAGCCAGGGCTTCGAGCCTGGAAACCGCGGCAACCGGTCTCCCGTAGATTTCCGACCAGGCCTTTACCGTCGTAAGGCCAATGCGCAATCCGGTGAATGAGCCGGGTCCGGCGCAGACGGCGTATCCGTCCAGTGTGGCCAAAGCCACTCCGGCTGAACGCATCACGCGGTGCGCTGCGGGCAGCAGCCAGGTGGAATAGTCCTCGCCGGCCGGGTGCGCTTCCAGCGCGACAATCGCGCCCTCGCGGGCAATGGCCACACAGCCGCGCGAATCCGCAGTATCAACCACGATGAATTGCATGCAATTAGTATAGCGAAGAGGTGGGGAAAGCGTCGCGCGGGCCAGAGGATGAAAGAAAGCTGGTACCGTTACCCCAGGAAGGCAATTTCATTGCCAAATGCCCGGTAACCCTTTCATTTCAAACGATATAGCTTGACTCTCTCCGGACAAACACCTACACTCAGCGAGCTACTCCAAGGGGGCATCCGCGAAATGGATTATAAAATCGGCGACAA
>DATKLU010000099.1:0-2125 GCA_035542235.1 Dongiaceae bacterium
GAGCGTGGCACTGCAGCAGAAGCGCGCGATTGACGACAACTACCTGGCGCTGGCGCAGGAGTTGCTGTGCCGGCGCGGCACCGGCGAAGTCACACGCGTGATTTTCGCCTCGCATGATGCGCCGCTGATCGCACGCATCACTCGGTTTGCGGAGTTGCAGCGCGCTGCGAAAGAATCGGTGGAATTCCAGATGCTTTACGGCATTCGCACCGACGAACTGGCACGGCTTTCGAGCGAAGGATGGCCCTGCAGTTCGCTGATTGCCTACGGCGAATACTGGTATCCGTGGTTCGTGCGGCGATTGGCGGAGCGCCCGGCGAACGTGTGGTTTGTGCTGAAAAATTTGACGTAAGACGTGCCACCGCAAGTGGTGAGGAGGATCGGATGAACGGAATTTCCCGGCGGGAAATGTTGCGTGCTGCGGTGGGAGCAGTGGCGGCAGGCGCGTTGAGCGGAAACGCGCTTGGAGGAGCGGCGGCGGCTTCTGCCCCCAAGACTCCGGGGGCGCGCACAGGCGGCTCGGCCGCAGACGCCAGCAAGACCTTCCCGGCGAAATTTCTCTGGGGCTGCGCGACCGCAGGCCAACAGGTGGAGGGCAATAACACCGCGAGCGACCTGTGGCTCCTGGAGCATTTGCCGCAAAGCATCTTCCGCGAACCCTCCGGCGATGCCTGCGACCACTATCACCTCTACGCACAGGACATCGCGATGCTGGCGGACCTGGGCTTCAACACGTATCGCTTCTCGCTGGAGTGGGCGCGCATTGAGCCTGAAGAAGGAGCCTTCTCCAACGCCGAACTGGAGCACTACCGCCGTGTGCTGCTGACCTGCAAAGAGCACGGCCTGACCGCGATGGTCACCTATTCGCACTTCAGCATGCCGCGCTGGTTCGCCTACAAGGGCGCCTGGGAGAATCCCGATGCTCCGGCGCTTTTCGCGCGCTTCTGCGAACGGGCCACGAAACACCTGGGCGACCTGATTGATATCGGTTCCACCCTCAATGAGCCGGATATTCCGCAGCTGCTGAGCTGGGTGGATCTGCCCGGCAACAACCTGACGGAAATGTTTGCCAAAGCCAAGGGATTGGTGCGCCAGCAACTGAATGCCCCGGCCTTTTCCGGCCTGTTTTTCGGCGAAGCGCAGAAGACGCGCGACGGCCTGGTGGCTGCGCACCACAAGGGTTTTGCGGCCATCAAGGGCGTGCGGCCGAATTTGCCGCTGGGCTTCAACCTGGCCATCAGCGATGACCAGGCGTCCGGTCCGAACAGCCGGCTCGAGGAAAAACGCAAGGACGTGTACGGCGCATGGTTCGAAGTGGCCCGCACCTGCGACTACCTGGGCCTGCAGATGTACACGCGCGGCCTGATCGGGCAAAAAGAGCTGCCGGCACCGAAAGGCGCGGAGCTGACGCAGATGGGCTATGAGTTTTACCCCGAGTGCGTGGGCAACGTGGTGCGCTACGCGGCCACCCAGGTGAAGGTGCCGCTCTACGTGACGGAAAACGGGATCGCCACGGCGGACGACACGCGGCGCGTGGAGTATGTGCAACGCGCGCTGGTCAGCCTGAAAAAAGCGATCGATGAAGGTGCCGACGTGCGCGGCTACGTCGCATGGTCGCTGCTGGACAACTGGGAATGGATGTTCGGCTATGCGCCGCAGTTCGGCATCGTAGCGGTGGACCGTGCGACACAAAAGCGCACCATCAAGCCCAGCGCCGCGATACTGGGCAACATCGCACGGAGAAACTCACTCTAGGGATCGGCAGTCTGCCCGCAATGCGAAGTGTGGTGTGGCCGGAAGCCGAGGTTGGATAGAGTGACCGGGCCAAGGGAGAATCTTCACCCAGGAGCTTCACGAACGTGAAACGAAGCAAGGCAAGCACGGCACCACCCAGACTCTCCCGGCGCGGCCGCGAGGCGTTCAGGGCGTACGCTTCGGCAATCATGCGGGAGGGTCCGCTTCGACTGAAAGTCACGAAGTGTTTCGCTATCGTTACGCTCTTTGAGGCGGAGGCGCTGGCAAACGCCGACATTGGCAGAGGCGTTCCGGCAGAAACGGCTTACCGTCGCGCCATCGAGCGCACGATCAAACGGCTCAAAGGAAAAAATGTCCTGGAAAAGTACGT
>DATKLU010000100.1:0-2332 GCA_035542235.1 Dongiaceae bacterium
CCCAAGATAACGCACGCCCGGCTGTCGCTCCAAATGCTTCAGCAGGCGCCAGCAATCCACCACGGTTCGCGGCGTGCCGGCGCGCGCCCATCGCTCCGCGGGGATCGCGGCGAACTCGCGCCACGGCGTCGTAAGCACGACTAGGTCGGCCTGGGCGACGCATTCTTCCGCTCCCGGCGCGAACCGCACTTTGTCGCCCAGCACGCGCGCGGAATTCTTCTCACCCAGGGGATCGTAAACGATCACCGCCACGCCGCGCTGCGATAGCTCCCGCGCCAGCAACAGGCCCACTGCTTCCTCGACCACGTCCGTACCTGGCTTGTAGGTCAAGCCCAGCACGCCGATGGGCCCCTGCGAATGCTGTTGCACGAAATCAGCCAGCCACTCCACCTGCCAGCGGTTGTAGTGGTCCACCGTCTGGGCCAGTTCGGGCGAGGTTCCCACCTGGCGCGCTAGCGCCGCCATTGCCAGATTGTCACGCGGAAAGCACGGCCCACCGTAGCTGATGGCGCCCTTGAGATACTTACTGCCGATGCGTGTGTCGAGTCCGAGCGCGGACGTTATGACGTCCACATCCGCCCCCGGCAGGCGTTCGCTGATGCGCGCCAGCATGTTGGCAAAGCTGATCTTGGTGGTCACGTAGGTATTGACCGCCAGCTTGGTGATCTCGGCGTTGACGAAGTTCATGCGCGCTACCGCCGGCTGGTTCTCGCAGACCTGGCGATAGAGCGCCTCCAGAGTGTCGCCGGCGCGCCGGTCCGATTCGCCGATCAGCAGCATGTCCGGATTCAGGAAGTCGCGGATCACGCTGCCCAGCGCGATGAACTCCGGGCTGTAGCACAGGCCGAAATCCGGCCCGCAACGTTTGCCGCTGCTTTGTTCCAGCACGCTGCGCACGGAGCTCCCGGTCGAGCCGGGCATCACCGTGCTGGTGAGTGAGACAAGGTGATAATCCTTCCTGGCCGCGAGTGCGCGTCCGATCTCTCGGCACGTCGGCTCGACGTACTTCAGCGAAAAGCCGCCGCCCGGCTCGCTGGGAGTCGAGACCACGATGAAGGTGATGGCCGCTTGCTCGACGGCTGGCCCGATCTGCTCCACTGCAGTCAGGCGTCCGCCGCAGCGGGCCAGCATCTCGGCGAGTCCCGGCTCACAGACCGGCGGCTTGCCCTGGTTGATGGCCTCCACCTTGCGCCTGTCCGCGTCCACGCCGATCACGGTCAGCCCGCGCGCCGCGATGCACACCGCCAGTGGCGCGCCGAGTTTTCCAAGGCCGATTACGCAAACTCTCGGCGGCATCAGCAGGCCTCCGCCGTCAGGCACAGGTGCCAGCCGAATCGCTTCTCGAGCCAGCGCAACGTGGTTTGCGGCAACCAGCTCCACGGCCAGGCTTTGATGTAGCGGTACTGGACGTAATCGGCGATGCGGTAGGGGAAAATATGGTCAGCGAAGAGATCGGTCACGCGGAAGCCGCGCGACTCGACCAGCCGCCGGGCTTCGCGCCGCGAATAAGTGTAGGTCACCGGGCATCCGGTCTGCGCTTCCGAGTTACGGGCAACCAGTTCCGCGGTGCGCCAGAACTGGCCCTTGCCGTAGCCCAACACAATCCAAAGCACCTTCCACGAGAAACGGTGATAGACCATCACTTTGAGGGTTGAGCCCGCTGCCGCATACTGCCGTGCCTGCCCCAGCACGCGCTCCGGATGCGGCGTGTGATGTATGACCCCAAAGGAATAGATCAGGTCGTAGGTTTGCCTCGGCAGGAAGGACGTCAGTTCTTCCGCACTGCCGTTAAACAATCGCACGCGGTCTTGTAACCCATAGACTTCGACTCGCCGGCGTGCGACGGCCAGTGAATTCGCGGATAAGTCCACCGCCGTGACCTCGGCGCCGTGTCGGGCGAAATTAACGGTGTCGGTGCCGATGCCGCAGCCGATCTCCAGCACCTTCTTTCCGCTCCAGCGTTCGAACTCGGCGAACAGCGGAATGTGCGGTTCGACGAAGTACTTTCGCGCCTCAACCTCGTCGAAATAGGCGCGCGTGCCCACCGGCTGCGGCGAGTGCCGAATGTTGCATGGACGGCGATCCCAGTACTGCCGTACTTCGTCAATGGTAGCTTGGGAGAAATCCGACATTTATTTTCCTGTCGGGCCGTAACGCCGCCGCAGGCGCGCCCACTTCTCTGACCACGGATGCTTCATGAAGGTTTGCAGCTTGCGTCCTATCTTGAGCAAGCCTGTGGGATCGGTTGACCACAAGTCGGCTCGGCCGCTGGGCTCATCGACCAGCAGCAGCGACGAGTCCTTGATTGGCGAAACCGGCGCGACCACGATGG
>DATKLU010000101.1:0-23323 GCA_035542235.1 Dongiaceae bacterium
CGCGGTGGTCGAAGCCTCCGGGAATCCCTCCACCTGGGAACTGGCGCTGGGCGCGGTACGCCGCGGCGGCGTGGTGAATTTTTTCAGCGGGCTGCCTTCGGGCACGAAGGTTGAAATTGAGCCGGCCGCCATCCACTATTCCGAAATCAAGGTAATTTCGCCGTTCCACCATACCCCGCGCTTCATTCGCGAGGCGCTGGAAGCGGTGCGCCGCGGAGACCTTTCAGCGCAGGATTTCGTGACCGAAGAGATTCGCCTGGCGGACCTTCCGCAAGCCTTCGAACGCATGAAAGCGCGCAGCGGCGAAATCAAACTCGCCGTCCGCCCGTAACCCGGCCGCACCCAGCCGGTGCTTTTTGTTCCGTAAAATGAAGCGATTCGCCCATGGAGCAGCTGGAGTCTCCATGCCGGCAAGGAAGCATTGCTCGCGATTGACGCGCTAGGGCCGAGACGCAACCCAAGAGACACCCTACACCTTAGCAATCAGACGGTGCCGCACCCAATCCCTCGCAATCGGTTGTGGTTGCGCCCGCACGCTGCGCTTCGCTTGCGTTCCTCGCAGCAACAACCAGAATCCTATTCGCCACCCGTCCAAACAGACGATGCTTTTTGCTGTGTATGATGAATGGAGGCGAGCGGAGGAATCGTTACGTGGCTTCATTGCTCTCGCATGCGGTGGCAGCCCTCGGTATCGGAGCTTGCTTCTACAAACCTCAGATTCCGAAAAGTGTTTGGGTGACTGGCGTAGCGTGTTCCGTCATACCGGACCTTGATGTAATTGGTTTTCGCTTTGGAATCCGGTATGGAGACTTTTGGGGACACCGGGGGTTCACCCATTCGCTAATCTTCGCGGCTCTTCTCGCGCTGGTAATGGTCGCGTTAGGATTCCGGCATGGGGTGACCGGAATGAAAGCGCTCACGCTGTGGTTGTATTTCCTCCTGGCCACCGCGAGCCATGGTTTGCTCGATGCAATGACGGACGGCGGACTCGGAGTGGCTTTTTTCGCGCCGTTCAACAACCATCGTTATTTCCTTCCCTGGACGCCAATCCGAGTATCACCAATTGGGGTTGGTCACTTCTTCGGTGCCCGTGGCCTCGCCGTTTTGGAGAGCGAATTTCTATGGATTTGGCTTCCCACACTACTTTTAGCGGTCTTAGCTCTCCGTTTGCGACAGCGTCTCGCAAGCAGCGAAGTTTAGCCATCGCGCAGGGAATCAGTACTCGCCGAGCTGAGTGGTGGGAAGTTGCGCGGGAAGTTGTTCTATACTGAAAATGATGGGCTGGGAGCCTTCTGAAATTCGTGTGCGTCAACCGCGCGCCCCGGTGCTCGCTCTACGAGCCATTCTGCGCGATTCGCGAGCCACGGTCTCGCAACGCCTGCGCGTGAGGACTGTTAGCGTCGCATGCTGAATCCCGGCGAACTGGACATCGCGAACAACGTGCCGCGGCCGGGCTGCTCGCCGGAGGAAGCGCAGAATTACACGCGCTGGCTGGCCACGCACCACTATGAGAACTTCAACGTAGCCTCGTGGCTGCTTCCGAAGGAGCTGCACCAGCACTTTTACAATTTGTACGCCTACTGCCGCTGGGCCGACGATCTGGGCGACGAAGTGCCCGATGCTGCGCGCGCGCTGCAATTGCTGGACTGGTGGGAAGGCGAGCTGAAGGCGTGTTATGACGGCAAACCGTCGCACGCCGTGTTCGTCGCGCTGCGGGAGACCATCGTCGCCAAGAACATACCCCAGCAGCCCTTTGCCGACCTGCTGAAAGCCTTTCGCCAGGATCAAACCACCAAGCGGTATCAAACCTGGGAACAGGTGCTCGACTACTGCGTCTACTCCGCGAATCCGGTGGGGCGGCTGGTGCTGTATCTCTGCGGTTACCGCGACGAAGAGCGGCAGAGGCTTTCCGACGCCACCTGCACAGCGCTGCAGCTTGCCAATTTCTGGCAGGACGTTGGACGCGATCTGGAAAAAGGCCGCATTTACATCCCGCTGCAGGCAGCCGCGGCCCATGGCGTGAGCGAAGAGGAGATTGTAACGCGGCAGTTCAGCGGGAAGTACGCTTCGCTGATGCAGGAACTGATCGCCTATACCCGCACGCTTTTTGCGAAGGGATTTCCGCTGGCGCAGCAGGTGGATGGCAAGCTGAGCGTGGACCTGGAGATGTTCAGCCGGGGCGGCCTGGCAGTGTTGGATGCGATCGAACGGCAGGGATTTGACACGCTGAACCGCAGGCCGACCATCGGCAAGGGCCAGCAGGCGCGGCTATTGGGCTGGGCGCTGGTTGGGCACATTTTTTCGCGGCGCAGGAAGCAGCCTGCGGCCGGCGTGGCGGCAGGCGCTTCCCGTTTGCCGGATTCCACGAGCGTCGCCGCATCCTACGCAGCTTGCCACCAGATTGCGCGCTCGGCGCACAGCAGCTTCTATCCGGCTTTCTTTCTGCTGCCCAAGCCGAAACGCGACGGGATCGTGGCGCTGTACGCGTTCATGCGGCTGATTGACGATGTAGCGGACGAAGGCCAGGACGTTGCGGCGAAGCAGCGCGGGCTGGCGAAATGGCGCGCCGCGCTGGACGAATTTGTGAATCACGGCGATGCGGGAGCGGCTGCGGCCAGCAGTTACCCAAAGCACGCTGCCGAAACGCTTCCGGCGCTGGTGGACACCATCCGCCGCTACAACATGCCCACGCGGTACCTGCACGACCTGATCTCGGGCGCGGAGATGGACCTGACCGTCCAGACGTATCCGACGTTCGATCGCTTGCGCGAATATTGCTACCGCGTTGCCGGCACCGTTGGCCTCACGTGTACGCACATCTTCGGGTTCCGCGATCCGCGCGCGCTCGATCTGGCGGAAAAGCTGGGTCTCGCGTTTCAGCTCACCAACATCGTGCGCGACGTTCGCGAAGACTACTCCTTGGGCCGGGTGTACCTGCCCGATGAGGATTTGGCGCGATACGGCGTGAGTGCGGCGGATTTTGCCGCAAGCGAAGCAACGCTTGGCGTGCGCGAACTGCTGCGCTTCGAAGCCGACCGGGCCTGGCAGAACTATCAGGAAGGCGCAGCGCTGCTGGATCTGGTGGACGCCGACAGCCGCGGCACGCTCTGGCTCTTGATCCGCACCTACTCGGCGCTGCTGGCGCGCATCGAAGCGCTGGATTTCGCGGTTTTTGCGGAGCGCGTCAGCGTCTCCAAAGCGGAAAAAATGCTGTTCATCGCCCGCGCTCGATTCGGGCGGCACACACAGGAAAATGTCCTCGAAAAACGTGATCGTGATTGGCGGCGGGCTGGCGGGGCTGGCGGCCGGCGTCGCGCTGGCTGATTCCGGCTGGCGCGTCCGCTTGTTCGAACAGCGTCCCTATCTGGGCGGGCGCGCGACTTCCTACGCGCTGCCGAACGGCGAGCACGTAGACAACTGCCAGCATGTGACGCTCGGCTGCTGCACCAACCTGGAAGACTTTTATCGCCGGGTCGGCTCCGCCGGGAAGATCCGATTTTTTGACCGGCTGTTCTTCCTGGACCCGCAGGGCCGAACCGGCGTGATGCAAGCCGGAATGCTGCCCGCGCCGGCGCACATGACCGGCTCCTTCCTGGCGTTTGCGCCGCTCTCGCTGGGCGATAAGCTCTCGATTGCGCGCGCGCTGGCGGCGATACTTTTCGCGGGCGGCAAGCCGAAGGATGCGTACGGCGGCGCGCCCATTTCCATGCTGCGGTGGCTGCAACGCCACAAACAGACGCCAGGCGCCATCGAACGTTTCTGGCGGGTGGTGCTGGTCAGCGCGTTGGATGAAGAACTGGACCGCACCGACGCGCGCTTTGGCATAGACGTTTTCTGGAAGGGCTTTCTCTCCAATCGCACCGGGTACCGTATGGGTGTGCCTTCGGTGCCGCTGGCTGAGCTTTATGAAGGATGCCGCGCGGCGATCGAGCGCAAAGGCGGGGAAGTGGCTCTGCGTGCGCCCGTGCGCGGATTGCGGTTTGAGCATGGCGCTCTGGCCGCCGCGCAGTTCGACGGCGGGAGGGAAGAGAAGGCCGAGGCCTTTGTGCTGGCACTGCCGCAGGACCGCGTTGCGGACTTACTGCCGCAGGAGATCCGCGCGGCAAACCCGCAGCTCGCCGGCCTGGAGCAGATCAAGGTTTCGCCCATTACCGGCGTGCACCTTTGGTTCGATCGTCAGGTGACCAGCGAGCCGTTTATCACCCTGCTGGATACCCAGACCCAGTGGATCTTCAACAAGACCGCGCTTTACGGGGCCGCCGCGACGGATGGGGCCGGGCAGTATCTTCAGCTGGTGATCAGCGCTTCGTATGATCTGCTGCGCAAGTCGCGTGAAGAGATCATCGAACTATGTTTGCGCGAAGTACGCCAGGCGCTGCCCAGCGCGCGCGATGCGCAGCTGGTGAAGGCCACGGTGATCAAGGAAGCCAGCGCCACGTTTTCGCCGGAGCCCGGCGTTGATGCGTGGCGTCCGGCGCAACGCACGCAGACTCCCGCGCTGTTCCTTGCGGGCGACTGGACTGCCACCGGGTGGCCCGCCACCATGGAAGGCGCGGTTCGCAGCGGGTATCTGGCCGCGGAAGCGGTTCTCTCCGCCGCCGGTGCCGCGCAGAGATTCCTGGTTCCCGATCTCCGGCCTTCCGGCATTTCGCGTCTTTTCGGGTAGGTTGCGGCGGCAGCGTCAAGACCAGGCGCCGAGGTGTCGTTCGCGCTCACTCAGCGCCTCGCATTCGTGATCGATCGCCGCATACTCCGCGCTGTGAGCGTTTTTGAAAGCTTCATATGCTTGGCGGGAGTCCCAGGAGTCCAGGGTCAGGTATAAACCTTGCGCTGCCACATCCCTGAGCAGGCGGGTGCCCCGGTACGCCGGGTCGCGCTGGAAGAGCCTCACCCAAGCGCCCTGCGCGCCATATGCATACTCAAACAATTCTTCGCTTCCGCGCTTGACTTCGAATTCCCAGAGAGTTACAAACATTGTTGTCCCATCTCCTGCTCTTGGACGCCGTAAACTTCCTTCTGAATTTCGGATAGTTCCGGATAGTTTCTGCAGCGGCGCCGAGTGTAGCAATCCGATTGGATACCAACCAGGGTGTTGTTTTGTAAATCCGACCTTGTACATGTCCATCTGCGCAGGCTTGTGTGCGTTCACGCTTTTCAGCTTGTGCCAGGCCTGATGGACGGAGGCGTTCGTGGATCGTAAGTACAGTCACCGCGGTTACCGCGATTCAGAGAAAGAGAAGAAATCCCGGCCGGAGCGCAAGCCGCCGCAGGGCGGCCCGCGCGGACAGAACGATCACCTCGGCCCGCGCACCCCGCGCATGGTCGGCACCGTAACCCGCGCGCGCTGTTCCAATTGCGGCGCGGTTCTCGCCCCCGGCTTCGACCCCAACGGAACATGTCCCAAGTGCAATTTTGAACTGCACTGTTGCAAGCAGTGCCGCTTCTTCGATTCCGGGGCGCAGTTTGAATGCACCCAGCCGGTGCCCGAGCGCATTACGCCGAAGGACGGCAAGAACACCTGCAAATTTTATGAATTTCGCACGACGGTAGAGAAGGACACGGCCCCGACCTCCTACCAGCAGCCCGCGCAGGCCGCCGCCGCTGCCGCGGAGGCAGCGCCCTCGCGACCACTGGACGCCCGGCAGGCCTTCGAAAACCTCTTTAAGAAGTAGACGACGAAGCCGGCGCAATCGCCGAAAACGCCGCCCGGCGCCGAAGTACCGTTAACCATCTATTGACCCCAGTTCCGATCTCTATGGTAGGCTCTTGCTCGCGCGTTGCTGGCATCCGCCCTGCCATGCGTGCGTCGCCGCCGTAATTCTCTGAGGAGTTCGCGCATGAAACTTGGAACCACAATTCGTTTTGTAGGCCTGGCGCTGGGCACGCTGATTCTTCCGATGATTGCGCAACCCCAGCAGAGCGTCACCTGCGAATCCAACGATGGCCGCCGCAAGTATTGCGGGGTGAACGTAAACAACGCCAACCAGGTTGTGCTGCGTCGCCAAATCAGCCAATCGGCGTGTATACGCGGAAATAGCTGGGGCGTGGACCGCAACGGCCTGTGGGTGGATCGCGGCTGCCGCGCGGAATTCACGATCAACAGCTGGTATCCCGGCGGTCCGGGAGGCCCTGGTGGACCAGGCGGCGGCTGGTGGGAGCCAAGCCCGTCGTGGCCTCCGGGCGGCGACTGGCACGGCGGCAACTGGAATCGCGGCGGCGCCTGTTTTTATAAGGATCGCAACTTCGGCGGCGGTCAATTCTGCCTGCGTCGCGGCGAGGCTCGCGATTCGCTGGGCAGCTTCGGCGATGACATTTCGTCCATCCGGGTGTTTGGGGGAGCTCGCGTGACCGTGTTCAACGACCGAGGCTACCGTGGCCGCAGTGCCAGGACCAATGGCGATGTGCCTGATTTGCGGCAATGGCGGGTCCCCGGCACCAACAACACCTGGAACAACCGCATCTCGTCCGTGCAGGTGCAGTGACCGCAATCCCTGCGTGCTGTTTCTCGCGCAGGCAGGGGTTTTTCCGGATAATCGGAGTTTTTCCGCAGTCGCCAAGATTACGGTGAAGAAAATTCTGCTGGGAGAAAAACATGACTGCTTCCACTGATGAAAATGTGCTGCAAACCACGGCCGAATCGCTGGGCGCCGCGGCCGGAAAGGTTGTGGCGTCGGCCAAGCGCACCGCGGCATCGTTGGCGGGGGAAAAAGAACGTCTGAGCGAGGGCCTGGACGAGGAAAAGGTAAAGCTTGCCAAGGTAGCATCGAAGGTTCGCTCCGATGCGCGGCGCACGATCAAGAAAACCAAGAAGAAAGCGGCCAAAGCCGCCAGCACTGCGCGCAAGAAGGTCGCCAGCGCCAAGCGTTCGCTGAAGCGCGCGGCTCGGCGCCTGAAACGTCGCTAGACCGCCGCGTCGTTCAGCGCTTTTCTGCGGAGGGTTTTTCTCCTGCGTTCCACATCTCCCGTTTGACGCGCCACTGGCCGCCGGCCTCACGGTGCAGTACCAGAAGCATTTTGCCGCGCCCTTCGAAGGGCGGTTTGTCCGCAGGTCCGCGCACGACCTGATGCTCCAGCGTCCACTCGGACGCCCAGTCGCCGCTGACTTCAATGCCCTGGAAGTCCAGTTCCATTTTTTCCATGTGATAGCCGGCGAGCTGAGAGGTCACGTCACTCAGGAACTTGCCGATGGCTTTCTTTCCCATGATCGGCGGAGTCTCCGGCAACAGACTTACTCCGTCCTCGGCCCACAGGTCCAAGATCGCGGCGTTATCCATCTTTAAGTGCGCCGCGAGAAACTGTTGGTTGAACGCGTCAATCTCTTTCCGGGCGACATCGTCGGCCGGCACGCCCATTCCGCTCCCGCGAGGGAGGATGGCAACGGACCAATCCGCGCCCGCGAGGGCATACCCCGCGAGCAAAAATAGTGCCGCCAAGACCCAAATGCCTTTTGCGGACATGCCGCACCTCCATTCTCAGTACACGACCTTCAATGAAAACTGAATCTGCCGCGATGGTCCTGCTGTCTTGCTGATCTCTCCGAAGCCGCTTCCGAGCACCACGTTGGCCGGCAGTCCGAAATTCACGACATTAAAAATATTAAAAAACTCCGCGCGGAATTGCACAATGCCCAGTTCGCCGTTGCCCCGATGGCCGAAAGGAGTGTCCTTGATCAGGCTGATATCGAACTGGTGAAAGCCCGGGCCACGGAAAGTGCTGCGCCCGAGCGTGCCGAACCGCCCGTCATTCGGCCCGGTTCCGCCGGAAACGTTGATGGGAATAAAGAAGAACGACGCGTTGTTGGTTCCCCGGCCAAAGTAGTCTTCGCGAATCGTGCGGCCGGTCGAGAGATCGGGCCTGGTCACGAGATCCGGACGGTCGGCGCCTCCCGCGCCAACGCCGGTCTGCTGAACGCCCGAGAACACCGTGAACGGCAGGCCGCTGGTCAGGGTCGTAATGTTCAGCACTTGCCAGCCTTTTGTGATCTTGGGGCTCCATGATTGCAGGAATCCAACTTTGTACAAGCGCAGCTCCTGGAAGACGCTCAGCGTGAATACGTGGGTGACGTCAAAGGTAGAGGCGCCTTTGTCCGCACGCGGATCGCGGGGATTCTGCATGAGCGTCTGCAAAATCGTGCCATTGTTCGGGGCGGCGCCGCCGAGTACCGCGCTGGTATCGTCCAGAGACTTGGCGAAGGTATAGCTGCCCTGAAAACTGAGCCCGCTCTTGGACTGGTTGAGCGTCGCGCTGGTCTGCAGAGCGTGATAGGTCGAATGCGAACCGTTGCCCATGACGGCTTCCGGTCCAAAACCGCCGACCACGTTGCCCGAGGAATCGAATTTTGTGAATGGCGCGAATTGCTGATCCGCACCGGAGTAGGAGTTCGGGAAGAACGATCCCGGAAGGTGAATGCCCGAAAGCCCCACGTAACCGGCGCTGAACTTTACCGGCCCGAGATCCTGATCGAATCCCGCCGTGAACGTTGCGATGTAGCCGTTGCGGAAGCTGCGGGAAATCACTCCCGGCGAGAACAGCTGAACCTCGTGCTGCGGAGAGATGGCCGCCAGGTCGTCCTGGTAGCGCTGCAGGTCGATCGGCGTATTGCGCGGCACGGTCGAGCTGTCTCCATTGGGGAAGAGCAGTTGCCCGCTGGTGGTGTAAGGCTCGGGCAAGACCGTCTCCACGACCGAGCTGCTGAACGCCACCGGAATTCCCGGCCGCGCGGTAATGACCGGCTGGAAAACCAGCGGGAAACCGCCGGTAACGAAATTTTCCAGCCAGAGGTTCGGCAGCAAGGTCGTGATGGCGGCGCCCGCATGCAGCGTCGTATGCGGGGTCAGCGCGTAATCCGCCGCGATCCTGGGTCCCCAGCCGTTTTTGTCCAGGGGGTACACGGGTTGCGGGTTATAGAGAAAGACTTGCGTGGCGCCCGGCGAAAAGAACGACGTCTCCTTTCCGCTCGCGTCCACCGGCACCGCAATCGAGGTGCGATGCTTCGACTCCTTGATCCGGCTGTTCAGTTCGTAACGCACGCCGTAGGTGACGTTCAGTTTGGCGTTCACCTTCCACGCATCCGAGAAATAGAAGTTGTAGGCTTCGCGCCGCACGGACGCTTCGTCGAACTTGTCGCCCACCGGGGTAACGTTGGCCGCGGCAGATACCGTGTAGGAGAACGGCGTGGCGGTCAGGAGGCCGGTCAGTGCATCCGGTAAGGGATCTCCCGGCTGAATGTTGTGCTGGCCGCTGGCGGACTGGATGAATACCGGCGAATAGGCGGTGCCGCCGCCAAAACCGTACAGCCCGTTCGGGTTCGTTCCAAAAATCGTCGCATCCTTGTTCAGCCGGATTTCCACGCCCCACTTGAAATTGTGCGCGCCGCGGGCCCACGCCAGATCTTGTTTCACCTGGTACAGGTTGCCGTACGAGCCGAATATCGAGCCATCGGCCGCGTTCAGCGCGGTGTACAGCCCGTCGTTGAAGGTCAGCGCCGGCGTGACGTGGTCTTTTGCGGGGAAGAAAGGCGTGCTGCGAATGTAACCGAACTGCGTCGCGGAAGTCAGATTCGCCGTGATGGCCTTTACCAGGCGCACCGTCGCGTTGCGCTGATGATCAAAGAATTTCACGCCGAAATTCGGATCCAGGGCCGTCTGGTCGGGATTGTTGATCGGGCCGTCCACCTGGTTCAGGCTAAAGCGCCCCAGCAACGAGGTCTGGTCCGAAATGCGATGGTCGATCCGGATCGAAAACTGGTCGGTGCGGGTGCTCACTTTCGAGGATGTGGCATAGGTGCGTGGACCATAGGCGCCTTGCGGCTCGTTTGGCAGCGGGTAGCGGGCGAGGAGCGTGGCCACTTGCGCATTGACCGGCACCGTCAGCGTATCGCCGGGAAAGGTACTCGTATCGATGCCTTGCCGCTCTTCCGCCGTCGGAACCGCCAGCACCTGGGTCGTACCCAGGACCTGCCGGAAGCCCTGATATTCGCCGAAATAGTAGGTCCGGCCACGCCCATTGTAGACACCGGGTATCACTAGCGGCCCGCCATTGGTCGCGCCAAACTCGTTGCGGGCGAACGGCGGAATGCGTCGCTGGTCCACGCCGTCGTTGTGGTCAAAGAAGTTCCGGGCGTCGAAGGCCGCGTTGCGGACAAATTCGAATAGGCTTCCGTGTACGAAGTCTCCGCCCGACTTGCTGAGCACATTTGTAAAACCCGCCGCACCGTGACCGATTTCCGCCGGCATCACGCCTGAACTGGACTGCACTTCGGCAATTGCATCCACATTGAAGTTCGCGAAGGTCGCGCCGCCGAGTTCCGGGTCGGTCGTATCCGCGCCGTCCAGTGCAAAAACTGTGGCCGCACCGCGCTGTCCGTTCACCGCGAACTGCTGCGTAAAGTTCGCCGCGCCGTTGGTGTCGGTCATCGTGCCCGCGGCCAAGAGCAGCAGCTTGCTGAAGTCGCGTTCGTTCAGCGGCAGGCTTGATACTTCCTTGCCGGAGAGGCGTTCGCCGCCGCTGGCCTTGTTCTCTCCGCCGCTCGCGCTTTCGGCCGGCAGAACCAGCAAATCGTTGCTTTGCGCGGACAGCTGCAGGCTCAGCGCGATGGCGCCTTCGTTCGCGGCGATGACCAGCGGCCGCGCCGCGCGCCACACCTTACTGCCAGACTCCACTGACAGCTCATAGCTGCCGGGCGCGATCTTGGCGAAGACGAATTCGCCGGCGGCGTTTGAGGTCGCTGTCGCTTCCAGGTCGGCGGTATGCAGGTG
The DNA here is from genome assembly GCA_035542235.1 of Dongiaceae bacterium. Taxonomy (GTDB): domain Bacteria; phylum Acidobacteriota; class Terriglobia; order Acidiferrales; family UBA7541; genus Acidiferrum. The sequence goes on from DATKLU010000101.1 coordinate 10,758, forward strand.
CACCGTCGCCTGGGCCACCGCGGCGCCCGCGCCGTCCCGGATTGTGCCTTTGAAAGCGCCCGGCGTATCCGCCAGAGCTGGAAGGGAACTCACGACCAAGACAATCAGACCAAAAAAAAATGCCAGCCGGGCCGGCATCACGGGACCTGTAAACATGCGCGCGATTATACCGTCTCCCGTCGTTTCCGGCGCTCCAGGCCGCCTGGTTTTTCCCGCCCCGCGTCTCTTGCTTCTACCTTTTACCGCTTCCTTCAGCTTCGAACAGTGACTCTACGCAGCCTGCTCGCCGCCTGCCTCAGACAAAACTTGGCCAGATTCCGGTCGTCCCGCGCTGGAAAATCAGAAAAGAAGCCGCGCCTGCGATGCGTCGTCGGCGATCTTTTCCAATTGCGGATAGCGTTCGCGCAGAGTATCGGGAACTTTTACCTTGCTGTTTTTCAGCATGCTGATCAGCTGGAGAGCGTTCACCACTCCTTTGCCTTGGTAATGGTTGTTCGTGATCACGAACACCTTCTCGGACGCTTTCGCGACTTCCTCCACGCGCTCCGCCCACGGCCTAAGCTCCTCTTCGCTATAAAGATAGTTATAGCGCTCGTGGCTCGGGAAATCCGGCTCGTCGTTGAACCAGGTGTCATAGCGTCGCCCGTGCAGCCGCACGTAGCCCACGCCGCTGGTTGTCTCCGCTGACGGCCCAAGCGAGCGCCCGATCACTGGCTGGTCGATATTGCAGAATCCCGCTCCGGCCTCGCGCAGCAGTTCGAACGTCTCGGCGGTGTTCCAGCTCGCGTGCCGCACTTCGACCGCCAACGGGTAGTCCCGAAAGCGCTTGAGGACGGCCGCCAGATATGCCGTCGTCTCGTTCGTCTTGTGAAACGAAAAAGGGAACTGCAGCAGCACCGCGCCGAGCTTTCCGGCATCGTGCAACACGTCGAATCCTTCCCGCACCAGCTTCTCGTCGCCAGCTGAGGCGCTCGGATCGTGCGTAAACCTTTGCCACAATTTCGCGGTGAACAAGAAGCGCGGATTGGCCGCGACACGCTGCACCCAGCCTTTCGCGTGATCCGCGCGCACGGGATTGTAAAAGCTGGTATTGATCTCGATAGTGTCGAAAAACTCCGCGAGAAATGTTGCTTCGTGAAACCCTCTGGGCTTTCGCCGGGGATAGGTAAAGCCGTTCCAGTCCGGATAGGACCAGCCCGCGGGCCCCACCCGAATTTCCGCGCCCGTATTTGCTTTTCGCTCTGCTTTCGTCACACCGCGAGCCTAAGTGTGCTGCGCCGCGAGTGTCAAATCATCGCCGGACTTGTTCTTCGGGCAACCGCTGGTCTTCCGGTGCATCGAAAAAAGTGGAGTGTTGCAGGTGAAGAACAGGGGCGGGTATCCATTGAACCGTGCGTCCCCTCTTGCTATGCTCCGCTCGATGCGGCCACACGGTGCAATTCCGCGTCCCTCCGTTTACTTCCTGCAAGAAATCCCACAGGTGCGACTATGAAACTGTCCATCAGCTTCAAAGACGTCGAGAATCATCATCCTATCGAAAAGGAGCTGGACCGCTTCGCCACGAAACTGAACACACTTCTGCGCAGTTATGAGCCTGATCTGGTGCAGCTGCACGCGGTTTTCGCCAAAGTCGCGCGCACTGAGCATCACGCTCTCGCCCTCAACCTCTCTCTGCCTACCGGCAGCATGCACGCCACCGCGGAAAATCAGCACGCCCGCGCCTGCTGCAAGAAAGCCTTTCACGAGCTCGAATCCCAGGTGAAAAAGCACCAGGCCCGTCTGCGCAAAGACTACGAGTGGAAGCGCAAACGCCCGCGCCCGCGGCCCGCCGAGGCCTTCGTATAAGGGGCGAAGCGGGGCGTTGCGCCTCGGTGAGCGTCATCGCCCTGCCACTCCGCTTTATTTTTGGTCTTGTCAGTCTGCCGGGGTAATCGCGTCCGACGCCACCACGCCCTTGCCTTCGCGGATGGTGAGCAGGTGATTCGCCTGCACGTCGTCAATGGACTGTTGCAGCCCGCTGGGCCAGGCGATTTGCAGCCGGAGCCCCTTCGCCGCGCCGGGTTTGCCCAGCCCAAAGGTCAGCGTCAGCTCGCTCTGGGAAAGATAGCTGGACCCGCCTTTCACCATGCGCACCTGCTTCGCGCCGGAGTTGCTTGTGAGCGTGACTTTGGCGCCGATTGCGTCGCGATTCGATTTGGTGCCGATCAGCTTCACGCGCAGGAAATCGTTCTGGTTGGCATTTTCGTTGCGCAGCAGTCGCGCCGGCCCGTTGCTCGCGGTCAGCACCAGGTCTAGTGCCCCGCGATTGAAGAAGTCCGCGTAGGCCATGCCCCGGCCCACAGTCAGCTTTTGCAGAGCGCGGCCGAGCTTCGTACCCACGTCTTCGAATTTCTTGTTGCCCAGATTGCGGTATGCGCCGGTTGGCTGCATGTAGCGCACCGTTGGCTGCACTACTGCGATGTCGTCGGAGACGTGACCGTTTGCCGCGAAAATGTCCAGGCGGCCGTCCAGGTCGTAATCCATGAAGAAGCAGCCGAACGTAAGCGACTGGCTGGTCATTTGCCCCAGGCCGCTTCGCGGGGACTCGTCCACGAACAGGCCTGTTCCGTCGTTGCGATAGAGCGCCATACTCTCATTCGTAAAGTTGCCGATGAGGATGCTCGGATATCCGGAGCCGTCAAAATCGGCCGCGTCCGTGCCCATGCCCGCGCGCACCCGGCCGGACTCGCTGAACGCCACGCCGACATTCACGCCTTCTTCGGAAAACGTGCCGTCGTGATTGTTGTGATACAGCTTGTTCGGTTCGGTGTCGTTCGAAACAAAGAGGTCTATCCAACCGTCGTTGTCGTAGTCCAGCAGGGCCACGCCGAGAGCCTTGCTGGTCGGATCCCAGAGGCCAGCCTTCTTGGTGACGTCTTCAAACACACCGTTGCCCTTGTTGTGGTACAGGCGCGAGGTCTCACCCTTGTAGGTCTGTGGCGTGCAATACGACTTGTTCTTGTTGTCCAGCGTGCAGTACTGATCCTTCTCCGGAGACCACTCGATGTAGTGGGTCACCAGCAGGTCCAGTTTGCCGTCGTTGTCGTAATCGAAGAACACGGCGCTCGCCGAAAATCCCTGGCTGGCCACGCCGGCCTTCGCCGTGACGTCCGCAAACTTTCCGTTGCCGAGATTGTGGTACAGATGATTCGAGCCGACCGTGGTCAGGTACAAATCGGGATAGCCGTCATTGTCGTAGTCGCCCACGGCGCAGCCCATACCGTAGGACTCAACGGCCAGGCCGGCTTGTCTGGTGACGTCGGTGAAGGTTCCGTCGCGGTTGTTGTGGTAGAGGGCCGGATACGATTTCGAAGATGCATGTTCCGGCCAGTCCATCGAGTTTACGAAAAAGAGATCGGGCCAGCCGTCATTGTCGTAGTCAATTACGCAAACACCGCTGCCCATGGTCTCGGGAAGATACTTTTTCCCGAATGCACCGGTGTTGTGCTTGAAGCGGATGCCGGCCTGCGCCGAAACGTCGACGAACTCGATGGGACCGGAAGGCCGTGGCTTCGCCACCGCCGCACTGGCAGGGGACTGCCCAGGACTTTCCGGCGGAGCGGGTTCGGTCTGCGCAGGAATAGATCGGGCCGCCGCCGGGGCGGCAGGTTGCGATTTCTCCGGAGACTTGCCGCAGCCTTGCAATACGCAGCCGAGCGCCAGCGCCCACACGAACAAGCGTCTGCGCGAAGTAATCGAGGTGGTTAGCAAGACGGTTCGATCCCCCCAGGGAAGTCAGACGGTCACGCTGCCGCTTGAGCCGGCACCGTGCGCCGCGCGGTGAAATAATCTTCCAGCAGCAAGGCCACCGGACCCACAAGGAAAAGCGCGTAGAACGGTGCGTAAACCACGTGGTTCAGGCGCAGAATCATTTCCACAAACGCGACGATGGCTACGACAATCATCTGCCACTTCTTGGAACGGACCGTCGTTTTCGGATCCGTCACCATGAAAAAAATGAACAGCTGATACATCGGCCCGGTCAGCGGAGCGATTTCCGATTGCCACGGATTGCCGGTGAGGAAGCTACGCAGAAACGCGAACAGGATAAAGCACGCCACATACGTTCCGGTAATGTGGAAGCGGTGCAGCCGCGCGATGGTAATGGAACCCAGGCACCAGATGACCATCATGGGCAGCAAGTAATTACCCCACTGGATGCTTAAGCCGGCCACCGTTTCCGGAGCGAGAAACAGCAGAACCGAAATACTGAAGTTCGAGGGATTCCAGATATGCCTGCCGTGCACGCGCAGCACGTACTTGGACATGATCGAAACCATGGCGCACACGATGTACGGCCAGAACGCCGGCGAACGCACGAGGATGCCGACGCTGATGCCGCTGATGTAGGCGCTGGCGAGGATGGGCCATTTACCGAGATATAGTTTGCCGAGGACCAGCTCGGTCAGCAGGCTGGCCAGGATGGCGGCGCCGGTTTTTTTGTAGCTCTCCAGGATTCCGAACGACAGGTGCCCAACGACCAAGATGCAGGTAATGAGCATCGGCGCGAGGTAGCGGTTCTCCATACTGAAGAATCGCTTGATGTTCATGGGAGGCAGCGGCTGTTGCAGGACCGCGGCGGATTGGCTCATGACGGCTCCTTTATCGAATGCATCTGATTGGGCGTCGGAAACTCAATGGTCTGGATCTGGCCGGAGGGCCAATGGATCACGGCTTTGTCCACTTGCGTGACCTTGCCGAGCCCGAAGTGCAGGCGGCGCTGGTTCTGCGACGCGAAGCCGCTGCCGCCGGAAACCTCCTGCACCTGCTGCTGGCCATTCCAGTAAAGTGTCACTCTTGCGCCGATCGCGCTGCGGTTGCTTTTCGTGCCTTGCAGTTCGAACTCGATCCATTTGTTATCTGGCGTGACGGTGTTCTTGTAGATAAGCAGCGGCCCTCGCTCGTTGGCCACCACCACGTCCAAAACACCGCGATTCCACAGGTCGGCTAACGCCACGGCGCGTCCGTCGTAGGTGTCGGTTACGCCCACCGCCGGCGCGACATCCACGAACTTTCCGCTGCCGTCGTTCAGCCACAAATGCTTGGTCTGGTAGCCGGAAAGGCTACGGCCCTCCATGGCCGGCCAGTTCTTGGCATCGTTGATGATCAGGCTGTGGCCGCCCGCGATTCTGGAAAAGTCGTACCAATAGCTTTTGTTGCGGTCGAGCGACACGTATCCGTTCGTAAGATAGAGATCGAGATTTCCGTCGTTGTTCAAGTCGCCGAATTGCGCGCCAAAGCTCCAGCCGCCGATCTCCACGCCAAAATCGCGCGCCAGGTTCTCGAACTGAAGGCCTTCGCCTGAGGTGCCCTCTTTCGGCATCCACAAATTGTTGCCCTGAAGCAGCACGCCCTCTTCGGAGATGTTCGATACGTACACGGCCAGGCGCCCTTGATTCAAGATGTCGCCCACGCTGGCGTTCATCCCGCTCTTCGGCGAAAAGCCAACACCGCTTTTCTCTCCGACCTCGTGGAAGCTCTTGCCATCGTTAAAGTACAGCTCGGAGATTCCGTAGTCGTTGGCGATAAAAAGATCAGGGTGCCCGCTTCCGCGCAGGTCCGCCGCCGTCGCGGCCAGCGCCCAGCGGCGGCTCTTGATGCCCAGCTTTTCGCTGACCTCTTCGAATTTGCCGTTGCCCAGATTGTGAAAGAGGAATTTCCTTCCGCCGTTCTTGGCGTATTCGAAGCTGTCCGGCATCATCCGCGTGGAGGCCAGGTGCCACAGGTCCACGTCTTCCGCGTAATATCCGCCGATGAAAAGGTCCAGCAGGCCGTCGCCGTCGTAATCGAACCACAACGCGGTATTGGCATTCACCCACGCCGGCAAACCGGCCTGTTCGGTAACCCGCGTGAAACCCTTCCCACCGTCATTGTGAAAAAGCTCCGGCTTGCCCCACTTGATCAGCAGCAGGTCCTCGTAGCCGTCGTTGTCATAGTCGCCCCAAACTGCGCCCATGGAGACGCCGGTTCCGAGCCGGTTCACATCGGCGATGCCCAGTTGTTCGGCTACGTCGGTGAACGTTCCGTCGTGGTTGTTGTGATACAGGGCGTTTTTGCCGCCTTCTTTGCTGGTGCAGACATAAATGTCCGGCCAGCCGTCGCGATCGTAGTCCACGATCGAAACCGAAGCGCCCATTGACGCCACCTGCGGCATGATGTGCTCCAGCCGGGCATCGAGGGTCGGCGCCTCGTGCACAAAATTCACGCCGGCCGCCCGCGAAACTTCCTGAAGATAGAAGCCGTGCCGGGCCAGCGCGGCTTGCGCGTCGAGCTTGCCTTTCGTGTCGTTGCCGCGCCCGCTGAACCGCTTGATGAACAGCGGCGCAAACACCAGCGCTACAAAGAGTACGGTGACAACGATCCTCACTCCGATCCCGGGCTTCACTTGGGCGGTTCGCTCCTCAACGAATTCTGAAACACATACGGCGTGATGTAACGGGTGTGGTAGTTCTCCCAATCTTCGGGATGCTGCTTGTAAACGTACTCGTCTTCCAGCCGCCCGGGCCGGGTCACGTATTCGCTTTTGGCGTGATAGGGAAGAGGTTGCACGGTCTTGGAGAAGGTCGAATTGAAGTCGCCGTCCTTGATCCAGCCGTCGCCTACCAGGATGAAATCGCGCACCCAGCCCTGCGGCGGCGCGGGTTGTTCCGGAAAGCGCAGCGACATTTCGTCGCCCGAGTTTACGATCACGTAGCGGTCGTCCACCTTCCGCAGCAGTTCTTTCACGTCGCCGTAGCGCGTGTAGTAGCCGATCAGGTCGCGCCAGCGCTGCTTGGTCCCCAGGAACTGGTAGTAGTTTGGAACTTCCGGCGCGCCGGCATCGGGCCGGTCAATGGTCGAATAGCCGCGGTAGTGCAGGTCCGCGTACTCCGCGCCGAGTTCCATGGTTTTTACTTCCGCATCCGGCCTGCCCTCAGCCCATTCGATGCGGTCCCAGTAGATTTCCAGGTTCGTGCGGATGCGCACCTTGCGCGGAGTCCCGGGCCGGAAAACGCCGGTCAAATTGAAGAGCACGGTCTTCTTGCGTCCGGCAGGGAAGCCCAGATTGGATTGCGCGGTGACCCACCCACCGTGGCCGTCCGGCACTTCCAGGCTCATCGGATGGGCCTGCCAGCGTTTGCCCTGGGTAATCGCCACGTTCAGGGAAGACTCCGTATCGTGAATCGAGCCGTCGGCGATCAGATAAAGGGGACCGCTCTTGGGCGCTTCCTCGCCGAGATCCAGTTCCAGGTAGTGATCGCGGGTAAGCCCTTGATACTGCCCGCGGCCGAACGAATCGAGGGCATGCCCGTCAAGTTTGCGAATCAACTCGGTCACGTCCGCACCGGTGTCGTCGGTGGCGCGCGCGATCGGGTGCGGCGTGCCAACCGTTGTATAGCCGAGGTGCAGGGGCGGAATCACAAAGCGCTCATCCACGTAAATTTCGGTTCCCGCGGGATGATCCACCGTCATCAGCGCGATTTTGTCGTAGTAATACACTTCCCAGAGTTCGGCGGTGATGCGCAGGTCGTAGTAGCCGTCGTGCGGAACCAGTTGATCCCGGCGAATCTTGTACCACTCGCCGGTCGCGGCGATTTTGGCCGTGCCCAGCGTGTTGATGCGGAGTCCGATTGCCGAGCCCCACGGCACTGCGTCCTTCACAAATTCCATGCGCGAGCCGTTCCACGCGAAAAGAAACGGGCAGGAAGCCTTGAGGCGCTGTTCCGTCACCACTTCCTGATCGGCTTTCACGCCGAATTCCGCGCGCACCGTTCCGTTCGGCCACACGACGCGCACCACCTCGGCGCTTGTCTGATCGCCCAGTCCGAAATGAAGCTGCGGTCCGGTGATCGGTTGTTTCTGCACCAGCAGCCCGGAACGAATTTCAATTTCGCCGCCGACGCCGAACGGATTGATGCGCTGATCGCCCACGGCCTGCTTGGCGTGCGGCCGCACCACCTGCCAGTGATAGTTCTTCGCGCCCCGGCTGACGGCTTCCGCGGTATTCCCGTTCGCATCGAATCCCAAAAGATCGAGCCGGCCATCGCCGGAAATATCCGCGACATCGTAAATCCGCGCAAGTCCAGACGATCCGCTGAGCGCGGTGAACTTTCCCCCCGCATCGCCAAGCCAAATCAGCGGAGCCTTCGAGCCGGGGGACACTGGCCCAACCGCGCTCAGAATCAGGTCCAGCGCGCCGTTGTTGTCCAGGTCTGCGACCTGCAGGCGCACTTCGCCAGCGAGCAAGTCCTTATCCGGAACCTCAACTATTTTCGTTACGCTCCAGCCGTTCTTCTCGCTGAAGCCAACGCTGACAACACTCCCGGACGCTTGCACCGCGAGAAGATCCAGCACGCCGTCGTTATCTAGGTCCGCGACGGCCAGCGCCTTGACGATGCCAAGATCTCCCGGCAATGCGACCTCGCGAAACTGCGCCTGCCGCTCATTGTGGAAGAGGTGCAGCTTGCCCGCGCCGTCCACAATGGCCGCGTCGGGGTTACCGTCGGAATCAAAATCGGCCCAGGAAAAGGCACGCATGCCGGAAACGCCCGCAAAGGGCGTAATCGGAGTGAAAGTGTCGTCGCCGTTGTTGCGCAAGACCAGCGGCAGACCATCTTTTTTACCTAGAACGATATCGAGATCGCCGTCGGCCTCAATATCCACGGCCCAGGCAGCGGTGTATGCGGCGCGGGTGATGTTCGCGGGGAGTTTGGCCGCACCGGTCACATCGGTGAACTTATCGGGCGCGTCCTGGCGCATCAAGCGCAGACCGCCTGCCCCCGCCAGCACCAGATCCGTCTTGAAGTCGTAGTTGAAGTCGATTTGCAGAATGCCCTCGGCCAACGGCGCGATCGAGGAGGGGCCGCCTGGAAAAGGGAACGACGCGCCGGACGCCAGGCGCACTTCCTTGCCGTTCGCTTCGGCCACCAGCGGACGGCCCTCGCTGCCAAGTTGCACGGCAGCGACCCACGACCACTTTCCCGCCGGGTTCGTTGCAACGGGCTTGGCATCAAAGGCTAAGGTTGTATCGGCTGGTGCAGGCGTAAAGTCCGGCTGCGGCAGCTTCAAAAAGTGCGCGAACGGCTCGGCTTCCTCTCCGGGGGGCGCTTTCAGCATGGCCAGGCTTTCGCGAAATTCCGGCACGCGCATCAGCGTGTTGCGCAGAAAAGTGGTACGCGTGGCGGCCGGCTTCACGTTCTGCGCGTCAGCCGCCGTCTTCAGGGCCGCCAGTTGTGTTTTCACCTCCGCCGGCCAATTCGCCGACCGCGAAGTGATCTGAGCCAGCGCGGACTGTAGCGTCGCGGCATCGCCCGTTTTCGCCGCAATGCGCGCCAGCTCCAGCTGTGCCGCAAGATTGTCCGGCTGGGCGCTCAAAATATTGCGGATCAGTTTCTGGTATTCGGCATCGCTCTCCGCGCCACCCTGCCGCTCGACTTCTTCAGCGAGTTGGTATGCCGCGCGGTAGTTCGCGGGATTAATCTCCACCGCCTTGCGCCAATCCGCAATGGCTTCCGCGGATTGGCCCTGGCTGCTCGCCAGCAGCCCCAACAATTGGTAGATGCGATCGTTGCGGGGCGTAATCGCGCGGGCATGATCGATTCGCTGCGCCGCTACGTCCAGCTTGCGTTGCCGTAGCGCCAGGATGCCCCAGTTGGCCCACGCAGCCGGTTCACCGGGAACCAGCGTCGTGGCTTTGGAGAGCTCGCTCTCGGCGTGAATGTCGTCGCCGACCTGCAATGCGCCGGTGCCGACGTAAAAGGCCGAGACGAAGTCGGCGTACTGCTTCGAATCCTTTTGCGGAAGCTTATCGCTGGAGCGGCAGGAGACGAGGCTCAATGAGACGGTCAATGCGAGCCAGATTGTGAGCAGGGCAGGCGCGACGCGAGAGCTGCCTGCGCGCGCAGACTGACGGACGCCGGCGCCCCAGCCTGGAACGGCTTTTGTGGGTCTCATAGTTCCTCGGTTTTGTGGCTCAAGCGAGTGCAAGAACTGCGTTGCTCCCTAGTTTCGCACGGCCAAACCGCGCGAAACAAAATTTTATGCGCCGCCACCGGCGACTTGCGCAGCCTGTTGCCTGCGCAGCCTGCGGCGGCGAATCACCGCCTTGAAAAAAAGAAAGCCGACGCCGAGGAAGGGCAGTAGATAGAACAGCAGGTCCCAGCGGCCGAATCCGTATGGGGTGGCCTCGACCTGGGAAAAGGCCTCGCCATTGCCGGCAGCGCTGGACAGAACCAAACGCACCTTGAAGAAGTCCTGCCTGTCGAATTCGACGTCGGTCTTGTATTCGAGCTGGCCGCGGTTGCTGTCCACCCACGCGTCATAGAAGACTTCCGGCAGGCGGCCGCTGGCGGGTTGAATCCCCATTCTTATCTTAAGATCCTTGGGAATCGAGCCGCCGGGTGGCGGGTCAACCATGATCCAGAAACTGCTGGTACCGATGTCCGGATGTGCCCACAAGGAAATCACGCAGGGCCCGACTCGCTGGTCCGTCAGAATCGCGAACGGCGGTCCATTGTGCGCCCGAGCGATGCCGTTGCTCAGGAGGATCAGGAGCGCCGCCTGGGCCACCGCAAACAACACCCGCCGAGTGGACTGTATCCGGGTCATATCCTCAGCCGCCCATCAGCGTGGCGCGCATCTCCATCGGCAGGAACATCAGCCACACGGAAGCCGCGGCAATCAGTAAACACACCGCCGCCCACGGAAGAAACGTCCGCGTGGTGCGGGCATGGTTGTCTTCCTCGGCCAGGTGGAAGGCAACGAACAGCGCACCTGCCAGCCCAAGCACGAGGAAGGTGAGCTCAATCGGGCGCACGAAGCGGACCGGGAGGCCGGTCCAGGTCCAGCGCGGGGCGCCCAGAAACTCGACGCCGATGGAGCGCAGCGCGTTCTGAGCGACCGGCACGATGGTCAGGATACCGGTCAGGAAGTGAAAGCCATAGTGCGCCAGCCACATTCCGAAGCCCAGCGGCACAAGCGCATAGACGTAGCGCGCGGCAGGGGTGGGGCGGGCCAGGAATTTTGCCGCCGCGATCAGCATTGCCGGTGCTACCACCAGAAACGCAAAAAACAGGAGGGCCAGCACCGGCGCTTCGTGCCTCACGCCAAGCGCTTTGCCGAGCCATGCCTCGACCTCGTACACCGGACTGACCATGCCGAATGCGTTGAGCAGCGCCCCAAAGCAGAATGCAATCACCAGAGCGAGGATGTCCTTGCGCCGCGAAAGCCGCCCGATTCCTGAGCGCAACGGATCAACCAGGAGTTCCGAGGCCACAGGTCGCGAGGTCACGCCGATGTTGTCATGCGGGCAGGCATGCACGCAGTCCATGCAGAAGGTGCAGTCCATGTTGCCGACTTTGCGGGGCTGGAAAAGCGCGAGCTCGCAGCCGCGCTGCAGAATCACCAACGCATTGCCGCTGGAGGGCGCCGGGGGCTGCGCCCGGCGGCCACGGATGCAGTCTTTGGTGGCGCAGCGGGCGCAGAGACCGTGGTCGCGCACCTTCACCTCGAGCGGCGACAGCATGGACGCAAGGAAATTGAATTGGCCGATCGGGCACACAAATTTGCAGAAGGCCGCGTGTTTAAACAGGCCGTCTACTAACAGAATGAGGACGAAATATGTCGCGGCCACCGCAGCGGTCCACCAGGGAGACGACCAGAGGTCGAACAACTCGTAGCAAAAAAGGAACAGCACGAACAGTCCGACAGCCGGCCACTTGTTACGCAACCGCTCCGGCCAGTTGAAGCGCGGGGTGAAGATCCGCCGGGCCGCGTTGCGCGCAAACACAAAAGGACACGCAAAACAGAAGAAATTACCGGCCGCGAGAAGGATGAGGATCAATGCGCCGCGAAAGTGGATCCAGGTGAGCACCGCCGCGAGATTCTTTGGGGCCAGCGACGGCCCGAACAGACCCTGGGCGATCAGCGCAGCCGCTGGAATTAGGAGCAGCAGCTGCGCGGTTGCCCGCGAGTGCCGCCATCTCAGAAACCGCCCGGCCAGCGGCACGCGCAGCAAGTCAAACGGCCCTCTCTGCGAACTTACGGAAGTCGGACTGGATCTCGGAGTTCCCAAGGATTAATTCGCCGGCTGCACGTTCTGAAATTTCACTTCACGCTCGAAACTGCGGCCATTCGCGAGCGTGACGTGCACAATCACGCTCCAGTCGCCGCGCATGCTGAGCTCCAGGCCGCCCCGATACCGGCCCGGGCTGACCTCGACAGCGGTGCCGCTTGCCGGCCCCATACCTGGATGCGACATGTCGGCCTCCAGCTCAACCCGCGCGCCGGCCACGCTCTTGCCTTGCGCATCGGTCAGGATGACCAGGAAAGCGTTCTGCCCCACGCGCGGCGGGGCAGGATCACTCAAACACTTCACGCCGATGTTCGAGGCTTCTCGCGCAGCATGGCTGCAGCCGCATGTCGCGACCGTCGCGCACACCAGCACCGCAGCGAGCGCGAATGGGTGTTGTTTCCTTAGCATGTTCGTGCGCCAGTCTGAGCCTGGCACGGAAATCCGGCGGTATCCCGCCGGCCGGGAATCTCTTTAC
>DATKLU010000102.1:0-15759 GCA_035542235.1 Dongiaceae bacterium
CGCAAGGGCCTGTTCCGCGCCAAGCGGTTTGCCAATGAGCTGGCGCAGCTGCGCAAGTTTCTGCTCATCGCGCGAGAAGCGCGTGGCGAGACGCGTGGCATCGTTCGCGGCCGGAAAAAGAGTGAAATTCGCTTCGCTGAGCGCGATCGCAGCGCGTGCCGGCTCTTCCTCCCCGAACAACATATAGGAGCGGTCTGCGGCCAGCGCGAACTCCAGAAGAGTGCCCGCGAAGCAGGAGTCAGAGTCAATCACCGCGAACATGCTGCGCGACGAGACATCCAGGCGCGCGAAGGTGCGTCGCAACAGGCCGATGGCCTCGCGGACCAGCCAGTCTTCGCGGAAGCGCACCAGCGTTTCATCCATTTTCAGGACGTCGGCGATGGCGCCTTCGCTTTTGAGCAGCCACAGGCCGAGTTCCGGCTCGTTGGCGCGAAGCATAAGGATGGCGTCATCCAGTTCCCGGGCCATCGCGATGGGCCACCAGGAATCGCCGGCGGCGTGAATCGCTTCCAGCGAATCGGGCTGCTCGCCCAAAGGCGCGGTGAGGATGATGGTCGCGGTGCGGGCCTCGCGATCGAAATTCACGTTCACGTGCACATAGTGGTAGTTGCAATTATCGAGGTGGCGGGAAAGCGGGCGAAGTTCGATTCCCTTCGCAGCGGCGGGGCGCGAAGAGGTCTCGACAAGCGCGGCACTTCGCTCCTGAATTGCCTTGGCGAAGTTCGCAGGCGCGGCGATGGCGTCCACCAGTCCCCAGGACTTGGCGCGCTCGCCGCGCACCCCGTCGGGATTCGTGCAAAACAGGTCGGCCAGGTCGCGCCGTACTTTGCGCTTGTCGACAACGCGGGTGAGGCCGCCAGTGCCGGGCAAAACACCCAGCAGCGGAGTTTCCGGCAGACTGACCGCGCTCGAACGATCGTCAATCAGAAGAATGTCGTCGCAGGCCAGGGCCAGTTCGTAGCCGCCGCCGGCGGTGGTCCCGTTCAGCGCCGCTAGGAATTTCAAGCCGTCGTAACGGCTGGAGTCTTCCATGCCGTTGCGGGTTTCGTTGGTGAATTTGCAGAAGTTGACCTTCCACGCATGAGACGCGGCCGCGAGCATATAGATGTTGGCCCCTGCGCAGAACATGCGCTCTTTGGCGCTGGTGATCACCACGCAGGCTACTTCCGGATGCTCGAAACGGATGCGCTGCAGGGCGTTGTGGAGTTCGATATCCACTCCGAGATCGTAGGAATTGAGTTTGAGTTTGTAGCCGGGGCGAAGGCCGGCGTCCTCTTCCACGTTCATGGCCAGGGTTGCGATGCGTCCAGCCACTTCCAGTTTCCAATGGCGAAGCGTGCGGCTATCAGGAGTGAACAGGACGAGCTCTTTGACCGTGGTTTCTGACATTTGCGTTTCTTGGTCTGAGTATAAGTCCGGGCAGGGGAGCTGTGCCACTCAAGCGCGGGCTAAATTGCAGGCCAAAACGGCTTGCTAGAGGCCTATGCCGTGCCGGCAGTTCGGCAACCGGCACCCGCAACGCACGTTCTTGACATGGCGCGGGTTACGCGATATGAACTCGCGCACACGGCAACGTTACCTGAAGACCTGACGCGGGCTAGCGATTGAAGCGAGGCGTCACAGGGGGGTACTCAGACAGCGGCCGGGCGTGGACGATTGTCTGCGTTCGCTTGCTGCGAGTTCTGTTCCCTTAGCAGGCGGAGTCTGCCCAATGAAGCTCTGTCGCGGCCCTGACGGCGGGTGGAGGCAGGGCGCGACCGAGCGGCGCGCAGTTGGCGGATAGTGCCGGGCTTTCGCCCGGCGATTTCGTACAAATCGCTGGTGTAAAGAGTTGAGCGCGCAACAGGTCGAACGGCGCGCAGGAGGCAGCATGGCAAGCCAGAGCAGCGTGATTGCGGACGGGGTTAGCGAGAAGGGCTTGTGGAAGGTGATTCTGGCGTCGGCCGTTGGGACCATGATCGAGTGGTACGACTTCTATATATTCGGCAGCCTCGCGGCGATTCTCTCGACGAAGTTCTATCCGGCAGGCAATGCGACGTTTGCTTACATCGCGTACCTGGCGACGTTCGCGGTCGGATTCGTGGTGCGGCCGTTCGGCGCGCTCTTCTTCGGGCGAATCGGCGATCTGGTGGGCCGCAAGTACGCGTTCCTGGTAACGCTGATGATCATGGGCGGCGCTACGGCGGTCATCGGCCTGCTGCCCACTTACCAAACGGCGGGATGGCTTTCGCCAGTCACCTTGATCCTGATTCGCGTGCTGCAAGGGCTGGCTCTCGGCGGCGAGTATGGCGGTGCAGCGGTATACGTGGCGGAACACGTGCCGGATCGCAAGCGTGGCTTCTATACCAGCTTCATTCAGATCACGGCGACTCTAGGCCTGTTCGTTTCACTGATCGCGATTTTGTTGACGCAGCAGGGCATGAGCGCGGAGGCGTTCTCCGCGTGGGGCTGGCGCATCCCCTTCCTGGCGTCGATCCTGCTGGTTTCGATTTCGCTCTATGTGCGCCTGAAGATGAGGGAATCGCCGATCTTCACGCAAATCAAGAGCGCCGGAATGTCGTCCGCGCAACCGCTGAAGGACGCGTTCGCGCACTGGGACAACCTGAAGCGGGTACTGATTTCGCTTTTCGGCGCGACCGCCGGGCAAGGCGTGGTGTGGTACACCGGCCAGTTCTACGCGCTCTTCTACCTGCAGACGATCCTGAAAGTAAATGTGAAGCAGGCGAACATCATCGTCGCCGTTGCATTGCTCTTCGCGATGCCCTTCTTCACCGTGTTCGGCGCGCTTTCCGACAAGATCGGGCGCAAGTGGCTGATGATGGCGGCCTGCCTGCTGGCGGTGTTCACCTACGTGCCGATCTACAAAGCGATGCAGCAGGCGGCGGGCAACAACATCGTTACGGTGACTTCGGCCAAGAACAAATTAACCGGCGCCACCGTGCTGACGGCGATGACCGCCGACCCGGCGACCGGGGCCAACGTGCCGGCAAAGGAAGCACCGGCGCCGAACGTGCCCGAGCTGGTGTTCCTGGTGTGGATCCAGGTGATTTACGTTTGCATGATCTATGGACCGATCGCGGCGTACTTGGTGGAAGCATTCCCCGCAAAGGTGCGTTACACCTCGCTCTCGCTGCCTTATCACATAGGCAACGGCGTGTTCGGCGGCCTGCTGCCGTTGATCGGATTGTGGACGTGCGCGGCGACCGGGAATATTTACGCGGGCCTGTATTACCCGATCATCGTGGCGGGCGTCACATTCCTGGTGGGCAGCGCGCTGCTGAAGGAAACCCACGGCACACGTATCTGGGACGAGATCAAGGCCAAGTAACGCGCGCGTTTGACGGAGTGCGTACGCGGTAGCATCATGCTTGGCGTGGGAGCGCGGGCAACATGACTCGCGCTTCCATGCACAAATTGCAAATCTGAGTAACCGGCGGAGAGCCGGCCTGCTGGAGCAGCATCGCAACAGTCCCCCGAAAGGAAACGGAGCCGTGGGCAAGTCACGTTCCAACCAGTCCAAGAAGGCGAAGAAAACGAATACCGCATCGAAGCCGGCGGCGGCTCCCGCGAAGGCAGCGAAAGAACCGGCTTTGAACGAGGCGCAGATCGCGGTGCACTGGCGGGAAGAAGCAACGTTTCAGCCACCAACAAGCTTTGTGGCCCAGGCAAACCTGGTGGACCAGGAATTCATCGACCAGTTCAAGGAAGAGAATTTCCCGGAATGCTTCCGGGCGTACGCGGACCTGCTGGACTGGGACCAGTATTGGCACACCACCCTGGATACCCAGAAGCCGCCCTTCTGGAAATGGTTTGTCGGCGGAAAGTTGAACGCGAGCTACAACTGCGTGGACCGGCACCTGGCGAAACACAAGAACAAAGCGGCATTCATTTTTGTGCCGGAGCCGGAGCATGAGACGCCGCAGGTGCTCACCTACCGCGAATTGTACGTGCGGGTCAACGAAACGGCCGCATTGTTGCGCGATTTCGCCGGACTCAAAGCCGGCGACCGCGTGACGATTCACATGCCGATGATCCCGGAGCTGCCGATCACGATGCTGGCCTGCGCGCGGTTGGGCGTGGTGCATTCGGTGGTGTTCGGGGGATTCAGCGGCGAAGCCTGCGGGATGCGCGCGGCGGATTCCGGGAGCCGGGTGCTGATCTACGCCGACGGCTACTGGCGCAACGGGAAATGGATCGATCACAAGGGCAACGCAGACGTGGCGATCGAAACGGCCAGGAAAGAGGGCCAGGAGATCGACAAGGTGCTCGTGTGGCGGCGGTACGCGGGGAAGACCTCGTCGGAAGCCGCAATGGTGATGGGCCGGGACTTTGTGGTGGAAGAGATTTTGAAAGACTACAAAGGACGGACTGTGCCGCCGGTATCTCTGGATGCGGAGGCGCCGCTCTTCCTGATGTACACCAGCGGCACGACCGGAAAACCAAAGGGTTGCCAGCACCGCACCGGCGGGTACTTGGCCTACGCGGCCGGGACTTCCAAGTTCTATCAGGACATTCAGCCGGGCGACGTCTACTGGTGCATGGCGGATATTGGCTGGATCACCGGCCACTCTTACATTGTTTATGGACCGCTGGCGCTGGCCGCGACGAGCGTGCTTTATGAGGGCGTGCCGCAATTTCCGGACGCGGCGCGGCCGTGGCGCATCGCGGAGCGGCTGGACGTGAACATTTTCCACACTTCGCCGACGGCTATCCGCATGTTGCGCAAGGCCGGGCCCGACGAGCCGAAGAAGTACCACTATAAGTTCAAGCATATGACCACGGTGGGCGAGCCGATCGAGCCGGAAGTGTGGCGCTGGTATTTCGATGTGGTCGGCAAAGGCAACGCGGCCATTGTGGACACGTGGTGGCAAACGGAGACCGGCGGTTTTCTCTGTACCACCAAGCCGGCCCTGGATGCGATGAAGCCCGGAAGCGCAGGTCCCGCGGCGCTGGGCATCTACCCGGTGATTTGGGATGAAAACGGAAAAGAAGTGAAACCCGGGCAGCCCGCGGCCGGGAATATTTGCATCAGGAATCCCTGGCCTGGAATCATGCAGACGATCTGGGGCGATCCGGATCGTTTCGTAAAGGGCTACTACGGGAAGTACTGCAAGAACCCGAACAGCACCGACTGGCGAGACTGGCCGTATTTTGCCGGCGACGGGGCGATGGTGTCGGCGGACGGCTACTACCGGATTCTCGGTCGCGTGGATGACGTGATCAACGTGGCCGGTCACCGCTTGGGTACCAAGGAGATTGAGTCGGCTTGCCTGACCGTGCCGGAGATCGCGGAAGCGGCGGTGGTTCCGGTGGTGGATGAGATCAAGGGGCGCGTGCCGGAAGTCTATATTTCGATCAAGCCCGGAATGCAGCCGAACAAACAGGTGATCGACAAAGTGACCGCGACGATTGAAACCATGATCGGCAAGATCGCCCGGCCAAAGAAGATTCACGTGGTGCCGGACATGCCCAAGACGCGCTCCGGCAAAATCATGCGCCGCGTGCTCGCGGCAATTTCCAACCGAATGCACACGGGCGATATCACCACGCTGGCCAATCCCGACATCGTGGAGCAGATTCGCGAACTGGTCCAGGGACGAACGACGGAGCCGTTGAGCGACGGCCCGGAAGACATCAAGCTGTTCGGCGAAGACCGCTAACGTCGGAACGGGTTCACCGCTCGGATCCGGACATTCTTTTGCCCGTAGCTGAGGTCTTCGGTGAAACGCGTTTCGGCGCCGACCTATTCGGCGGAGTCCAGAATCAATCCATCCCAGTCAGTCTGCAGCGATCGGCGAGAACCAACGCCCGCCGGCCATTCCGTAAAGCGCGTAAACGAGTGTAACCCTGTGCGGAAGATGCCGTAGCCGAGGATTCGCTACTTCGCTGCGGCCTGCGTCGCGCCGCACTGTGCCTGGACGGCGGCAAGGACGTCGGCGTCGAACTGCGCCGTGGACCAGCCGCGCGTCGCGCAGACCTGTGCGGCGGTGATGCCAAGCGCGCCGCGCAGGTCGGCGCCATCGAGCTGCGCGTTGTCCATCGGAGCGTCGCGCAAGACCGCGCCGGGGAAGGCGGCACCGCGGAAATCGGTGTTGCGAAGATCGGCGCCGAGAAAGATGGTTCCTTTCATCTGGGCACCGCCGAGCCGGGCACCGGCCAGTTTGGCGCCGGAGAAATCCGTAAGCTCCAGATTGGCAAGCGAGAGCTCAGCTTCCTGTAGCTGAGTGTCGCGCATATCGCTGCGGGTCAGGTCCGCGCGCAGCCAGGAGGACCGTCGCAGGTTCGCGCCATAGAGCGAAGCACCGGCAAGCTTGGCGCCGGCAAAACCAGCCTCGGCGAAAACCGCATAGGTCATGTCGGTGTTGCGCAAGTCGGCGCCGGTAAGGTTCGCGGAACTGCCATCGGCGGAGATGAGCACGGCGTGATCGGCGCGAGCGTGGTCGAGGACGGCGTCACGCAAATGGGCTTCGCGCAGGTTGGCGTTGCGCAGGTCGGCTTCGGTTAGATAGGCGCCGACAAGATCGGCGCGCCAGAGACGAGCGCCCGCGAGTGTGGCGCGGTAGGCGCGCGCGTAGCGAAGACTATTTTCATTCAGCTTGGCGCCGGCGCCCTCCGCCAGCGGTTCGCCGGGATTGACGGAGCGCGCACGCGCAGGGACCAGCGAGGCCTCGATCAGGTCGGCGTAGGGACGATAGCCCACAAGATGAAATGCTTCGGCGGCCCAGCGGCGCGGACTGCCACTGAAATAACGGCGCGAGGCGTCCGCATCGGCCGGTACGCCCAGGATCACGCCGAAAGACAGAGCCATCACCACCAGACCGGCGGCGATGGGAACGCGCAGCGTCAGAAACGCCATGCGCGCGACGCTGCGCGTGCTGGGACGTCGGACTTCGCCGGTGCGAATCACGCGGCTGACGACCGAGGGCAATCCGGTAGCAACGCTCACGCTGAGCACGAAGAAGAGGACGTGCAGCGAACTGCCCCGCAGATCCTGGCGCACCAGATAGCGCACCCAAAGAAGAAGGATGGTGGCGGGCACCGCCCAGTAAGCCAGCAGCGTAGCGATGACGTTTTCCATCCAGGAGACCGGAGTCTTGGCTTCACTCAGCCAGCGGAAATGGCGGCGCACCAGGCCCATCAGATACCAGGGGCCGCCGCGTTCCACCGTTTGTCCGTCCGGGAAAACCGCCGGCAACGCGGACATGCTGCTCCATACGCGGAGAAGCAGGAACTGAAAGCGGACGAAAAGAACCAGAAGAAGAATTGGCGCGATCAGGTAAAACGCGTTGATCGGGAGAATGTTGCCGAGACGCGCAATGGGAATGGCGGAGCCATCGTTGATCAGCCGCGCGTCGGTGGTGGTGGCGACGCAGAGCAAGCAGAACGCGCAGACACTGAGCAGCAGAAAATAGAACCAGCGCGCGCTCTTGGTGGCTTCCCACACGGCCTTCGAACCATCAATGGAGGAGATCGTTTCCGGCAGCATCGCGTCGTAGAGATTGGCGCCGCCGAGACGGCCAAGCCACACCCCTTCCGCGCCGTAGAGCGTGGCACCCATCAGGTTGGCGCCGCGTAGTTCGGTGCCCAGAAGATTGGCATTGCAGAGATCGGCCTGCACCAGCGAGGCATGCCGCAGATTGGCCATGGCCAGATCGGCGCCGCGCAGTTTGGCGCGCTGCAGAAATGCGCCCTGCAGATTGACCCCGGTGAGATCGGCGCCTTCCAGATTGGCGCCGCAAAGATCGGCCTTGGTGCCTTCTTCCCCGCCGGATTCGACCCAGAGCCGGTGTTGATCGAGGATGGTGGCAAGTTCGAGCATCCAGCCGTCGCGATCCGCGAGCGCGGCTTCGGGAGCGAAATCCTCGCCCGTTCCGCGGGAGGTTTCCTCGGATTCCGGACTTACTTCGGCGGAGGTCGATGCCGAAACTGCCGCGGGCGGACGACTCTCTTCCGTTCGTTTCCATGCTGCGTCGGCCGACGAGTCCACCGACGGTCTTTCCGAGGCCGTTTCGGATGGCGGCTGTTTCGCGGCGCCCTCCGGCACAGTTTTGATGAGTTTGCGGATGGCGTCTTCCTCAGCCGCAAGGTCCTGCAGGGCGAGAAGCTCTTCGGCGGTGGCCATACGCTCGGTCTGGCAATCCGCGGACTTATTGGACAGCACGACAGTGTCGCGCGCCGGAGAGTCCGGCATGGTCTTTCCCCCAAGTATTTCGGTCGGGCCGGCTGGTCGGCGGCGACGGTTCGTCTGAGCGGAGCCATGATGGAAGAACGACAAGAGAAATGTAAGCTGCCCAGAAGGTCAGGGCGTGCCAAGCAAGCAAGAGGGCAGAGGCACGGCAAGGCGGAGCGCGAGAAAACTCTAATAGAGCGCGCGGACAGGTACCCGAAAAGGTGTTTATGTACATGAAGATGCCCGCAAAACTCCCGCAAAAGCGCGCCAAAGCGCGGCGATCACTTCTAGGACTTTAGTTCCCTGTCCGTGTAGGACTTTCATGCAGCTGGTTTGGGACTGCGCACAAACTGTCCCCACGTACAGTTGTGGAAACGCGTGTGAACCGGGTATTTCTTGCTGCGAGAAGGCAGAGTGTCCGCCCGCATATGGGGGCCGGACGACGCGAAAGAAGATTGAGGATGAACAACAAAAGCAGCAACGGGGGACGGAAGGCTGGCGCGCGGCGCCGGTCAAACCGTGGGTTCACGCTGATCGAGCTGGTGATGGTTGTGGCGATCGGCATGATCCTGGCGGCAATGGCGTTGCCGGCGCTGAAGTCCAGCTTGCAGTATTTCCGGCTGCGCTCTGCGGTGTCGAGCGTGACCGGCGCGATTCAGTCCACGCGGTACCGGGCGATTTTCGATGGCTGCCCGTACAACATCAGCTTCGACGCGACCGCGAACACCTATCAGATTGCCAGCGAGACGAATGGCGGCAGCGCCTGCGCTTCGTCCTTTACCAACGTGGGAACGGCGGTGCCCTGGGGCATCAGCAACGTCGTCCTGAACCAGAACACGACTCTGCAGTTCAAGCCGAGCGGCCTGGTGACGGCGACCACCGGCGCCATGACCATGACCCTGACCTACGGCCCGAACACCAAAACCATAACGGTATCGAACTATGGAAACGTCAATGTCACGCCATAAGAAAAATCAGCGGGGCTTCACGATTATCGAGACGATGGCGGCGATCATCGTGCTCACCATCGGCCTGGTCGGTTTGGCCGTTCTGATGAGCAACATGATGACGGGTGGCGCGCGTTCGCGCTACATGAGCAACGCCGCTATGCTGGCTTCGGAGGAACTGGAAAGCCTGCAGCGCTACTCGGCGACGGCTCCGGAAGTCGCGGTGACATCCGGCACCACTGCCGGCAGCCTGACCAGCGACGTGACCGCGAGCGTGACATCTGGTGGCTCGACGGCCACGGTCGATTATTTCGATACCGTGCAGTTGAGCTCGATCGGCGGATCGATTTCGGAAACGTACTCCGGCAAGGATAGTTCCGGCAACACGAACTACACCACGCAAACCCACTCGCCGAACGGGCAGATGTCGGCCTCGACCAGCTCGACCGCGCCCACGCCCACGGCAGACACCTTGATTTTCAAGCGCCGCTGGATCATCGAGAAGGACGCGCCGGTTGTGGGCGTCCGCCGCATCACGGTCCTGGTTACCCTGACCAATCCGGCCGTGACCAAAGCGGTGAACTTCCAGATGAGCACGGTGCGCCCATGAAGAACATCCGTCAGAAACGCGCCAGGGCAGCGGGCTTCACGCTGATCGAATTGATGGTGTCGGTGGCCATCTTTATCGTGGTCGGCGGTGCGGCCATCAGCCTCTTCCAGAAACATGCGCCGCTCTTCACGCAGCAGCAGTCGTTGACCGGACTCAACATCACCATGCGCAATGCGATGTCGCAGATGCAGATGGACATCGTCAACGCAGGTTCGGGCTACTATCCCGGGACGAACTTCCCGGACTGGCCGATCGGCATCACGATTTCGAACAGCTCGCCGAGCAGTTCTTGCTACAACTCGACGACCAACACCTACACCTCCACGTGCTTTGACACCCTCAACATCATCGCCATGGATCCGGCCACGCCGCCGAGCCATCCGGCGGGCAACGCGACCGGAAGCACGTGCGCCAATTCCGCGTCCAGCCCGATGTTCCTGATTCCCACCGTGCCAACCACGGCGAACGCCACCGCGCTGGCGGCAAACTTCAAGACCGGCGACGAACTGCTGCTTATTAATCAGGATGGCTCGCAGTTGACCACCATCGTCTTGACGGGCGCAGGCACCGTGTCGGGCACCGCCGTGCAGCTTTCCTTCACGCCGACCACTTCCGCCGGTGTGAACTCGTCCGACCCGATGCTGATTGCCTCTAGTAACGTCAGCGGCAAGCTGGGAACTTCCTTCTGCAACACGGACTGGGGTATGCGGCTTTCTCCGGTGACCTACTCCGTAGACGCAACCGACCCCACGAATCCGAAGCTGACGCGCAAGCAAGGCTCTTCCACCGACGTGATCGCTGAACAGGTGATTGGCTTCAAGGTTGGCGCCACCATCCTGAACAGCGCCACCTACGCCAGCACCGATTACTACTACTACGACACCAGCCTTTACAGCTCGAACTTCTCGCTGATCCGCTCGGTGCAGTTGTCGTTGATCGGACGCACGCCGCCGAACCAGGCAGGTCCAAGCAAGTTCGCGAACAACTTCGATAACGGCAACTATCAGATTCAATCGATTTCGCTCACGGTGAATCCCCGCAATCTCAGCATGAGGGATTGAGTGGAGAAAATATGAAGACGCAAACCCAGCACGACCGCCGGCGGCAACGCCGGGGCAAGAAAAACAAGCAGGAACGCGGGGCAGCGCTGGTTATCTCCCTGCTGCTGTTGCTGCTGCTGACCGGCATGACCGTTGCGATGGTGCTGTCATCCAGCTCGGACATGCTGATCAACGGCTACTACCGCAACTTCCGCGGCTCCTTTTACGCGGCGGACTCGGGTTTGACCATCGCGCGGCAAGCTATGGTGAACAATGTCCTGGCGGCGGTGCCCAGTTCTTTCTCCACGAGCACGCAGCCGATCCCGACAGGGACGGAATCAAGCGTCGTCACCGCCATTAACGCAGCCTATGGCGCGAGCTATCAGAGTTTGAACGCCGGGCAAGCGGCGTCCTCGTGGCCGGAAAAGTACAAGCTGGACACCAGCAAGACGACTCTGACCCTGGCCAGCTGCCAGGTACTTGGCGGAGCCGGTACCTGCACTGCCCCGACCGGCACGGTGACCGGCTACAAGTATGTCTACAACTACACGCTGACCGCGCTGGGACAATCGAGCGGGACGGAAGTGGCGACGGTGGACGACTCGGGCAGCTTTACCTTCAACGCCACCCTGGCCGCTTCCGGCGGCACCACCACCAGCTTTGCAGGCTATGGCATGTTCATTGACCAATACTCCGCTTGTTCAGCCGACCTGGTGGCCGGCACCATCACCGGACCGGTTTTCACCAACGGCGCCTGGACTTTCGGCACCGGCAACTACATCTTCACGGACACGGTCGGCAGCGTTTCGGGCACCGCCGGATACGACTTCGGCGGCTCCACGGGCTGCCAGGCGGTTGCGGGCACATCCGCGTCGGTAACGGTCGGCAAGACCAAGACGACGATTGCGCCTACCTTCCAGAACGGCTTCAACCTGGGGCAGAACTCGGTTCCCCTGCCGGTGAACGATTACAGCCAGAAGCGCGCGGTTCTCGACGGTATGGGTACGAACACCGCCAACGTGACCAACAGCGATATGAACGCGGCGCTGAAGAACGCGAGCGGCGCGTCCTATCCGACCGGCGGAGCCAGCACGGGCGTGTACCTGCCCTACAGCGTGGATTCGTCGACGGGCATCGCGACCTATAACGGCGGCGGCATCTACGTACAGGGCGACGCCGCGGTTACCCTGACGCAATCCGGAAACAATCAGGTTTATACGATCGTACAGGGCAGCACCACGACCACCGTGACGGTGAACGTGGCGGCCAACTCCACCACCATCACCAGCGGCGGCAACACCAAGAACATCGTCGGCGTCCCGAGCCAGCGCGATCCCAGCACCGGCGCAATCACCCGCGACGCTACCTTGCTCTACGTGAACGGCAGCATCACCGCGCTGCAGGGCGGCGGCCAGGGCGTGGCCAGCATCAACGACGCAACCGCGCTGACCATCACCGCGGCCAACAACGTGACCATCACCGGCGACATCCTGTACAACCACCAGCCGGTGACCAAGACCCAGGACCAGATTCCGGGCACCCCTCCGGATACGCTGATTCCGGGCAACGACTACGGTCAGGTGCTCGGCATCTTCACCGCGTCCGGCGACATCCAGTTGAACAACAAGCAGTCCAACGGCAACCTGGAAATCGACGCGTCGATCGCGACGATTTCGCAGGGCGGTTCCGGCGGCCTGGTGAACACCGGGAATAGCATCAACACGCTGCAGATCGTCGGCGGCCGTATTCAGAACCAGATCAAAAACATCGGCGCCACGACGCGTAACGTGTACTTTGACCGGCGCTTCGCTTCGAATGGCTTCGCGCCGCCCTGGTTCCCTTCGACCACGATCACCTCGAGCGGCACGAGCTCCGCGACCATGGTGACCACGGTGCAGCGCACCAAGTGGTTCAACCGGACAACCTATTAACCAGTTCCTCGAAGAGAAAACCAACAAAGGAAGCGGCGGCCTCCCCCCAGGCCGCCGTTTCTTCGTTTGAGGGCAAAAACGAAGCTGGATGGGCTCAGGGAAAGCCCGTTCCTAGTACCTTCGTACCGTCCTTTTCGGAACACTTTTTGTACCTCTTGGCCTATTGTCGGGCAGACCTGGTCCAGCTAAACTCCATGCATCATTCGAGGAGGTTTCGTCTTGACGGGCTCTGAACGCCGCACCACACAACGCTTTACCATGCGGCTCCCGCTGACCGTCCGGTGGACCACCGGGGCCGCGGTTGGGGAAACCAGCACGGAATCTCGCGACGTCAGCTCGCGCGGGGTCTACTTCTACCTTGGCAAGGACGTCAAGGAAGGCTCGCCAGTCGAGATCCTCCTGACGCTGCCGAATGAAATCACTTTGGCCGGGCCAGTCCGCGTTCGTTGCCTTGGGCGCGTACAGCGTACCGAAGCACGGGACGAGGCTTCGGTCGGCGTCGTCGCAGCGATTGAACGCTACGAGTTCCTGCGCGGCGACGAAGAGAAGTAAACGGGTTTCGCAACTTAGATCGAGTTCCCACGGTTTCTTGCTCGCTCACTGCG
Source organism: Dongiaceae bacterium (assembly GCA_035542235.1). Taxonomy (GTDB): domain Bacteria; phylum Acidobacteriota; class Terriglobia; order Acidiferrales; family UBA7541; genus Acidiferrum. Next base: position 13,304 of record DATKLU010000102.1, read on the forward strand.
GAGGCGGGCAGGATGGGCCGGGGTGCCTTGGCCCCTCAGCGAAGCGCCCCGGCATTTTTGTCTGCTTCTGGATTCTTTCCCGATTGACCCCGTTGTTCGCCCTGGAACACCTGCCTTAGCCTCGAGAACCGCGCCAGCCGCCGTGTCTTATGATGAATGCGGTCACGCGGAAATGTCTCTACCAAACCGGCCAGACCGACTGTTATCGCTGCCCGTGTGGGCGCTCGCCGCGGCGCTGGCGTCGGCGACGCTCGCGGTCTACCTGCCGGTGCTGCGAAACGGCTTTGTCAGCTTCGACGACCACGACTATATCGTCGAGAACGTCCACGTGCGGACCGGGCTCAGCTGGGAGAACACGGTTTGGGCCATGCGCAGTCTGGAAGCCGCGAACTGGCACCCGCTGACCTGGCTTTCCCACCAGTTGGACGTGCAACTCTTTGGCTTGAATGCCGGCGGGCATCACGCCGTCGCTGCGCTGCTCCACGCGATCAACGCGGTATTCCTCTTCCTGCTGTTGCGGCGGGCCACCGGATTTACTCTTCGCAGCCTGTGCGTGGCGGCACTCTTTGCGGTGCATCCTCTCAATGTCGAGACGGTTGCCTGGGCCTCGGAGCGCAAGAGCTTGCTGAGTTTCTTCCTTTCACTGGCTGCGGTTGCGGCTTACGGTTGGTACGCCGCCGCGCCCGGTTTGCGGCGATATCTGGCGGTCGTCGGATGCTTTGCCATGGCCCTTCTGGCGAAGCCCATGGCGGTGACGCTGCCGGCGGTGCTGCTGTGGCTGGATTACTGGCCGCTCGAACGGCTGCCGGTTCCCTTTCAGGCGAAAGATGGAATCAGCTTCGGCCGGCGATTTGCACGATTGTTCGTGGAAAAGCTGCCTCTGCTGGCGATGAGCGCGGCGAGTGCGGCAATTACGGTGGTCGCGCAACGCAACGGAAAAGCGTTCAACACCACTGGCCTGCTGCCGCTGCCCTTGCGCCTGGAAAATGCGCTCGTCTCGTATACGAAATACATCTTTAAAATCTTCTGGCCGAATCCTCTGGGCTACTACTATCCGCACCCTGCCGGCCGGCTCACCGGGCTTGCCGTTTTCGCTTCCCTGCTGCTGCTCTCGGCGGTTTCCTGCCTGGTGTGGCGGTATCGCGAGCGGCGCTACCTGCTTTTCGGGTGGGGTCTGTTTCTCGTCACCCTGGTGCCGGTGATAGGAATCGTACAGGTAGGTCTCCAGGCGATGGCCGACCGTTACGCGTACATCCCCATGCTTGGACTCCTGATTATGGTGGTCTGGGGCGCGGGCGAAGCATGTGAGCGATTGCTGCTGCCGGCCGCTTTTCCGGCGACCGCCGCGGCGGTGGTGCTGGCCGCATTGAGCCTGATCACGCTGCGGCAAGCGGGTTACTGGCGCGACAGCGTGACGCTCTTCACGCAAGGAATACGCGCCGTAGGCTTCCCCGACGAGCACCTGGAAACCAATCTGGCCACCGCGTTGCTCGATGCCGGCCGGCAGCAAGAGGCGCTCCGGCACTTCCGCATTGCGGAGTCGCTGAATCCCGCTTCGTTCACGCCGCACTTCGATATCGGGTACGCCCTGGCGCAAAGCGGCGCAAACGCAGACGCCCTCCCGGAGCTGCAAGCGGCCGTGAAATGGGCGGGAACGCCCGATCAAAAGGAGCGTGCGCTGAACAGCCTCGCCGTGGCCTACCTGGACCTGAATCGCAACGAGGAGGCGGCAAACGCATTCGAAGAGCTTCTGCACTGGCAGCCGGATTCACTGGCTGGGCACGCCGGACGCGGACAAGCCCTGTTCAATCTCCGCCGGTACGACGACGCGGCTCAGGAATTCGCGGCAGCGGTTCGATTGCAGCCTGCACCTGCTCTGCTGCTGATGCTCGGCAAGTCACTCGAGAGCGCGGGCGACACCCGGAAGGCGTCGGCGGCCTACCAGCGCGCCCTGGATGCCAATCCTTCGCTCATTGAGGCGCGGGAACGCCTGAACCACCTGCAAGCGCAATAGCCCGGCCACTAGCGTCGTCAAACCGCTACGACTTCGAGAGCCGTGTCCACACCAGCATCGGCGTTGGAGTTCGATTGGCCCAGGCATAGTAGGGAATAAAGGTCAGCGGCACTTTGCTGGCGGTGTTTGCAGCGGCCGATGCCGGGAAATAGAGCCCGCTGCGCGCCGCAGACGTCTTGATTTCGCTGCCTTCGTGCTGCAGGACGACCACGCCGTCCAGCAAGTCCTTGTCGTAGGTTTCCGTGAAGCCGGCATTCTTTGCTGAATTGCCGCTGGGCGTCAGGGCCACATCGGCGACCGAAACTCCCTGCTTCTGGTCCAGGCCTTCCAGGCAGTACACGATAGGCCCGCGCTGCACGGCGCCGCGGCCGTTGTCTTCCACCACGCGGGCATTGGCTTCCAGTATCTGCGGGGCCATGTCCAGATTCAGTGTGACCACGTC
>DATKLU010000103.1:0-12440 GCA_035542235.1 Dongiaceae bacterium
CTTTGTTCATCTATGCAGCGTGGCTGCAGGAGGCGTCGACCGCGTGGGACCTGCGTTCCATGTGGACCTCCATGGGCGTTCTCGCGAAAATCGTAGTCGTGATTCTCTTCATCCTTTCGGTCTACTCGTTCGGCGTGATGATTGACCGCTTCCTGATGTACAACAACGCGCGCAAACAGTCGCGGTTATTCGTGCAGCAGGTAGCGGGCGCGCTCAAGGACGGGAAGCTCGACGAAGCTATCGCCATCGCCGAGCGCAACAAGAAGAGCCACATCGCCAAGGTCGTGGCCACCGGCTTGAGCGAATTCCAGTCCGCTTCGCAGCAGGTCAGCGATGAGGAAGTGGTCGAAGCCGCCAAGCGCGGTCTCGAACGCTCCGTCGCCATCGTGCACGCGGAAATGAAGCGCGGCCTCTCGGCGCTGGCCACCATCGGTTCGACGGCCCCGTTCGTCGGCCTGTTCGGCACCGTGGTCGGCATCTTGAATGCCTTCAAGGGCATTGAGTCCAGCCACGCCACCGGTCTCTCCGCGGTCGCCGGCGGTATCGCGGAAGCGCTGGTCACCACCGCGCTCGGCCTGTTGGTCGCCGTGCCGGCCGTGTGGGCCTACAACTACTTCACCAACCGCGTCGAAGCGTTCGACGTGGAAATGGACAACTCCTCCATGGAGCTCATCAACTACTTCATTCTCCGCCGCGGAGCCAAGAAGTAAAGGAGCCCGATCATGGCTGGTGGAATACCTGGTCGCGAAAGCGGGCGGTACAAACCGCAGGCGGGGAGCCAGATGGCTTCTCCCAACATCATTCCGATGGCCGACATCATGCTTGTTCTGCTGATCATCTTCATGGTGGTCACCCCCATGTTGCAGAAGAACAAGCCCGTGGATATGGCCCGGACGGATACCGCTAGGGATATGCAGGACGCCGATAAGGAAGATGCGGTGGTCGTGGCGGTCACGCGCGACGGCAACATTTTCCTCGGTAACACGCAGGTCGGAAAGGATGCCCTTTCCGGCGAGGTCAAGGACCGTATTGCCAATAAGAACGACAAAACGGTCTACCTCAAGAGCGACGCGCGCGCCAAATACGGCGACGTGGTTGCCGTGGTGGACGAAATTCGCTCCGCCGGCGTGGACCAGCTCGGCCTGCTGACGGAACGCAACGAGAAGGGCGGCGCGCCGCCTCCTCCAACCGGCGTACCTGGTTCGCCCAACGGCGACTGAGTACGGCGCAGCTCGACGCAGTGCTTTCGTTCGGTACCATTCGTTAGTGCTGGAAGTTCCCAGGCCGCGCCGGTTCCCACCCGGCACGGTCTGGCGGCTCCGGTCCTTCGCAGGGAGCGGGCCACAGGAGATTTGCAATGGGGATGAGCGTAGGAGACAACAAGGGCGGTGCCGTCGCGGAAATGAACGTCGTTCCGCTGATCGATATTTTGCTGGTGCTGCTGATCATTTTCATGGTGATCACGCCGCTGACGCCCAAGGGCATGGACACCCTGGTGCCGCAGCCCAATCCGAATCAGCAGCAGAACCAGGATTTGGAAAACAAGACCGTGGTGGTGCAGATCACCAAGGACGGCAAGGTCAAGATTAACAACGAAGACTCCAGCTGGAGCGGCCTCGGTCCGCGCATCGAGCAGATCTTCAAGGAACGCGCCGAAAAGGTCGCCTTCGTGAAGGGCGATAACGAAGTGCTCTTCGAGGACGTGGCCCGCGCCATCGACATCATGCGCGCCAACGGCATTGACAAGGTCGGCCTGATCACCGCCAAGCTGGAAGCCGGTCAGTAAACTTCCGCCGGCGCCGAACGAGTTTCGCCAGGGTTGTGAGAGTCCTCCTCGCGGGAAATTCCGGTTGCGAGGTGGATGATGGGAATGCAAACGGGTGCGGACCGCGGAATTTGCGCGGACCTGAACGTCGTTCCGTTGATTGATATCCTGCTGGTGCTGCTGGTGATCTTCATGATCATCCCGACGCACCAGAAGGGTCTGGACACACTCATACCGCAGTCGTCCAGCGAGAAGACGGTCGCTCCGCCCGATGGAGTGGTCATCGTCGTTCAGGTCAGTTCGAAGGGCGATTTGCATATCAACCAGGAACCCGTCGCCTGGGACGGACTCGGAGCCCGGCTCGAAACAATTTTCAAGGAGCGCGCCACGAAAGTCGCTTTCATTCGCGGCGAGGCTCCGGTAGAGTTCCAGCTCGTTGCACGCGTCGTGGATGTCATGCACGGCACCGGAATTTCGGTGGGATTGTTGACTCCCGGACTGGAACAAAGCCGCTGATTGTGATGGAATAGCCCGCGCAGGGCGTAACTGAATCTCGCTGGGATGGACGCTTCGATGACTCAAGCTTCGCTTCCGAAAACGGACGCTTCGCGCTCCGCACTTTCCCTTCGCCGCGTTGCCGCGCTGCTGGCGTTCGTCGCTCTTGCCGCTGGCTTGTCTGGCTGCGCCAAGCTCAAGGCGCGCGACCTGCTGAACAAGGGCGTGGCCGCGTTCAAGAACGGCCAGTACGACGCCGCGGTCGAAGACTTCAAGCAGGCCAAGGAACTTGATCCTTCGCTGCTCAACGCGCGGCTCTATCTCGCCACCGCTTACGCCAGCCAGTACATTCCGGGCGCGCCTTCCGAGCAGAACCGCAACGTGGGCAAGCAGGCCGTGGCCGAATTCAAGGAAATCCTCAACGATCATCCGGAAAACCTCAACGCCATCGACGGCATCGGGTCCATCCTCTTTCAGATGGGCGGCACTCCCTACGATCCCAAGCTTTTCGAGGAATCCAAGACCTATCACCAGAAGCACATCCAGCTGAAGCCGGACGATCCCGAGCCCTACTACTGGATCGGTGTGATCGACTGGACGCTGGCCTTCCGCGCCAACGGCGAAATGCGCAAGGAATACAACGAGAAGAACATCAAGAAGCAGGTCAAGGATACCGAACCGTTGCCGGCGGCCATCCGTGGCGAGTACCTCGCGAAGTACGGCCCGCTCATCGACGAAGGCATCACCGACCTGCAGAAAGCCATTCAGCTGCGCCCGGACTATGACGACGCCATGGCTTACCTCAACCTGCTATACCGCCGGAAGGCCGATACCGTGGACAGCGCCGACACCCGAGCCAACCTGCTGAAACAGGCCGACGACCTGGTGGACAAGGTGAAAGAAGTGAAGCAGAAGCGCGCTTCGCAGCCGCAGCCCACCACTTAACAGCGGAATAGCCTTTAATAAAACGATTTACCGCGGGGCGTCGCAAGGCGCCCCGTGTTGTTTCAGGGCCAGTGCGGGGCATTCGACCCGCAACCGTTTCAGGCGTAAAATACCTTATGTCCGGTTCGGCCCATTCGCCGCTCCCTTTCAACCGTGACCGCACGGAACGCCAGCTGGACGCCCGCCTCGCCGAACTCCTCGACAAACTGAAAACCAACCGTCCGACCGATGATCCCTGGCTGGTTCGTCGCGCCTATGACATCGCCGCCGAGCGCCACCGCGATCAGTTGCGGCGCTCCGGCGAGCCGTACATGACCCATCTGCTCGAAGTAGCGCACATCCTGGCGGACATGAAGATGGATGCCACCACGCTCACCGCTGCGTTGCTGCATGATGTGATTGAAGACACGGAATTCCCCGTAGCGCGCATCCGGGAACGCTTCGGCCAAGAGACCGCGCAGCTGGTCGAGGGGGTCACCAAGATTGGCCGCCTCAACATGCTGGCGCCGGAGGCGCGACAGGCGGAAAACGTGCGCAAGATGGTGCTGGCCATGGTGCACGACGTGCGCGTGGTGGTGGTCAAGCTCGCCGACCGCTTGCACAACATGCGTACCATCCAGTATCTGGCGCCGGAGAAGCAGCAGCGCATTGCCAGGGAGACCCTGGAGATTTACGCGCCGATCGCGCACCGCCTGGGCATGGGAATCATCCGCAACGAACTGGAGGATCTGTCCTTCCGCGTGCTGGAGCCGGAATCGTTCCTCGCGCTGCAAAAAGAAGTGACGGAAAAGGCCCCGGCCTACCAGAAGTTTCTGGAGGACGTGCAGGCGGCCATTCGCAGCAAACTGGTGGAAAACGGCATCCCGGCGGAGTTGGAAGCGCGCGTGAAGGGACTCTGTTCGCTGCACCGCAAGTTGCAGAAGCAGGAACGCGGCCTGGAAACCGTCTACGACTTGCTCGCAGTCCGCGTGATCACGGATTCAGAGCGCAACTGCTACGCTGCGCTCGGCGTGGTGCATCACATCTGGCGTCCGGTGCCCGGCCGTTTCAAGGACTACATCGCCATGCCGCGGCCCAACCTCTATCAGTCGCTGCACACCACGGTCATTCACGGCGGCCAGCCGTTTGAGGTGCAGATCCGCACCCAGGAGATGCACCGCATCGCGGAGGAGGGCGTCGCCGCGCACTGGAAATACAAGGATGGCAAGCCCACGGGCGAGGACGACCAGCGCATCATCTGGATGCGCCAGTTGATTGAGTGGTCGCAGGAGCTGCAGGAGCCTGGCGAATTCCTGACGACCCTGAAGGTCGATCTCACGCCCAACGAGGTGTACGCGTTCACGCCGAAAGGCAGGGTGCTGGAACTTCCCGCCGGCGCCACCCCGGTGGACTTCGCCTACGCGGTGCACACGGAAGTGGGCCACCAGTGCGTCGGGGCCAAGGTCAACGGCCACATGGTCACGCTGCGCCATGAAATCGCCAGCGGTGACGTCGTCGAAATTCTTACCCAGAAGGGCCACAGCCCCAGCCGCGACTGGCTGAGCTTCGTCAAGTCTTCGCACGCAAAAAGCAAGATTCGCCACTGGATCAACCTGCACGAGCGAGAAGAGGCCACGGAGATCGGCCGCCGCCTGCTGGAGAAAGAATCGCGCGCCTTTGGCCGCAGCCTGAAAAAGATCGAGGACCTCGAGCTGCAGAAGGCCGCATCGGACTACGGGCTGTCCAAACTCGACGACCTGTACGCTGCGGTCGGCTTCGGCAAATATTCCGCGCGCCAGGTCTTGAGCAAAGCGCTCGGCGAATCGGTCAAGCCCAGCGAGTCCACGGTGGACGACACCAAGCCCACGCTGGTTAAAACCGTCAAGCGCATGCTGGGTTTCGGCGAAGCGCCGCTCATCGTAAAGGGTCACGACGATCTCCTCGTCTTCCGCGCCAAGTGCTGCAACCCGATTCCCGGCGATGAAATCGTGGGCTACATCACGCGCGGTCGCGGCGTCGCGGTGCACACCCGCACTTGTCCCAACGTGCAAAATCTCATGTACCAGGCGGAGCGTCGTATCGCCGTGGAGTGGGGCGGCGACAGCGCGGCCACCTTCCCGGTGCAACTCGCCATTCGGGCTAAAGACCGTGCCGGCCTGCTTGCCGAAATCACCGCGGTCATCAGCGGCGCCGGATCCAACATTCGCAATTTGGAAAGCCGCCCCGACCGCCTGAACGCCCGCATCGAAGCCAGCCTGGAAATCGCCGATAGACGCCAGCTTGAAAGTATCCTCAATAACATCCGCAGGATCTCCGGCGTGCACGGCGTCGAACGCGTCTATCAGCCCACCAGCGCTTCCGGCGACTGATTCTTTCCGTAGCCGCCTGGGGCGGCCATTGCACCTGTCCTTCGGTACGGGTATTCGCCACGGCACACCCGTGTGTCGCGTCCTCTTTCTTCGCGCCTAGCGCCCTAAACTACGGTCATGAGAAAACCGCTGCTCACGGCCGCGCTGTTCCTGCCGCTGCTGGCCGGCTGCCAGAGCGCTCCCAAGGTGGACTACCTGCCGCTTGCCGGCGCGGGCATGCTCGATCCCGGCGTGGACGCCCTCAAGAAGCTCAAAGTCAGCAACGCGGAAATCGACCAGGTTGCGGCGTTGAAGAGCGCCGGGGTCAGCGACGACATGTGCGTTGCCCTGGTTGCCGCCGCGCGTTCTCACGGACGTTCCTTCAACAGCGCCGACGCCGCGAAGAATCTGAATCGCGCGGGCTTCACGGACGAGCAGATTCTCGCGCTGGCCAAGCGCGATCAGCTCGACTCGCTGGCCAGTGATGCGGTAGTGCTCAAACTGATCGGTCTTTCTCCGGCGGCCGTGCAGACCATTCTTCATCGCCGCATGGATGGCGTGCCCACACTTTCCAGCGCGGAAATTGGCCGCCTGAAAAATACCCAGCTCTCCGAGCGCGAGATCATGGCCCGCATTGAAAGCGGCATGACCGACGCCCAGGCCGACGCCGAAGCCGCCGCCCGCGAGAACGGCCGCGCCCACCACGGCACTGGATTTACCCGCGTACACGGCCGCCGCCGCTGACCGGCGATTTCGCGCCGCCGCACGCGCTACAATCTTGGCCGTGGCTCGCTTCGCTCAACGCCTTGCCCTACCTGCCGCGCTGGCCGCGGCCGCCCTGCTTCTCGGCGCCTGCACGGCGCCCCTGGGTCCTGGCTATCTCGTCAACTCGCAGGAAATCCAGGTGACTTTCGTTGCCGAGCCTCAGCCCTCACTGTCGGTCAGCGCTTCCTATCAACTGAAAAATACCGGCAATCGGCCGCTTGAGACGCTGGAAGTGCGCTTGCCTCGCGGCGCGTTCCAGCCGCTTGACCTGCGCATCGAATGGGATGGCGAAGTTCCGCTCACAGCCTTGTCTGAGTACAATCCCCGCGACACCACTCTCCATTTCTCGCAACCCTGGACCATGGGCGCTTCCCACCGGTTGCAATTCACCTATCGCATCGGGCCGGTTGCGCCGACGGGAGATTCGTCGTCGGCGCTGGCTATGGCCGCCGACGCCTTCTACCTCCCGGCCGAAGGTTGGGCGCCCGTCCTTCCGCAGGAACGCGGCCTCTTCGGCTTCGGCGGCGTACCCCCGGCCAAGTGGCAATTCACGGTGCGCGCGCCCGCGGACTTTCTTGTCCACGCATCCGGCGAGCAGAGGAAATCGCGCACCCCCGGACAATTTGTCTTTGAACAGAAGCCGAGCGATTCGGCGCCCTTCGTCGTTGCCGGCCGCTATCACTTGACCGAATTTGCTGCCGGACAGAACGGCAATCTGCATCTCTGGACGCGCGGCGACGCCTCCGTGTCCGTGCTTCGTCCGGCCGCGAACTCCTTGCGCCAGACCATCGCGGGTTACGACGCGCTCCTCGGCAAGCGCGGAAAGTCCGAGCCGCCGCTTTGGATTGTGGAGTGTCCAGCCGCCTCGGGCTGCGTTTCGCCGCGCCTTGCCGGGTATTCGGCGCTTCTCTATGGACAGGACGCGCAGCGCACCGCGGACATGATTTCGCCGGATACGCTGCTCGTTCTACCGCAATCGTCGATTGAAAATATCGAGAACTCCGCCGGTCCTGCGCTGGCCACCGCCTGGCTGGGCTACGGCCGCAATCCGGGATTTTACGAGCAGCAGCCGCCGATGTCGGCGCTTCCCGCCTTCGCCGCCGCGCTCGCGCTGGAGAACAGCGCGGGTCCGCAGGCGCGCTCCGGCATCGTGGCGCGCGCTCTCGCGCAGATTCCGGCCAGCGCCGGCGCGGCGTCCAATTCCGAGCCCGCAGTTGTTCGTGCCAAAAGCCTTTTGCTCTTCTACGCCTTGCGCGACCGTGCGGGTGCGCAGGCATTTCAGAACGCGCTGCGGCATATGCTCTCGGCGCGGCAGGCGCGGGGTTTCGACGTGAGCGATCTCATTTCCGCCATCGAGCAGGAAACCCACCAGCCGGTTGGCCCGTTCGTCCGCCAGTGGCTCAAGCGTCCGGGTGTGCCTGGCGAATTTCGCGCGCAATATGCGCCACAGCTTTCGCGCAGCAATCCGCAACGGAGTGCAACTCAACCCATGCAGGAGGTTGTTCCATGAAAGCCGTCGTTCTCACCGATCGTGGTCCCAAGCCTATCGGCCCGTATTCTCAAGCCGTGAAGTCCGGCGGATTTCTTTTCGCCTCCGGGCAAGTTGCGCTGGATCCAAAGAACAATGAATTTGTGGCCGGAGATATCTCGCAGCAGACCGAACGCGTGCTGGAGAATATCAAGGGTGTGGTTGAAGCCGGCGGCTCCAGCCTGAGTCACGTGGTGAAGACGACCGTTTTCCTGAAGGACATGAACGACTTTGCCGCCATGAACGAGGTTTACGCCAAGTACTTCACCGCCGCGCCGCCCGCTCGCTCCACCGTGCAGGTTTCCCGTTTACCGAAGGATGCTCTGGTGGAAATAGAAGTCATCGCGGCACTCTGAGCGGCGCCGCCAAAGCCCGCCAAACCGCGAAGCGGGCCGCGCCGCTCGCAGCCAGCTCTAAGATGTTTGGGAAATGAAAGATATGCGCGACGTGCGCTTGTCTTACGGCTTGTCCGGGCTCTGTAGCGCTTCGTACAGCGCAACGCCGGTAGCCACACCCGTTACGATGATGGCGATCAGCAGGAAACGGCTGCGCCCGGCCTTCACCGGGTACTGTCCGCCCTTGCCGCCCACGCCGCGCGGACCCTGCGGTTCCGCGGAGTTGTAGTAGGAATCCGGGTCCAGGATCACGCGATACGCCGTCGCTTCCGGCACGATCTGCGTTTCTCCGTCCACGGTGATAGCCAGCGACCCGCGCGTGCTCTTCACGCGCAGCTCTTTGTCGCTCACGTAGGTCACTTGCGCCACCGTCGGCTGGTTGTTCTCCGGCCGGATTTCCGCCGTGGACGCCTTCAGCACAAAAGCTTTTGCATTGGCCGTGGAAAAAACCGCGGTGCCGCTCAGCAGGCGCGCGCTCGGGGATTTTTCGTCGTCGCCGATAGCCGCCGAACTCGAGCCCGATAGCAGCAGACGAGCCGCCCCCGCGCGAATCTGGATGCTGCCCGCGCGTTCCGTGCTCAGGTGGTCTCCGCCAAATACGGTAGCGCCAGGCGATGCCGCGGCGGTACCCACGCGGGCACTGGTGGCCGAAGTCACGGTTCCGATCGTCGGAGCATTGGCTCCGCTGACGGGCAGGACAAACAATGCGTAGGAAATCAGGCTTGCAACGACGGCGCGTGGGCGAAACATCCTTTTCCTCCCGGGGGGCCTTTGCAAGAATACTCACCGGCGCGCATCACCGTCAATCGCTATTCGCTCGCTTTGGCTGCCCCGGCCTGTTTTTCTTGCCTCGCTGGCCGCACACCGCCACTCGCTGTTACAATGCCGAAAAGGTGTCAGGCAACTATGTCGGATTGGAAACAGATCACAGCTCGTATTCGCCGTGCGCGGGGCAGCAAAGACCCCGGCGGACAACTCTCTCTCCTGTACGAAAAGACCCAGGACGCAATGGTGGCCTTTGAACTGGGGCGTCACTTTGAAGTTTCTAAGGATAGCGAGCAAGCCGTTCGTTGGTACAACGTGGCCATCTCCCGCTTCCGCCGCAAGGAATGGAAGACCAAGGCGCAGGATGCCATCGTTCGCCTTGGCGGTGAGGTATCAGCGGAAGCGCTTGCTGCGGAAGCTGCCCCGAATGGGGACAGCGCTCCCCCTATCGCAATTTCGGAGCCGGGCGTGCCGTTCGAACAAAACGCCACCGCTTTCGAATCGATCGTGGCAGTTGGTTCCGAGACGCCTCCCTCCGCCCCCAAGCCCGAGGCAGATGCGGACGAAGAGCGCCCCAAGCGCGGCCGGCGTCGCGGCCGCCGCGGCGGACGCAATCGCCGCAAGTCCGCGGCAGGTGATGCCGCTCCTGCCGCGCAACCTTCGCGCACCTTGCGCCAGCAGCCAGAGAGTGCACCGCACATTGAGCCGCCGCGCACCTCTCACGCCCGTTCCATCCCGTCGGTTCCCGTCGAACCCTTGCCCGAATCCGGCGTCACCGGTCTCAAAGGGCGCTTTGGTGATCCCGGACTCTCTTCCCGGCTCACGCTGATGGAAATGCACCTGCGCCGGCTTTTAACTTGCCCGGCGGTGCCGCTCGGCGACGCGGCCAGCGCCCCCGCGGGTCCTGGCGTCTTTGTGCTCACCGACGACGACCTGACCACCTATTACTACGTCGAAGCCTGCGACACGCTGCGCGTAGCCATTGGTGTGCTCGCTCGCTCCGGATCTTCCAAGCGCGGCAACATCAACCTGAAATCGCTCCTGGGCGATCATCTCGGAATTTCGGAAACGCGTGTCAGCAAATACTTAGCCGACCACTGCGTGGTCCGTTGGCTGCAACTCGATGAAGGTGCCGTCTTCTTCTCGCACTTCGCCATTGCGGTGCTTCGTCCTCTGCTGAACGAATAGGCGCTGCCCCGAAATGGGCCGGCGCGGGAGTTCCGCGCCTTGCGCAAATAGGGAACTTTTCCTCCCTTTGCGCCCTATCTGTCACCCCCAGGCGGCCCCGTCTGCGGTCCCAATTAATCCGTAATATCCCCATTCAGGTACCCTTTTTCCCCGTTCGACCCTTCTTTCTGGCCCTGGCCCGGTTCTTTCGGCAAACTATACGAGCCGAAAGACTTAGGCCCGTAACACAGGGCGTGTTACGGTTCAAAAGTAGGGGAATTTGTTGCCGGCCTCGGGGGCACTTGCAGGCCGCTCTTGCATCAAAGAGAAGTTGCTTTTAGGGCTGTTTCGCGGGCTCCGCGTGTGGGGTCTGTACTTTCGCAAAGGTGGGGGTTTATGTCGAATTCCGTTGGAACGCAGCTCGCCCGGTCGATTGACTGGCTGGTTTGCAAGACCGCAGGCATCACGTTCGACACCATTCAATATTTCAATAAGCGCAATCCCAACCCTTCGGTCACCCCGCAGTGGTCCGATAAGCCGCTGCTCAAATCCTGGGAGAAGACCAAGCCTACGCTCGGCTTCCCGCGCCAAACCGACTCGCTCTGCCCTGGCTGCGTGAAGGAAGCGCGCGAAGCGATTATCGCCGGCAAGAAAGACTGGCGCGACCTGATGCACGAGAAGGTCGGAGAAATCAAAGCGCAGATCATCGAGCGCGACGGCCAGGTCTGGATGGTGAAGGATTGCCCGCTGCACGGCCACTACGAAGACATGATGGCCGTGGACGCCAGCTTCCTGCGCTGGATCGAATCGCAGTTCCCCGGACGCGATATTCCCGCGCACAACGATGAAGACCTGCACAAGCACGGCTCGTCCACGGTTCGCTATGGCCGCGGCTCCGTGCTCACCGTGGACCTGACCAACCGCTGCAACATGATGTGCGATCCCTGCTTCATGGACGCCAACCAGGTCGGCTACGTGCACGAACTGGGCTGGGATGAAGTTAAGGAAATTCTCGACAACGCGCTGAAGATCAAGCCCCGTCGCCAGATGTCGGTGCAGTTCTCCGGCGGCGAACCAACCATGAGCCCGCTGTTTCTGGACGCGGTCGCCTACGCGCGCAAGATCGGCTACAACTCGGTGCAGGCCGCTACCAACGGCATCGAGTTCGCCAAGAGCAAGGAATTCAGCAAGAAGGCCTTCGAAGCGGGTATGCGCTACGCCTACCTGCAATTCGACGGTATCGGCAACGACGCCAACAGCCACCGCCAGATCGGCAACCTGTTTGACGTAAAGTTGCGCGCCATCGAAAACATGCACGAAGCCGGCATCGAAATCGTGCTCGTTGTGACCATCGTAAACAACGTCAACAACGACCAGGTCGGCACGGTCGTGAAGTTCGCGATGGAGAACCCGAAGAAGATCGCTTTCGTCAGCTTCCAGCCGGTTTCTTTCACCGGCCGCGATGAGGACATCACTCCGGAGCGCCGCCTGCGCCAGCGCTACACCCTGTCGCACCTGGCCCGGGACGTCAGCCAGCAGGTCGGCAAAGTGGAACCCACCCGCGATTGGTTCCCCATCTCGTTCATCTCCACGTTTGCGGGCTTCGCGGACATGGTCAAGGGCAACGAATCCCAGTGGGGTTCGCTCTCCTGCGGCTGCCACCCCAACTGCGGCGTCGGCACCGCTCTGATGATCAACAAGGAGACCAAGGAGTGGGCGCCGGTTCCGCGCTTCCTGAATGCCACGCAACTCACCAAGGACGTCACCGACATTACCGACGCCGCGCGCGGCAAGAATTTCTCCAACTTCATGATGGCCCTGGCCCTCCTGAAGAATTACAGCCCCTTCGACGGCCCCAAAGGCCTCAAGCTGTGGGACCTCTTCAAGAAGTTCGATAAGACCTGGGCGCTGACCAAGCGTTCCACCACCAAGTACGGCCGTACTTCCCCGGATCGCGACCTGAACGACGCCATGAAGCGCCGCCAGTCCGACCCGTGGAACTTCCTCTTCATCGCCGGCATGTGGTTCCAGGATCTTTTCAACTACGATTTCCGCCGCACCGAAATGTGCATCATCCCCTACGCCACCCAGCAGGGCGAAATCTCCTTCTGCGCCTACAACACCGGTATCGGCTGGCGCCAGATTATCGAGAACATGCACAAGAACGCGACCGTTGCCGAGTGGTACAAGACCCACGGCAAGCACCAGATCTACGCCAAGGGCAAGAACGTCGATCTCCAGAACTACGAGCACTCCCTGGTGATTGACGCCGAAGACGCCGCCCGCGT
>DATKLU010000104.1:0-165102 GCA_035542235.1 Dongiaceae bacterium
TGAGCCGGACCACCTCGCCCGACGCGGCTCCCGCCGCGGAGGGGGCTGCACCCGGCGACCAGCCGGGGGCGGAGCGGCTGCCGGACCTGCTCCGCCTGGCGCTGCGCGGCACCGGGCAGGACTACACCGAGGGCCCGATCGCCCGCGCCCTCGTCCTGCTCGCCGTGCCCATGGTGCTGGAGACGCTGCTCGAATCGCTGTTCGCGGTCGTGGACATCTTCTTCGTCGCGCACCTCGGCGCGGACGCCATCGCCACGGTCGGCCTCACCGAGTCCATGATGTCCCTCATCTACGCCGTGGCCATCGGGCTCGGGATCGGCGCCGCGGCGGTGGTGGCGCGCCGGATCGGCGAGCACGACCCGCCGCGCGCCTCGCACGCGGGCGGCCAGGCCATCCTGCTCGGCATCCTGGTCTCGCTCCCCATCTCGCTCGTCGGGCTCGCCTTCGCCCCCGACCTCCTGGGCCTGCTCGGCGCCTCGAGCGGCGTGCGGGGCGCCGGATCCGGCTACACGCGGGTCCTGCTCGGCGGCAACGCCGCCGTGCTGCTGCTGTTCCTCATCAACGCCGTGTTCCGCGGCGCGGGCGATGCGGCCATCGCCATGCGCTTGCTCTGGGTCTCCAACATCATCAACCTGGTCCTGGACCCGTGCCTCATCTTCGGCCTCGGACCCTTTCCAAAACTCGGTGTGACCGGCGCGGCCCTGGCTACCCTCACCGGGCGCAGCATCGGCGTGCTTTACCAGTTCTATCGCTTGCTGCGCGGCTCGGAGCGCATCCGCATCCTGTGGGAGCAGGTCCGCGTGAATTGGGGCGTGCTGCTGCGTCTGTTGCGCGTTTCGCTCACCGGCATGCTGCAGTTCGCCATCGCGCACACCAGCTGGATCGGACTGGTGCGCATCGTCAGCATCTTCGGCTCGGCCGCGCTGGCGGGCTACACCATTGCGATACGCATCGTCATCTTCATCATTCTGCCGTCGTGGGGCCTCAGCAACGCCGCCGCCACGCTGGTTGGACAGAATCTCGGCGCCAAACAGCCCGAGCGCGCGGCAACTTCCGTGTGGCGCACCGGCCACTACAACACGCTGTTTCTGGGCCTGCTCGGCCTGTTCTTCGTTTTCTTTGCCGAGCCCGTGGTCCGTCTCTTCACCCACGATCCGCTGGTGATTCCGCTCGCGGCCTCGTGTCTGCGCATCATCAGCTACGGAAACATCGGCTACTCCTACGGCATGGTCATGCTGCAGGCGTTTAACGGCGCCGGCGACACGCTCACGCCGACCCTCGTCAACCTCTTCGGCTTCTGGGTGCTGGAAATTCCGCTGGCCTATTTCCTCGCGCTGCACACCAGCATGCAGGCCAGCGGCGTGTTTCTTTCCATCGTGATTGCCGAGGGCGCCATTGCCGGCATCAGCATGCTGCTCTTCAGCCGCGGCTACTGGAAGCGCCAGAAAATCTGACTCGTGCCGCAGCGGCTCTTGTTTACGTTGCCTCTGCGGCATATTTCCTCCGCGCCTCGGCGTAAAAACTGATAGGCTGTGGCGCTTCGGACTTCCGTATCCCCATCAGGAGAACGCATGCGCCGCCTTTCGGCCGCTGTTGTCGCTGTCCTGCTTTTCCCATTTTCGTGCAGCAACTTCGCCGCGGCCCAGGAGCCTTCGCCCACGCCGCTGGTTGATGCAAAGAAAACTCCTTCGCCCTCGTCCGCGCAGGATTCCGCGGCAGTGCCGGCGACTCCTGCGACGCCGCATGCCCTGGAGGCCGGGGATCTCGGCGCATTCTTTGACGGCATCCTTCCCCTGCAACTCGAGCGCGCGGACATCGCCGGCGCTTCGGTGCTGGTCATGCGCAATGGCGAGCCGCTGTTGCTCAAGGGCTATGGCTACGCCGACGCCAAGGAGAAAAAGCCGGTAGACCCGCGTGCCACCATGTTCCGCCTGGCATCCATTTCGAAGCTCTTCACCTGGGTTTCGGTGATGCAGCTCGCGGAGCAAGGCCGGCTCGATCTCGATACCGACGTCAACCAGTACCTGGACTTTCCGATTCGCCCCGCTTTCGGCAAGCCGATCACCCTGCGCAACCTGATGACCCACACCGCGGGCTTCGAGGAAGAGACCCGCGATATCATTCTCATCAAGCCCAAGCAGAAACCGACCTTGCGCGAATTTCTCATCGCCAATCAGCCGCGCCGCATGTTTCCGCCGGGCATCATCCCTGCCTACTCCAATTACGGGGTCGGACTCGGCAGCTACGTGGTGGAACGCGTGAGCGGCCAGCCGTTCGAGAAGTACGTGGCAGAACACATCTTCGCGCCGCTCGGCATGACCCATTCCACCTTCGAGCAACCGCCGCAGGAGGCGCTCGCCAAATTCCCCAGCGAAGGCTATCGCGGCAACAGCACCCAGCCCGCGGTGGGCTTCGAGATCTTCAATCCGCCCGGCGCCGGCGGCGTTTCCTCCAGCGCCTACGACATGGGGCGCTTCGGCCAGGCGCTGCTCAACGGCGGCGAACTCGACGGCCGACGCATCCTCAAGGCGGAAACGCTGCAGCAGATGTGGACGCCGCAATTCCGCGCCAACGACCAGATGCCTCCGATCTGCATGGGCTTCTACCAGGTCTGGCGCAACGACCTGCGCTGGATCGGGCACGAAGGCGACCTCATCGCCTTCCACAGTCTGTTCATGCTGGAGCCCTCGCAGAGATTGATTCTCTTCGTCTCCTTCAATTCCGCCGGTTCGGCGGGAAAGACCCGGCCGGAACTGGTGAACATGTTCAGCGACCGCTACTTTCCGAAAGACGTGAAACAGACCTTTATCAAGATGTCCGACGGCGAACTCAAATCCGTTACCGGCACCTACCAGAGCACGCGCCGCGCGGACAGCACCAAGCTCAAGCTGGACTCCCTGTTTTCCCAGCGCGAAGCCAAAATCAACAAGGATGGCGCGCTGGTCATCGAAGACATCAAGGACTTGCGCGGACACACCATCCAGTGGAAGCCGATCGCGAAAGATCTCTTCCAGGAAGTGGACGGCCAGCGAAAGATCTTCGCCATCCGCGACGGCGACGGCAAAGTGCTGCGGCTGGCGTACGATTTTGCCGGCGTGCAGGCGCAGCGCGTGCGCTGGGCCGACAACGCCAAGCTCAACACCGTGCTGCTGTGCCTTGCCCTGTTCATCCTTGCCTGCGTGGTGCTGGCGACGCTCAGCCGCGCCTTTCGCCGGATCTTCCTCAAACGCCGGCCGGCTCCCGCGCCGCAACCCGGAACCGAGTGGGTACCGATCGGATCGAAACTTTCTGCCTGGCTGTGGGTCGGCGTACTCGGAGCGATTTTCGGGGTGCTGGCCGCGCTCGGCGATGACGTGCCGCCGCCAACACGCGAGTGGGATAAGTATTTTTACCTCGTCAACGTCGCCGCCGTGCTCTGCATTCTCTTCAGCGTGTTCCCGGTCTTTTCCGGCATTCGCGCGTGGTTCCGCTCCGAACTGCGAACCATCAGCAAGGTGAAGTTCTCGCTCGTCGGCGCGGCCGCGCTGTTTCTGTGCTGGTTCGCGGTGCACTGGAATCTGCTCGGCCCTGCCACCCGCTTCTAGCGCGGCGCGAGGGACCGCGTTTGCCGCGCCGTTCCGCGCTTCGGTACACTGAAACCGCGGTGGCTGAACTTCCGCGGTGGCGTTTCGAAGTTTCCTGAAAAGGCCGCATTTTGAATCGCAGCTCCAGATTTCGTGTGCTCTTCCTGTCCGCGCTGCTGCTGGTGGCCGGCATCATCGTGCTGGCGCGCGAGCACCGGCCTTCCATACTGCGCCCGGGCCTCCGTCTCTATGCCTACGTCAGCACTGCCGAGAACTCCGTCTCCGTGGTGGACCTGGTAAAGCTCGCGGTGGTGGCCCACGTGCCGGTGGGCGGCAATATTTCCGCCATGCGCGAGCATCCGACGCGCGCCGAAGTGTGGGGGGTAAGCGGCGCGGGCGGCTTTGCCTGGGTGCTGGACGCCAGGACTTCGCAGATTGCCGCGCGGATTCCGGTCGGCTCGCTTCCATACTCGCTGGATTTTTCCGCGGACGGGGCGCGCGCCTTCGTCGCCGCTTCGGGCGCCAATTCCCTGGTGGCGATTGACTGCGCGACGCGCCAGATCCTCGCACGGGCCGCGACCGGCGCGAATCCCGTGGCGGTACGCGTCTCCGGCGACGGCAAGCTGCTTCTTGTGCTGAACAAAAAAGATGCGACGGTGGGTATGTACGACGCCTCGACCCTGCAGCGAACGGGGACCGTAAGCGTGATTCCCGATCCGGAGGACGCGGCGATCCTGCCCGACGATTCCGTAGCTTTCATCATGAGCCGCACCCAGAAGCGGCTTTCCGTGATTGACCTCAAGCGCGGGCAGCTACTCACCAACCTGGAGCTGGCCGGCGTGCCCTCGCAGATGATCCTGAAGCCGGACGGCGGCGAGCTCTACGTGCTTTCGCCGGAGTCGCACGGCCTGCAGGCCATCAACACCTGGACCCACGAAGTGGGCGACTACGTGGTGCTGGGCTCGGCGCCGACGCGCGGCGTGCTGTTGCCGGATACTGGCGAACTGTTTGTCTCCGACGCCGCGATGGGCAGCGTTACGCCGGTGGACATTCTGTACCGCCGCGTGAGCCGGCCGATCCCGGCGGGCCAGTCGCCAGGCGCGTTACGCTTTGATCCGGGCGATAAAGCTCGCCTCTTGCTGGTTGTGAGCCAGGCTTCGGGAGACCTTTCGGTGCTTCGCATCACGGCTGACCGCGCCAATGGGCTGCTGACGATGATTCCCGTCGGCGACGCGCCGCGCGAGTTAGCGGTGAAGCTGTTTTAGCCAGGAGCCGGCGCTCCGGCCGCGGCGGTTTTGCGTCCCCTGGGTAGCAGCGGCTCTCAGCCTTTGCGCGATTTCTTACCCGCCTCGCGTTCAGCAAGGATGCCCCCAGCCGAAGAAGAAATGTCTCAGCTCAGAGGTTCCAGGGGCCAGGCAAAGTGGTCCTCGCCCAGGGCGATGTCCAGGACACCCTCGGCGGGAAGGACATCCACGGGCAGGCCGCCATGCCAAAGCGCGACCCCAACCCGCAGACGCGTGGCGCCACGCAAGTCAAAAAGTTCCTTCTGGATGGCGACTTCGAGAATCGTTTCGAATGCGGCTTCGGTGGCGCTGGTCGGTTTGAGCAGGCAAATGCGCTGCTGCTCGACAGTGTATTCCACCAGCTTGCCGCGCTTGAGCTTGATGTTAACGGCAACTTCGGACGCGGCCTGGATGGTGACGCGAAACTCGGCGTCTTCCAGCTCTTCCAGTGCTTCCGCGAAGGGATCCACGCGCACGCACAGGCGCTCCGGTTCGAATCCGAAGCGAAGTTCGCGAAGGTAAAAGATGCGGCCATGCATGGCGCCGCTGCGGCGCTCCGGCGAATACAGTCCCGCGCCGAGCCATTCGAAATAGGACGTGTCGCGGCCGTTGACGTCCACGCGGAGATATTCCGAGGGCGCCAGGTGCAGGGCGCGTTCCGGCTGGCGCTTGATGGGCTTGGCGAGCTCGTCGGGCGCGACCCTGCCGAGCGCGCGGTAGATGCTGGTGAGGTGCTTGCGGTACAGCGCGTCGAATTCGGCGTCGTTGGCGGTGGAGTGCTCGGGGCCATACCACCAGCACCAGTCGCTGCCTTCTGCGGCCAGCAGAGACTCCTTGGCCTGGCGCAGGCCTTCTTCGGTCGGAGCGTCCTTGCGGCCCTGCTGCCGCGCTTCTTCCCCGCGGGCGTAGGCTTCGCGCGCGTCCCAGAGCAGTTCCCAGGCTTCGACATCTTCGGCATGGCCGATCCAGACATCGAAATTGGCATTGATCCAGGACGCGGGAAAGATGCCGCCGGTCTGGGGAATGTCGCCGGCAGCGGCGATCGCTTCCGAAGCGGTGAGAGCGCGGAAATCGGGGTCGCCCTGGATGCGCCCGTAGAATTCGCGGAGGAATTCGCGGCCGTTGCCGGGGTAATACTCCCAGGCATTTTCGCCGTCGAGGAAAAGCGAAATGGTCAGCGGCCCTTTGCCGGGAACGCGCTCTCCGAGGGCCCGCAGGCGGTTATGCAAATCGGCGGCGCCAGCCTTGGCGTCCATGCGGCTATAGACGAAGCCGATCAGATCCGAAATGTGATGATCGCGGAAGAGGCCGGTGATGCCGTTGCCGCCCATCTGAACCCGCCAGGGACGGTACAGGCGATCCGCATTGGCGGGCAGGCCGCTGGCATCGCGGAAAAAGCCCACATTCAGCGTGCGGCCGAGAACTCCTTCATCGGTGCCGAACCAGCGGAAGCCCTCTTCCGCGGCAATGGCCAGGGTCTGATCGGAGACGGAGCCTTCAGAAGGCCATAGCCCCTGCGGCGGCACGCCAAAAATCCGTTCGTGGTATTCCTTGGCGCGGCGCAGCTGTTCGCGGGCGTCTTCGGGATGACGATAGGCGCGGCGCGGAAGCGGGGTGGAGGGATTGGCGACGCGGGCGATATCGGAGTCGCACAGCAGCGGAAGAATAGGGTGATAGAAGGGCGTGGTGCTGATTTCAATCTGGCCCCGCGCGGCGGCCTCGCGGTAAATGGGCAGAACGATCTTCAGGAAGTCCAGCTGCTTTTGTCGCAGCGCGGCTTTGTCTTTTTCGCTGAAGTCCTTGCCCTTCGCGGAGAGCGCGTTGATCACCGGATCGCGCGCGATCCACTCCTCTTCCATCCAGGCGAGCTGGGAAAGCAGCTGGAGGTCGCGCCAGTCGCGCGGGGTGAAAGTGACCAGAGCCTGCGCGCCGCCGGCGGGACGCGACCATTCATAGAGCTCCAGAAAGCGCGGCCAGCGGGAAAGCAGGCGTTCGTGATTCACCTGAAAGGCCCGCTGCAGGATCTCCGCCTTGTCCTCGCGGGTCAACTGCTCCGCGTCGCGGAAGGCCAGATCGAACCACGGCTCGTTAAACTGGCCGCTGGCGTATTCCTCGAGCTGCATGCACAGCGAAGGGACCATGTTGAACGTGGCGTGGAAGTCGGGAAACTCTTCCAGGACTTTCACCATGCCCCAGTAGTCCTTGAGCGCGTGCAGCCGGGTCCAGGGGAGGACGTAGCGACCGGTTTCCGGGTCGCGGTACTGCGGCTGGTGCATGTGCCAGAGCAGGACGAGATTGACGCGGCTCATCGGGGCTGCGGCTCCGCTACCACCGCTGGGGCCATGCTACACTTTCGCTTCGCGTCATGCGCATTCTTGACCGCTACATCGTCCGCGAAATATTCCGCCATGCGTTTCTGGGCCTCGTAGTCTTCACGTTCGTGCTGTTCGTGCCGCAACTGGTGCGGCTCATGGAACTGCTGGTGCGCCATTCCGGCTCCAGCGGGCAAATCGGCAAACTCTTCCTCTTCGTCTTTCCCGGCGTACTGATCTTCACCATACCGATGGCCGTGCTGACCGGCGTGCTGCTGGGCCTGGGCCGCATGTCGGCGGACAGCGAGATCATCGCGCTGACCGCGCTTGGCGTCAGCCGCCAGCGCATGCTGGTCCCGGTTGGCGTGCTGGCGCTCACCGGCGCGCTGCTGACCGGCACGCTGACCCTCTGGCTGGGACCGGCCGCATTCCGCGGACTGCGCGGAATCGAAGCCGACCTGCTGGCTTCGCAGGCATCGTTCCAGGTGCAGCCGCGCGTCTTCGACGAACGGTTTCCTAAGACCGTGCTGTACGTCAACGACATTTCCGCGAGCGGGACACACTGGCATGGCGTCTTCCTGGCCGAAGCGGGCCAGGAGAGCGGCGCGAGCCTGACACTGGCGGAGGATGCGATTGTAATTGCCGAGGCCAAGCAGGGCAAGCTGGAGCTGCACATGCGCGGCGGTGCCACGCATGAAGTGAGCCGGCAGGATCCGGACCATTACTCGGTGACGGACTTCGGACAAAGCGACCTGCCGATTGAAGTGAGCGGCCTGGTGTCCGTGCAGGAACGCAAGCTGAGCAACGCCGAGCGGCGGACCGGCGATTTGCTGTGGGACAACAGCGCCTCCTGGCGCGAAGCGCGGGTGGAGTTCCAGCGCCGCCTGGCGTTTCCGGCGGCCTGCCTGGTATTCGCTCTGGTAGCGGTGCCGCTCGGTTCGCAACCGCGGCGCGGCGGGCGCGCAGCCGGAACGCTGCTCTCGGTCCTGCTGATCGCGGCCTACTACTCCCTTTCGGTCATGGGCGCGGGCATGGCGCGCAGCGGAAAGCTGAGTCCCTGGCTGGGCATCTGGCTGGCAAATATCGTGCTAACCGTGCTGGCGATCATCTTGCTCCCGCGGATGGAACAGATGCGCGGCGACCGGCCATGGCTGCGGCGCTTCAGCCGCTTCGAGATCTGGAGGCGCCTGCTGCGCCGCCGCAAGACCCAGGCCAAGCTGCGCGCCGCCGAGCAGGCACGCGCGCACAACGGTAACGGCGGCGCCGCGCCTTCCGACGGCAGTTTCCCGCGGCTGCTGGATCTGTACCTGTTGCGCCGGTTCTTCGCGTACTTCGCGCTGCTGATGCTTTCCTTCGTATTTCTCTTCCATGTCTTCACCTTCTTTGAGTTGCTGGACGATATTGCGCGGCATCGCGTGCCCTTCCTGGTGGTGGTGAATTACTTCCGCTACCTGACGCCGTACTTGCTGTATCAATTGTCGCCGCTGGGCGCTCTCGTCGCGGTGCTGGTCACGCTGGGCGTCATGAGCAAGAACAACGAGATTGTGGCCTGCAAGGCCAGCGGCATCAGCCTGTACCGTCTGGCGCTGCCGCTGCTGGCGGCGGGCATGGCCCTGGCCTTCACCATGATCTTGATGGACGACCTATACCTGCCCTATACCAACCAGCGGCAGGATGCCCTGCGCAACCAGATCAAGGGCCGCCCCGCGCAGACCTACACCCGGCCGCAGCGCTGGATTTTCGGCGAAAACGGAAAGATCTATAACTACGACCTGTTCGAACCGGCCAAGAATCTGTTCGCGGGGCTGACCGTCGTGGAACTCGAGCCGGAGACGTTTCGCGTGCGGAGGCGGGTCTTCGCCAACCAGGCCCACTGGAGCGACAGCCAGAATGCCTGGGTGCTGGAATCGGGCTGGGTGCGCGATTTTCAGGACGGGCGCATTTCCAGTTACCAGAAATTTTCCGCGACGGCGCTGCCGGAACTCTCCGAGCCGCCCAGCTACTTCAACCGCGAAGTCCGCCAGGCCAGCCAGCTGAGTTTCCGGCAACTGGGCAGCTACATTGAAGAGTTGCGCCGCGCGGGGTTCGATGTCTCGGCGCTTTCGGTGCAGTGGTATGTGAAAATCGCGTTTCCGCTGATCGCGCCGGTGAGCATGCTGCTGGCGATTCCCTATGCGTTCAGTGTCGGCGGAAGAGGCGCCATCGGAGGAATCGCGGTGGGCCTGGCAGTGGGCATCGGCTACTGGCTGCTCTCGCGCCTTCTGGAGGCCATGGGAGGGGTTGGCCAGATGCCGCCGCCGTTCGCCGCGTTTGCCCCGGACCTGGTGTTTTATTTCTTGGGCATGTATTTCTTTTTCAAGATGCCCACCTAGCCCGCTTTCAGCTTCCACAAAATCTTCCGGAGCATCCCCAGCAGCACTTCGGCGTCGGCGGCGCTGAGTTCGAAGCGGCGCAGCATGCGGCGAAGCTTTTCTTCGGCGGAAGCGCTGGCGCGCGGCGCAATGTAGCCGCTGGCATCCAGCGCGGCAAGAAGGGCTTCGCCGATGCGATCCAGGGTCTCGGTATTGGCAGCGATCGAGGCCACCCTGGATTTCGCGAGCGGCAGTGTGCGCGAGCCGCGCGCAAGTTCGTACATGACCACGGCAACGGCCTGGGCAAGGTTCATGGACCGATGCTCGGTGCGCGTGGGGATGCGCAGCAGCCAGTGGCAGTGGCTGAGTTCGCCGTTGCTAAGGCCGGTTTTCTCCGAGCCAAAGAGAATGGCGACGCGCCCTGACCCCAGACGCCTGCGAATTTTGGGGGCCGCCTGCTCCAGCGAGTACAGCGGGTGCTGCAGTTCGCGGTGGCCGATCGCGGTGGTGCCGACGACGAGGCTGCAATCGCGCAGGGCGGCGGTCAGCGTGGCGTGCTCCTCCGCGTGAGCCAGGAGCGGCTCGGCCCCGACCGCGGAGACGGCTTCGCGGAAGGCTTTCTCGTAAGGCTGGACCACGCGAAGGTGCAGCGCGCCGAAATTGCTCATGGCGCGCGCGGCGGCGCCGAGGTTGAGCGGGTTGCGGGTGCGCACCAGCACGACCCGCAGGTTTTCGAGAAGGTGGGTCACGGCAAGGAAGAATCTTACCGCAGAGGCGTTGCGCTGCGCCGCGGGTAGACCGCTGCGGAATCCCGGACATTGAACTTCGCGGCGGTTGGGCACGTACCTTACTCCGTTCGAGAATTCCAACGAACCCGGAGGGTTATGATGGCGAGAATTGGCCGAAAGTGGGCGGCTCTTGCCCTATTGGCGATGGCCGGCGCGGGAACTGCATGGGCCCAGACGCCGCCCGCGCCGAAAGTGGCTGCCCTGGACGAGATCAAGAACCAGGCCGACCTGGAGAAGGCCATCACGGAACTCGACCGGCAGTTGTTCGATGCCTATAACCGCTGCGACCTGAAGAAATTCGACAGCATGCTGGCCGATGACGTGGAGTTCTACCACGACCAGGGCGGCGTGACGCTGGGACACCAGGCTCTGACCGATAGCGTGAAAAACAACATCTGCACGGGAGACACGCAGCGGGTGCTGGTGCCGGGAAGCCTGAAGATTTACTACATGAAGGGCTATGGCGCCATCGAGATGGGCACCCACCGCTTTCTGCACCCGAAAACCGAGGCCACGAACGGAACCGGCGAAGGCAGCTTTGTTCATCTGTGGCGGTACAAGGACGGCGAGTGGAAAGTGACGCGGGTGTTGAGCTACGACCATCACGGGGTGAAGAAATAGGACCCCGCAAAGTCGGGACCGTTCCTCTTGCCGGAACGCCTTCAAGTGATACTTTAAATGCAATATTCCGTGCAGCTTGCGGTGAAAAAGAAACGGAGCGCCTCGAACAAAGCGCTCCGCTTCTCATTTCAAGTGTTACTTGAGTTGACCCCTTACTTCTTCTTTTTCGTCGTACCCTTCTTGGCGTTTTCTTCTTCAACCATCGCTTGAGCAGCCGCCAATCGCGCCACCGGCACCCGGAACGGCGAGCAGCTTACGTAGTCGAGGCCGATGCGATGGCAGAACTTGACACTGTCCGGTTCGCCACCGTGTTCGCCGCAGATACCCAGCTTGATATCGGCACGCGTCTTCCGTCCTTTGGCCACGGCCATTTCCATCAGCTGGCCAACGCCGGTCTGGTCAATGGTGGCAAAGGGGTTCTTCTTGACGATCTCCAGTTCCTGGTACGGGCCGAGGAAAGAACCGGAGTCGTCGCGGCTCATGCCCAGAGTGGTTTGCGTCAGGTCATTGGTGCCGAAGCTGAAGAATTCGGCGGATTGTGCGATTTCATCTGCCGTCAGCGCGCCGCGCGGCACCTCGATCATGGTGCCGACAAGATAGTTGAGCTTGACGCCCTTCTCCTTCATCACCTGCTTGGCCACGCGGTGCACAACTTCGACCTGGAGGTCGAGCTCCTTCTTGAAGCCCACAAGCGGGATCATGATTTCCGGATGGACCTTCACGCCCGCCTTTTGCACTTCGGCCGCGGCCTCGA
This sequence comes from Dongiaceae bacterium, assembly GCA_035542235.1. GTDB lineage: Bacteria > Acidobacteriota > Terriglobia > Acidiferrales > UBA7541 > Acidiferrum. The sequence goes on from DATKLU010000104.1 coordinate 11,673, forward strand.
AGACCGCGCGCGATTGCATTTCGGAAATTTCGGAATAAACGATTCCGAGGCGGCAACCGCGGAAGCCGAGCATCGGGTTGAATTCATATAGTTCTTTAACTCGCTGCTTGATCTTCTCCACCGGGACGCCAATCTTCTTGGCCAGCTCGGTTTGCGCCGCGCCTTCATGCGGCAGGAATTCGTGCAGCGGCGGATCCAGGAAGCGAATCGTCGCCGGACGGCCGGCCAGCGCCTTGAAGATGCCGATGAAGTCTTCGCGCTGGTACGGAAGGATCTTGGCCAGCGCCACTTCGCGATGCTCCTTGCTGTCGGCCAGGATCATCTCGCGCATGGCGTCAATGCGGTCGCCTTCGAAGAACATATGCTCGGTACGGCAGAGTCCGATGCCGCTGGCGCCGAAAGCCACGGCATGGGCGGTCTGTTCGGGGGTGTCGGCGTTGGTGCGCACGCTCATGCGGGTGGCCTTGGAGCACCAGTCCATCAGCTTTTTGAAATTCTGATAGGTCTGGCTCTTGCCCGGCTCCAGCGACTTTTCGATGAGCACCTGCACGATTTCGGACGCAGCGGTTGGGATCTGGCCGGCATACACTTCGCCGGCGGTGCCGTTGATGGAGAGGAAATCGCCTTCCTTGTAGCTGCTTCCATCCACGGTCATGGTTTTGGCGCCGTAATCAATCTGCAGCGCAGCGGCGCCGCAAACACAGACCTTGCCCATCTGCCGGGCCACGAGGGCCGCGTGCGAACTCACGCCTCCCTTGGCGGTCAGGATGCCTTCGGCGGCGATCATGCCGCGCAGGTCTTCGGGAGAGGTTTCGTTGCGAACCAGCAGGACCTTTTCTCCGCGCTCCGCGGCTTGCACGGCGCGGTCGGCGTTCAGATACATACGGCCGGTGGCCGCGCCGGGGCCGGCGGGCAAACCCTTGGCGATGATCCTGGCGCTGGCCAGGGCCTTGCGGTCGAACACCGGCGCGAGCACCTGGTCCAGTTGGTCTGCGGGAACGCGACGGATCGCGGTCTTCCAGTCAATGAGCTTCTCTTTTTCCATCTCCACCGCGAAGCGCACTGCGGCAAGGCCGGTGCGCTTGCCGCTGCGCGTCTGCAGCATGAAGACCTTGCTGTCCTGAATCGTGAACTCGAAGTCCTGCACGTCCTTAAAGTGTTTCTCGAGCTTGGCGCGAATGCCTTCCAGTTCGTGATAGGCCTTGGGCAAATAGTTCTTGAGGTTGGCGACCGGTTCCGGAGTGCGCACGCCGGCAACCACGTCCTCGCCCTGGGCATTGATCAGGAACTCGCCGTAGAAAACCTTCTCGCCGGTGGCAGGGTCGCGGGTAAACGCGACGCCGGAGCCGGACGTATCACCCGTGTTGCCGTACACCATTGCCTGCACGTTGACCGCAGTGCCCCACTCGGACGGGATGTTGTACTTACGGCGATATACGATCGCCCGGTCGTTCATCCAGGAGCCGAACACCGCGCCGACGGCGCCCCACAGCTGCTTCCATACGTCCTGCGGAAACTCCGACCCGGCGCGCTCCTTGATGAGCTTTTTGAAGCGGGCGACCAGTTCCTGCAGGTCGGCCACGGTGAGCTTGGGATCGTCCACATCGGCGTGATAGCGCTCGTGCTTCAGCTCGTGAATGACGACTTCGAATGGTTCGTGGTCTTCGTTGGCGCGTTTCTGCACGCCCATCACCACGTCGCCGTACATCTGGATAAAGCGGCGATAACAATCCCAGGCAAAGCGCTCGTTGCCGGTGGCGCGCGCCAGCGTCTTCACCGTTTCGTCGTTCAGGCCCAGGTTGAGAATGGTGTCCATCATGCCCGGCATGGAATCGCGGGCGCCGGAACGCACGGAGACCAGGAGCGGGAGTTTGCTTTTGTCGCCGAACTTCGCGCCCATGATCTTTTCCACGGCGGCGACGGCCGACTTGGTCTGGGCCTCAAGCGCCTTGGGATAGGACTTCTTGTTGGCGTAATAGTAGGTACAGACTTCCGTGGTGATGGTGAATCCGGGAGGAACAGGAAGGCCGATGCGGCTCATCTCCGCCAGGCCGGCACCCTTGCCGCCGAGCAGCGCGCGCCAGGAACCGTCGCCTTCCGATTTTCCCGCCCCGAAGGAATAAACCCATTTCGTCACGATATGCCTCACAAGCGAATTAGAGTCACGTGCTACATGCGAACTGCGCGAAACGCGGAAGACGCGCGCATGCGATGCGGCTTCCAAAAAAGTTTTTCCAGGCGCTGGCCGGGCAGAGTCGGCGCGCAGACATTTTCCTGCGCCGCGGCGTCAAAAGTGACTTAAAGTAAAACTTTAAGCGCGCCCTTCTCCGCCCATCTCTGAAAAATCGGCGATCGTGCTGAACTCCCGCAGCAACTCCGCCAGCAGCGCCAGCCGATTCTTGCGCACCGCTTCGTCTTCGGCCATCACCATCACCTGTTCGAAGAACTTGTCCACTTGCGGGCGCAGCCCCGCAATGACCTCCAGGGCTTCCTTGTACTGCCCCAGGCGCTTCTGCTCGTTCACGCGCGGCGCCGCAGACTGCATGGCGGCATATAACCCACGCTCGGCGTCGCTCTCGAAAAGCTGCGGCGATACGACCTGGGCTTCCCCGGCAGGCAGGGCGGCTTTTTCCAGAATCTTGCGGATGCGTTTGAAGGACACCGTCAGCGGCTCAAAGTTGCGCGATTTACGGATCGCCCGCAACGCTTCGAGCCGTTTGCGCGCATCCACCAGATCGTCGGCACCGGCGCGGAAGACCGCATTCAATTCGTCGTAGTTGAAGCCTTCCTTTTCCTTGAAGACGAAGCGCGCCCGGTCGAGCAGGAAATCGAGAACTTGCTTCTCTTGTTCCGGGGTCACCGCGCGCTTGGGTGGATTCGCGTGCAGCGCTCGGGCGGCGGCGCCGATGGTCAGGGCCAGCGACACGGTCAGCTTCTTCTCAAGGATGATCTTGACGATGCCGAGAGCGGCACGACGCAAGGCAAACGGATCGCTGGAGCCGGTGGGCACCGCGCCGACCGCGAAGCAGCCCACGATGGAATCCAGCTTATCGGCAAGCGCGACGGCGCAGCCGATCAGATTGCGCGGAATGGGATCATCGAGGCCGACCGGGCGATAGTGGTCGTATACGGCGTCGGACACCTCATCGGGCTCGCCCTGGGCTTTGGCGTAGAGACCGCCCACGATTCCCTGCAATTCGGGAAACTCGCGAACCATTTCGGTGGACAGGTCGCACTTGGAAAGTTCGGCGGCGCGGTCGGCATCGGAGACGTGGGCCTGCACCAGACCAAGATTGAACCACTGTTCGGCCAGCCAGCGGGCCAGTCCGCGGAAGCGTTCCACTTTGTCCCGATAGCTGCCGAGGCGGGATTCGTAAGTGACGCGTTCGAGGCGCGGCAGATAGTCGGCCAGCCGACATTTCTGGTCGGACTCCCAGAAGAATTGCGCATCGGCAAAGCGCGCTCTGAGCACGCGCTCGTGCCCGGCGCGCACCAGACCCTTCTGGTCCCGGGCAAGATTGATGACCGCGAGGAAGTGCGGCGCGAGCTCGCCGTTGCGCTTCTCTACGGCGAAGTATTTCTGGTGGCCGCGCATCACCGTGACCAGAATTTCGTCGGGCAAATTCAGGAACGCCGGAGCAAAACTGCCCTGAATGACGGTCGGGTACTCGTTCAGGTAGGTGACCAGCTTCAGAAGCTCGGCATCCTCGTGGACGCGGTATCCGCCCTTTTTGGAGTGCGCTTCCAGCTCGCGGCCGATTTTTGCCAGGCGCTCCGACGGCCGCACGATGACCCCGTTGCCGAGCAAGCGCTTCTCATAGTCGGCGAAGGACTTGACGGGAATCGCAGCGGCGCCGAGGAAGCGGTGACCGCGCGTGGTGTTCCCGGAAGCAACGCCGCCGTAGCTGAACGGGACCACTTTCCCGTCGAGGAGCGCCAGCAGCCAGCGGATGGGCCGGATGAAGCGAGCGCCGGAGAGCCCTGTCCAGGTCATGGTCTTCGGCCAGTAGAGATCGTGCAGGATGCGGGGCAGCGCTTCGGCCAGAATGTGTTCGGTGGCGCGGCCGCGCTTGATCTGCTTGGCGGCGAGATACTCGCCCTTGGCGGTCTGGAGGAAATAGACTTCGTGCAGGCCGATGCCCTGCTTCTCGGCAAAGCTGACGGCGGCGCGCGTCGGCGCGCCGACACTGTCGTAGGCCACAGATTTGGGCGGGCCGGTGACTTCGTTCTCGACATCGGCCTGCCGGTTGAGCAACCCGGTGGCGCGTAGCGTCAACCGGCGCGGTGTGCTGAAAACTTCCAGGGTCACGCCTTCCGACAGGTTCTCGGCAGCCAGCTGCTTTTCCAGGCCTGCCTTGAATTCCGCCTCGGCTCTCGGCAGCATACCGGCCGGTATCTCTTCGCAACCAACCTCGAACAGCAATTCGACGCGCTTCACAACCGGCGCCTTGGCGGTCTTCGGCGCAACGTTCGATCTGGCCGATCTGGGCGATTTGGGCTTGGCCGCGCTCATGACTGCACCTCCGCCGCACCAGCCGAGGTCAACTGCTCGAGATACGCTGCCGCCGTCTTGCAGGCCACGCCGCGAACCCGCGCCATCAGCGCCGCGCGCTCGGTGCTGGAGATGACGCCGCGTGCGTCCAGCAAATTGAAGAGGTGCGAGCACTTGAGGCAGTGGTCGTACGCGGCCAGCAGCGGGTAGCGGCGGCGCTCCTTCCCTTCCGCCTTGCTCCAGCCTTCCAGCAGTTCCCTGGCCTGCTTCTCGTGCAACTCGAATTCGGAACGAATCGACTTGGCGTCGCTGCGGTCGAAGCTGTACTCGGAAAACTGCTGCTCTTCCGCCAGGCGGATATCGCCGTAGGTCTTATCGTCGGACCAGCGCAGGTCGTACACACTCTCCGTGCCTTGCAGGAAGGCACAGATGCGCTCGAGACCGTAGGTGAGTTCCACGGAGATGGGATCGAGGTCCAACCCGCCGCTCTGCTGGAAATAGGTGAACTGGGTGATCTCGAGGCCATCGAGCAGCACCTGCCAGCCGATGCCCCAGGCGCCGAGCGTTGGCGACTCCCAGTTGTCCTCTTCAAAGCGGATATCGTGCTCGCGCAAATCAATGCCGATGGCGGCGAGACTCTTGAGGTAGATGTCCTGGATATCGAGCGGCGAGGGCTTCAAGATCACTTGAAACTGCGAATGCTTGTAGAGGCGGTTGGGGTTCTCGCCGTAGCGGCCGTCGGCGGGCCGACGGCTGGGCTGGACGTACGCCACGCGATACGGATTCGGTCCCAGCACCCGAAGGAACGTTTCTGGGTGCATGGTGCCGGCGCCGACTTCGACGTCGTACGGCTGCTGCAGCACGCAGCCCTGCTTCACCCAGAAGTGCGAGAGCGCAAGGATCAAGTCCTGAAAATTCAGGCCCTTCTTTTTTTCTTCAAGTTTTGCTTTAACTTTCAAGTCGTCTCCAAAAACTCGCGCGTTTGCAACTTCCGCTCGGTGTGAAACTCGATCCAGCTCAGCGCGGCCTCGCGCAACTCTCCGAGCGCCTTGCTATCCGCTTCCGGCAGCTCAATCTGGTCCAGCTTTCTGCCGGCGAAGTATTCCGCCAGTTCCCTGCCGCGCTTGCCGATAGGCCGCGCACCCGGACGGCGGTCCTGTTCGCACAGGAGACCCGCAAACTGCGGCGAGTGAAACGCCGCCTCGCCGAGCGGCTTCCCACAGCCGGCACAACGGTCGAGCGGCGGCAACCAGCCGCCCAGCCGAACGGTCCAGAAGGCGAAGTAGGCCAGCGGCAACTGCCAGGCGCCGCGCCGCTCCACCTCCCTGGCGCACAACAGGAGCAGGCGAAACATCGCTTCCGCGGCTTCCTGTTCCGGCAAGACGCGCTCGGCGATTTCGCTGATGAGCGCCAGACCGGTGCTGAGACCGTAATCGCTCTGCGCGCGGTGGAACGATTCCAGCAGATCGCACTGCTGGATGCGCACCAGGTCGCGCGTCTCGCGTTCCACGTACCACAGCTGCACGTGGGAGAGCACTTCCAGCGTCGAGCCGTAGCGGTTCTTGAGCTTGCGCGCGCCGGAGGCCACGCCGCGCAGGCGCCCGGAAGAACGGCCCAGAAAACTGACCAGGCGGTCCGCCTCGCCAAGAGGAAAGGTTCGAAGAATAATGGCTTCCGTTTCCCTGGCAGGCATGACGTGTCGGCGCGCCGACCGCGCTTCGCGATCAGCGCACCACATCGCAGAACTGCACGCAAACGCGAATCAAATTTCTTACCACACGCATGGGCAGCGCGCAACTTTCCGCAACGATTCATCGAAAATATTTTTCGCGGAGCAGGGCGCGGGTAGCGCGGCGGCAACAGGCAAGCCCCTTGCCGGGCATGTCATAGCCTTGCCATTGTCGGAGTTGCCCGGCGGGCTATCCCGCGATACACGCGAAAAACGCAGGAAATACGGCACGACTGCCGATAAAAATATTCCGTTAACCACGGCCCCGCGCAGGACGCACATTATCGGACGCGGACCGCAGCCTGCTTCCCTTTCGATTCCCGTTCCCCCCCTGGTTTTCCTTTTGCGCGCAACTTCCTGTACCCTTGCGCGACGCCATGCCCACTCCCTTGGTTGATTTCACCGGTATCGGAGAAAACGCCACGGACATCGTGCTCCGCTTGAAGGAGTTCCCTGCCCGCGACGGCAAGACGGATACCGTCTCCCGTGAGGTGCGGCTCGGCGGGCAGGTGGCAACCGCTGTGGTGGCCGCCGCGAGCTGGGGATTGAGGACGCGCTACGTCGGCGCCGCGGGCTCGGACCAGCATGGCGCGCAGCACCAGAGGGAGTTGACGGCACTGGGGGTTGAGTCGCACCTGCAGCGCGTCAAGGCGTCGGAGAGCCGCCTCTCCTACATCCTGGTGGAAGACGGCACCGGAAGCCGCGCCGTCCTGTGTCATCGCGATGCGCGGGTCAAACTGGCGCCAGGCTATTTGCGGAAGGCGTGGTTCCAGCGGTCACGGTTGGTGCAGGTGGACGGCGAGAACCCGGAAGCGTCACGAATGGCGGCGACGTGGGCGCGCGAGGCCGGCGTGCCGGTCATGTGCGACCTGGACCAGTTTCGCGAGGGGCTGACGTTCTTGCTGCCGCAGGTGGATTATCCGGTGCTGTCGCTGGGCATCCTTCCCGCACTGGCCGGAACCAACGATCCCCTGGCGGCACTTCCGCTGATCCACCTCAAGAATTCGGCGAAGTTGGTTTGCGTGACGATGGGAGAACAGGGGGCGCTGGCCTGGGACGGCGAGGGATTCTGGTATGCCGCGGCGTATCGCGTTCCGGTGGTGGACACGACGGGCGCCGGCGATCTCTTTCATGCGGGCTTCGCTTACGGCCTGCTGCGAGGGTGGGACATCCAGCGGGTGCTGGAGTTTGGCTGCGCCGCGGCGGGGTTGAACTGCACGGCGCAGGGCGCGCGAGGAGGCATCGCGTCGCTGCGGGCGATCGAGCGGCTGCGCAGCACCCGCAAGCACCATCCCAGCCAATACTCGCCGGCGGCCCTGCTGCGGGCAGCGCGCCATGGGCGCAGCGCGCGAGGCTAACGGAACCACATGTTCATCCCGCTTCGCGACGAGAATCCTTCCGGCAAATTCCCTTTCGTCAATGTGGCGCTGCTGCTCGCAAATCTTGGGGTGTTCGTATACGAGGTGACCCTGGTTCCCAGACAGTACGACCTGCTGGTGACGAAGTGGGGCTTCATCCCGCTGCGGATCACGGCCCTGCTGCACGGACACGGAAGCATCGAGGCGGCGCTGCTGCCGCTGGTGACCAGCATGTTCCTGCACACGGGCTTCGCGCACATTCTGGGCAATACGCTCTTCCTGTGGATCTTTGGGGACAACGTGGAGGCGGAGTTCGGGCACCTGCGTTATCTGCTGTTCTATTTATTCTGCGGGGTGGGCGCGGGGCTCGCGCACTACGCGTTCAACACGCATTCGCACATTCCCGCGGTGGGAGCGAGCGGAGCCATCTCCGGCATCATGGGCGCGTACATTGTGCTGGAGCCACGCAACCGGGTGCTGACGCTGATCTTGATCTTTCTGGTGCGGGTGCCGGCGGTGATTGTGCTGGGGGTATGGTTCGCGCTGCAGTTCCTGAGCGCGCTGGCGGCGCAGCACCAACCGGCGGTACAGATGAACGGCGGAGTAGCGGTATGGGCGCACATCGGCGGGTTCCTGTTGGGTGCGCTGGTGGCTTTGGCGGCGAAGAAACGCTGAATCAACGGCAGGTCGTGAATTCAAGTGATACTTTAAGCAGTGTCTTTAGCGGCCGGAGACGCGGGCCGCAATCCAGTCACCCACTTCCCCTGTCTTCTTATCGCCGCCAAGGTCGGGCGTAACAAAATTTTCCTGGAGCGCGGCGCGCACGGCCCCGCGGAGTGTGCCCGCCTCTTGTTCCCAGCCGAGAAATTCCAGAAGCATGGCGGACGCCAGCACCGAGCCAAGCGGGTTGGCGATGCCCTTTCCGGCGATGTTGGGAGCAGAGCCGTGCACCGGCTCGAAGAGCGAGGTGCGGCCGGGGTGAATGTTTCCGGAGGGCGCCAGGCCGAGGCCGCCGGCGAGTTGTGCGCCGAGGTCGCTGATGATGTCGCCGAAGAGGTTGCAAGTGACGATCACATCGAACTGGCGCGGGTCCCGGACCACCTCCATGGCCAGGGTGTCTATGAACAGGTGGCGGGACTCGATTTCGGGATATTCCTGGCGCACCTGCTTGAAGACGCGCTGCCAGAGGTCGTGCGCATAGGTCATGGCGTTGGATTTATCGCTCATGCAGACGCGCTTGAGCTGCCTGGCGCGAGCGTAGGCGAAGGCGTGGCGGATGATGCGTTCGACGCCTTTGCGGGAGTTGACGTCTTCCTGCACGGCGATTTCGTCCGGCGTGTCCTTCTTAAAGAAGCCGCCGACGCCGACGTAAAGGCCCTCGGTGTTTTCGCGGAATACCATGAAGCGGACGTCCTGCGGCGCGCGGTCGCGGAGCGGCGTGAGGCGAGGGTGAAAGAGCTCGACCGGGCGGGCGTTGACAAAGAGATCGAGCTTGAAGCGCAGGCCGAGGAGGATGTCGGCGGCGTGCTGGTTGGAGGGCACACGCGGATCGCCGAGTGCGCCGAAGAGAATGGCGTCGAAATCGTTGGCGAGCATCTCGACTGCGCCCGGGGGAAGGGTGACGCCTTCGCGAAGAAATTTGTCGGCGCCCCAATCGAATTCGACGAACTCGATCGGTCGGCGGGCCGACGATGTCACGGCACGAATGGCTTTCACACTTTCCGGCGTGACTTCCTTGCCGATGCCGTCGCCCGGAATCACGGCGATGCGCGCCGCCGGGCCACCTTCACGTAACGCTTTAACAGGCACAGAGAATTCCTCCCGCGACGCCGCGCGCAGATTCAATTGCCGATTTGGGGTAAGGAGCGCGCCGCCCTATTCTTCCATCAGCGCCCGGTACGCGCCACCGCCGAGAATGCCGCCGAGAATCGGCGCCGCCCAGAACAGCCAGAGTTGCTGCAGCGCCCAGCCGCCGACGAACACCGCGGGGCCGGTGCTGCGCGCGGGATTGACGGAAAGATTCGTCACCGGGATACCGATGAGGTGGATCAACGTCAGGCACAGGCCGATGGCGATGGGAGCAAAGCCGCTCGGCGCGCGCTTGTCGGTGGCACCCATGATGACGAAGATAAAAAAGAACGTCAGGACGACTTCCGCAAGGAACGCCGCGCCCAGGGAATAGCCGCCGGGGGAGTGTGCGCCGTAGCCGTTCGATGCAAAACCTCCGGCAAGCGAAAATCCTTCCTTGCCGCGCGCGATCAGGTACAGAACGCCCGCGCCGGCAACGCCGCCGAGGACCTGCGCCACCACGTACGGAATGAGGTCGCTGCCGGAGAAACGCTTGCCCGCAAGCAGGCCAAAGGACACGGCCGGGTTGAGATGGCAGCCCGAGATATGGCCGATGGCAAAAGCCATGGTGAGCACGGTCAGCCCAAAGGCCAGCGCTACGCCGGCAAAGCCGATGCCCAGATTGGGAAACGCCGCGGCCAGCACGGCGGAACCGCAGCCGCCAAATACCAGCCAGAAGGTGCCAAAAAATTCGGCGGTGGCGCGTTTCGTCAAAGTCATACGGGATTCCTCCAGAGAGTGGGAAAGCTGCCGGCGAAATGATGCGGATTCTATGCGCGGCGCGGGCGGAAGTCTAGTGCATGCGTTCCTTGCGGACGGTGAGCTTCTCAATCAGGTCAAGGCGAGGAGCGAAACCAATGCCGGGGGCGTCCGGCACGCGGATGGTGCCCTGTGGCGAAACGCGGACTTCAGGGTCGATGATGTCTTCCTTCCAGTAGCGGGCGCTGGCCGTCACGTCCCCCGGCAAAGTAAAGTTCGGCAGCGTGGAGAGCGCAATGTTGTGGGCCCGGCCGATACCCGATTCCAGCATGCCGCCGCACCAGACCGGCAGGCCGTTCTGCTGGCAGAGGTCGTGGATGCGCCGGGCGGGAACGAAGCCGCCGACGCGGCCGAGCTTGATATTGACGATGCGGCACGCGCCGAGCTCAATCGCGGCGGCGGCTTGCTCTTCGGTGTGGATACACTCGTCCAGGCAAATGGGGGTGGCCAGTTCCCTTTGCAAGCGCACGTGGGCATAGAGGTCGTCCCATCCGAGCGGTTGCTCGATCATCATCAGGTAGAACTGGTCGAGCTGTTTGAGCAGGTCGAGATCGGCAAGGGAGTAGGCGGAGTTCGCGTCCACCATCAACTTGAGGGCCGCGAACTCTTTGCGCAAGCGTCGCACGGGTTCGAGGTCGTAGCCGGGTTTGATTTTGATTTTGATGCGCTGATAACCGGCTTGAAGTTCTACTTGAACTGCTTCCACAAGCTCCTCAAGTGAAGCTTTAACTCCAATGGAGACGCCGCTGGCAATCTCCGGGCGCGTCCCGCCGATCAACCGCGCGAGCGGAATGCTCTTCTGTTTCGCTTCGGCGTCCCAGATGGCCGCTTCGAGCCCGCCCTTGGCCATCTCGTGACCGCGCACCCAGGAAAGGTGATCCCAGACTTCGGAGGCGGAAGCAAAGGACTTCCCCTTCAGCCGGGGCCAAATATGGTCGCGAAGAACATGCCAGGCGGTCTCGGTTGTTTCCGGGCTGTAGGAAGGGGTTTCACCGGCGACGCACTCGCCCCAGCCGGCGACGCCATCGGCCACAACCTCGAGCAGCAGGACACGGCGCAGGGTGGTGGTCTCCATGCTGGTCTGAAACGGCGCAACCAGATGCATGTGCAGTTCGCGGAGGGTGAGTTGTTCGAGGCGCATGGTCGGGAGGACTAGAACTCGCTCCAGGGGGCGAGCTGATAGGCAGAACCGGCGGGGGTTCGAGCAACGGCGAGCGCGGCATAGCCCCTGGCGAAGGCTTCCATAAATTGCGCGCGGGCCGTGGATTGTACGGATTCGATTCTCTCAGGCGCGGAGGATTTCCAGTCTTCCAGCTCGGCAGGAATGGGGATCAGCGTGGAAGCCGGCAGAGGCGCGAGTTGCCCGTTCAACGCGGCGAGAACGCGAGGCGAATCGAGGTACCACTCGGCGACCAAGCGGTCGGTGGCGTGCCCGCGGTGTAGCGGGCTGGTGGTGATGCCATAGAGATTGGGCAGGTAGCGGCGGGCCAGCGCGCCCAGGCGATTCAGGTTGAAGTGTGCATTGCGCATTTCCAGCGGGTCGAAAGTCCACTCGATGAGGCGGATATCGCGGCTGAGTGCTTCTTCGCGCTGGAAAAGCTTGAGGGCGCGGCCGACGCCGCGGTCGCGATACTCGGCAAGCACGCCGGTCATGTGCGAGTGGAGATAAGGGGCACCGTTGCGCAGTGCGGCAACGGCCAGCGTGTAGCCGACGAGTCTGGCGCCGTCAAACGCGCCGAGGACCTGGCCGCCGGTGTGCGCGGCGACGACGAACATCGTGGAAGGCTCGACTTCCAGGTCGTCCTCGCCCCAGATCTGGCGCTGCAGTTCGACGCAGGCGTAGAAATCCTCAAGTTTGTGGCAGGGACGCACGGTGATGGCGCCGACGGCGGCGCTTTGCGGCCCGGTCCGCCCGCTGGTCATCGGCGGGCCGCCGCTTTCCGGGCCGGCAGCGTGCGCTCGGCGGCTTTCGCTTGATCCCAAAGGGTTTCCATCTCCGCGCGGGGAACATCGGCCAGCTTGCGCCCGGAGGCTTGCGCGGAGCGCTCCATGGCGCGGAAACGGGCGACGAACTTGGCGTTGGTGCGCTTGAGCGCGATTTCCGGGTCCACTTTCAGGAAGCGGGCAAGGTTGACCGCGGCGAAGAGCACGTCGCCGAGTTCGCTTTCGATTTCGGCGGGGTTGCGCGCGGCACGCAGTTCGGCCAGTTCTTCCTGAAGCTTGGCGGCGACACCGTCCACGTTTTCCCAGTCAAAGCCGATGCGCGAGGCCCGGCGGGTCAGCTGAAAGGCCTGCATCACCGCGGGCAGCGTATGGGGAATGCCGTCAAGCAAGGAGGCCGGCTGGTCTTCGGGCTGCTTTTGCCCTTTGGCGCGGCGCTCCTCGGCTTTGATCTGTTCCCAGTTCTTGAGGACTTCGCCGGCGTCCTTGGCGCGCTGCTCGCCGAAGACGTGCGGGTGGCGCCGGACCATCTTCTGGTGAATTTCGCGGACCACGTCCGCGGCGGTGAAGCGTTTCGCCTCGGCGGCAATCTGCGCATGGAAGACGATCTGAAGCAAGAGGTCGCCAAGCTCTTCGGCAAACTTGGCGTCGTCGCCGCTTTCCAGCGCTTCCAGGACCTCGTAGGCCTCTTCGATCAAGTAGGTGCGCAGGGAAAGATGGGTCTGCTCGATATCCCAGGGGCAGCCCTTGGGTGCGCGGAGGGTGGCCTGGAGTTCCACCAGGCGCTCGAACCACGCGCCGGCCGACTGGTCGCGAGCCGCCCTGACCGACCTGGTGTGCCTGGCCGCGGGCTTTGCCGCCGCTTTTCGGGCTTTCTTTCGCCTGGGAGCCATGGTCTGAAGAAATTTCCCTTTGCTGGAACTCCAGACTGTACGGTGCGCGCCAGGTTTTTTCAAGCCGCGCGGGCGCAGCGGCGGAGACAAGAGCCGTGCTAAACTTTCGAGAGATCGTGGAAACGAGGGCTTTACCGTGGCAGAGCAGAAACCGGAAGAGAGTTTTCGGGTAATCGACCGCAGGCCGTTTACCAACGACGGCGAGTTGCGGCCGGAAATCGTCGAGGAACAAGAGCGCGAGGCGGAACACGAACGCAAAGTGGCGGCGGCAGCTCCCGCCGCTCCCGTTGCGCCGGCGGCAGGCGAGGAACACAAGACCGCTCCGGCGGACGCACCGAAGCGCCTCCCGGCGTTCGAAAATCTGGTGCGCATGCTGGGCAGCAACGCCGCCATGGTGCTGGGCTCTTACACCGACCCGCGCACGGGCCAGCCGATGATTGACCCGGACGCCGCGCGCGAACTGATCGACATGCTGGACGCGCTGAGGGAAAAGACCAAAGGCAACCTCTCGCCGGAGGAAAACGACCTTCTGCTGGACCTTTCCGGCAAGCTCAAGATGGCCTACCTGGAGGTCAACCAGGCGCTGGCAGCGCAAGCGGCGCAACTGCAGGGCAAGGCGAAGCCGCGCTGAACGCCAGGCCGCGAGCGGCACGGGCCGCTGGCGCCACTTTTCATTCCCAACGATTCTTCCAATGTCCGCTTCGTCGCTTTCCCTCACCATTCTCGGTTCCGGCACCTCGATGGGCGTGCCGACCATCGGATGCCGCTGCGCGGTATGCCTTTCGAACGACCCGCAGGACAAACGGCTGCGCACCTCGGTGCTGCTTTCGCGCAACCGGCAGAACGTGCTGATCGACACCACGCCCGATTTCCGCACCCAGGCGCTTCGCGCGGGCATCGAGCGGCTGGAAGCAGTGCTGCTGACGCACGGCCACGCGGACCACATCATGGGCTTCGACGACTTGCGGCCGCTGAGCATCGGGCAGAAGCGGGCCATGCCGGTGTATGGCAACGCGCAGACGTTCGAGATCGTGCGGCGCGCGTTTGCCTACGCGTTCGACGGCAAGCCCAAACTGAGCAGCGTGCCGAGCGTGGCTTTGCACGAGGTGGATGGCCCGTTCGAACTGCTGGGGGTGAAGATCACGCCGATTCCGCTGGTGCACGGCGAGATGCAGGTGCTGGGGTTTCGCTTTGGCAACGCCGCCTACCTGACCGACTTCAATTCGGTGCCGGACACTTCGCTGGAGTTGCTGCAAGGGCTGGACGATCTGGTGATCGACGCGCTGCGTGACATGCCGCACCCCATGCACCTGACGGTGCAGCAGGCGCTCGAGATCGTGGACCGGCTCAAGCCCAAGCGGGCCTGGTTCACGCACATCGCGCACGACCTGGGACACGCGGAAACCAACGAGCGGCTGCGGCGGATGGGGCACGCCAATATTCAACTGGCCTACGACGGGCTGCGCATCGAGATCGCGGAACCCGCGGCGAACGGGTCAGGCAATGGGCAGGCGGCGAGGCGCGACGGGCTTTCTGTTTTCACTTCGCCGGAGCAATGGCACGCGCACTACGCTCCGGGCGGGCGGGGCAGCGTGCTGGCCATCGGCAATTACGACGGCATCCATCTGGGACACCAGACCATCCTGAACGAAGTGGCGGCGCGCGCGGCAAAGTCCGGGGCTGTGGCGACCGCGCTGACGTTCGAACCTGCGCCGCTGAAGGTGCTTCGTCCCGAAGCCGCGCCGAAACGCCTTTCCACGAATGAACAGCGCCTGGACTGGTTTCGCAGCATGGGCGTGGAAGCCGCGGTGGTGATGCCGTTCACGGTGGAGCTTTCGCAGCTGAGTCCGCGCGAATTTGTGGAGAGAATTCTCGTGGGCCAGCTAAGCGCCCGGGCCGTTCTGGTGGGAGAAAATTTCCGATTCGGCCACAAACAGGCGGGCGACACTTCCCTGCTGCGCGAACTGGGCAGACAGCACGGCTTCGAAGTGATTTCGATCGCGCCGGTGGAAGCGCACGGCGAGGTGGTTTCCAGCACCGTGATCCGCCGGGAGATCGCGGACGGGCAGGTAACGCAGGCCGGCCGCTTGCTGGGACGGCCGTTCGTGCTGACCGGGGAGATCGTGAGCGGCACCGGGACAGGACGGAAATTCACGTTCCCCACGCTCAACCTGCGCGCCGAACAGGAACTCCTGCCGGCACCCGGCGTGTACATCACACGGGTGCTGCTGGAGGGAGAAACGAAGAGCCGGCGCGCGGTGAGCAACATCGGAGTGCGCCCGACGTTTGACGGCAAGGCGCTGACCGTGGAGACGCATCTGCTGGATTTTGCGGGCGAGGTTTCCGCCCGGCGGATGGAGCTGCGCTTCTGGAAGCGGCTGCGCGCAGAGAAAAAGTTCTCCGGCCCGGAAGAGCTGCGCGCGCAAATCGCCAAAGACATTCACTCGGCGCGGCGTTTCTTCACCATGTTGCGTAAATTGCGGGCGCGACGGCTTTCCGTTTAGCCAGCCTCCACTGCACATCGTGGGCATTTCCCAACTGGCGCTTTCGAGCGCTTGCGGGACGGTTTCCCGGGGATGCGGCATCCGGGAAGAAGGAATCAGACCACGCCGGAAGCGAGGCACTCGGCGCAGTAACCGCCGACTTCGGTGCGGGAGATGGTGACCTTCATCCCGAAGTCCCGGGCAATTTCCGATTTGAGCTTTTCGTACAGTCGGCTTTCAAATTCGCGCACCTTGCCGCACTTCAGGCAGGCGACGTGGATGTGGTCGCGCGGGCCGTGGGTTTCGTAATAGTGGCGGTCACCGCGCAGGTGCAGCAGGTCCAGTTCGTCAATCAGACCGTGTTTCTTGAGGAGTTCGATGGTGCGGTAGACGGTGACCAGGTGCACGCCGGAATCGAGCCGCTGGGCGCGCTCAAAGATCTGGTCCACGTCGAGGTGCTGCTCGGCGTTGTCCATGACTTGCAGAATGACGCGCCGCTGGCGGGTCAGCCGGATGCCGCGATCGGAGAGAACCTTGGTGAGGTGGCCAGTGGTCTCGGGAGCGTTGATACGCTCGCCGGTGGACGCGCGGCGCGCTGGCATAGCGGACATAGCGTCTCGATCATCCGACGCCGCGATCCAGCGTCAGGAATGGATTGGAAACAATCCTCGCACGTCATTGTACATGACGTAGGCAAACAGCGACAAAAGGAAGAGCAGGCCAATCTGCACGAAGCGCTCTTTCACCGCCAGGCTCAGGTCGCGGCGAATCAGGCCTTCGACGCCGAGCATGACAATCTGTCCGCCGTCGAGAATCGGAATCGGCAGCAGGTTCAAAATGCCGAGGTTCACGCTGATGAAAGCCATCAACATGACCACGTCGGCAGGGCCCTCGTGCACGGCGTCCGCGGCGACCTGGCCGATGCCAACCACGCTCTGCAGCTGTTTGATGGAAGCGCGCCCGCTGAGCAGGCGGCCCAGCACGGAGAAGGTCTGCGCGAAAAAGTCGCCGGTGCGGCGCACCGCGAAATCGGTGGATTCACGCAGCGGCACGCGCACGTAATAAATGTCGTCCTGGTTCAACACGCCGATCTGCCAGGTGTCTTCGGCGCCTTCGGACACGCCCTTCTGCGGGGTAACGGAGAGCGTCAGCAGCTTGCCCGCGCGCTGCACTTTCAGGGCGATGGGCTGCCCGCCGGACTGGTGCACCGCATCCACAAATTCGCCCCAGTACTGCACCGGCTTGCCGTTGACTTCAAGCAGGCGGTCGTCCGATTTCAGGCCGGCGTGCTTGGCGGGTGTGCGCGGGCTGACCTTATCAATGACCGGCGCATAGGGAACGTAGCCGAAAATATCGGTAAAGGAGCTGGCATCTTTGACGGATGTTTCCACGGTGCGCTGCGCGCCGTGGTTTTCCACGATCAGGGAAAGCTTGGAACCCGCGGGAAGGCGGTGCACGTAGGCCGATCCGGTTTCCCAGTTGGGATCCTTCAGGCCGTTGATATCGAGAACCTTGTCGCCGATCTGCAGCGGGCTTTGCATGCCGGCGGTCGCAGAGAAGTAGTGCACCTGCAACGGCTGCTCGGTGATGTGCGAGTGTGGCAGCCCGACCAGCGCAAAGAAACCGCCCAGCAGGATAAAAGGGAAAACGAAATTCACCGCGGGGCCGCCAAAGGCGATCAGCGCACGCTGCCAGCGGGGCTTGCTCATCAGCTCATCGGGAGCGCCGGTGGGAGCCTGGGTGCTGGAATCCACGTCGGAGAGATCCTGCCCGGCCATGCGCACATAACCGCCGAGGGGCACGGCGCTGATGCGATAGTCGGTTGCGCCGCGCTTGATGCCGAAGAGGCGCGGGCCGAAACCGATGGAGAAAACGTCCACGCGGACGCCGAACAGGCGGGCCACGATGAAGTGTCCCCATTCGTGCACCAGAATGACCACGCCCAGAACGAGCGCAACGCCGATGATGAAATTCAAGGCCATGGTACGGGCAACCTGCTTTCTTTTCTCGACTCGCTGACCACTCTCGCGACTCTCACCGCGGTTAGCTCGGCGCGACGGCCAAGGCTTTTGCCGCCAAGCGGGCTACTTCCTCTCCCGCTATTCGACGCGCCTCCGCGTCGGCGGCGAGCACTTCGTCCATCCCGGTCATCTCCACACGCGGCGTGCGCGCGAGAACCGCTTCGACCACTTCTGGAATGCCGAGGAACGGAATCTGCCGTTGCAAAAATGCGGCGACGGCGACCTCGTCCGCGGCGTTCAGAGCACAGGGCAAAGCCCCGCCCTTCTTCATCGCTTCCCGGGCCAGCCGCAGGCAGGGGTAACGGCGGGTGGAGGCCTTAGCAAAATCCAGGCGCTTCAGTTTGGCCCAGTCCAGGTCAACTTGATTGGATGCGACCCGTTCCGGATAGGTTAGCGCATATTGGATGGGCATGCGCATGTCGGTTGCGCCGAGTTGCGCCAGAATCGAGCCGTCCACGAATTCGACCATGCTGTGCACGGTAGACTGCGGATGGATGATGACGTCCACCTGGGCCGGTTTCATATCGAAAAGCCAGCGCGCTTCCATCACTTCGAAGCCCTTGTTCATCATGGTGGCGGAGTCCACGGTGATGCGATTGCCCATTTTCCAGTTGGGATGCGCGAGGGCCTGTTCCACGGTGACGCTTTGCAGCTGGTGCAGGGGCGTTTTGCGAAAGGGGCCACCGGAGGCGGTGAGCACGAGCTTGCGAACTTCCCGGTGGGTTCCGCCGCGCAGGCACTGGTGCACGGCGTTGTGCTCGCTGTCCACCGGGAGAAGTTCCTTGCCGGCCTTGTGAGCGGCGGCCATGACCAGTTCGCCGGCGGCTACCAGGACTTCCTTGTTGGAGAGCGCGATGGTGCGGCCGAGTTTCACCGCTTCGTAGGTGGCTTCGAGGCCGACCACGCCAACCGCGGCGGACACCACGATCTCCGCATCGGGGTGCGTGCCAACCGCCAGAATTCCTTCGCGACCGTGGTGAATCGCGGGCAGAGCGATTCCCTTTTCGCGCAAGCGCGCGGCAAGTTCGCCGGCTTTGCGCGCGTCGCCTACGGAAACCAGCTCAGGCTTGTATTTCTCGATTTGCGGGACAAGTTCGTCGAGGTTGTTGCCGGCGGCAAGGGCCACGACGGCGAAACGCGGTGCCAGGGAGTCCACAACGGCCAGCGTCTGGCGCCCAATCGAGCCGGTACAACCCAGAATGGCGAGCTTCTTCACGAAGCGGCAGACCTCTTATTGAGATGAGCAGGCGGCCCAGTGGACTTACGCGCGCGGCGAATAGACCCACACCCAATAATACCAGACAACCGGAATCGCCAAGACCAGCGCGTCAATGCGATCCAGAATGCCTCCGTGGCCGGGCAGCAGGGTGCCGGAATCCTTGACGCCGGCGCTGCGTTTGAAGGACGACTCGAAAAGGTCGCCGGCTTGCCCCGCCACGTTGCCCGCGGCGGCCATTCCCAGCAGGTGCGGAAGCGGCATGTTGATCCAGCGGGCGGCGATGGCGGCAACGAAAAGCGCTCCGGCGAAGCTGGCGATAGCGCCTTCCCAGGTTTTCTTGGGGCTGAGGATGGGAGCGAAGGCATGTTTACCCAGGGCCCTTCCGACGAAGTAAGCCGCGGTATCGCCGACCCAGGTGATGACCAGCGTGAACAGAAGCAGGGTTGGCCCCACGACCTGAATTCCGTGCAGGCGCACCGCGCAACTCAGCGGCAAAGCTACCATCAGTAATGCGCTGGAACTTATGCCCGCTGCCGGCAAGGCTTCCACCATGGGACGCTTGGTGGCCAGGGTAAGGATGGTTACGCCGATCAGAAAAATAAAGAAGACATCACCGACGGAAGGAGCGGGCACGGCAAAGCGCGCGATGGTGCGATGGATGGCCAGGCCGTTGCCGAGGGAGCGGGCAGTGTCGAGCGCGGCCAGATATTGCGCGAACACCAGCAGCACCGCGCAGGACGCGGTCCAGAACTTGTAGGCGCGGTGCCCGATGGCGTCGCCGAGCGCGAAAAACTCAAACAGCGAGAGCAGGATGACCAGGGTGAGCGCGACCGCGAGCAAGCCCAGCGGCGCGAACAGCACCAGCCCAACCACGAACGGAATCAGGACGACCGCCGTCGCCACACGCTGCCAAGTCATTGCCTGCTACGCCCCAGTCTGAATTTACCCGGACCAAGAACACAGCATGATAACGGGCAGGATGCTCGAGCGGAAAGAAAATCGCGAGTTACTGCCCGGCGAGTTGCGAAGCGCCGGAATCGCCTTCGTCGCCGGAACCGATGCCGCCGTAGCGGCGATCGCGTTTCTGGAAGTCCACGAAAGCTTCGAGCAGGCGGGGGCGATTGAACTCCGGCCACAGCGTTTCGGTGACGTAGATTTCGGCGTAGGCGATCTGCCACAGCAGGAAATTGCTGACGCGCATTTCCCCGCTGGTGCGCACGAGGAGATCGGGATTCGGCAGGCCCGCGGTGTAGAGGTGATTTTCGATGTCCTGTTCGGTAAGGCGCGCGGAGTTGCCGGAGGCCAGGCGTTCGGCCAACAGCGCGGAGGCGGCATCGGCGATCTCCGCGCGGCCGCCATAGTTCAGCGCCACGCTCAGCACCATGCCGGTATTCTTGCCGGTAAGCTCCATGGCTTCGCGGGTGTCGCGCTGCACGGCCGCGGGGAGCTCGTCGGCGCGGCCGAGGAAGCGCATGCGGATATTGTTCTTCATCAGCAGCGGCATTTCCTGGCGCAGATACTCGCGCAGAAGCTGCATCAGGAAATCGATTTCCGTCTTGGGACGCCGCCAGTTCTCCACGGAAAAGGCATAGAGCGTGAGGGCCTCAATCTTGAGACGAGCGCAGGTTTCGATGGTAATGCGCGCCGTTTCCGTGCCCTTGCGGTGACCGGCGATGCGCGGCAAATGGCGGCGTTTGGCCCAGCGGCCGTTGCCGTCCATGATGACCGCCAGGTGCCGCGGCAGACGCGCCAGATCGAGTTTTTCCAGCAGAAACGCTTCTTCGGCGGTGACCGTGCCCAGAGGGTGCGACGCCGCGACATGCAAGGTGGTGGGTGTTTTCGATTCGCTCACGGGCGCTGGTTTCCGCAATCTTCTTTGCGCCATAAAGTTAACACAAGCATGCGGGAGCGGCAACGAACCTTTGCCCGCGCCGGGTATAAGTTACTAGCCCGCGCCATTGGCGACAGCGGACGGATTCATGATGGCGATGTACACCAGCACCACGGTCAGAGCGATCATGGCCATGGCGGTGGTCCAAGCGACCAGGTTGTCGCCGAGTTTGTTCACGTGTTCGCCCATCAGGTCGCGGCGATTCACCAGGAGCAGCATGAAGATCAGCACCACGGGCAGCCAGACGCCGTTACCGACCTGTGAAAAGATCAGAATCTTCCACAAAGGCACGTGCGGGATCAGAATGATGCCCGCGCCGATGACAATGAGCGCGGTGTAGAGTCCGTAGAAAATCTTGGCCTCGTCGAACTTGCGGTCAATGCCGGCTTCGAAGCCGAGACCCTCGCAGATGACATGGGCGGTGGAGAGCGGGAGGATGGTCGCCGCGAAGAGCGAGGCGTTGAGCAAGCCGAAGGCGAACGCCAGCCCGGCCCAGCGTCCGGCGAGCGGAATGAGCGCCTTGGCGGCATCCGCCGCGTCGCTGATATCGCGGTGGCCGGTGGCATAGAGCGTGGCCGCGGTGCAGACGATGATGAAAAACACGATGACCATGCAGCTGATGCTGCCGATCAGCACGTCCGCGCGGGCCTGGGGGTACTGGCGCGGGCCGACCTTTTTCTCGACGAAGCCCGCCTGCAAGTAGAAAAACTGCCAGGGAGCGATGGTGGTGCCGACGAGAGCGGTCAGGGTAACCAGATAGCCTGCGTTCCACTGAATCTCAGGAATCACCGTGTGCTTGGCGGCGACGAGCCACTCCGGCTTGGCCAGCACCGCAGAGATGATGTAGGTCAGATAGAAGCCGCAAGCGATGAGAAAAATGATCTCGACCTGGCGGTAAGTCCCTTTCAGCACCAGCACCCACACGATGATGGCCGCGACCGGGACCGCGACGTATTTGCTGACGTGAAAAATCTCCATGGCCGCAGCGACGCCTGCGAATTCCGCGACCACGTTGGCCAGGTCCACAAAAAACCCGGCCACCATGACGAAGAAGGTGGCGCGGAAGCCGAATTCCTCGCGGATCAGGTCGGACAGGCCCTTGCCCGTGATCACGCCCATGCGCGCGCACATTTCGCCGGTCACATAGAGCGCGATGGTCATGGGCACCAGCGACCACAACAGCATGTAGCCGTACTGCGCGCCGGTTTGGGTGTACGTGGAGATGCCGCCGGCATCGTTATCCACGTTGGAGGTAATGATGCCGGGGCCGACCACCGCCAGGAGCAGCAGAATGCGGCGGCGGAATTCGCGGGCGCGCCGCTGCGCGTCGTTTCCGCGCTCACGCAGCGCGTTGATTTTGGCGGCAATCGCTTCCCAAGCCATTCGCTCGCTTCGCTTCCCTTCCCTTTCGGGGTATTTCGCTACTTCATCAGCTGGCTGACCACATCGTCCACGGTGATGGCGCCGACCGGGCGCCGATCCTCGTCCACCACGGTCAGCATGCGCAGGTTGTACTTGTCGAACAGCTCGAAAACCTCTTTGTGGTCCGCGTCAGCAGCCACGCTGAGCAGCGGCTCCATGCGCAGCTGCAGCAATTTTTGCTCGGGATCGGCCAGGAGCAGGCGGGCCACGGAGACAGTGCCGGCAAACTGCGCGGCGCCGTCGAGGAGCACGATGGTGTCCAGCTGATCCAGGTTCAGGTCCTGCTCGCGCATCCAGTTCAGCACTTCCTCGCGGCTGGACCGGTCGCCCACGAAAACGAAATCGGTATTCATCAAGCCGCCCGCGGTGGAAGGGTCGTACTCCAATAGTTCGCGGACTTCGGCGGCTTCCTGACCGGGCATCTCCTCCAGCAATTCCTCCGAAGTCTCCTTGGGCAAATCGGCCAACAGGTCGGCTGCCGCGTCCGGCGCCATCTCCTCGAGAATGTCCGCGGCCTTTTCGGGGTCAAGCTTCTCCACGATTTGCGAAGTCAGGCGGGCATCCAACTCCGCCAGCACCCGTGCCGCGGTTTCTTCGTCCAGCGAAGCGATGATCCCCTGGCGTTCAGCGGCGGACAGGTCTTCCACGATATCCGCCAGGTCCGCCGGATGCAGGTCTTCCAGCTTTTCGTGGGTGATCCGCAGCTTCAGCCGGCGCAGCGGGTCGGGTTCCACCAGGTTCACAAATTCCCAGCGAATGGAGCGCGGCGGGAACTGGCCCTGCACCTTGCGGATGAATTTCTGCGGTGCGATGCCCTGAAACAGGCGGCGCACGGCGCCGGGCAGGCCGACGTCCACCTGGGTTACGCGGAGTTCCACCGAGCCGTTGATGCGCTGTTCGGAAAGGTCCACATCGTTCACGCGGACCACTTTGCGGCCACTGGTATCGATGATCTGCTGGTCGAGCAAGTCCTTTTGCACCGCGAGCCAGGCTTCGTTGGGCTCGTAAGGCTCCAGCAGCCGCTCGTTGACGTTCAGCCGGATGGTGCCCGGCGCCACGGATGCAACCTGCTCATGCCGGGCAACCAGCGGTTGAAAGCTGCCGCGGGAAAGCAAATAGAACGCGATGCGATTGGGCTGATCCGCCGGCTCAATGAAGAACTCGCGCAGCCGCCCCACGTAATTTCCCTGGGCGTCGTAGGTCTTGGCGCCCATCAGTTCCGTCGCGTAAAGCATCGCCGCCCTCCTTCCCGGGCCGAAAACAAAAAGCCCGCATGCCGGAGTTGCCGGCCGCGGGCGCTCTGAAAACGCACGAAGAGATCAACCCTAGCCGCTAATGGACACTCCTGCGCGGGAAGCGCGGGCAGACCCCTCGCCTGTGCATGCTGCAAACCAGCAAATCCGGGCCGCTAAATGCGGGTCGCGGCCGGAATTAGGGCCAGGTTCGGGTTCCTTGGGAGAGTTCATCGCAAAAAATTCCAACTCCGTGCCTAGTGATAAGCCGAGCGACGCGCTATGTCAAGCAAAGAATGACACTTATGGGATTTTTCTTCGGAAAGTCCGCGGGAGCGACAAAGTTCGAGGCGGTGGCGTCACTTTTTTCGGCGAGGGTCAGCCTCGAACAGCATATTCCCGGGCTGTACTCCCTTGCGGCGGCAGTCTTCCGCATACAGCGTTAGGTAGTTCTTCAAGAGGTAGTCGCCCCGTGAATAGCCAAGTTCGCGCGCGGCGCGGTCAATCGCGGCGGGCGGCCCTTCCAACTCCACAAAAGTGCCGACAGGTGTCTCGTCCATTTCGATCAGCAGTCCCCCCGCCCACTTGGCTCTGGCCGGAAGCTTCCACGTGGTGCGAAACTTTTCGTACGAGAACCAGCCGCGCAAACCGAGCCCTTCGAAAACTTTCGCCATCGCCGCCGCGTCCGCGGCTTCGGCTTCGGTCTCCTCGCGTACCTTGAAGCGGGCTCCGGCATCGTCCAGGCCGCGCGCCGTCGGCTGCTTGAACGTGACGATCACTCTCGGCTTACCGGGCCTCTTGCCTACTGCTTGGGGCGTTTCCGTGCGAATGCGCAGCAACTGGCCGTGCTTGGCCAGACCGCCCTCGGGCGTGTCGAAGATGATGTTGAGCTCGTGCACCCGCCCGCCGGCCTCGCCGACGGTCTTCGCGCCCAGCTTCTTCAGTTTCCGCGCGAATGCTTTTGCATCACGGACCGGCAGCTTGATTTCCGTCTCTTCGGCCATTCCTGGGCCTCGCCTGCCGCGCTTTTTCCCGCCGCGGACTTCCGCTAGTATAGCGGAGCGCGTCCACCGCCTTTGCTCCGACTTGCGCGGAGACCAGCCGCGCGCTGCACCCAAACGGAAACATGGAAACCAAGAGAGCAGAAGAATCCGCATTTGGCGAGGCACATTCGCAGCCGGCGCCGCCGGTGGCCGCTCGCAAACCGGTCGAACACCGCATCCACGGCGATCTGCGGGTGGACGACTATTTCTGGCTGCGCGAGAAGGAAAATCCCGAGGTTCTGCGTTATCTGCGGGAAGAGAACGCATATGCCGAAGCTATCCTGAAGCCCACGGAAGCGCTGCAGGAGCAGCTCTACCAGGAGATGCTGGGGCGCATCCAGCAGACCGACTTGAGCGTGCCCTATCGCCTGCGCGGCTACCTCTACTTCGCGAAAACGGAAGAGGGGAAGCAGTACCCGATGCACTACCGGCGGCGGGATGACTCCACCGCGTCCGAGGAGCTGCTACTAGACGCCAACGTGCTGGCCGAGGGCCACACGTTCCTGGGAGTGGACGCATTTGAGGTCAGCGACGACAACCGGTTCCTGGCTTACTCCACGGATACGACGGGCTTCCGCCAGTACACGCTGCAGATCAAGGACCTGGGCGACCCGCGCGGCGGTGAATTGCTGCCTTTCCGGGTGGAGCGGGCGACCAGCGTGGCGTGGTCGGCGGACGGCAAGCACCTTTTTTATACCGTGGAAGACGCCGTCACCAAGCGATCGCACCGCCTGTACCGGCACACGCTTGGTTCCAGCGCGCCCGATCCGCTGCTCTATGAGGAGACCGACGAGCGCTTCCGGGTGGACGTCGAACGCACGCGCAGCGGCGCGTACATCCTGCTGGTCTGCGTCAGCCACACAACCAGCGAAGTTCGCTACCTTCCGGCCGCGCAGCCTGAATCCTCGTTTCGGCTGGTGGCGCCCCGGGAAGACGCGCACGAATATTACGTCGAGCACCATCCGGCGCTGGCCAGCGGCGGCGGGCCGCCTGCGGATGCGTTCCTGATTCGAACCAACTCGGGCGGTCGCACGTTTCGCCTGGTCACCGCGCCGGTCGCCGCGCCGGAGCGCGTGAACTGGCATGAGGTCATCGCAAATCGTCCAGCGGTGATGCTGGCTTCGGTGCAGGCGTTCCGCTCGCACCTGGTGCTGTTTGAGCGCGAGGACGGCCTGCCGTTTTTGCGCGTCGTGCCTCTTGCTGCGAGCGGCGGCGGAATGCTCGAGAGCTCGTATCGCATCGCATTCCACGAGCCGGCCTACCAGGCGGCGCCGGGAACAAATCCGGAATTCGATCAGACGCACGTTCGCTACAGCTACGAATCGTTCGTAACGCCGCAATCGGTGTTCGATTTCGACATCGCCAGCGGGAAAAGCACCCTGCGAAAACAGCAGCCGGTGCTTGGCGATTACGACGCGACGCAGTACGCCACGGAACGCCTTCACGCCACTGCGAGCGATGGCACCCGCGTGCCCATTTCGCTGGTGTACCGCAAGAGCACGCGGCGCGACGCGACGGCGCCACTGCTGCTTTATGGCTACGGCAGCTACGGCATCTCGATTCCCGTGCGCTTCAGTTCGAACCGGCTGAGCCTCCTGGATCGCGGGGTCGTCTACGCGATCGCGCACATCCGTGGCGGCGGCGAACTCGGCAAGCCCTGGCACGATGCCGGGCGGATGCGCCACAAGAAAAACACGTTCAGCGACTTCCTCACGGCAGCAGAGTATCTGGTCGAGCAGCGCTATGCCGCGCCGGACAAAGTCATCATCGAGGGCGGCAGCGCGGGCGGCTTGTTGATGGGCGCGGTGACGAATATGCGCCCCGATCTATTCCGCGCGGTCATCAGCCACGTGCCATTCGTGGACGTACTGAACACGATGCTCGACGCTTCCCTTCCGCTGACCGTCGGAGAGTATGAGGAGTGGGGCAATCCGCAGAATGCGGACGACTACTTCTATATGAAGAGCTACTGCCCGTACACCAACCTGGAAGCGAAGGGGTATCCGGCGTTGCTGGTGAAGACCGGCCTGAACGACAGCCAGGTGATGTACTGGGAGCCGGCCAAATACGTGGCCAAGCTGCGCGCGCTGAAACGCGACGCGAACCCGCTGCTTTTCAAAATCAATATGGGCGCGGGACACGGCGGCGCCTCCGGCCGCTACGACTACCTGCGTGAAATCGCGCTGGATTACGCGTTTGTGCTGAGGCAGCTCGGCCTGGCCTGAGATTCATGTCCGACCCCACAACACCGTTGATGCAGCAGTACCAGGCGATCAAGACGCGCTACCCGCACGCGCTGCTGCTGTTCCGGCTGGGCGATTTCTACGAACTTTTCTACGAAGACGCGCTGTTGGCGTCGCGCGAACTGCAAATCACGCTTACCTCGCGCAATCGCGAAAAAGGCCAGCCGATTCCGATGTGCGGCGTGCCGTATCACGCGGCCGACGGCTACATCGCGCGGCTGATCCGCGCTGGATTCAAAGTCGCCATTTGCGACCAGATGGAGCAGCCGGGCCCCGGCAAGAAGCTGGTGCGCCGCGAAGTGGTGCGGGTGATCACGCCGGGCACGGCGACCGATGGGGCGGTGCTCGAAGCCAAGGAAAACAATTTCCTCGCGTCGGTATATCAGGACGCCGCTGCCGGCGTGATCGGTTTGGCGTTCGTGGACCTCTCCACCGGCGAATTCCAGTGCAGCGAATTCAGAGGGGCGCGCGCCGAGGACGCCTTGCGCGACGAGCTGCAGCTCCTGCACCCGCGGGAAACGCTGCTCCCGCGGCCCGCGCAGCTCTTTGAAACTTCGAAAGTGTCTCTGCTGGACGGAAGCGGCGGGGTGGAAAGCCGCATTGACGACTGGGCCTTTCAGCATGATTACGCGCAACGCATCCTGAAGGAGCAATTCGGCGTGGCGGAACTCACCGGGTTTGGCCTGGACGGCCACCCGCAGGCGCTGGCCGCGGCCGGCGCCATCGTGCACTACCTGCGGGAAAACGCAGCCAAAGGCGCGGAAAGTTCCGGCAACGGCTTCGCCACGGAAGCGCTGCGCCACCTCGACCGTGTCCGCTACTACGAACAGCAGGACGCGCTGGCGCTCGATCCGGTATCGGTGCGCAACCTGGAACTGCTCGCGCCGATTTTTTCCGACGACTCCGGCAAAGCCGCGCCAACCACGCTCGTTGCCGCACTGGATGTGACGGTCACCAACATGGGCGCGCGCCTGCTGCGCTCCTGGATTCTTCGCCCGTTGCTCGAGGTCCAGGCCATCGAAGAACGTCTGGACGCGGTGGCGCACCTGGCGCAGCAGACCGTGGTGCGGGGCGAAATCCGCAAGGAACTGCGGGGCATACAGGACCTGGAGCGCCTGACCAGCCGTATCACGCTGGGTCAGGCCGGCCCGCGCGAGCTCGTGGCGCTGCGCAAATCCCTGACGCAGCTGCCGATTTTGCGCAATTTCGTCACCCCTCCGCCAATGGGAGGCAGTGCGTTGCTGCGCCGGCTGCACGAGCAGATCGACGAGCTCGGCGACGTCCGGGAAACCCTGGAAAACGCCATCGCCGATGAGCCGCCCGCGCTGCCCACCGACCCCGGCATGATTCGCCCGGGCTACCACAGCGAGCTGGACGAATTGCGCAACCTGAGCCAGCACAGCAAACAGATCATCGCGGCGCTGGAAGAGCGCGAGCGCAAACGCACGGGCATCGCGTCGCTGAAAGTGCGCTTCAACCAGGTCTTCGGCTACTACATCGAAATTTCCAAACCCAACCTGCACCTGGCGCCCGCGGATTACGAGCGCAAGCAGACCCTGGTGAACGCCGAGCGTTTTACCTGTCCGGAACTGAAGGACTACGAACGCAAGGTGCTGGCCGCGGATGAACGCATCCTGGAAATCGAACGGCGGCTTTTTCTGGAGATTCGCTCGGGCGTTGCGGCCAAGGCCTCGCGTCTGCGGCGGACGGCGGCCGCGGTGGCGCAACTCGATGTGCTGGCTTGCCTGGCCAAGCTGGCCACCGACCGCGGCTACACGCGGCCGGAATTCAACACCACCGGCGAGCTGCTGCTGATTGCCGCGCGCCATCCGGTGATTGAGGAATTGCTGCGGCAAAAAGGCGAGCGCTTCGTCCCCAACGACCTGTGCTTTGAACCGCGCCGCCAGCAACTGCTGCTGATCACCGGTCCAAACATGGGCGGCAAGTCCACGTACTTGCGGCAAACCGCCCTGATCCTGCTGATGGCGCAGATGGGCTCGTTCGTCCCGGCGCGCCAGGCCAAACTGCCCATTACCGACCGCATCTTCACGCGGATCGGGGCCAGCGACAATCTCGCGCGCGGGCGGTCGACGTTTCTCGTCGAAATGAGCGAGGTTGCCAGCATCCTCACTCATGCCACGCCTTCGAGCCTGGTGTTACTGGACGAAGTCGGGCGCGGCACGGCAACCTTCGACGGTCTTTCCATCGCCTGGGCCGTGGTGGAGCATCTGCAGAAACATACGCGCGCCCGCACGCTCTTTGCCACCCACTATCACGAACTGACCGAGCTGGCCGATCTACTGCCGGCGGTCAAGAACGTGCACGTGGCGGTGAAGGAGACGCCCAACGAAATCGTGTTCCTGCGCCATGTGGAACCTGGCAGCGCCAGCAAAAGCTACGGGATCGAAGTGGCCCGCCTGGCGGGACTGCCGCGCAGCGTGATTGACCGCGCCCGGGAAGTGCTGCGCCGCCACGAACAGAGCGAACACGAACTGAGCGAGCGCCTCAGCCCGGGCGCCGAAGCTTCCACCGCCAACGGCGACCAGTCCGTGCTGTTCACGCCGATTGACCGCGCGGTGCTGGAACGCCTGCGCCAGACGGACCTGGACCAGCTGAAACCGATTGACGCGCTGACACTGCTTTCCGATCTCAAGAAGCAGATCACCTGAGCCGGCATTTCGGCGCATTCACTCTTTGCACGCGACGACCGTTCTCTCCCCCGCCCGCCAGGCGCTTCCTGTGTTACAAAACGGACTGGCGCGCGCTCGCACATGAAACCCAACTCCAAGCCCATGCTGGTGCTCGGCATGATGTCCGGCACCTCGGCTGACGGGATTGACGCCGTCGTCGCCAGGATTTCCGGTGCGCCGCCGGACCTCCGGATAAAACTCGTGGGCCACACGAAGCATGCCTTTGCAGCGAGTGTGAGGAAAGCGATCCTGCGCGCGGCGGAGCAAGACCCGCTCACGCCCGCGGAATTCAGTCAGCTGCACGCGCGCCTTGGCGCTGTCTACGCGGACGCGGCACTGACGGCCTGCAAGCGGCTCGGCGTTTCGCCGCAGAAAGTTGCGCTGATTGGCAATCACGGCCAGACGATTTTTCACCGGGGCCGGCCGCTGAATTTCCTCGGAGCTGCAACCGCTTCCACGCTGCAGATAGGCGACGGCGCGGTGATCGCCGCGCGCACCGGCATCCCTACGGTGAGCGATTTTCGGCCGGCCGACATGGCACTTGGCGGCCAGGGTGCGCCGCTCGTCCCCTATGCCGACTATCTCCTGTGGCGTCACGCCACACGCAACCGCGTCGCGCTGAACATCGGCGGCATCGCCAATCTCACCGCGCTTCCCGCGGGCGCGAAGACCGCCCAGGTTTTTGCATTTGATACCGGGCCCGGTAACATGCTCATTGATGCGCTGGTCGCGCATTTCACGCGGGGCCGCGCGAGCTACGACCGGAACGCCCGCCTCGCGCTGCAAGGCAAACTCCACGCCGGAATCCTGAATGCGTTGTTGCGCGATCCGTATTTGAAGCTGCGGCCGCCGAAAAGCACCGGCCGGGAATACTTTGGCCGCGCCTACGTGCAACGGCTTCTCGTGCTCGGGCGCAAACACCACGTCCCGGCAAACGATCTGGTACGCACGGCCACGGTCTTTACCGCCGTTTCCATCGTCGCTGCAATTCGGGGCTTCGTGCTGCCCGAACTCAAGCGCCGGCATCTCGACGAACTTATCGTCTCCGGCGGCGGGGCCAACAATCCTCTGCTGCTTGGCCAAATCGCCGCGTTGCTTCCGGGCACCAGCGTCATGCCCAGCTCTGCCTTGGGAATCCCCGTGGACGCGAAGGAGGCACTGGCATTTGCGCTCCTGGCCTACGAGACATGGCACCGGCGCCCCTCGAACGTTCCGTCGGCGACAGGCGCGAGCGGCCGGGCAATCCTCGGGAAACTCTCTTATGCGCCGCCGCACTAGGGTTCGGGTGCAGACGAGGAATCTGCTGCTCTGCGCGGGCACGCTGCTTGCCTGTTTTCTCGCGTCGTGCACTCGCCTGGATCGCTTCGATCCCGCACACCTGACCTTCCTCATCGAAGCCAATCCCACCAACCTCGACCCGCGCTTCGCCACCGACGGCCAATCCCAGCGTCTCGACGGCCTGCTGTTCAGCGGCCTGGTGGCTCGCGACGCGCAAATGAATCTCCACGGCGACCTGGCCGCATCGTGGGAGACGCCCGACCCGCTCACCTACATTTTTCATCTTCAGCCCAATGTGAAATTTCACGATGGACGGCCACTTACCTCCGCCGACGTGAAAGCCACTTTTGACTTCATTCTCAACCCGGCCAGCAAGTCGCCCAAGCGCGGCGGCTTCCGCATGATTTCGCAGATCGAGACCCCCGATCCGCTTACCGTGGTCTTCCATCTGAAGGAGCCGTACGCATCGTTCTTGTGGAACCTGCTGCCGTCCGCCGCGGGGATCGTTCCGGCAAACGCGGGCGCGGACTTTGCCCGCCATCCCATCGGTTCCGGGCCATTTCGCTTCGTCAGCCAATCGCAGGACGAAGAAGTGCGCCTGGCGCGCAACCCGGAGTATTTCGGCACGCCGCCGGCCATTGAAACCGTTCGTTTTCGCATTGTTCCGGATGCCGTGGTGCGCGCACTCGAATTGCGGAAAGGCTCGGCTGACCTGGAAATGAGTTCCCTGTCGCCGGACCTTATCCCGGTGTTGATCGAGCAGCCGCAACTGGCCCTCAGCGAACGGCCGGGCACCAACGTCGCCTACCTCGGCATCAATCTGGAGGACAAGCTCCTCGCACGCCGTGAGGTCCGCCAGGCGCTGGCCTACGCCAGCGATCGCGAAGCCCTCGTGAAGTTTCTGCTGCACGGCCAGGCCCGGGTTGCCGATGGGATTCTGCCGCCCAGCCACTGGGCATACGAGCCGGACACGCGCAAATACTCCCATGACGCCAGGCAAGCCGAAAAACTTCTCGACGCCGCCGGTCTTCCGCGCGGCGCCAACGGTATACGCTTTCATCTCACGCTGAAGACTTCGACGGAAGAGCAGGCGCGCCTGGTCGGCGCGGCCTTGCAGGAACAGTGGCGTCAGGTGGGCGTGGAACTCGAGCTTCGCCCGCTGGAGTTAGCCACGCTCTTTGCCGACGTGGCGCACGGCAATTTTCAGCTCACGTACCTCCGCTGGGTGGGCGCGAACAACGATCCCGATGTGTTTGAGTTTGTCTTTTCGTCCAAGCGGTTCCCGCCCGACGGCGCCAATCGCGGACACTACCGCAACGCACGTGTTGACGCGTTGACCGATCAGATTCGCGTGGAAGCGGACCGCGAAAAACGCCGGGCGCTATGCAGCGAGGTGCAGAAAATTCTGGCGGAAGACCTGCCCTATTTGCCGATGTGGTTCACGGACGTAGTGTCCGTGCATCGCCGCGCGCTTGGCGAGGTGAATCTCTCTCCGACCGGCGATTACGACTTCCTGGTCACTCTGCGGCCTGGCCATGCTGCCGGCGCGGCCTCCGCAGACTCACCCAAGCGTTAATTCTTCTCTTACTGCAACGCCGCGTCGATTTCCTTCGAGGAGAGCGCGCCTTCGCGAAGAATCTTCCAGGTGTCGCCGTGCAGTTCCACGATGGTCGAAGGCGAGGAGGACTTCGTTTGCCCGCCATCCAGAATCAAGGGCAACCGGTCGCCCAACTGGCGGAAGACGTGTTCGGCGCTGGTGCAAGCCGGCGAACCGGACAGATTCGCGCTGGTACCGGTCACCGGCCCATCCAGTTCTTCAATCAAGCGGGCCACCACTTCGCTGCGCGGCCAGCGCAAGGCGATGCGCCCGGTGTTCGCGGTCACCTTCAGCGGCAAGCGGTGCGAGGCATCCACCACCAGCGTCAGCGCGCCCGGCCAGAAATCCTCCGCGAGGCGCAGAAAGTTGCGGGGCACTTCCCTTGCCAGGAGCATGGCCTGATCCAGCGAGTTCACGAGGATGGGCAACGCGCGCTCTTCCGGCCGCCCTTTGACGCGAAAAATCTCTTCCACCGCGGCCAGGTTAAAAGGGTCGGCTGCCAATCCGTAGACGGTGTCGGTGGGAATGGCGATCACTTCGCCATGCGACAAGCGTTCTGCTGCGTAGCGCAAAACGTCCGCTGAGGGTGACTGCGCGCTGATCCGGAGAATTTCCGCCGACAAAGACTTGGCCTTTCGCGGAACCGCCCGGCGCAGCAGCGCTCCGCATCCGCAAAATCTACAGCGCCGGACGCTACCACACACACCAGTACCACGCAATCATTGTTCACCGCTATGCCATCAAGCGCTGCCGGTTTTGGTCCGCGCAAGCTCCGCACCGCCGCGTCGCGCGTTCTCGCCGCCGCGGAAGTTTCGAGAGCGAATCCGCCGGTCTCGCGTCCCGGCCAACGCTTTGCTAACCTCTCAGCCGGACATGCCACCCCGCGCCCCCTCTACCGGCCCGCCTCGCAAGCCCTCCGGCGACGCGATCATCGCCTCGCGCGATAACCGCTGGCTGAAAGAGTTTCGCATGGCGCTGCGCGGAGGGCTGGTCACCGAATCAGGTGCGGTCGGCGTCGAAGGCGTTCGCCTGGTCGAAGAGGCCTTGCGTTCCGGCGCGCCGGTGCAGGCGGTGCTCTTCAGCGAATCCGGCGAGCGGCACCGCCAGCGGCTCGCTCCCTATCTGGACCGGGTCGAAGTCAATATTCCGGTGCTGCGCACCACCGACCGCCTGTTCGAAGGCATCGCCGATACTGAGCGCCCGCAGGGAGTGGCAGCCCTGGTCGTGCCACGTACATTTTCGTTCGACGACATCTCGCGCCCCAGCGCCTCCGGCACGCCGCCGCTTATCGTCGTGCTCGCCGGCGTGCAGGACCCCGGCAATGTCGGCACCATCCTGCGCACGGCCGCGGCTTTCGGCGCAACCGCCGCCGTGACCTCCGCTTCCGGGCAAAGCGGCACCGCCAGCCCTTTCTCGCCAAAAGCTCTGCGCGCTTCCGCGGGCGCCGGGCTGCACCTGCCGCTCATCCTGGGGCCGGTGTTGCCGATCCTGCTGGCGCAGCTGAAGGCGTCCGGCATTCAATCGCTGGCCTCCAGCTCGCGCGAGCCTTCCGGCTCCGAGCAACCCATTCTCGCGCCCTGGCAGGTCAACTGGTGCGAACCCGTTGCGCTGCTCATCGGCAATGAAGGCGCGGGCCTCCCGGAAGAGATTGAGCGGAGCGCCGACGTCCGCATTCGCATCCCCATGTCTTCTTCGGTCGAGTCGCTGAACGCCGCCGCGGCCGCTGCGGTGCTCTTTTACGAAGCTGCCCGCCAGCGCAGCATTCGAAAATAGAAATTCGAACTTTGAAAATGAAGGGCTTGCCCTGGCTAGCGGCCGCGAGAGCACCCCGGCAGCAGGCGGAGCGACCGGCTGGCGCTCATCCGGCTCGTTTTGCTGCCCCCCGCACGCGCTGTCAACTCCGCGCTCTCCGTTGTAAGCTCAAGCGGTGAGCCTCTTTCCCACGCCGCCAGCCGAGCCCGACGCTTCCCCCGCCCTGCAGCCGCTGGCCGAACGCATGCGCCCGCGCACACTCGATGAATTCATCGGCCAGGAAAAACTGCTGGGCCCGGGCAAACCGCTTCGCGTCCAGATCGAATCCGACAACCTCGGTTCCATGCTCTTCTGGGGACCGCCGGGATGCGGCAAGACCACGCTTGCCCGGCTGATCGCGCGTCTCACAAAATCGGAATTCATCTCTTTCAGCGCCGTGCTTTCCGGCATCAAGGAGATCAAAGAAGTGATGGCCGGCGCGGAATTCAAGTCGCGCTCCGGCCGCCGCACCATCGTTTTCGTGGACGAAGTTCATCGCTTCAACAAGGCCCAGCAGGACGCTTTTCTCCCGTACGTCGAGGCGGGGCACATCACGTTCATCGGCGCCACCACGGAAAACCCCTCGTTCGAAGTGATCTCGCCGCTGCTCTCGCGCACCAAGGTGTACGTACTCGAAGCGCACACCACGCCGCAGCTGGTGGAACTTCTCCGCCGCGCCCTGCACGACAAAGAACGCGGCCTGGGCGCGCTAAAGGTCGAAACCAGCGACGACGTCCTCTTTCGCATCGCGTCCTTCGCCAACGGCGACGCCCGCTCTGCCTACAACACGCTGGAACTCTGCGTGCGCAGCGGCAAGCCTGATGCCTCGGGCATACTCGCGCTCACGCCGGCGCTGCTCGAAGACGTCCTGCAGCGGAAGCTGCTGCGCTACGACAAAGCCGGCGAGGAGCATTACAACCTGATCTCCGCCCTGCACAAATCCGTGCGCAATTCCGATCCCGACGCTGCGCTCTATTGGCTGGCGCGCATGCTCGAGTCCGGAGAAGACCCGCTGTACCTGGCGCGCCGCATGGTGCGCATGGCCAGCGAAGACATCGGCCTGGCCGAGCCGGGGGCTCTCGCGGTCACGCTTGCCGCGAAGGAAGCATTCGATTTTCTCGGCGCGCCGGAAGGCTTGCTGGCCCTTGCCCAGGCCTGCGTCTATCTCTCGCTGGCGCCGAAATCCAACGCGCTCTACCGGGCCTACGGCGCCGTGCAGGACGACGTACAGAAGACCGAAGCCGATCCCGTCCCTCTGCAGCTGCGTAATGCCGCCACCGGACTGATGAAAAACATCGGCTACGGCGAGGGCTATCAGTACGCGCACGATCACGACGACAAAGTGACCGACATGCAGTGCCTGCCCGACAATCTCGCGGGTCGTTCGTGGTATCGTCCCACCGACCAGGGGTTTGAAGCCCGGCTGCGCGCCCGAATGGACGAAATCCGCAAGCTCAAAGCCAAAGCCGCCAGCGGCGCCAACAAACCATGAAGCACGCGCGCCATGCAGAATTCGCCGGCAGATCGCTGCCGCGGTCAGGCAAAGGCGGACACCTGCCATCGCGAGCGCTGCGAGGCATCTGCTCTTTTGTGTTCCTGCTCGCGATCTTCGTGCCCGCTGCAAACGCCCAAGTCCCCGCCAGGCGTCCCAAGATCACCGGTATCGCGAGCGCCAGCTTCCTCAGCACAAGAATCGCGGAAGCGCGTGGCTTCTATGCGAAAGTTCTCGACCCAAGCCTGAACTGCGTCCTTTGCGAAGAGCACGCGCTCGAACCGTTCCTGATCTCCTTCGCATCGGGGCAGACCGTGGTGATCCGGCCCGCCACCGGCGACGTGCCGTCGAATCTCCTCACCGATATTTCCTTCTACACAGACGACATTCGCGCGATGCGGCGGTACCTGAAGGCGCAAGGGATCGAGATGGAATCGCCGGAAAAAGCGCCGTCAACCGGTGCGGTTGCATCGGTCCACGTGAAGGATCCGGAGGGCCACCACATCTGGTTCGTCGAGCAACCCAAGCGCCCGATTGCACCGGCTCCCGGTCTCCCGCTCCGCGTCATCCATGCGGGCTTCATCGTTAAGGACCGCGCTGCCGAAGACAGATTCTACAAGGACCTGCTCGGCTTTCGTCCCTATTGGCACGGCGGCATGAAGGATGACGAAACCACCTGGGTTTCTCTGCAGGTTCCAGACGGTTCCGATTGGCTTGAGTACATGCTTTACGACGACAGTAAGGCCGATAAGGATTTTCGCGGTGTGATGAACCATTTTGCGGTCGGCGTGGTGGACATTCACGGCGAAGCGGAAAAGCTCGCGGCGAACGGCTGGACACTTACGGAACTACCCAAGCTCGGCCGCGACGGCAAGTGGCAACTGAACGTCTACGACCCGGACCACACGCGGGTGGAGTTCATGGAGTTCACGCCCAAGGAGAAGCCCTGCTGCTCGGAGTTCACGGCGCCTCACCCGAGTCCGCCCAGCGCGACGGCGACCGCTCACAAACCATGATCCAAACCATGATCCAGACCACGATCCGGACCACGATCCAAAGCATGATCTCTGCGGCATCCTCCCGAGCGCGGCAGAGGACCGGCATGTTCTTGCTGCTTCTCGCGGCCCTCACACCGGCGGCAAACGCGCAGCTCCCGCCTTCCCGACCGAAAATCACGGGCATCGCCGGCGTCCGCGTTTACGCAGCCAACCTTGACGTCTCGCGCGACTACTATCAGAAAATTCTCGGATTCACGAAGAGCTCCGCCGGCTGCATGGGCGTTCCCAATCCCTGTTACGCCGTCAACGGCCACCAGCGCATCGAGCTGGCGCAGATTTCTGCCGGCACGCCGGACAACCTCCTGGCCGAGGTCGCTTTCGCCACCAGCGATCTGGATCAGATGTACGCGTATCTGCGGGCGCACAACGTCGCGGTAAAGCCCATCGCGCGCGACTCCAGCGGCTTGCGCCGTTTTCAATTGCTGGACCCGGAAGGCCACCCGCTGGCGTTCGTCGAGCAACCGGCCGACCGTTTCTTCACCCCCACCGCCGACCAGGTCAGCACCCGCCTGCTGCACGCGGGTTTCATCGTCAAGGACCGCGCCGCGCTGGACCGCTTCTATCGCGATCTCCTCGGCTTCCGCATGTACTGGCATGGCGGCTTCAAGGACCAGGACGTGGACTGGGAAGAGCTGCAGGTGCCAGACGGCAGCGATTGGATCGAGTACATGCTCAACATTCCCGAAAACGCCGACCAAAAAGAGCGCGGCGTCCAGAACCATTTTTCTCTCGGCGTGGCAAAAATCCAGAGCACATTCGAACGCCTGAAAGTGCATGGCCTCAAGCCCGCGCCCGACGACAAGCCCGAAATCGGCCGCGACGGCAAATGGTCCTGGGACATCTACGATCCCAACTTCACCCGGATCGAGTTCATGGAATTCAAGCCCGCGCAACAGCCCTGCTGCCATCCGTACGAAGCGCCGCACCCCACGCCGTAAACGGGCGCGGGCAAGCATCCACTCCGCGCGCGCCCGCTTCTAACCATAAGCATGCGCTTACGCCCATTCTCTGGCCGTAGCCCGGTCGAAAACTCGCGCCGCGCACGTTATACTGGGCCGCGTCGCCCATCATGAGCACTTCGGCCCTCCTGCATCGCACCGTCAGCCCGGTTTTCGCCCTTGCGGCCTGCGCGCTGGCCGCCTGCCTGATTGCGCTTCCTGCCGCGGCGCAATCGCTCGACAAGCCTTCCGTCAACATCGACGAGGATGTCACCGCCTTCGGCTTCGCGCCCGATGGCCGCGTGGCCTATTCGGTTCGGCGCCTCTATCACAACAAGAAGTACGATATGCAGCGCGACGACATCTGGCTCTCCGATGCCCGCGGCAAGGGCAAGCGCATCTTCTCCGGAGAAAAGTTCACGCTGCCCGCTCCGCCGCCGGTCCCGGAGGATGATTCCGACACGGTCACCGACGAGAAGGGCCGCCCAGTCAAAAGGAAAAAAGAGGAAAAGCCGGTTCCGCCGCCCTTCACCTACATCGTCGAGAGCTTTCGCTTCTCACCTAACGGCAAGATGGTTCTCGTGCAGCTGCTCTCGAGCCGCGTTCTCGATGAAGAGAGCCATCCACAGGATGAACGCATGACCCTGGTGCTCGACGAGTCCGGGCGTGAAATCAAACTCAGCGGCGACAATGCCGTGATCCACAACGCGCGCGACGCGGAGTGGCTCAGCGACGGGCAGACCATCATCTACCTGACCGAGGCGGTGCAGCCGAACCTGCTCTTCTCTTTCAAATACGCCAACGTCAGGACCGGTCCGGCTGGCCCGGCTTTCGAAGGCCGTACCTTCATTGCCTCGGTTCCGATTCCGCACAGCAACTCCGCCATCGCGATCGAACGCGATCGCAACATGGGCGGACCGCCACGCCTGCAGCGGCTGGAGCTTCTCGCGCAAGACGACCGGGAACTGGCCACGCTCGACGGCTACGAAACCGGCCTCTCCGTCTCGCCTTCCGGCAAACGCGTCGCCTATTTTATTGACAAGGAAGTACTGGAAGTGCGCGACATCGAAAACCCCAATCGCATCGCGCGGGTACGCATCGGGCTCGGTGCCGTGCAATGGTCCTACGACGAAAAATATCTGCTGGTTAAGCGCTCCCCCGAGCGCAAGTCCGGAGACCTGGTCTGGATCGAGCTTCCTCCGCTCGCCGGCGTGAAAGGCCTCAAGACCGATATCATTCCTGTCATTCAGCCCGATCCCACGCCGATTCTGCACGGCCTAACCTTCCGCGACTTCGCCATCTCCCCCGATGGCCACACCCTGGGCGTAATCCCTCCCGGCAAGCGCAATCTTCTTCTGTTTCCGCTTCCTGGCCCCAATTGATCTTTTTGCGCGTGATTTGACTCCTCCCCGCGCAGGCACTAGCATCCTTGCACTTCACAGTCCTGGACCTTACCGATGAGCGATTGGGTTTACATCAAGGCCGAACCCGGCGAACAACTGATGCAGCTGCATCACTTCTCCATCGTCAAGCAGCAGCCGGCGGGCGATGTCACCTTTGCCATCACCGTGAAGGAATTCGCCGTACCGCCTCCCGGGCAGCGGGTCCGCTTCTATGCCGAAGCCGATAAGCCAGTAAATCCCGGGGAGGCGCCCTTTGTCCCCTGCGGCTGGGGCAGCACGCTTTTTTCCGCGCTCGGCGATTGTGTGCGGCTGATCCGGCAATTCCCCTGCGAAGAGAGTGCCGGCAAAACGGAGGCCGGGTCGTGATTCTGAAGTTCGCGCGCCAGGAAGTTCGTCCGGGCCTCTCCACCCTGGTGATCACCGGAAACATTCATTGCGGGCCGGAATGCGCGCGCCTGGAGCGCGAAGTGGATGAGCTCATCGCCTCGCGCCAGACGAGTGTGGTCTTCGACATGACCGGCTGCACGCACATGGACAGCGCGGCTATCGGCTCCATCGTGCGCTGCGTGGTGAAACTCAAGAAGGCCGGCGGCGGCTTGCACCTGGCGGCGGCGCAGCCGATGATTCTCTACAGCCTGCAGCTCACCAAGGTAGACAAACTGATTGGCTTGTTCCCCACCCTGCAGCAGGCCATTGCAGCCTTTCCGGCGCAATCCTCGGCGCCGAGCTGATTTTCGCGCACCGCTTTCCGAATCACACACCAGAAGCAGCCAGCCACGCGCTTATTCCGCTGTCCCGGCCGCGGCATTTCCACTAGAATCCGCGCAACGACTCCCAGGACCATTCCGACCTGTATCTACGTTGTCTTGAAGGAGAACGCGATGCACTTGATTCACGGCGTAAATCTTCTCGCAGTTTTGCTGGCGGCGGTGGCCGCAATGGTGGTGGGTTTTATCTGGTATTCGCCCTTTCTTTTTGCCAAGCCCTGGACGCGTGAAATGGGCTACGACCCGAACGACAAGGCGCAAATGGCGGCGATGCAAAAATCCGCCGGCCCGGCGTACGGCGGCTCCTTCCTCGCCGGCCTGCTGACCGCGCTGATTCTCGCCATGTTTCTGCACTGGATGCATGCCCAGGACCTTCACGCCGGGCTGGGGGTGGCCTTCCACGCATGGCTGGGATTCGTGGCCACGGTGCAATTCACCGGCGCGCTGTTCGCCAAGCAAAGTATGAAACTCTTCGCGATCAATACCGGCTACCAGCTGGTCAGCCTGTTGGTCATGGCAGCCGTGCTGGTTTGGTGGAAATAGCCGGCGTCAGATGAAGAGAAAGGCCCGGCCACTACGCGGAGGTTTTCGCTAGTTTCCGGCCTTGGCGAATCTCCGAAAGAAGCTATCCGCCTTCCACGACGGCACGCTGTCCGCATTCGCCACGCGCAGCGCCAATTTTTCCAGAATGGCGGTAAACTGCGCCGCCGCCGCAAAATCCACCGGCTGGTCCAGATCATCCTTCACGCCGTGGTAACGATCCTTGTACCAATCATTGAACAGTTTCTCTTCCGGCGTCCCCGGCAACCAGCCGAACTTGAATGCCAGCGACGGCACGCCCTTCTTGATGAAACTGTATTGATCGCTGCGGATGAAGCGCACGTGATCCGGCTGCTTATCCGCTTGCACGATCACCCCCGCATCCTTCGCCACCGCGGTCACATCCTCGCCCAGAGTCGATTCTGCGAGTCCCTGCACTTCCAGGTACTTGAGCGGAAACAGCGGCAGATACATATCCATGTTCAGGTCGGCGACGATCTTGCCCTTCACCGAAGGATGCGCGGCAAAATATTCCGAGCCCAGCAGCCCCTTCTCCTCCGCCGTCACCGTCAAAAACAGGATCGAGCGCCGCGGCTTGGTGCCCGCGCGCTGAAAAGCCTTCGCGGCTTCGATTACCGACGCTACGCCGGATGCGTCGTCCATGGCCCCGTTATAAATGCTGTCGCCGTTGACCGGCTGCCCGATTCCCAGGTGATCGAGGTGCGCGCTGATGATGACATACTCATCCTTCACGGTGGCATCGCTGCCCGGCAAGACGCCGGCAAGGTTCAACGACCGCGCCTCGGAACGCTTCTGCGCGGTCGCGGCCTTCACATGAATGGCCAGGGGAAAGTGCGGCAACGGCTTATCCGCGCCAATGGAGGCCAGCAACTCCGCAAAGGTGTGTCCGCTTCCTTCAAACAGCTTCTCGGCATGCGCCGGGTTCACAACCATCGCGAACTTCAGGGCCGGGGCGCCACTGGTCGCCGCTTTCAGCTCCATCCGTTCTGAAAATCGCGCACCGGCGACGCGCGACCACGGCACTTCCTCGGCCTGCGGATTTGGCAAACTGATCACACCAATCGCGCCGGCCGCGGCAAGACTCTTTCTGCGCTCGGCGCCCGACTGGTAGTGCGCTTTCACCGCCACTGGCATCGCCTTCGGCCCACCGGCGATAAACGCAACGATCTTTCCCCTCAGGTCCAGCCCGGCGAAATCGTCGTAGTTCGCTTCCGGAACTTTCAGTCCATAGCCCACGAACACCACCGGTGCATCCACCGCCGCGGCGTTGGCGGTGGGGTTCAAGAAGCCGTCCTCGCCGAATTTAAATGACACCGGCTTTCCGTCGCGAGTGATCTCCAGCGAGGAGTGCTCCTCATCCAGCCGCAACACATTGAACTCAACCGTCTGCGAGTACCCGCCATTCTCTCCCGCCGGTTGCAGCCCGGCCCGCTGAAACTGGTCGGTCACGTAGGCCGCCGCCTTCGCAAATCCTTCCGTACCGGTGCCGCGCCCCTCGAGTTTGTCGTCCGCCAGATACTGAATGTGCGCCCACCAGGCCTTGCCCAGGGCATTCCAGTCCGGCGCGGCATTCTCTTGCGGGTACGCCGCGGCGCAGCACATCGCGGCAATCACACCTGCCCAGCCGTAGATCGCGATTTTGCGGTTCAACATTTCCCGGTCACCCCTTTTGCTTCGCGAGACTTTTCAGCTGCGCCACTTCGCGCACCGTCAGCGGCCGGATCTTTCCCGGCGGCACGTCCAGTTGCAACGGCCCCAGCTGCACCCGCTTGATCTTCTCCACCAGAAATCCCACGCTCTGAAACATGCGCCGGATTTGCCGGTTACGCCCTTCGATCAGCACCACCTCAAACCACGGATTCGGCGCATCCTCGAGCAGCCGCACCTTGGCAGGCGACGTCTTCACGCGCCGCCCGTCTTCCAGCGTGATGGTGATGCCGCGCCGCAGTTTTTCCAGATTGCGCTCGTCCGGGCGCCCGCTGATCTTGACATGGTAGGTCTTCGGGATGTGCGACCCTGCCTTGGTCAGCAATTGCGCCAGGTCGCCGTCGTTGGTCATCAGCAGCAGTCCTTCGCTGCCGTAATCGAGGCGCCCCACCGGATACAGCCGCTCGCGGCGATGCGAGACAAATTGCATGACTGTCGGCCGTCCCTCGGGATCGCTTACCGTGGTCACGTAGCCTTTCGGCTTGTGCAGCATGAAGTAGAGCGGCGTTTCCGCAGTTTGCAGCGGCTTGCCATCCACGCAAATGGCGTCCGTCGCGGGGTCCGCCTTGGTACCCTGCTCCGTCACGACCGCGCCGTTCAGAGTCACTCGCCCCGCGGCGATCAGCTCTTCGGCTTTGCGCCGCGACGCAATTCCCGCCGCCGCGATCAGCTTTTGCAACCGTTCAGCCATAGGAAGGAGCAACGCAGGCTCGCGCGCTGCGTCACTTTTTAGGATTTCGCTTTTCGAATTTCGGTTTTTGTCTGGCGGACTTCGCGCCCAGCGCGCCGCGCAGTTCCGCCACTTCGGTTTCTTTCAACAACCGGTAGCGCCCGGGGGGCACGCCTTCGGTCGTCAGCGGCCCAATCCCCACTCGCTTCATCTTTTCGATGGGGTGCTGTTCCTTGAACAAGAGGTCGCGCAGCGCCTCGCGCTTGGCGCCCGTCAGCCGCACTTCATACCAGTAATTCGCGGTCTTGCCTCGCGTCGCATCCGGCTGCCGCAGCGTCTGCAGGCGCACGCCAATCTCTTTGCCGAGCCGCTCCAGGTCCAGGCGGGTCAGCATGCCCTTGACCTTGACGTAGTACAGTTGCTCCAGCTGGTCCCAGTGTTTCAGCAGCTCCGCCGCAAGTTCGCCGTCGTTCGTCAAGAACACCAGCCCCGACGCCGAATACTCCAGATTTCCGACCGGGTACACGCGCTCCGGAAAGCCCCGCAGCAGATTGCGCAGCGTCTTGCGGCCTTCCGGATCGGCCAGGCTGGACACAATCTCCGGAGGCTTGTTCATCAGCAGATAGACCCGCCGCTCTTCGCCTGCCAGCTTTTTCCCCGCGACTTCAATCTTATCGCTCGCCGCGTCGGCCTTGCTGCCCAGCTCGCGCACCACTGCGCCGTTTACGCGCACCTGCCCGGACAAAATGAGCTGTTCCGCGTGCCGCCGCGAAGCGACACCGGCCCGGGCAATGATTTTTTGCAGGCGTTCAAGCATGGATTGGCGCGGCTACTCGCCCGAGCCGGCGGCTTCGGCCTTGGGCGGCTCTTCATCCAGTTCGCCGCTTGGCATCCCTTCAGCGGTCGCGACGACCTCTTCCTCGCGCAAAAACTCTTCCGCCGAAGGCTGCGCTGTCGCCCCGCCGGCGGTCGGCCCGTTCGCCGTTAAATTCTCCAGGGTGTCGGCGTTCGGCTGGGCCAGCATTCTCTCTTCCGACGTCTCTTCGCCAGCCGAAATTCCGCTGTCGCTTCCCAGTGCTTCCCGGGCCAGCGCTTCGAACTCCTTCAGGCTCGGCAGTTCCTGCAGGTCGCTGAGCCCGAAACGCATCAGGAATTCCTTCGAGGATTTGTACAGGATCGGCCGTCCCATGACTTCCTTGCGTCCCGCTGTGGTAATCAGCCGCTTGTCCAGCAGCGTGGCGATCACGCCGGAAGAGTTGACGCCGCGAATCTCCGAAATTTCCGGCCCGGTCACCGGCTGTTTATAGGCGATCACCGCCAGGGTCTCCAACGCCGGCATGGAAAGCCGCAGGGGAGGCCGCAAACTCTTGATGAATCGCCGCACCACGTCGTGATGCTGGGGCTTGGTATACATCTTGTAGCCGCCCGCCACGGCGCGCACTTCGATGCCGCGTTCCTCCGCGGCGTAGCTGGCCACCAATTCGTCCAGCGATGTCTGCACCACGATCTTGTCTTCGCCCAGCGCGCTCGCCAGTTGTTCCAGCGTGGCCGGCTCGTCCGCCGCGTAAATAATCGCTTCCAGGGCTGCTTTGCGCTCGTCGTTGGTCATATGCGTCATCTAGAGTCCGCGCCTCTATTTGTACTCCTCGTCGATCAGCCGGATATCGCCCTTCTCGTCGAACACCGAATCGAAGGACTTGCCCTTGCGCAGCAGAATTTCGCCGAACTGCTTCTCCTGCACCATGGCCACCGCCTGCAGCTTCACCATTTCCAGCACCGCCAGAAAGGCCACGATCATCGCGTGCCGCGAGGGGCAGGCCTCGAAAAACCGCACCAGATTCACGCTGGAATCCTCGCTGGCCACAATCTGC
Source organism: Dongiaceae bacterium (assembly GCA_035542235.1). Lineage (GTDB taxonomy): Bacteria > Acidobacteriota > Terriglobia > Acidiferrales > UBA7541 > Acidiferrum. The sequence continues at coordinate 56,070 of DATKLU010000104.1, forward strand.
CCGCGCAACTGCACGATCATCTGCGCGACGGTGAACGTTTCGTGCCGCAGCTCGATGCGCGCCACTTCCTTGCGCCGCTCCAGGACCTGCTGGAACACTTTCACCAGGTCCACCAGCGAGACCACCAGCTCGCCTTCCGTGCCTTCGTCGTTGTAAAGCGATTTGTCCGGCTTGGACCACACGTGCTCTTCAATCTGCTGCTTCTGGTACAGGAGCTGCGCCGCGTTCTTGAATTTTTCGTGCTCGATCAGCCGTTGCACGAGCTCTTCCCGCGGATCGGCCGCCTGCTCTTCCGGCGTGGCCAGCGGGTCCGGCGGCAACAGCAGCTTGGACTTGATATAGATCAGCGTCGCCGCCATGTAGATGAATTCCGCCGAAACATCCACGTTCAGCTCTTCCAGCTTGTGCAGGTAGTCCAGGTATTGCGAAGTGATCTTCGAAATCTGGATGTCGTGGATGTTCATCTCCTGCTTCTTGATCAGGTCAAGCAGCAGGTCCAGCGGGCCCTCGTACATCGGAATGTTGATTTTGTAGGGTGTCGCCATATTAATCGTGCGTATCGTGTGCCTCGAAGGAAACGGTTCCGATTTCCGCCCGCTTCTTTTCCCAGCCGAACACCGCTTCCCGCACCCGCTGCATCGTGGCCCGGGCCACCTTGCGCGCCTGCTGCGAACCGGCGTCAATCACTTCCAGCACCTTTTTCGGATTCTTTTCGTACTCCGCCCGCCGCTCGCGGATCGGCGCGATCCACTCGATCAATCCATCCGCCATCTTGCTCTTGCATTCGATGCAGCCGATGCCCGCGCTGCGGCAGCCCGTCGCCGCCCACTGCAGCGTTTCCGGCGTTGAAAACAGTTTATGCCAATCGTACACGGGACACACGTCCGGATTTCCCGGGTCGGTCCGCCTCTTGCGCGCTGGGTCGGTGACCATCACTTTGGTCTTCCTGCGAATCTCGTCGTCGGTCTCGGAAAGCGTGATCGTATTCCCGTAGGACTTCGACATCTTCCGCCCGTCCAGCCCGGGCAGGCGCGGCGTTTTGGTTAGCAGACTGTTCGGCTCGGTCAGAATCTGCAGATCACGGAAATAGATCGCGTCCCCTGCGGCTTTTTCAAGGAAATTGGCGACTCCCATTTCGCGGGCCGCCTGCTTGAAGGACCGGATAACGTTTTGCGAAAAATTCTCGTCGCGGTTGCCGGGTTTGATCCCAAATGTGCCTTGCATCCGTTGATACGCCGAAAGCCCCTCCGCGTGCGTGAGCTTTTCCGAAACTTCGAGACCGTAATGACCCGCAAAGCTGCGGACAATCTCGCGGCTGAGCTCCACATGCGAGACCTGGTCTTCCCCCACCGGTACGAATAAGGGCGTCCCCGGCTCGGAATAGATCACGATGTCCGCCGTCTGCAGCGCAGGGTACCCAAGAAATCCGTAGGTGTGCAGATCCTTGCTGGTCACATTCTCGATCTGTTCTTTGTACGTCGGAATCCGCTCCAGCCAGCTCAGCGGCGTCACCATGCCCAGCAGCAAAAACAGCTCGGAATGCTCCGGAATCAGTGACTGCTGAAAAATCACGCTTTTGGCCGGGTCCAGCCCCGCCGCCAGATAGTCGGTGGCAATCTCGATCGTGTTCTGCGCGACCGCCGAGGTGTCCGCGTAGTCGCTGGTCAGCGCGTGCCAATCCGCAATGAAGAAGAAGCAGTCGTACTCCGGATCGTTCTGCAAGCGCACCCAATTCTGCAGCGCGCCAAAATAATGGCCGATGTGCAGCTTTCCCGTCGGCCGCATTCCGCTCACCACGCGCTTTTTCTTGTCCGTCAAGATCCGCTGGTCCTCGCCTCTCTCCCGGTAGCACGGCCTTACGGCCGCGAGCCGCCCGGCGGCTGCAAGCAGGCACTCTTGCCTGTGCCCGGTCACGCTCCACCCTGCTCTATCCGCCGTGCATCGCGGCTCTTACTTCAACAACTCCCGCGCGATAATCATCCGCTGCACTTCGCTTGTGCCCTCGTAAATCGTAATCACCCGCGCATCGCGATACATCCGCTCCACGTCCGTCTCACGAGAATACCCGAGGCTGCCATGAATCTGCACCGCCTTGTACGCCACGCGATTCACCATCTCGCTCGCATACAGCTTGGCCTTGGACGCCGCCGCTCCCATCGCTTTCCCAGAGTCCTTGAGCCACGCCGCGTAGTAGGTCAGCCCGCGCGCCGCCTCCAGCTCCGTCTGCATGTCCGCGATCATCCACTGGATTGCCTGGAAATCGCCGATGGTCTTCCCGAACGCCCGCCGCTGCCTGGCATACGCGAGCGAGGCATCCAGCGCGCCTTGCGCCAGCCCGACCGCCTGGGCTGCAATCCCGATGCGCCCCCCATCCAGCGCGCTCAAAGCAATCTTTAACCCTTGGCCTTCTTCGCCCAGGCGGTTCGCCGCCGGCACCTGGCACTCGTTCAGCAAAATCTCCACCGACGGCGAAGAGCGCTGGCCCATCTTGTCTTCATGCCGCCCGACCTGAAAACCCGGGAAACCCGGCTCGACCAGAAACGCCGTAAGGCCCTTGCTGCCGGCCGTAGCGTCGGTCTTTGCAAACACGATAAACACGCCGGCCACCGAGCCGTTGGTCACCCAGGTCTTCGCGCCATTCAAAACGTACCCATCGCCGCGCGGCACTGCCGTGGCCTGGATTCCCGCCGCATCCGATCCTGCCGCCGCTTCCGTCAAACAGAATGAGCCTAGAATCTCCCCGCTCGCCAGCCGCTTCAGGTACTTCTCTTTCTGCGCTTTGCTGCCGAATTGCAGCAGCGGCAACTGCACCGCGGAGTTGGTCACGGAAAGCGCCGTCGCTAGCGCGGCGTATACCCGCGCCACTTCCTCGACCATCAGCACGTACGAAACATTGTCCAGCCCCGGCCCGCCCCATTCCTCCGGCATCAGCATGCCGCAGCAGCCGAGTTCCGCCAGCTTCTTGACGATTTCCAGGGGAAACTTCTCTTCGCGCTCGAGGTCTTTCACGAGCGGACGCACTTCCGTATCCATGAACTGCCGGACCGTCTCGCGTATCAGTTTCTGGTGGTCGTTGAGGGAAAAATCCATCTCGAGATGCGCCCCCTGATGCTAGCACAGGCCAGCCGGAAGCACCCGCCGGCAAAAGGAACGCTCACCAGCTTTCCGGCGACCTCGGCCAGATGGAGCGCTCTGTTGCAGGAGGCCTGCGGCCAGGTGCTACAGCTTGAAGAGTTCCCGCAGGCGCTTGGTCTGCTGCCGGCTCACCGGCACTTCGCTGTGCTTCTTGTCGTCCATCTTCAGCATGTAACTCGACTTGAACCACGGCACCACTTCTTTGATGTGGTGGATGTTCACCAGGTACGAACGGTGCGGCCGCCAGAACGACTCCGACCCCAGCGCCTCTTCCAGTTCTTCCAGCGTGCGGTAATTCGACGTCCCTTCCACATCTCGCGAAACGATCGTTATCGAACCCGCGTCAATCGTCGCGAAAATCATGTCCTCGGCATCCACCAGCAACAGGCGCTGCTGCGAATTCACCAGCACCTTCGAGAGCGAGGTGGCCACGGGCTTGGACCCTGCCTGGTGCACCGCGCCGAGCCGCGTCACCAGCTCTTCCAGCTTTTCCGCCGGCGAAGTCTCCGACTCGATCTCTCGTCGCGCCCGCTGGATGGCCTTGGCTATCCGCGCCTTGTCGAAAGGCTTCAACACGTAATCCACCGCGTTCACATCGAACGCCTGCACCGCGTAATGATCGAACGCCGTGGCAAACACCACGTGCGGAACCTTCATTTTTCGTTCCACCAGCTGCTGCAGCACGCCGAAACCGTCCAGCCCGGGCATCTGCACGTCCAGGAACACCAGGTCCGGCGCGTGTTCCTTGATCAGGTTTACCGCCTCTAGCCCGTTCTTGCCCTGCGCGATCAGATGGATTTCCGGAAAGCCCTTCAGCAGGAACGCCAGTTCGTCCCGCGCCGGCTTCTCATCGTCAATGATCAGTGTGTTGATCGTCATGCGTTGCGTGGTCGCGTCGTGCGTCCCGCTCAGTATAGGCGCGCCCGATTTCCCCGGCAAACCTACTTCGTCTACTATCAAAAGGCCACCCGTCCCGCCGGCGGGCAGGCGAAGGAGACGACATGCCCGCAAAGCCACGCCGCCAGCCGAACAAGCCGGCCCGGATCCTGAAGAGCAAGATCGTGTTTCAGGGCCGCTCGTTCGGTGTGCGCCTCGATGAGATCATCGAGCCCAGCGGAGTGCACGCCGTACGCGAAGTTGTGACCCATCCCGGCTCGGTGGTGGTGCTGCCCGTGCTGCCAGACGGACGTGTCGTCCTCGTTCGCCAGTACCGTCACGCCACCCGCCAGCACCTCTGGGAGCTTGTGGCCGGTCGTATGGAAAAGGGCGAGGACCCGAAGCAAGGGGCGCGCCGCGAACTCAAGGAGGAGACCGGCTACCGTGCCCGCAAGCTCTCCGTCATCCTCGATTTCTTCCCCACGCCCGGTTTTCTCGAAGAAAAAATGTTCATCTTGCTCGCCGAGGGGCTCACGGCCGGAAAAGCCGAACCCGAAGAAGACGAGAAGTTAACCGTTGGTTTGTTTTCCAAGCAAGAATTGCAACAGATGATACGGAAGCGCCAGTTGCGGGACGCAAAATCCATTGCTGGACTGCTTTTTTACTTTTCCTTTCTCGATAAAAGCAAGCAGTAACGCCCAAAGAGATGTATTGAAACGATTTTTTGTGGCAAAAACCTTACATATTTCTAAGAAACTTGCGCTGAGTTCTATTGACTGGGAGTTTCATTCTGGTACACTCCGCCCGTTCCAGCCGCGCTTCCCTTGGTTCTATTACCGCGCCAATCCGGCACGTCTGGAAACATTTGTACCATTCGTTTTAATTCAGGGAGGACGAATCAGGTGCAAGGCACGGTCAAGTGGTTCAACAATTCGAAAGGATACGGTTTCATCGGACGCGAAGATGGCCCGGACGTTTTTGTCCACTATTCAGCGATCACCGGCGAAGGGTATCGTACGCTGCAGGAGGGTGATGCAGTGGAATTCGAAATTGTTCAGGGACCGAAAGGTCCGCAAGCAGCAAACGTTCAGAAAGCGGCATAGCTGAACTGCAATCATCCCGCCGGCGGGGGTAAACCTCGCCGGCGTTTCCTTTTCCGCCGGCTATCTTTCGGCCCTTCCCCTTTCCGCCTCCAGAGCCCTCCCCTATAATCGCTGGCATGGACAACCAGCAGATCGCCCGCATCCTACGCGAGACCGCGCAACTGCTTGAAATCGACGGCGCCATCATCGGGCGTTACCGCAGCTACGAAAAAGCCGGCGAATTGATTGCCTCGCTTCCGGACTCGGTGGCGCAGCTCGCAAAGGACCCCGGCAAACTGAAAGAATTGCCCGGCATCGGCGATCGCATGGTCGAGCACCTGCAGGAGATTCTTGAAACCGGCGATTACAGCCTGCGCAAAAAGCTGCTGAAAAAATATCCCGCCACCATTCTAGACGTGCTGCAGCTGCAATCGCTCGGCCCCAAAAAAGCGGCGCTGCTGTGGAAAAAATTCAAAGCCGGCTCCGTGGCCGACGTGGAAAAGCTCGCGCGCGAGGGCAAGCTGCGCGACGTGGACGGCTTCGGCGAAAAGAGCGAGCAGAATATCCTCAAAGCGGTTGAAGTCTTCAAACGCTCCAGCGGGCGCTTTCTGATCAGTACCGCGGAGGCTGCGGCCGAGGCGCTCAAGGCGTACATCGGCAAATATGGCAAGGGAATCGAGAGCGTCACCCCGGCCGGTTCGCTGCGCCGCGGCAAGGAAACGATCGGCGATCTGGACCTGCTGGTGACCCTGGCGGACAGCCACTCCTCGCAAAAGCACGTGGACGCGCTGGCCGAGTACATCCTGAAGTTCCCCGGCATTGACCAGACCCTGGCTCACGGCGAAAACAAAGTCTCGTTCAACCTGCAGGACGGCTTGCAGGTGGACGTGCGCCTGCTGAAGAAGGAAAACTTCGGCGCGGCCCTGCTGTATTTCACCGGCTCGAAGGAACACAACGTGCGGCTGCGCGGCCGGGCCAACGACATGGGCTATACGCTCAACGAATACCAGCTGGCCACGCTGAAAGCGGAAAAGCACGTCGCCGGAAAAAGCGAAGAGGAGATCTACGCGAAACTCAAGCTGGACTATATTCCTCCCGAACTCCGCGAGAACACGGGGGAAATCGAAGCCGCCGAAGCCCACAAACTCCCGCACCTGATCGAATTGAAGGATGTGCAGGGCGATCTGCAGATGCACACCACGGCCAGCGACGGGAAAAATTCCATCGAGGAGATGGCGCTGGCGGCCAAGGCCCTGGGCCACACCTACATCGCCATCACCGACCACTCCAAGGCCGTTACCGTCGCCAACGGACTTGACGAAAAGCGTATGGCCGCACACGCCAAGAGATTGCGCGAAGCGGACAAGAAGAATCTGGGCATTCGCGTGTTCGTAGGCTCGGAAGTGGACGTCCTGAAGGACGGGAAGCTCGATTACCCGGACGAGACACTGGCTTTGCTCGACGTGGTGGTGTGTTCCGTGCACTCTTACATGAATCTGGAAAGCGCGGAAATGACCGAGCGAATGCTGGCAGCAATCGAAAATCCCTACACCCAGATCATCGGCCACCCCACCGGTCGCTTGCTGCTGCGCCGCGAAGCCTTCCCCTACGACATGGAGAAGGTACTCGACGCCTGCGCCAAACACGGCGTGGCCATGGAGTGCAACTCCTACCCCGACCGCCTGGACCTGAAAGATGTGCACCTGCGGATGTGCAAGGACCGCGGCGTAAAGGTGGTGATTTCAACGGATTCCCACACCGCGGGAAACCTGGCGTTTATCAAGTACGGCGTGCTGACCGCCCGCCGCGGCTGGTTGAGCAAGGCCGATGTCCTGAACACCCTGGGTCCGGAACAGTTCCTGAAGGCTCTGCGGCCGAAGCCGGGTGCGGCCAAGGCTCGCCGGGCTGCCCGTTAGCCCTGGTCCGCCGGGCGAAGCCTCCCGGCCGGGCCGCGCCGGACATGGGAACATTTTGCTCTCGGCCTGCGTTTCTATCTGCAACGGGGCTGGACTACGGCCCAACAAGCTCCTGAATTCACATGTGAGGGCAACGCACCTATGACTTCCCTTCTCAAGAGGTTCAGCAAGAGGCTGGTTCTGGCACGGCTGGCTGGGCTGACGCTGGTGGCGGCCTTGGCGCTATGCGCCGCGGCTTCCGCGCACGCCGAAGAGTGGGTCAAGACCTATAGCATCAGCGGCCGGGCCCGGGTCCACGTGGACTCCAACGACGGCGCGGTGCGCATCACCACCGGCGATGCGCCGCAGGTGGAGTTTCGCGTGGTCTATTCCGGCTACACGGTGGACAAGGACCTGGCGATTACGTCGCGGCAAGACGGCGATTCGGTGGAAGTCAGCGCGCGCGAGCGTGGCCACTGGGGCTGGGGCTGGAATGGGGGCCACCGCACCCTGCGCATCGAAGTGCATATGCCACGCAACGCGGACCTTTCCGTGGACACCGGCGATGGCAGCGTGGAGGCCGACGCGGTGAAAGGCAATGTTGATATCCACACGGGCGACGGGCACATCCGCCTGGAGGGCGCACAAGGCAACATCAAGCTGCGCACCGGCGACGGCAGCATTGAGGGCCGCGACCTGGATGGCCACCTGGAAGCCAACAGCGGCGACGGGCACGTCACCGTAGAGGGCCGCTTCGACTCATTAGATATAAAGACCGGCGACGGCAGCATTCACGCCCGTGCGAATCCGGGATCGAAAATCCAGACGGGCTGGAATGTACGCACCGGCGACGGCAGCGTGGATATGAGCCTGCCGGGCGATTTGCAGGCCAACATCGACGCCAGCACCAACGATGGGCGCATCAGCCTCGGCATACCGGTAACGGTGGAAGGGACCTTCAGCACGTCTCAGGTGCATGGAAAAATGAATGGCGGCGGCCAGCCGCTGAGCATTCACACCGGAGATGGCTCGATCCGGCTCAGCAAGACCTGAGCGCGGGAGCGGTCGTAGCGGGTTCGGTACAGGTTTGGTCGAGGGGAAGTGAGTCGAGGAGCGGGGCAGCGAAAGCTGCTCCGCTTTTTTTTTGAGCAAATCTTCCCTCGGGACTACCGGCCGGTTTGGACCTACCCTGCGCGACCCGGCAAGCCATTTAAAACAGGCACTTTAGCGGTTCGCCGGTTCATTCCAATCCGGCTAAGTGATTGAAAACATTGGAGGTCGCTCGGCTGCAAAAGAGTCGTCGAAAACGGACAGAGTGTGGGTGCTTTGATGTCACCCGAGGCAGGCACTAACGGCTAAGTGATTGATAAAAAGGGGTCGGCGGTTGGCACCCGGCTTGCCACTAGATTCTGCGTGTTGCAGTGCGGAGGTCGGGCCCTTGGTCATTTACGTGATTCTGTTTGGAGTCGCCGCTTTGGGGGTATTTTCCATTCTTGGCGCCATATTCGAATCGCACGGCCGCCGGACGTAACATGCGCGAGACCGCACAATGACACTCTTCTGCCGTCGCGTAGCGAATCTTGACTCACTTCCCGTATGCTTCGTCCTCGACGTCCTGTTTGCGCGCGTGCTCGTTCGCGAAAAAGAGCCATTCTGAATTCTGAGCTGGGCTGACTGCCGTTCTCACTGGCTTTCGTAGCACAGGCTCTCACCCTGTGTGCCGGTGCTGCCGGAAGCCTGGCCACCGACGAGCAGCGCGGCGATTTGCGCAGCGAGGTGCTGGTGCGCGATACTACCTGTTTGTGTGGGCAGTTGGATTCGCAGCGTGCTTAGTGGTATGGGTTCATCCGCATTCTAAACTGAACAGACACTGAGGAGAGGCATGGAAAAGCCGTCGAAGATCGCGAAACCCAAGGGGAAGCTGGGCGTTTTGCTGCCCGGAATCGGTGCCGTGAGCACGACGTTCATGGCCGGCGTGGAGCTGGTGCGCAAGGGCAAGGCGCAGCCGGTGGGCTCGCTGACGCAGCTCGGCACGATTCGCCTTGGCAAGCGCACCGACGGGCGTTCCCCGCTGATCAAGAAGTTGGTGCCGCTGGCGGAGCTGGACGACCTGGTGTTTGGCGGGTGGGATCTGTTCAAGGACAACGCCTACGAAGCGGCGGCACACGCGGGCGTGCTGAGCAAGGAAGACCTGGGCAAAGTGAAGCCGTTCCTTTCGAAGATCAAGCCCATGAAGGCGGCGTTCGACAAGGAATACGTGAAGAAGCTGGACGGCGACTACGTCAAGAAGGGCAAGAACAAGTACGAGCTGGCGCTGCAGCTGAAAGCGGACATCGAAACTTTCCGCAAGACCAATCGCGTTTCCCGCCTGGTGACGTGCTGGTGCGGCTCGACGGAAGTGTTCATCAAGCCGGAAGATGTGCACTCGACGCCGGAGAAGTTCATCGAAGGCATGAAGAAAAACCATCCGGCCATTGCGCCCTCGATGCTGTACGCGTGGGCCTGCGTGACCAGCGGAGTCCCCTTCGCAAACGGCGCGCCGAACCTGACGGTGGACATTCCGGCAATTCAGCAGCTGGCGCTGGAACACAATGTCGCCATCTGCGGCAAGGACTTCAAGACCGGCCAGACGCTGATGAAGACGATTCTGGCGCCGGGCTTCAAAGCGCGCATGCTGGGCCTGGAAGGCTGGTATTCGACGAACATCCTGGGTAACCGCGACGGCGAAGTGCTGGACGATCCGGGCTCATTCAAGACCAAGGAAGAATCGAAACTGGGCGCGCTCGAATACATTCTGCAGCCGCAGCTATACCCGCAGCTTTACGGAAAGATTCACCACAAGGTGCGCATCAACTACTACCCGCCGCGCGGCGACAATAAAGAGGGCTGGGACAACATTGATATTTTCGGGTGGCTGAACTACCCGATGCAGATCAAGGTGGATTTCCTGTGCCGGGACTCGATCCTGGCGGCGCCGATCGTGCTGGACCTGGTACTGTTTCTGGACCTGGCGCAGCGCGCGGGCTTCCGCGGAATCCAGGAGTGGCTGAGCTTCTATTTCAAGTCGCCGATGACGCGGCCGGAGTTGTACCCCGAACATGACCTGTTCATCCAGTCCATGAAGCTGAAGAACACGCTGCGCTGGATGGTGGGCGAAGAGTTGATCACGCACCTGGGGCAGGAGTATTACGACTAGGTTGCTCAGGAGCACGGACTTCAGGGGCTAAAGCCCGTGAGATCGCGACGTTTGCCGCTGTGGCCCGGGATTCTTTAGGCGCGCTTGTGGTTGGAGCGCGCCTTTATTTTTGGGGGGATGGGCACGGGGAAAGACGTGCGCATGCCCGAGTACGAGATCGCGAAAGATGGCCGAAGCCGCGGGAGGAAGGCGCAGGGTTAAGTTCCTGCACCGCGCGGACTTGCCTGGGATGAGTGGCGGAATTTGCGGAGGAGTTCGTACAAAACGACTCCGGCGGCGGTGGCGACGTTGAGAGAGGTTTTCTGCCCGAGCATCGGGATGCGGACGTGGGTGCCGGCCATTTCGAGAAGCTTGGTATTCAGGCCCTCCACCTCATTGCCAAACAAAATGCAGACCGGGAATACAGGCTGCCAGTCGTAGAGGTCGGTGGCGTAGAGGCTGGTTTCTACAGCGGCGAGTTCATAGCCTTCGCAGCGGAGGCGTTCAGCGACGCTGACGGCGTCGGCGTGGTGTTCCCAGGCAACGACGGTTTCGGCTCCAAGCGCGGTTTTGCTGATGGCGTTTTTTGGAGGGTGAGCCGTGATGCCGCAAAGGTAGAGCTTTTGCAGGGCAACGCCGTCGGCGACGCGGAAGAAGGCACCGACGTTGTACATGCTGCGGACGTTGTCAACGAGGACGCACGCAGGCAGGCGGGGCGCATGGGCCATGGGGAGCGAGAGTAGCACAGGAGAAAAACACAGGACGAGAGCCCTGCGCTACGCAGCTCTGGTCTGGGCGCGATTCGAGTGCTTGGGCCGGGCGGGGCCGGCCCTTTCTGGCAGCACTGGGCATGAGGCGCGTGAGGGGTGCCCCTTCCCTGCTCGCGGCTACTTGGTCTTGGCTTCGACCGCGTCCAGAACGCGCGTGGAATAGACGAGGGCGGCGCCGGCATTCATGGCCACGGCCACGCCGAGGGCTTCGCTGATTTCTTCCTTGCTGGCGCCGGCATTGAGCGCGGCATCGGTGTGAAAGGTGATGCAACCATCGCAGCGGGTGGTAACCGCGACGGCGAGAGAGATGAGTTGACGCGTCTTTTCTCCGAGCTTGGTGGTCTGGGCGTTCGCTGCGGACAGAGCGAGATAGCCCTTGACCGTGTCGGGCGACAGCTTGGACAGCTCGCCGATCCTTGTGGACAGCTCTGCCTTGTAGCCATTCCAATCGAGCATCATTGCAGAATCTCCTTGGGTGAATCCGCTGCTCCTCCCGAAAGGCGCTAGCGACTCGCCGCGCAACGGTTCGCTACATAGTACGATGCCGCGCTTCCGGGAAAAACTATACGCAAAGCGCGGCGCAGCGCAGGGAGAGCACGGACTAACCGCTCGCACAGTTAGGCCAAGGCCCAGCGGGCGGCGGTCCGCGGCGTTTTTGCGCTGCGACGGCTTATGGTATCGTTTGAAATTCGGCCAGACGCCGTGCGACGCGCCGTGGGCCGGCTTGTTTCGTTTTCGTCTTGGGGGTTGGGTGCGATGAAGAGCAGCTACAACGGCCAGAACATTCCAGCCGACGGGACACCGATCGACTACAGCGGCGGCGAATTGCAGGTGCCGCACAATCCCATCATTCCCTACATCGAAGGCGACGGGACCGGGCGGGATATCTGGAAGGCGTCGCAACGGGTATTTGACGCAGCGGTGGAGCACGCCTACGGCGGCAAGCGGAAGATCGCCTGGTACGAAGTGTTTGCCGGGGAGAAGGCGTTCAACACCTTCAAGGAATGGCTGCCGAACGATACGGTGGAAGCCATTCGCGATTTTCGCGTGGCGATCAAGGGACCGTTGACGACGCCGGTGGGCGGCGGAATCCGTTCGCTGAACGTGGCGCTGCGCCAGATCCTGGATCTTTACTCCTGCGAGCGGCCGGTGCGCTATTTCGACGGCGTGCCTTCGCCGGTACGGCACCCGGAAAAGCTGAACGTGATGATCTTCCGCGAAAACACGGAAGACGTGTACATCGGGATCGAATGGAAGTCGGGTTCCGCGGAAGCCAAGAAGCTGCTGGAGTTCTTGAACCACGAGATGCTGAAGGACGGCAAAAAGCAGATTCGCTGGGACTCCGGGGTCGCGATCAAGCCGATGTCACCGACAGGAACCAAGCGCCTGGTCAAGCGGGCCATCGCCTACGCGCTGAAGCACAAGCGAAAGTCGGTGACGCTGGTGCACAAGGGCAACATCCAGAAGTTCACGGAAGGCGGGTTCCGGGACTGGGGCTACGAACTCGCGCAGCAGGAGTTTCGCGGACAGACGGTGACGGAGCGGGAAAGCTGGATCCTGGACAATCTGGATAAGAACCCGCAGCTGACGGTGGAGCAAAACGCGGCGTTGATCGAACCGGGACTGGAGCAGGCGACCGAGACGTTCAAGAAAGCGATCTACGACGAAGTGAAGAAGACGATTGACGCGATTTACGGCAGCCACGGCAACGGGCAGTGGAAGCAGAAGCTGCTGATCAATGATCGCATCGCGGACTCGGTGTTCCAGCAGGTGCTGATGCGGCCGGACGAGTACAGCGTGCTGGCGACTTCTAACCTGAACGGCGATTACCTTTCGGATGCGTGCGCGGCGCAGGTGGGCGGGTTGGGCATGGCGCCGGGTTCGAACATCGGCGACGGCTACGGCGTATTCGAAGCGACGCACGGCACCGCGCCCAAGTATGCGGACAAGGACGTGATCAATCCGGGGTCGGTGATGCTCTCCGGCGCGATGATGCTGGAGTTCCTGGGTTGGAACGAAGCGGCACGGCTGATTGAAGACGGCATCGCGCGGACGATCCAGCAGAAAAAGGTTACCTATGACCTGGAACGCATGATGCCGGGAGCGACGAAGGTGGGGACTTCGGCCTTTGCCACGGCGATTATCGACAACATGAAGGGCATGGCGGCGGCAGGATAAAGATTCATCATTTTGGGAGAGAGCGAACGAACATGAGCAGAAAGAAAGTAACGGTCGTCGGCGGCGGGTTTGTGGGATCGACCACGGCGCAGCGGATTGTGGACCTGGAGTTGGCGGACGTGGTGCTGACGGACATTCTGGACGGACCGCCGGCCGGCAAGGCGCTGGACATGCTGGAGTCGGCGCCGATCACCAAGAGCGACGCGCACGCGGCGGGCCTTTCCACGGCAAGCGGCGACTACTCCGGAACGGCGAACAGCGACATCGTGGTGATTACGGCGGGTTTTCCGCGCAAGCCGGGCATGAGCCGCGACGATTTGCTGAAGGCCAACTACGACGTGGTGAAGGCAGTGGTCGAGCAGATCGTGAAACACTCGCCCAACTGCATCATCATCGTTGTGACCAACCCGCTGGACGCGATGGCGCAGGCGGCGTTCAAGGTCAGCGGCTTTCCGAAGCAGCGCGTGCTGGGCATGGCCGGGGTGCTGGATTCGGCGCGCATGAGCGCGTTTGTGGCGATGGAGTGCAAGGTCAGCGTCGAGAACGTGCACTCTTTTGTGCTGGGAGGGCACGGCGACGACATGGTGCCGCTGCCGCGCTATTCGAACGTGGCGGGCATTCCGCTGCCGGACCTGCTGCCCAAGGAGCGGATTGACGCAATCGTGGAGCGCACGCGCAAGGGCGGCGCGGAAATCGTGAACCTGCTGAAGACGGGGTCGGCCTACTATGCGCCTTCGGCCGCCGCGGTGGAGATGGCGGAAGCCATTCTGAAGGACAAGAAGAAGATCCTGCCGTGCGCGGTATACCTGGAAGGCGAATACGGGATTAAGGGGTTGTTCGTGGGCGTGCCGGTGAAACTGGGCGCGAAGGGCGCGGAAGAGATCGTGCAGATCAAGCTGACGGCGGACGAGGATGCGGCGCTGCAGAAGTCCGCGGGATCGGTGCGCGAACTGGTGACGGTGCTGGGAATCTAAGGCGCGCTATTGCGGGAGGTTGAGGCGCTTGAGCAGATTGGACCAGCGCGGGTCCGCGTAAAGCGAGCGGAAAACCGGGAAACGGATGCAAGCCGGAAGCTCCGTATCCTGCTCCTGGTAGGCTTTTTCCAGATACTCAAAGGCCTTTTCGCGGTCGCCTTGCGCGGCATAGACCTGGGCGATCAGCGTTGGCGCCTGGTCTGTGGCCTGGACAAGCTTCAGATAACCCGGAAGGTCGCGCCCAGCCTGCTTGGATACCCTCGGAATTAGCAGCAGTTCATCCACCGCCTTGGCGTAGTTCCCTTCCCCCAGACTGAATTGCGAAAGGTAGTAATGGGCAGGGGCAAAATGGGGGTCGCGCTCGAGGGTCTTGTCCATCTGCGCATGCGCCGCGGCGGTTTGTCCCGCGACGTACAAGGTTACCGCGTAGTTGGTGTTGAGGATGCCCGACAAGGGATCAAGCGTGAGGGCCTTGCGATATTCATCCAGGGCCTGGTCGTAACGCTTGAGCGGAGTAAGCAAGATGGCGGCGTAGAAATAGTGCGCGGCGGCGTTGTTGGAATTGAGCGCGATGGCGCGTTTGAATTCATCTTCAGCATCTTCCCACTTCATTTCGTTGGTAAGCGTTACGGCGCGGGCGCTATGTGCTTCAGACAACGAGTCGTCAAGTTCGATGGCCTTGCGTGAAGCTTCCTCGGCGAGAGCATAGGCCTGACGTGGCTGGATGATGACGCCGTAGCCCGTGGAGACATTGTAGGTATCGGCGAGAGCGGCATACGCCAGGGCGTAGCTGGGGTCGGCCACGATCGCCCGGTGCAGCAGTTCCACACTCTTGCGGAGGCCGTCCTGGGTGCGGCCATACCACTCCTGGCGGCCCTCCAGATAGAGGCGGTACGCCTCGGGATTGTTGGTGCCGGCGCCACCGAGGCGCTTCTCGTTGGGCGCGGCCGCCGATTTGACCTGCAGGCGGCTGGAGACGTCCTGGGTGATATCGGCCTGGACCTGGGTGATGTCGGCGAGCTTGCGTTCGTAACGAGAGCCCCACAACTCGGAACCGTCTTTCGCGCTGACCAGATCGGCCTGGACGATCATAACGTCGCCGCGCTGCGTGACACGACCGGTAAGCAGCGCGCTGACCTGCAGCGCTTCGCCGATTTTCTGCGGATCTTCGTCCTTGCCCTTAAAACGAAAGACGCTGCTGCGGGCCATCACCTTGGTGTCCGGCAATTGCGAGAGTGTGCCGATGAGGCTTTCGGTCAGGCCGTCGCTTAGATACTCGTTGTTGGGGTCAGAGGTGGCGTTGACGAAGGGCATGACGGCGATGGAGGAGATTTTCTGCGCTTCCGATCTTCCGCGCAGGAAGAAAGACCCGGCAACAACAAGGGCGAGCAGGAGCAGCGCGGCAATGGCGAAGAGCCCATATTTGCGCGGCGCGGCCGGCGCAACGCTTTGCGCAGAAGAAATCGCCGCGGCGGAAGAGCCGCTGGCCTGAGGCGCGGCAGGAAGCGATGGCGAAAGGGACGATGCGGGTATTGCGCCGCTCGATGGGCGGCCGGAATCGAGATCGCGCTTGAGGCGCCCCAGATCCGCGCGCAAGTCCGCGGCGCTCTGGTAGCGCAAGTTGCGGTCCTTCTCCATAGCCTTGTGCAGAATCGGCTCGAGGCCAGCGGGCAGCGAGGGGTTCAGGCGAACCGGCGGAGGAGGGGTTAGGTCGAGGATGGCCTTGAAGGTGTCCGCGGTGCTTTCGCCATGGAAGGCCAGGGCGCCTGTGGCCATCTCATAGAGCACGGCGCCGAAGGAAAAGAGATCGCTGCGGGCGTCGAGATCCCTGGCGCGGGCCTGTTCCGGGGACATGTAGGCGACGGTCCCGAGCGTGGAGCCGGGACTGGTGAGGTGCGCCGAATCCACGGTACGGGTCATGAGGTTATCGGACGACGCGTCGTCGCCGGAAACCTTGGCCAGACCGAAATCGAGAATCTTGGCGTGGCCGAGGCTGGTGACGAAAATATTCGCGGGCTTGATGTCGCGGTGGACGATGCCCTTGGCGTGGGCGGCGGCAAGGCCATCGGCGATTTCTATGCCGAGCGAGAGCAGGGTCTCGATCTCCAGCGGCCGGCCGGCGATTTTCTGTTTGAGGGTGGCGCCCTCCAGAAACTCCATGGCGATAAAGGCCCGGCCGTGGTCTTCGCCGATGTCGTAGATGGTGCAGATGTTCGGATGGTTGAGAGCGGAGGCAGCCTTGGCTTCGCGGCGGAAACGCTCGAGGGCATGCGGGTCGCGGGCCAGATCGTCGGGAAGAAATTTGAGGGCGACGAAGCGGTCGAGACGCGTGTCCTGTGCCTTGTAAACCACACCCATTCCACCGCCGCCGAGCCGTTCGAGGATGCGGTAGTGAAGGATCGTCTCGTTGATCATGAAGAAAGAATGTTATTGAGCTTGGGGAAGGCAGTCAAATGCCCGGCGGCGCTTGCCGCAAGAGCGGGATGACTACGGAGCCGACAGGCTGCCAAGCCCGACGATAAGGCGGAATTCGTCGTTGTCATGCAGGCAATTCAGGTCCGGATCGCGAGCGGCCCAATTCTGGTTTCCGTAGCCGGCGGCAATCGCGCGCTTGAGGGTATCGAGCGCTTCCGGACGCATCTTGAGGCAGCCGTAGGTACAGGCGGCGTTGTAGAGCGTGTTGCCGTCGTTGGGGCGCAGAGCCACGGCCGTCTCCAGGTGACGAATGGCTTCTTCGGCTTGGCCGGCGTTGGCGAGATTGCTGGCCAGCAGGATGCGGGCGCGCACATCTTCGGGCACCGTTTCCAGTTGCTTGCGCAAAACGACGTTCATGCGCTCGCGGAGCTTGAGGCCCTCCTCGAGACGCCCGATATTCTCGAGGCAGACGCCGAAGGGGATGTAGGTGTTGTAGTCGTCGCCGTTGGCTTCCACGGCTTGTTCCGTCAGGTTGGCGCCCTCGAGGTATTTCCCCTGCGATATGAGCGCGCGGCCCAAAATGTTCCAGGAACCGTCGCAATCGTGTTTGCGTTCGATGGCGCGCTGGGCCATCAATTCGGCCTCATCGAATTTTCTCTGCGCGTAGAAGAGGCGGGCGCGGGCGACCATGACTTCGGGAAGTTCGGGAGCCAGGGCCATGGCGCGGTCGCAGGCAGTGATACCGCGCTCAATCCACGCCGGGCTCTGTTCGCGGAGTTCGTAAATCAGGCCGCAGAGATGAGCGATGCCGGCGTAGGCCAGGGCGAAGTTGCGGTCCAGTTTGATAGCCTGCTCAAACATCTGGAGGGCGTAATCGGTGTTTTCCCGGCGGGTGTAGCTCCTGCCGCGCAAATAAAAATCGTAGGCCTGGGTGTTGCCGGTCGGCTTGATGCCGATGATTTTCTCTTCCTGCGGAGTCAAGGTGATGCGCAAGGCCAGGGCGATGCTGCGCGCGATCTCATCCTGAATGGCAAAGACATCCTCGATCTGGCGGTCATAACGCTCGGCCCACACGGAATGCCGGGTGGCGCCTTCCACCAGTTGCGCGGTAA
Organism: Dongiaceae bacterium; assembly: GCA_035542235.1. Taxonomy (GTDB): domain Bacteria; phylum Acidobacteriota; class Terriglobia; order Acidiferrales; family UBA7541; genus Acidiferrum. The sequence continues at coordinate 73,682 of DATKLU010000104.1, forward strand.
TGCGCAGGCGGTTGCCGGCGCGGCGAATGGAACCTTCCAGCACAAACGTGGCGCCGAGCTGCTGCCCGACGTTCGGAGCGCTGATGGCTTTATCGCGGAATGCCAGCATCTCGGACCGGGGAAAGACCTGCAACTGCGCGATTTTCGAGAGCTCGGTGATGATGTCTTCGGTCATGCCGTCGCGAAAGTATTCGTCTTCCTTGCCGCCGCCTTGGTTCTCAAAGTAGAGGACCGCGACGGATTTTCGCAGCGGAGCGGCGGAGGCAGAGGAGACGCGGCCGGAATCGGTCTTTTCCGGGGCGCCGCGCTTGCCGGCTTCCAGGTCGCGCTTCAGGCGTTTGAGGTCGGCGCGAAGTTCCGCGGCGGTCTGGTAGCGGAGGTCCGCGTCTTTCTCGAGCGCCTTGCTCAGAATGTTGTCTATGGCCAGCGGGAGGCGGGGATTCAGCGAAGTGGCCGGGGCAGGCTCGGCGTGCATGATGCCGTCAAAGATGAGGGCCATCGTTGCGCCGGAGAAAGCCACGGTTCCGGTGGCCATTTCGTAGAGAACAACGCCGAGGGAAAACAGGTCGGAGCGCAGGTCGAGTTCCTCGCCGCGAGCCTGCTCCGGCGACATGTACATGACGGTTCCGAGCGAACTGCCGGGGCTGGTCAGCAACTCCGGCCGGTCGGCATGAGTGTGCAGGGAGGTTTCCGCGACGGTTTCTCCGGCCGCGCGCAAGGAGGAAGCAAGCTTGGCCAGGCCGAAATCCAGAATTTTCACCGACCCGCGGCTGACGAGGAAGATGTTGGCGGGCTTGATGTCCCGGTGCACGATGCCCTTGGCGTGGGCCGCTTCCAGGCCGTCGGCAATCTGGATGGCGATTTCAAGGAGTTCGGAAACGCCGACCGGCCTTCCGGCAATGCGATGCTTCAGGGTCTGGCCTTCCAACAACTCCATGGCGATGAAAGGGCGTTCTTCAAGCTCGCCGATGTCATAAACGGTGCAGATGTTCGGATGATTGAGCGAGGAAGCGGCGCGGGCTTCGCGGCGAAAGCGTTCGATCGCCTGGGAGTCGCTGGAAATGTCGTCGGGCAGAAATTTCAGGGCAACGTTGCGCCCCAGGCGGTTGTCTTTGGCCTTGAACACGACACCCATACCGCCGCCGCCAAGCTTTTCGACCACGCTGTAATGGGAGATGGTGCGGCCAATCATCGCGGCTTGCTCGCTCATCGGGCCTAGAGTGTATTACAGGTGCTCGCCCGGCACAAAAAGGCGAGGCGGCATTGCCCAACTGCAGGCGCTGCGGCGACTATTGCGGATCGGACGGGGAGGCGGCGTCCGAGGAGGCATAGTAGCCCTTGCGCGCGAGCACGGTGAGCTTGCGGCCTTCCCTTTCGGCCTGAACGGTGACGGAACGATACTGGCCGTCGAGGGTAAACGCAGCGGGCTTGTAGGAGATGAGATAGCGGCCGCGAATGAGCTGTTGGAGGTCAGCGAGGCTAGCGGTGAGGCCATGGAGCGAACCGGGCTGGAAGGCGGAGGCACCGGTGAAGTCGGAAAGCGTCTTAAGCGCGCGGTCGCCGACCAGATCGCCCGCGGATTCCAAAGCGCCTTCGCCGGTGCTGACGGTGTAAACAGCGACTTCGCCTTGCTGTGCGCGGGCAATCGCCTGCTTGAGCGTGGATTTGCTGGAATTGTCCTTACCGTCGCTGATGATCACGAGCATGCGGGCGACGGGCTGACTCTCCTGACGACGGGCCAGCTTTTCCGCGGCGAAGCCGACGGCGTCCCACAAACAAGTGCCGCCGCCGGGGGCAAGCTGCGAGATGGCATGTGAGGCAGCGGCCTGGTCTGCGGTGAAATCCTGCACGACGAGGACCGAGTTGTTGACGCCGACGACGAAGGCCAGGTCGTCCTTGCCGGTAAGCACGGCCTTCAGAAATTTGGCGGCAGCGGCCTGCTCAAAGGCGAAGCGCCCGGTGATGGAGCTGCTGGTATCAATGATGAGGCCGAGGCGCAGCGGGAGAGCGGATTCGTTGCGGAAATCGAGAACTGCCTGAGGCGGCTTGCCGTTGTCGAGAACGGCGATTTCAGCAGCAGTGAGTCCGGTGACGGACTTGCCGTGATCGGAGACGGCGAAGAGCATCTGCACTTCGTCCACCGCGATGCGCAGTGCGGGTGCATCGCCGGAACGCGCGGAGGGGCGCGAGGCAGTGGCGGGAATGCGCACCGAGGCAAGCGGTGCAGGGCCAGCGCCGGGGCCGCACGCCGCGCAGCCGGGGTCAGGGCTGGATTCGGCTTCGGCGATCTGCAGTTGCTCTTTTTTAATTTGGAAGAGCTCCTGCGCGCGCGCAGATGCTTGCTCCGCGGTCGGACCGGCTGGCGAAATCATTACGGCCGGGCCGAGACGACGCGCCGCCTTGGCCTGGGCAGCCTGGTCGGCTTTGATCTGATCGAGAAGCCGGCGATATTCGGGAATGGCGGCGGCTTTGGGATCCTCCGCGAGAAACGTTTCCATCTCTTGTTGCGCCTCGGGCAGGCGATTCTGGGCTTCGAGCGCGCCTGCCGCGAAATAGTGCACGATGGCCGAGCCGTCATGCTTGCGGCTGTGCACGGAGTGGGCGTCCGCGATGACGGCGGCGTAATCGTGGTTCATGAATTCGGCATAGCTGCGCGCCTGAATCAGCTGCGGATCGAGCGGAGCAATCGCGGCGGCGGATTGCAGGGACTTCTCGGCGTCGGGGTATTGCTGCAGGGCAAGCTGCGCGCAAGCGAGATTGAGATAGGAATTCGGCAGATGGCTATCGAGCGCGACGGCCTTAGCGAATTCGCCGCGCGCCAACTCGTTCTGGCTTTCGTTTAGATAGGCCGTGCCCAGGGCGTTGTGGGCGGAGACGAAGCTCGGATAGATCTGCACGGACTTGCTGAGATGCTCGATCGCGGGAGCCAGGTCCTTTTTCATCAGGAGCTGGTAACCCTTTTCGTATTCGCGGCGGGCTTTGCCGGGAGCCTTGAGATCGAGCTGCGAAACCGAACCACTGGGCGCCTGCAGGGGCGTGGCGGTGGCGCTGTTGCGGCCGTTGATCAGGAAGAAATTGCTGTCAATGCGGGACGACTGGATGGCATCGAGAGCGGTGCCCATGCCGAACTTGCTGCTAGGTTGCGGGATGCTGAAAAGCTGGCCACACGCCGCAGACGCGCCGCAAGCGGCAGCAATCAGGAGCAGCGCGGCAGCTCGCCAGAGTCGCGCAGTAAGCATAGAGTCCCCACTTCGAAAAACGATGGTCCACTCGCTTGCAGGGAGTATAGCGCGAAACTGCGGCCGGCCGGGCCGTTGGCGCGTGCCCGGCGGCAGAATACAACGGGCTTTCCCTACCAGCGGAACAGGCGCTGTGCGGCGATGACCAGGCCCAGGGTAAAGGCGGCGATGACGACTTCGCCGATGGCGCCGACCGCAAAGGGCTTCAGGCCCTGCTTGGAGAGTTCACGAAAATTCGTGCGGAGGCCAACACCGGCAAACGTCAGCAGAAACGCCCAGCGGGAAAGGTTCGCGAGCGCCCCGAGCTGTTCCTTGTTGAAGAAGGCCGCGGTGGCCAGAGCCGAAATCAGCAGAAAGCCCAGGACGAACTTGGGGAATTTCTGCCAGAGGAAAGCGGCCTTGTTGCCGACGGCCTGCGCCTGCCCGCGGCTGGCCCAGTAGAAGGCATAGGCGAGCACCACAAAGCCGATCAGCGCGTTGCGCGTGGTCTTCGTGAGGACCGCGAGTTTGCCCGCCGCGTCGGAATACAGCGCGCCGGCAGCCGCGGCTTCAGCGGTGTTGTCCACGGCCAGGCCGGACCACACGCCATAGGCGTGGTCGGTGAGGTGCAAGGCGTGGCCAATCACCGGGAAGGTGAAGAGAGCCAGAGCGCCAAGTGCGAGAATGGCCGCGATGGCGAAGGAAGAGTCTTCGTCGTCGGCATCAATCGCGCCCTTGGTGGCGATAATAGCGCTGACCCCGCAAACCGCGGAGCCGACCGCGAGAAGCGAAGTCAGCTTGGGCTTAAGGCCGAAGGCGCGGCCGAGAAAGGTCATGAACGCGATGGCGCCCGCGATTTCTATGCCCACCAGAAGAAGGCTGGTGCCGCCGAGCTTCAGCACATCGCCCAGCAAAAAGCGCGCGCCGAGGAGCACGATCCCAGCCTTGAGCCAGAATTCGTACGTCTCCACACCGGCTCGGAAGACCTGCGGAACGCCGACAGTGTTGGAAATGACCAGTCCGATCAGGATGGCCCACAGAACGTATTCGATATTGGGGAATGTCCAGTGGTGGGCTTTGGCGTACGCGCCCACGTTGACCTCGAGCAGCTTGCCGGCGTAACCGATGGCCGCGAGCAGAGCGATGCCGGGCAACAACTTCAAAAAGCGAATCGCCGGATTGGCCGGCTGAACCTGAGGTAGAGCAACTGCTGCGTCCGCCATACGTCACCTCGAGAGAGATTGGCGCGAGTCCCCGGAGACTGCTGCGACCTGGCCGGGACTGCGCATCGTGCGTGACCCTTTGCTTGAGTACGACCTGCCGATCACCAACCGAACGTGGCCCGCTTCACCACGGAATGTGTTTGAAAACACCAGCGCGGACCAAAGCGGCCAGCACGAATGCCAGCAGCACGGCCCAGGTGTCGATAGACCAGCCGCGCTTGGCTGCGACGGCCGGCACTTGCGTGGATTCACTCATGGTGTTGCTCCTTTTCGCCCTGAGGCGTTACTGCAAAGTGTCTCCCTTGCGCAGCGGCGCGATAAGCGGTGCCTGCGCGGAGAAAATTTCCGAAGTGATGCCGGCGTGCAGTTCCTGTCCGGCGCGCCTGGCGACCTGGCCGACGATGAGAATGGCAGGCGCGGGCAGCCGGGACTCGGCGCCGAGTGCCGCCAGGCTGGTCCAGCGCAGCTGCTGCGCGGCGCGCGTGGCGTGCGAGACAACGACGCACGGCGTTTCCGGGGCGAGGCCGTTTTCGACAAGGCGCGCGGACACCTCGCCGTAGTTCGTTCCGGGCATGTAAACGGCGATGGTGGTTTCGGGCGTGACAGCGGCCCAGTTGAGCCAGTTCCCTGTTTCGCCGCGCGAAAACGTCGTAAACAGGACTTGCGAGGCCACGCGACGGTCAGTCAGCGTGAGCCCGGCGCCGGCGGCGGCTCCAAACGCGGCGGTAATTCCAGGGACAATTTCAAACGTCACACCGGCGGCGCGGAGCGCGTCCATTTCCTCCCCGGCGTGGCCGAAGAGCAAGGGGTCGCCGCCCTTCAGACGAACGATGACGGCATAGCGCTGCGCGTAGTCCACGAGCAGGCCGTTGATCTCGTCCTGGGTAAGCAGCTTCTTGCCGGCGCGCTTGCCGACGTCCACGCGCAGCGCGCACGGCGAGACGAGCGCCAGAACTTCTTCGCTGACCAGGGAGTCGAAAAGCACAACGTCACATTGCGCGAGCAGGCGCGCGGCCTTGCGTGTGAGCAATTCCGGATCACCGGGACCCGCTCCGACGAGATAGACCGTGCCGCTCACGCGACACCTTGCCGGGAAGGCGGCTTCCTGGATTCCTTCACGAACTGCTCGAACATCGGGCGGCTGGCGAGGTGGTGCAGCACCTGCTTGCTGCCTTCGGTGCCGTTTTCCGCGGCGCGCAGAAGCTCTCGCGCGGCGCCGAGCCATTCGAGCCAGACTTCGTACTCGGGACCAAACTGCTGTTCGAGTTCCTGGCGCAAGCGCTGGGCCAGGGCCGGACTCTTGCCGTTGGTGGAGATGGCAATCTGCAGGTCGCCGCGCTGCACGATGGAACCGTAGTAAAAATGGCAGTTTTCGATGTCGTCCACGGCGTTGCAGAGGATGCCGCGAGATTCGGCTTCGCGGTACACCGCGGCATTCACACCGGGCGCGGAGGTCGCAGCGATGGCCAGCGTGGCGCCTTCGAGGTCGCCGGCCTGAAACTTTCGCGCAATCCATTCGACGCGGCGGGCACGGATCGGCTCCACGAACGAAGGGAGCACTTCCGGCGCGATGATCCGAACGCGGGCTTCGGCCCGCAGCAGGCCTTCCAGCTTGCCCGCGGCGATTTCCCCGCCGCCGACAAGAACAACCAATTTGCCTTCGAGTTTCACGAACATCGGAAACAAACTCATGTTCAGCCCTCCACGCTCGCGGGCGTCCGCCCGGCCGGAAGATCGCGTTCGACGGCGGCCACCAGCTGGCCGGCCAGGATGGCGCGCAATTCTTCGTTGCCGTTGCGGGCCAGAAATTCGCGGAACGACTCGGCGGCGGCGCGATTTCTCTGAAAGTTGACGACCAGGCGCTCGATGGCGTCCGGGACGTCGGTGGCGGCGCAACGGTAGCCGACGGGGCGGGCAATGGCGGAAAACGGACCGACGCTGCCGCCGACGCAGAAGTAGTAAGCATCCACAAGCTTGCCGCCGGACTTGATTTTCTTGCCTTCGATGCCGATGTCTGCGATCCAGTGCTGGCCGCAACTGTTGGGGCACCCGGTAATGTGCAGTTTGATCTGCTGGTCGAAACCGGGGATACGTTCGTCGAGTTCGGTGGAAAGCCAGCGGGCAAAACCTTTGGTTTCGGTCAGTGCCAGCTTGCAGAATTCCGAGCCGGTGCAGGCGACCGTGCCGCGCGCGAAGGCGGCGGTCTTGACCGGCAATCCGGCCAGCGTGAGTTCGTCGGCGACGGTGACGGCGTGCTCTTCGCGGATGTTGGCAAGGAGCAGGTTCTGCTGCACCGTGGCGCGCAGGCTGCCGTCGCCATATTTTTCCGCGAGCTCGGCGGCGCGGCGAAGCTGCTGCGGCGTGATTCGGCCACGCAGAACCGAAGCGCCGACAAAAACGAGTCCAGGCTGCCGCTGGCGATGGATGCCGGTGTGATCGCGGTGGACGTCGGACGGAACCTCTTCCGGCGCGGCGGGATCGAGCGGGAAACCGATGACGCGCTGCAGCTCGGCCAAAAAGCTTTCCGCCGTCCAGCCGTGCTTCAGGAACAGGTACTTGAGGCGGGCGGCTTCCCGGCTCTGGCGGAGCACTTCGCTGGCGCGGAAGATTTCCGCCACCCCGCGCGCCACGTCCACCACCTGTTCCAGTTTCACGAAAGCGTCAAGCTTGCGTGCGATGTGCGGCTCGGTGGAAAGACCGCCGCCGATGCGGATCGAGAATCCGTTTTCGACCGCGCCATTCCGCGCGCGGCGCGTGGCGGTGAAGGCGACGTCGTTGATTTCGGGATAGCTGCACCAGGAGCGGCAGCCGGTGACGGTCATCTTGAACTTGCGCGGCAGATTGTAGAATTCGCGGTTGCCGCCAAGGGCGCGGTCCACGGCCAGGGCGTAAGGCGAGGCGTCGAAGTGCTCCTCGGAGGAAAGACCGGCTACCGGGCAGCCAGTGACGTTGCGGACCACATCACCGCACGCACCGGTGGTGGTCAGGCCGGCCGCTTGCAGCTTTTCGATCAGGTCGGGAATGTTCTGGATGGTGACCCAGTGCAGCTGTACATTCTGGCGGACGGTGATGTCGGCTACGCCGCGACCGTAGTCTTCGGAAAGTCCGGCGATGACGCGGACCTGTTGGCTCGAAAGAAAGCCGTTGGGAATGCGGATGCGCACCATGAAGAACTCGGTGGCGTTGCCTTCGCCGTTCTTGCCGCCCACCACTCCGGCGCCGTCGCCTTGCGTATAAATTCCCCACGACCGGAAATAGGTGCCGAGCCACTCCGGCGGAACGGCATCGCGTCCGGCCTTTGCGAAGGCGCGAATCTCGTCGAGATGGTCCCACGCGAGCTTCTCGCGTTTCAGTCGCTCGACGCGCTGGGCTTTGCTTTCCTTGACTTCGGACATCTTCCGGTTCCCTCTTGTGCAGCGTGGCCACAAAAACAAAAAGCCCACGTGGCCAGTTGGTTCTGGCACGTGGGCTTTGGAAATCTTTGGCTAGAGCTAGTCTAGTTCCGCGGCAACCTTGGGCCAGAAATGGATTGTTGGCGACACATACAGCAGTCGCAGCAACAACACACGGTCTGGCAGCACATGGACATGTAGAAGTCGAGGGTACGCGCGAAGGGTGGTGGTGTCAACCCGAGCTTGCATCGGACTTTTGGATGAGATGCAGCGGAGTTTTGCATACGGCGAGGCTTGGGCTCAATCCAGGTAGGTCCATTCGCCCCAGGAGGCCGAAAGGTTCTTGCGCGGCTGACGGCAGATGTAGATGGTCAGTCCCGACTCTTCCGGGAGCGCCCAGGCCGGGCTGATCGTTTCGAATGCCCGGACATCGCCGAAGGCGCGATCAAGGCGTTCTTTCGGGAAACCGATGGCGATGACCAGGTCTCCGGTCGCTCCCCGCGGCCCCCACGCGCCGTACTGGTTATGTCCGCTGATGGCCTTCGGCAAGCCGTGGTGCCCGCCAAAATAGTCGATGGCGCCGGCCTCGCCGTAGTTGTAGGCAAGCAGAGTGGCTCGGGACCGATCCTCGGGCGGAAGCGAGCCAAAAGCGCGGGCCACAGCTTGCACCTGCTCCTGCCAGCCGAACATGTCGCCGAAAAGCTGCGGAAGTGAATTGAGCGGAACGTTTTCGACTTTCACGTCCTGAACACCGAAGAAGGCGCAGTACCTGGCGGCGGTCGCAACGGGAAGAATCGGAACGGCCAGGGGCGCGGCAACCGCGGCGCTGACGAGCAGCGGCGCGATGACCACGGGCTTGAGCCAGGCCGGCGCACGAAGGAAAGCCAAGCGTTCGCAGAACACGGCGCCCGCGGCGAGAAGCACAATGTAGGCGGGCGCAAGGTAATAGATCTTGCCGTGCATCAGGATCATCTCGGCAAGGACAACCAGATACGCGATGCCGAGCACCGCGTATTTGCGACCAACGCGATCAAACAAAAGAAAGTACAGTCCGGCGAGCCACACCGGCGCGGCCAGCGGATTGACCAGCAAAAACTGCTCTCCGATGTATGCCAGCGGGGAGACCGTGGTGTATTTGGTGCCAATCACGGTGTTCAGCAAAGCGATGGTGGGATAGCCGTTGTGCACTTCGTAGAGCAGATTTGGAAGGAAGAGGACAAACGCGATGAGCAGCCCCGCCCAGATTTCCGGACGCCCGAGCTGCTTGCGCGCCGACGTTAGGAGCAATCCGGCGGCGATTCCGGAGCCGTAGAAGAGCATCGAGTGCTTGTTGAGCAGGCCGACGCCGGAGACAAGTCCAAAAAGGAGCCAGAGCCGCGGACTGCCGCCATTGAGGATGCGCGCGACGATACAGGCGCACGCCGTCCAAATCACCGGTTCGAAGGCGTTCATGGAAAGAAAATTGTCGAAGGTGAGATAGATCGGTGCTAGAGCAACGAGCAGCGCGGCGAAGAATTGTGCAAACCGCGCTCCGCCCGTTTCGCGGGCCAGCCATCCGGCGAGCAAGACCTTGGGCGCGGCGGAAAGCGCAGGCAGGAGACGCAGCGCGGCGAGCGAATCGCCAAAGAGATGGCGACTGATCCAGGAGGCCCAGGCCACCAACGGAGCGTGATCGACGTAGCCCCAGGCGGGATGTTCGCCGCACGCAGCGTAGTACAGCTCATCGCGGAAATAGCCGTACTGGCGATTGAAAACGAAATGAAAGAGCACGGCCAGCGCCGCGAGCACGTACACGGAGGGCGCCAGCGGCGCGCGCTGTGGAAACGGCTCTGGTGGCGTGCTCATTCGACTGGGCAATTACGGTCTGGCGCGTCGCTATGGAACGAGCGTGGCGGACTTGATGTAATCGAGCTTGGGCCAGCCCTTCTTCAGATACGGCGTGCCCTGCTTTTCGATCTGGTCCTGATCGGGGCCGGCGTCGTCTCCATAGCCTTCGTACATCATTTCGACCACGTTCATCCCCGTGCCATCCACGGTGCCGAAAGGCGCGAAGCCCATGCCGTTCAGGCGCTCGTTGTCTTTCAAGTTGATGAAGACCTGGGTGGTGCGAGTGTTGGGACCGGCGGTGGCGAAGGTAATGGTTCCCTTCTTGTTGCTGCCCTTGACCGGATCGTCTTTCAGCTCGGTGTGCTTCCAGGCGGCGGAAACCGAAGGCGTTCCGCTGATGCCGAACTGCACAACGAAATTGGGCACAACGCGAAAGAATGCGGCGCCGTCATAGAAGTGGTGCTTCACCAGGTTGTAGAAGCGGTCGGCACCGAGCGGCGCAAGGGCACGGGTGACGGTGAGTGTAAACTCGCCGCGGGTGGTGTCGAACTTGACCTTGTAGGTTTCAGGAGCCTTTTCTTTCCACTTGGCCGGGGTGAGGAGTTCTTTGGTGTAATCCTTCGACGCAGCGGCGGTGGTGGGCTTTGCGGCGCCGGACTGCGTGGTAGCCGGCTTGGCCTGCATGGCCATCGAAGCGTCCGGCGTGTCTGGCGTGGCGGCGGGCGGCGCGGCAGCTTCCGCGGGCTTGCTGGTTTCCGGCGCGGGCTGTTCCTTTGCATTGCAGCCCCCCAAAAGAAATGCGGCCGCGGCCACAACCGATAGCAATTGACGCAACTTCGCACTCTCGATACGCATCCTCGGTCTCCGTCTTGCGGATTTGTGCTATTTCCCGGACTGCAATTGCCTGCTGGCACGTTCCACGTCGCTCATCAGGCGCAACGTATTTTCGCCCAGAATCTTGCGGACGTCACCTTCGGAATAGCCTTTGCGCAGCAAGGCTTCGGTGATTTTCGGGAGCATGGCGACGTCTTCCATGCCGTAAGGCATATTGGCGCCATCGAAATCGGAGCCCAGGCCAACGTGGTCCACGCCGGCGACCCGCACGGCATGGTCGATATGCTCGATAATCTTGGCGTAGTCCACGCGCGGCAGCAGACCCTTGCCTACCGCTTCGCGCGTGACCTTGTCGCCTTCGATGAGCATGCAGCCTTCGTTGGCGTCTTCGCCGCAGCGGCGCTTCACCTCGGCGGCGATCGCTTCGTTGATCTTGGGGTCTTTTTTTTCGGCGTTGCGGAATTCCTGACTCAGGAATCCCACGTGATAATTGATCTGAACAATGCCACCCCTGGCGGCCAGGTCTTTCATCATCTGGTCGGTCATGTTGCGCGGAGCATCGCAAAGGGCGCGGCACGACGAATGGGAAGCAAAAACCGGCGCCTTGCTGACGGCGAGAACGTCGTAGAAGGTCTTGTCCGAGACGTGGGAGATGTCCACGATCACTCCGAGGCGATTCATCTCGCGGATAACGTCCTTGCCAAAATCGCTCAGGCCATTGTGAACGGGCTTGTCTGTGGAGGAATCGGCCCATTCCACGTTTCCGCTGTGGGTCAGCGTCATGTAACGGACGCCCAACGCGGCATAGAGGCGCAGAACAGCCAAGTCGCTGGCGATCATGTGGCCGCCTTCGACACCCAGCAGCGCGGCGATCTTGCCGTCATTGCGCGCCTGGCGGATTTCTTCGGCGGTGGTGGCCAGCATCAGGTCGCGCGGATGCCTGCGTACCTGCTCGCGCACCGCATCAATCTGGTCCATGGCTTTCTGCACGGCGACCGGCCCGGTGACCCGGCTGGGAAGCCAGACCGAGAAAAAGATTGCGTCCAGGCCGCCTTCCTTCATGCGGGGAATGTCTATGCTGCCATCGGGCTGGCGAACGCCGAGATCGAACCTCGGGTCGAGGAGCCGCTGCGTGGTGTCGTCGTGGGTGTCCACGACGATCGAGGAGAAGTGCAGTTTTTTGGCGCGTTCCGAAACATCATCGCCCGCTACCGGCCTTGCCACCAGAAAACCTCCCAAAAGGAGGAGGAAGAGCAGATTCCTCGCTGTGCTGCGCTCGGTTCGAAATGACGCCAGAGTCATGAGGATTGCGAAGGCAAAGAGTCACTGCGCCTGGAGCTGGCGCGCGACCTTTTCGTTCTGTTCCATTACCCGCAGCAGATTGCCGCCAAGGATGTTTTTGATATCGGTATCCGAATAGCCTTTGCGCATCAGGGCCTCGGTGATCTTGGGAAGTTTCGATGCGTCTTCCATGCCTTCGGGCATGTTGGCACCGTCGAAATCGGAGCCCAGGCCGACGTGCTCGGCGCCGACAAGCTTCACGACGTGGTCAATATGCTCCACGATTTTCTCCCAGGTCACGTGCGGCAGCTTGCCCTCGGCGATGGCCTGCTTCTCCATTTCGGTGAGCTTCTTCGTAATGCAGTCTTCGTTGTCGCCGCACTGCTTCTTCAAGTCGTCGAACATCTTCACCACACCGCCGGAGAGCTTGTCCTGTGCGTCTTTGTAGCCCTGGTCGATGAAGCTTTTCTCGTAGTTGATCTGGATGACTCCGCCCTTGGCCGCCAGTGCCTTGATCATGTCGTCGGTCATGTCGCGCGGGTGATTGCAGATCGCGCGGCAGGAGGAGTGCGACGCGATGAGCGGCGCTTTGCTGACCTCAAGCGCGTCGTAGAATGTTTTGTCCGCGACATGCGAGATGTCCACCATGATTCCCTGCTTGTTCATTTCCCGGACGATTTCCTTGCCGTAGTCGGTGAGCCCGTTGTGCTGCGGTTTGTCGGTGGAGGAATCCGACCATTCCGTCGCGTAAAAGTGCGAGAGCGTCATGTAGCGCACGCCCAGGTCGCCAAAGATGCGCACGATACGGATATCGTTGCCGATCATGTGGCCGCCTTCGACGCCCATCAGGACTGCGATCTTGCCGTTGTGGTGCGCCTGGCGAACCTGTTCGGCGGTGGTGCAGAAAACCAAATCCTTGGCATTCTTGCGCACCATTTCGTGGACCGCGTCGATCTGATCCAGCGCTTTTTGCACGGCCGGCGGCCCCATGGTGCGGCCGTCGATCCAGATGGAAAAGAAGATGGCGTTCATGCCGCCTTCGCGCATGCGCGGGATATCAATGCTGCCGTCCGCGTTGCGCTTGGCCACGTCGAAGTCTTTGGAGAAAAGACGCTGCGTGGTGTCGTCGTGGGTGTCCAGGACGATGGTCGAGAAATGCAGTTTGCGGGCGCGCTCGGAGATGTCATCGCCTCTGGCGGGTGCGCTGAGTGAGAAATACGCCAGAAAAGCGCTGCAAAGACACAAACACGCTGCGAAACGCCGGGCGAATCGAGGCACGTGACGCTCCTTCGGGCGACGAGAGGGATGCCCTGGTGAAAAAAGAGAGCCAGATTCTAACTCAAAAGCGCTGGGAAATGCGGGCGCGTTAGCCCACGCCGCCCGAGGCGGATTCGGGGCGTTCCGTGATGGAAGCTTTGATGAAGTCGGCGTTGGTCTGCGCAATGACTTCGAGCTTGATCTGTTTGGGGCAAGCCGCTTCGCATTCGCCGATGTTGCCGCAGTTGGCGAAGCCTTCCTGATTCATCTGGCGGACCATAGCCAAGGCACGTCGATCGCGCTCCGGCTGGCCCTGCGGGAGGTGCGCAAGGTGCGAAATTTTGGCGCCAACGAATAGTGCCGCGGCGGCGTTGGGGCAAGCCGCGACGCACGCGCCGCACCCGATGCAGGCGGCCGCGTCCATGGCCAGGTCTGCATCCTCTTTGGCTACGCGAACCGTGTTGGCCTCTTGCGCGCTACCCGCGGGCACCGAGATAAAGCCACCGGCGGCAATGATGCGGTCGAACGCGGAGCGGTTCACCGCCAGGTCTTTCACCACGGGAAACGCCGCGGCGCGCCAGGGTTCCAGGTACAGCTCGTCGCCGTCCTTGAAATGGCGCATATGCAGCTGGCAAACGGTGGTGCCCTTGAAGCCGCCGTGGGCCTTGCCGTTGATCATCATGCCGCACATGCCACAGATGCCTTCGCGGCAATCGTGATCGAAGGCGATGGGGTCTTCGCCTTTTTCGATCAGGCGTTCGTTCAGCACGTCGAGCATTTCCAGGAACGACATGTGCTGGTCCACGCCGGGCACTTCGTAGCGCACCATGCGCCCGCGGTCTCGGGTGTTCTTTTGCCGCCAGACGTGAAGGACGAGGTTCATCTTACTTATAGCTCCGTTGCGAGGGCTTGACGTAATTGAACGTCAAGGGTTCCTTGTTGAGGACGGGCGCGCGGCCTTCGCCCTGGAAACCCCAGGCGGCGACGTAGCAATAGTTGGCGTCGTCGCGCAAGGCTTCGCCTTCCGGCGTCTGATATTCCTCGCGGAAATGCCCGCCGCAGGATTCGTTGCGCTGCAGGGCGTCAATGCACATCAGCTCGGCCAGCTCGAAGAAGTCCGCCACCCGCCCGGCTTTTTCGAGCGACTGGTTGAACTCTTCGTTGCTGCCGACGACGCGGACGTTTTTCCAGAAGTCCTCGCGCAACGAGGCGATCCGGCCGGCGGCCTGCTGCAGACCCGCCGCGTTGCGCGACATTCCGCAGTAATCCCAGACGATCTTGCCGAGTTCCCGGTGATAGGAATCCACGGTCCGGGAACCGTTGGCGTTGAGCAGTTTCTTGGTGATGGCAGCGACGTTGGCTACCGCCTCCCTGGCCTCCGGAGCGTCCGCGCTGAACTTTTCCTGCTTGGCGCCCGCCAGGTAGTTGCCGATCGTGTACGGAATGATGAAGTAGCCGTCGGCCAGGCCCTGCATCAACGCGCTGGCGCCGAGACGATTCGCGCCGTGGTCGGAGAAATTGGCTTCGCCCAGCACGAACAAACCCGGGATGGTGGACATCAGGTTGTAGTCCACCCACACCCCGCCCATGGTGTAGTGCGTGGCCGGGTAGATGCGCATCGGCACTTCATAGGGATTTTCCCCGGTGATGCGCTCGTACATTTCAAAGAGGTTGCCGTAGCGCTCCGCGATTTTGTGCGCGCCCAGGCGCTTGATGGCGTCGGCAAAATCCAGATACACGCCAAGGCCGGTTTCACCCACGCCGTGCCCCGCGTCGCATTCGGCCTTGGCGGCGCGCGAAGCGATATCGCGCGGGACCAGGTTGCCGAAGCTCGGATAGCGGCGCTCCAGATAGTAGTCTCGCTCCGATTCGGGAATGGACGCAGGGTTGCGCTTGTCGCCCGGAGTTTTTGGAACCCAGATGCGACCATCGTTGCGCAGCGATTCGGACATCAGTGTGAGCTTGGACTGGTAGTCGCCGGCGACGGGAATGCACGTCGGGTGAATTTGCGTGAAACAAGGATTGGCGAAAAGCGCGCCGCGTTTGTAGGAACGCCAGCCGGCCGTGACGTTGCAGCCTTTGGCGTTGGTCGAGAGATAAAAGACGTTGCCGTACCCGCCGGTGGCTAGAACCACGGCATCGCCGAAGTGCACGTCCACCCTGCCGTCAATCAGGTCGCGGGTGACGATGCCTCGAGCCACGCCATCGATCACTACGAGATCGAGCATTTCGGTGCGCGGGTACATCTTGACCGCGCCGAGCCCGATCTGGCGCTCCAGCGCCTGATACGCGCCGAGCAGCAATTGCTGGCCGGTTTGCCCGCGCGCGTAGAAGGTGCGGGAAACCTGCGCACCGCCGAAGGAGCGGTTGTCCAACAGGCCGCCGTATTCGCGGGCAAACGGCACGCCCTGCGCGACGCACTGGTCGATGATGTTGACGCTGACCTGCGCCAGGCGATAGACGTTGGCTTCGCGCGCCCGGAAATCGCCGCCCTTCACGGTGTCGTAGAAGAGGCGGTACACGCTGTCGCCGTCGTTGTGGTAATTCTTCGCGGCGTTGATGCCGCCCTGCGCGGCGATGGAATGCGCGCGGCGCGGCGAATCCTGAAAGCAGAAACAGTGCACGTTGTAGCCGAGTTCGCCCATGCTGGCGGCTGCGGCGCCGCCCGCGAGGCCGGATCCGACCACGATGACTTTGAACTTGCGCTTGTTGGCCGGGTTGACCAGCTTCAAATGAAACTTATGGTCTTCCCAGGATTTTTCGATTGGCCCTGTGGGGGCGTTGGAGATGAGTTGCACCTGGCAGCGCCTCCTTAAATCGGTTTCAGGACGCCGAGCAGCACGGCGACCGGTATGGAAATATTGCCTGCGGCGATCAGCAGCGCGAATAGCTTGGCCAGCGTGCGCAGCCATGGCGTGTACACCGGATGGCTGAAACCCAGCGACTGAAACATGCTCCACAGCCCGTGATACAGGTGCAGGCACAGCATGGCCATCGCAATGATGTAAAACAGCGCGACCGGCCAGAACTGGAAGCCGTAAACCACGTTGTTGTATACGTTGTGGCGATCGAACGGCCCGCCGAAGTGCACCACGCCAAGCGTGAAATGCAGCAGGTGATAGATCACGAACGCCAGAATGATCGGGCCGCTCCATTTCATGGTGCGCGCGGCATAGGTGGAGTTGATGCTGGCCTTCTTTACGTAGCCCACCGGCCGTGCCGCAATTTGCAGGCTCCACAACGCGAAGGAAGCCCAGATATGCAGCAGCACCGAAACAAGCAGCACAATGCGCGTGCCCCACACCAGCGCGGGTAAAGTCTTCAAGGTCTCGGCGTAGTGGTTAAGCTTCTCCGGCGAAATATAGATCTGCAGGTTGCCGAGCAGGTGGCCGACCACAAAACCGAAGAGAATCACGCCGGTCACGGCCATGATGGCCTTCTTACCGATGGTCGTCTGCCAGAAGCGCAGGTCGGCAAGCGACGGGCTGGCTGCAGCGCTCATCGGCCGCACCCCCGCTGCAAGAAGGAATTGATAGTGGAAGAAATAGGATCAGTCTCGCGGAAAACTGGCGTCGGGTGAGGCCGGGTTGTCGTTGCGGACATGCCCTCTCCGCTGCTGGTGCGGGCGCTGCACTTGCAGCACATACAGTATATTCCGGCGGCCAAAACGATGCAAATTTGCCCGTCCATTTCCGTTTGGCAACGCGCCCCGCAATTTTCATGGGTGATTCTCGGAGCGGCCTGCTATCGTGAGGGCAATCTCGAAAATCGGCGATTGCCCTTGCCGGAAAATGGAACCTCGCCCTCTTCCCTATGATTCACAATCTCGCAGCAGAGCTGGAAGTGCTCGCTAACAATCTTCCGACTGGCGAATCGTCGCGCGACCAACTGTCGGTGACCGCAATCGCCGAGAAAATCGCGAAAAGTTTCGACGTCAGGCCGGAAGAAGTCGGCATCCTGGCAGTTTCCGGAAAATGGCGGCATCTCTATTTTCTGGCGCCGGTGGCGCTGCGCCATGTCGGATTCGTGCCGTTGTCGAGCACCACCGCGCTGGCGGCGCGCACCGCGCGCGAAGCCAAGGCCGAGATCGAGAACAAATTTGCTGCGACGCGGCACGCCAGCGTATTCGAGGGCGTCAAGGCGGATACGCTCAGTTCCACCGCCATCCAGAAGATTCTCAGCACGCCCATTCTGAACGCCGGAAAAGTTGTGGGAGTTCTGCAAATTTCACGCAAAGCGCCGACTCCGGCAGAGGCTGGACCCGATTTCACGAGCGAAGATCTGCGCAGAGCGAGCGCGATTTGCCGGCCACTCGGCAAAATCGTCGCGCACCTTGCCAAAGAGTGAGCGGCGCTTCATTTCCGTTGTGTAAACGCGGCAACTTTGCGCGGTTCGACAGCGCTTTGACGTTGACACCACTGCGTGAGCTTGTTACTTTTCCACAGCGAGAAATTTTTTCGCTTTTCTACATCACCTTCATGGAGGCCGCGTACCGGCACTATGGCGTTCGTCGCTAAGAAAATTTTCTTGACCAAGGGCGTCGGTAAACATCGTGAGCGGCTTTCCAGTTTTGAGCTTGCACTGCGCAACGCGGGCATCGCCGCCTGCAATATCGTGCGCGTCTCCTCGATCTTTCCGCCGAACTGCAAATTGATCTCGCGCAGCGAAGGGCTGAAGCACATCAAGCCCGGCCAGGTGGCGTTCACGGTCATCAGCGAAAATTCCACCAAGGAACCGCATCGCCTGATCGCGGCCAGCATCGGGCTCGCGCTGCCGAGCGATAAAACGATGTACGGCTACCTCTCCGAACATCACTCCTTCGGCGAAACCGAGGAAGTGGCTGGCGAATACGCGGAAGAGCTGGCCGCAGAAATGCTGGCGACCACCCTGAACGTGGAGTTTGATCCGGATCTTTCCTGGGACGAGAAAAAAGAGGTCTATCGCATTTCCAACAAGATTGTGCGCACGCTCAACGTTACGCAATCCGCGGTCGGCGATAAGCGCGGCTTGTGGACCACCGTGCTCGGTGCCGCGATTTTGATTGGCGAAGACGACTGAGGTACTTCCCGGCGCGCGGCCCCCTGGCTGCCGCGGGTTGATCCCGTTTCAATACAGTCTATCCGTCGAGATCGTAAGCGATCTTCAGCCACTTGCGCACGTCGGCGTCTATTTGCGCGGGTTCGCTGAGCTCAATGCGGTGCGTGATGCGGTCTTTTTTCGCGGCGCCGCCGGTGTCAATTAGGCGATTTGGCAGCTTCCCTTTGTAGTGCGTCAGCGATAGCCCCAGGTCTACGCGCGTGTTGGTCGTGGGCTTAATCTGCGCGAAGACATGGTTGCGGTACAAGGGCACCATGGTCTTGCAGGGGCAGGCCTTTACATCGGGCGCCAGGCTCGCGGCCAATTCCAGCAACTGGTCATAGATTGGTCTAAGGGCTTCTTTCTTGCCGGAGTATTGCTCCGCAACGTATTGCGGAGCGATGGCCAGGTACTTTTCCGGAGTATCTTCTTCCCCGCCCTTGCCTTCGGCGCGTTCCGCCAACCACCAAGCGCTGTTCGTGCCGAGCTTGTGCCGGGCCTTCAACCAGTCGCGCCGCGCGGTCTCGGTCGCGGGGCCGGACTTGCGGATGAACTCCACCCACTCGTCAAGTGAACGGCCGGTCTTTTCCTTCAGCTCGGCCACCCACTTTTGCACGCTGGCCACGCTGGGATGCACGCCGTAAATCGAAGCGCGTTTCGCCGCTGTCTTGGCTGGCAAAGTTCACCGCCCCCGCTCAGCGTTGAAAATAGCCGATGCGTTCGAGCACCGCGCCGACCACCAGCGGCAGCGCCACCGTGGCATCTTCCAGGACCTCCGCGAATTTGCCGCCTTCTTCCGGCGGAACGAACTTGCCCCAGGAAACGGCTTCGGTGTACGTGCTGCCGCTCAGGCCGCCCCAATGCACCGGCTCAGGACAGATACGCAAGCCGTAGTTATAGCGTTTGAGGGGCAACTTCTTATAACCGCGCCGCGCCATCAGTTCCGCATAGACGCCGAATTGCTGCGACCAGTTGCGCGGCACGCCGCCGCCCACAGTAAAAATGCCCATGCGCTTGGTGGCCATCATGGTGTCCGCAAATTTTTCGAAATCCTCGAACGGGTCGAAGCGCAGCAGCGGACGCTTGTCCCGGGCGCGCGCGTACTTGTTCAGTGCAAAGTCGATGCCCAGCTCCGAATCGGAAAATGCCGGCACGAATACCGGAACATTGTGCTCGTATGCCGACTTCAGAATGCCCCGGCCTTTCGTATGCTTGACCAGATATTCCCCGATGCGGCGATGCAGCTTCCAGCTGCAGACGATCTCCTCTTCGTCCCATTCATCCAGAATTCCATCCACCACTTCTTCCACGTGATCCAGATTGGTTTCCGGTTCGAGCGAGTCGTACACGCGGTTGTAGCCGGCGCGGAATAGCGCGTTGTCGTCCATCTTGGTGGGGTCGTAGCGGAAATGGGAAAGCCCGGTCGCTTCCACCAATCCGTGCGCCATCAGCGCGCCGGTGGAAACGATGGCCTTTACGATGCCGCTTTCGATCAAGTCGCAAAAGACC
This sequence comes from Dongiaceae bacterium, assembly GCA_035542235.1. GTDB lineage: Bacteria > Acidobacteriota > Terriglobia > Acidiferrales > UBA7541 > Acidiferrum. Next base: position 93,299 of record DATKLU010000104.1, read on the forward strand.
AGGCCCATTTTGCCGACGGTAAGCGCGCCGGCCAGGGTCATCACCACAAAACAATCCTTGTCGCGCGCCATGGCCTCCAGCACATCCGCGCCGTCGCCCACCTGCCGCGCGGTGTAGGCGGTATTGCCCATGGCGCGGACCAGCTCGTCGATGGTGCGGCATTTCGAGAGGTCGAGCGGAAAAATCGGGCGCAGCTTGTCCTTCACCGGATCGTGCAACACCCGCCCGGTCACGGTTTTTCCGCTTGCCGCTTTTTTCTTCGGCTTGGCCATTTCGCTCCTTCAGACCTTTGGTGAACCGGGTGTTGCCGGAATATTTCGCGGCTATGAACACCTGGCGCAACTGCTTTCGCGCATCTTACTTTCACTGCGCAACATCCGTCAAAGAACTTTCGCGTTGCGGCACACGATTTTTCGCGCGCAGCGCGTGCCGGGTTTTTCCGCGTGCGTGCTACGATACGGCTATGCCCGATAAATTTACGGTTGGCCTGATTCAAATGCGCTCGACCAGGGACGCCGCGGAAAACCTGGCGCGCGCGGTCGAGAAAATCCGCGAGGCGGCGAAGCGCGGCGCGCAGATTCTCTGCATGGACGAGCTGTTCCGCGGCGAATATTTCTGCAGAACGGAAGACGCCGCGCTGTTCGACCTGGCGGAAGCGATCCCCGGCCCGGCGACCGACACGCTGGCGCAGGTCGCCAAGGAAAACAAAGTGGTGCTGGTCGTTTCGCTGTTCGAGCGCCGCGCCGCCGGCGTCTACCACAACTCCTGCGCAGTCATCGACGCGGACGGAAGTTACCTCGGGAAATACCGCAAGATGCACATTCCGGACGACCCGCTTTATTACGAGAAATTCTATTTCACCCCCGGCGATCTCGGCTTCCCCAATTTCGATACGCAATACGGCCGCATCGGAATCCAGATCTGCTGGGATCAGTGGTACCCGGAAGGCTCCCGGTTAACCGCGCTGCGCGGTGCGCAGGTGATCTTTTACCCGACCAGCATCGGCTGGCACCCCAAGGAAAAGGCGGAGTTTGGCGCGGCGCAGCTCGATGCCTGGCGCACAATCCAGCGCGCGCACGCCATCGCCAACGGGACGTTCGTGGCGGTCGTCAACCGCGTGGGCTACGAAGGCAACCCGGCGGCCGGCGATCCGGGGATCGAATTCTGGGGCAATTCGTTTGTGGCCGATCCCTTTGGCCAGGTCGTGGCGCAGGCCGGCAGCGAAAAGGAAGAGATTCTGGTGGTCGAGTGCGATTCCGCGAAGAGCGAGGAAACGCGGCGCAACTGGCCGTTCCTGCGCGACCGCCGCATTGACGCCTACCAACCCATCCTGCAGCGCTGGCTCGGCGAATGAGCGTGGCCAAGAGCAGCGCACCAAACGCGCTCGGTTACCGCATGCCCGCGGAGTGGGAACCGCACGAGGGCACGTTTCTCGGCTGGCCGCACGAACTGACCGACTGGCCCGGCAAATTCGCGCCGATTCCCTGGGCGTTCGCGGAGATCGTGCGCCACCTGGCGCGCGTGGAGAAGGTATTTCTGCTGGTTGAGAACGCGGCCGCGCAAACGCGCGTGCAAAACATCCTGAAAAAGTCGCAGGTGAACCTGGCTGCGGTGCATTTCCTGAAGATCCCAACCGATCGCGGCTGGATGCGCGATTCCGGTCCCCTGTGCGTGAATAACGCCGCAGGGGATGTCGCGTTCAATCACTTCGTTTTCAACGGCTGGGCCAAGTATGCGAATCACAAGAAGGATGCGAAGGTCGTCGCGCGAGTAAACAAGACGCTGAAGCGAAAATTGTTTCTGCCGGAGCGCGGTGGCCGGCGGGTGGTGCTGGAAGGCGGCTCGATTGACGTGAACGGCCGCGGCACCCTGCTGACCACGGAAGAGTGCCTGCAACACAAGGTCCAGGAGCGCAATCCCGGCTTCGGCAAACGCGACTATGAAGAGATGTTCCGCGACTATCTCGGGGTTACCAATGTTTTGTGGCTGAAGAACGGCATTGCCGGCGACGACACGCACGGGCACGTGGATGACTTGACGCGCTTTGTGGACGCAAACACCGTGGTCACGATCGTCGAGCAGGATCGCGGTGACGCGAACTACGCCGCGCTGCAGGAAAATCTGCAGCTCCTGAAATCCATGAAGGATCAGGACGGCAAACCGCTGCGCGTCGAAACTCTGCCCATGCCCGCACCTGTCTATTTCGATGGCCAGCGACTGCCCGCCAGCTACGCGAACTTTTACATCGCAAACAAGCTGGTGCTGGTGCCGGTTTTCAACGATGCCAACGACCGCGTTGCCCTCACGACGCTGGCCAGGCTCTTTCCAGAGCGCGAAGTCGTGGGCATCTATTGCCGCGACCTGGTGCTGGGACTCGGCACCATTCATTGCATGACGCAGCAACTTCCCGCACCCAGCCGGGCTTGACGACATGGCGAAGCGCAGTGCGCTACGCTGGAGTTCTGCTACACTCCGGTTAGCAAATTTTGACTCTGGAGCGTTTCATGTTCGCCCCTCTCGCCGTGCTGCAAGAGAAAGTCGTCGTGGTGCAGTGGTGGCCGCGCGGAGTGCTGGCGTGGCTGTTTCTGGGTCTGGTGGCTGGTTGGCTGGCCGGTAAGCTGGTGCGCGGCCGGGGATTCGGCTGCATCGGCGACGTGGTGCTGGGCTTGATCGGCTCCGTGATCGGCGGCTGGGTGTTCACCAAGCTGCAAATTACGGGCGGCCCAAGCTTCTTGTTTTCGCTCGCGGCGGCGACGCTTGGCGCGGTGATTCTGGTTTCGATTGCGCACCTCTTCTTCGGCGGCAAGCACGAATAATGCGGAGCGAGCCGCCGGCGCCCGGCGGCCGCGCAAACTGCCGTGATACCATGAAGGTGTAACAGAACGGAGCTGATATTTCGTTGAGTAAGCCTCTGCAATCTCTCTTCGCGATTCCCCTCGGCGGTCTTGGCGAGTTTGGCATGAACATGATGGCGCTGCGCTACGGCGACGACATCATCGTCATCGATGCCGGCATGATGTTCCCGGAATCGGAGCTGCTGGGCATCGACCTGGTAATCCCGGACATCACCTACCTGAAGCAGCATCGGCAGCAGGTGCGCGCGATCGTCCTGACGCACGGACACGAGGACCACATTGGCGCTCTGCCCTACATCCTGCGTGACTTGAACGTTCCGGTGTACGGAACGCGCTTCACGCTGGCACTGGTGAAAAAGCGCCTGGCGGAAGCCAACCTGCTGGATTCCACGACCTTGCGCGAGGCACTGCCCGGTCGGCGCATCGAAATCGGCCCGTACGAAGTCGAATTCATTCCGGTTACCCACAGCACCATTGACTGCGTGGCGCTGGCGGTGCGCACGCCGCTCGGCGTGATCATCCACACCGGCGACTTCAAGATTGACCACACGCCGGTGGAAGGCGCGGGCTTCGACCTGCATACCTTTGCCCGCTACGGCGACGAGGGCGTGCTGGCGCTGTTTTCCGATTCCACAAACGTCGAGCGGCCGGGCATCACGCCTTCGGAGCGCGCGGTCGTGCCGCGCCTTGAGGAGCTCACGCGCTCTGCGCCGCGCCGCGTGATTCTCTCCTGTTTTGCGTCTTCCATTCACCGCATCCAGCAGGTGATTGACATCGCGTCGCGGGTCAACCGCAAAGTCGCTTTTGTCGGCCGCAGCATGGTGGACAACGTCGAAATCGCGCACGATCTCGGCTACCTGCGCATACCGGACGGCATGGTGGTGCGCTCGCAGGACATTCGCTCGTTTGAGCCGCGCAAGCTGATCGTGCTGGCGTCCGGTTCGCAGGCGGAACCGATGTCCTCGCTCTCGCGCATCGCGGTGGATAATCACCGCTTCGTCTCCGTGGACGAGAACGACACCGTCATCCTCAGCTCGCGCATTATTCCGGGCAATGAAAAAGCTATTTTCCGCATGCTGGATCACATGTTCCGGCGCCGCGCCCTGGTGTATTACGACAACTCCGCAGGGCTGATTCACGTCTCCGGCCACGCCAGTCAGGAAGAACAGAAGCTGGTGCTGCAGCTGGTGAGGCCGAAATATTTCATTCCGGTGCACGGCGAATACCGCCACCTCTTCCGCCACGCCGCGCTGGCCCATCAATTGGGCGTGGTCGGCGGCGAAATTCTGCTTGCCGAGAACGGCCACTGCATCGAGTTCACGGAAGACGGCGCCTATCGCCGCGATCCGGTGCCCGCCGGCCGCGTGCTGGTGGATTCGGGCTCACTCGAGGAGATTGAAGAGGTCGTGGTGCGCGACCGCAAGCATCTTTCCGAAGACGGCGTGGTAGTGCCGATCATCGCCATCGACAAGCACACCGGAAAACTCGAATCGCATCCGGAGATCGTGACCCGCGGCTTCATGAGCGACAACGGCAGCGATCTGGTCACGGGCGCGCGCGACGTCGTCCTGCGCACCATCAATTCATCCAACCCGGAAGAACGCGCGGACTGGTCGGTCATCAAGGAAAAGATCCGCGTGGATTTGAAGCGCTATATCAACAAGCAGACCTCCAAGCGCCCGCTGATCCTGCCGGTCATTCTCGAAGTCTGAACCGCCGCAAGCTTCCCTTCTTTCCGCACGCGTAGTCGCGCCGTCGTCTCCGCCGGAGACGCTGTCAAGACGCGCGCCTTTCAGTCCCCGGCTTGCGCCCGGAGGCATGTCGTTTTCCGGAGCACCAAAACGTGTCGGTTTTATTCGTTACAGTTGCGGCAATTTTTCTTGCTGCGAAAAATCCGTTACCGGCATGCGGAAATATTTCTGCAATTTACTTTAGCGGTACCTTAGATTTCCGTGAAAGCGTGCAACTTCAGCCGCATAATTGCGTCCAAGCAGTATCAAGAAATTCAGTTCCCGAAAGTAAGTGCGACTAGGAAAGTTCGGCGGGAACCAGAGAAAAGTCGAAAACGATAAGGAGAATCACATGAACACCAAGAACATCACTAAGGGTCTTTTGCTCGGCGCTTCCCTGCTGTTGGCCACCGCGGCCTTCGCTGGTGAAAAGGCGACGGTTAAGGTGTACGAAGGCGTGAAAGTGAACGGCAAGGCCCTGAATCCCGGCAAGTATGAACTGACCTGGGATGGCAGCGGCGCCAACGTGCAGGTCAGCATCCACCAGGGCAAGGAAACGGTAGCCACTCTGCCGGCAATCGTTGAGCCCTCGAAGGAAGCTCCCGCGGCAACCGGTTACTCCACCAAGACGGAAGGCGACGGCTCCAAGACGCTGACCTCGGTCTTCATCGCCGGCAAGAAGTTCACCTTGAACCTGGACCAGGCTGCGGTTGCGGCGGCAGCAGCGCAGACGGCATCCACCCAGGGCAACAAGTAAGAGCTTACCCAAACCGCGGCCTCTCCCCGCGGCTTCTACCCCACGTCCCCGGCGCACAAAGCCGGGGACGTTTTTTTTTGCGGCAGGAATTCGCAGAGGTAAATTTCCTACAAGACAGCAAATTCATTCGCGCGCAGGATGGTCTGGCGGCGAGGTGGCGGCAGGTGCGCCTTCGCGGCTACAATCTTGATGCGGGGGTTCCCTCTTGTCTTCTTCGGTTCCTGGGCCGGCACCACAACCATCCCTCTCTCGTTCGGCGTTTCATTTCATTCTGGTCACGGTCGGTCTGGACTTTCTGGCGTTCGGTATCATCGCGCCCGTTCTGCCGGACCTGATTCGCCAGTTCGAAGGCGGGAGTTTCGCACGCGCGTCGAATGCCATCGGCTATTTCGGATTCGCCTGGGCACTCATGCAGTTCATTTTTTCCCCCGTGCTCGGCGCTTTGTCCGATCGCTACGGCCGGCGGCCGGTCATTCTGATTTCCTGCCTGGGCATCGGGCTGGACTACATGTTCATGGCGGTCGCACCTTCGCTGCGCTGGCTGTTTGTGGGCAGGGTCATCTCGGGCATCACCACCTCGAATGTGTCTACGGCGTTCGCCTATGTCACGGACGTTACCGCCCCGGAACAGCGGGCCAAGGCGTTCGGAACCATCAGTGCGGCTTTCGGCTTGGGATTCATCATCGGCCCGGCGATTGGCGGATATCTGGGCGGCTTCGGGCCGCGCATGCCCTTCTGGGCCGCGGCCTTTCTGAGCCTGGCAAACGCGCTCTATGGATACTTTGTGCTTCCGGAATCCTTGCCGCCAGAGAAACGTGCCAAGTCCGCGTGGCACATGGCAAATCCCCTGGGCTCGCTTTCCCTGCTGCGCTCGCATCCGGAATTGACCGGCTTGTCGGTGGTGATCACGCTGTACTACCTGGCGCACCAGTCGTTGCTAAGCGTGTGGGCCCTGTACGCGGAGTATCGCTACGCCTGGAACTCGCGCGGGATCGGCTGGTCCCTGACCGTGGTCGGAATCAGTTCGGCGGTCGTGTCCGGCGCGCTGGTTGGGCCTTATGTTAAAAAGATGGGCCTGCGCAACAGCCTGCTCTCCGGCTTGATTTACGGCACGCTGGGCTTTGTCGGATTTGGCCTGGCCGCGCGCGGCTGGCAGGCACTGGCCGTGATTCCATTGATTGCGCTGTGGGGCGTAGCCGCGCCGGCGCTGCAATCCTTGATGTCGCGGCGCGTGGATGCAAGCTCGCAAGGCAAATTGCAAGGAGCCATCAACTCCCTGCGGTCGCTGACCGGGATGGCGGGACCACCTCTGTTCGGCTACGTTTTCGGGGTCGTGGCCACGCCGGCGCACGGCCAGGCTGCTTCGGGAGCGCCGTACTTGCTGGCGGCGCTGCTGCTGTTTTCGTCGTTCGCCGTGGCGTTCTTTGTCACCCGCCGGCAAGCGGTGGCGTCCGTAGGCGTAGCTGCGGAAACCCCTCCGGCTTCCTGACTATGCGGGTTTCCCCGCATTGACGCCGCGCGAAGAACTTACCTATCCTCACCATTGCCCGCCGCATCCAACCCTGCAAGCGTTTCCGCGCCTCGCCGTTTGCCTGGCGCCGAACCGTAAGGAGCCCGATATGCCACGCGAACCAAAGGTTAGTCATCACGACGGCACGGAGAAATCGCGTCCGGTGCTGCACCAGCATGCTCGTGAAATTCAGCCGTTCAACAAAATTGCCAAGCTGCCCATCGCCCTGGACGAAGAGGCTTGCGCGCAGAGCGTGGAGAATTTGAACCAGGTTCTTGCTGACACCATGACCCTGCGCGACCTGTACAAGAAGCACCACTGGCAGGTGGCCGGGCACACCTTTTACCAGCTGCACCTGCTGTTCGATAAGCACTACGAAGAGCAGAACGAGTTGGTGGACACCATCGCCGAACGCATTCAATCGCTTGGCGGGATAAGCCTGGCCATGGCCGCTGATGTCGCAGAAACCACCATCATTCCTCGGCCGCCGAAAGGTCGCGAAGAGGTGCCGGTGCAGATCTCGCGCCTGCTCGAGGCCCACGAATTCATCCTGAAAGAAGCACGCACGATGGCCAAAGAAGCGGACGAGTCTGGCGACGATGGCACCAACGACGTGCTCGTAAGCGACGTGATCCGCACCAACGAATTACAGGTGTGGTTCCTCGCCGAGCACCTGGTGGACGTACCGCTGGTGCGCGCCGACGCGCCGGCGGCCGGTGCGGAGAAAGAAGTGCCGGCAAAGGCCAAAAGCGCTTCGGGCAAGTAAGATTCCGGAGAACGACGGGCGAGCCTGCCGCGACATCGCTGTTCCGTCGCGGCAGTTGCCTTTTCATCACGCAACCTATGGCAACGCAAACGCGATCACGTAGTCGCCGCGCTTGGAACCGAGTTTTCCGTGGCCGCCTGCAGCGATCACGATGTACTGCTTGCCATTCACCGTGTAGGACATCGGCGTGGCATTGCCGGCGGCAGGAAGCTCGTACGTCCAGAGTTCCGTGCCGGTCTCCGAGTCGAAGGCGTGGAAGTGCGGATCGATGGTGGCGGATGCGAACACCAGGCCGCCTGCCGTGACCATCGGCCCGCCAAGATTGATCGAGCCTGTCTGCTTCCCGGGAATCAGCGTTCCCAGCGGCACGTCCCACTCGATCTTGCCGGTAAAGAGATCCACTGCGGCCGTGGTGCCCCACGGCGGCGCGTTGCACGGAGTCTTGCTCGGCGAAAACATAAAGGTGCGATAAAGGCCGTACGGGCCGGGCGTCTGCTCGGCAAATTCGCCAAAGATGCGATTGTCCTGGTCCTTGTTGTTTTCCGCTTCGTATTCCGCGCGCGGAATCAGCTTGGCCCAAGCCACCAGACGGTTGGTGTTGACGAACATCAGGTGCCGCGCCGGATCGTACGCCGCGCTGCCCCAATTCACACCGCCGACGTTGCCCGGCACGATGATGCTTCCGCGCAGGCTGGGTGGCGTGAAAATCCCTTCATAGCGCGAGGCCCTGATCTTGTCCCGGCACCACTTCACGTCCTCGGGCGTCGGTCCCCAAACGTCCGAAACATCGAACCTGTCCGGCACCAGCGAAATCGTGGAAAAGGGCTGCGTCGGCCAGCTCCGCTCGCCCTCAATATCGCTGCCAGGAACCTTGCGTTCCTCCACCGGCAACAGCGGTTTGCCCGTCAGGCGATTCAGCACGAACACGTGGCCCATCTTGGTGTTGATGACGACCGCCGGGGTGCCGTCCTTCCAGGTGAAGAGTGCCGGCTGCGACGCCACGTCGTAGTCCCACAAATCGTGGTGCACCACCTGAAATCCCCACACGAGTTCGCCGGTGGCGGCTTTCAACGCCACGACGGAGTTGGCCCACTTGTCGTCGCCCGGACGAAAGCCGCCGTAGTAATCCGGCGCGGCGCTTCCCGTAGGCACGAAGACCAGATCGTGCTCGGCGTCGTAGGAAAACGCGCCCCATGCATTTCCGGCGCCGGTGCGCGGCTTGGTGTCCTTCGCCCAGGGAATGGGGTCCCAGGTCCAGCGCAGTTTGCCGGTGCGCACGTCGAACGCGCGGACGATGCCCCGGCCGGTATCCACGCGCCAGTTATCGGCGATGGCGGAGCCGACGATCACCAGGTCACGGGCGACGGTGGGCGGCGAAGTGACTTCGTAGCCTCCGGTCCACTCCAACTGCGTGGCGGCGTCATGGTTGAGGTCCACAGCGCCTGCCTGGCCAAAATCGCCGCACGGCTTGCCGGTTTCGCCATCCAGCGCGATCAGTTCCGCGTCGATGGTCCCGATAAAAACGCGCACACGGCACGGCGAGCCCGGCTTTGCCCTCTGATCCCGCCAGATAGCCACGCCGCGCGACGTTACCTCCGAGTGGCCGATGCCAAATTTGATTTTCGGATCGTATTGCCAAAGTTTCGCCCCCGTCGCCGGGTCCAGCGCGATCACCGCGTCGTAGGCGGTTGTGACATACAGTTTGCCTTCGAACAGTACGGGAGTGGATTCGAACGCAGCTTTGCCGGAATTCTTGGGTGTTTCGATAGCGAGCGCGCCGGTGCGGTAGGTCCACGCAACTTTCAGCTGGCCGACGTTGGCCCGGGTGATCTCACTGGCCGGGGAGTAGCGAGTGCCCGCCGCATCGGCTCCGTACGCGGCCCAGCCGGCCTCCGCCGGGCGATTGGGCATCGATTGCCCCGCCATGCGCGGCGCGATCAGCGCTGCACCGGCACATGAGATCAGACACAGGCAGAGTACTCGTTTCCAGGTCGGCATGGGGTACGCTCTCTGGTTCCGGCGGCAGGGGCGCTCTTGACGGCGGCATTATCACTCTTCCCTGCGTCCTTTTCCATAAGCCTCGGCCGTGCCCCTGTTCACGAAGGGCAAGCTGATCTACCGGCGCTGAACCGGGCCACACGTTCTCTTGCCACCTTCGCCGCCGAGGAGTAGTCTCTTGCCCGTTTGCGCCACGCGGAGCTTTAGGGGTTGCTCTGACCTGCCCATTCGGCGCAGACGAACATTTTAGGAGGCATTATGGCCACTGCGACGACTGCCATCGAACCCAGCGTGAAGGTTTCCGCGACCAAATTGTTAATCAACAACAAATGGGTGGATGCAGCCTCCGGCAAGACCTTCCCCACCATCAATCCTTCCACCGGCGAACAGATTGCCAGCGTGGCGGAAGCCGATGCCGCCGACGTGGACAAGGCCGTCGCCGCAGCGCGCGCCGCCTTCGACAATGGCCCGTGGCGCAAGAAAATCACCGCCTCTGGCCGCGGCGTCTTGCTCAACAAGCTGGCCGACCTGATCGAAAAGCATGCCGACGAGCTGGCCGAACTGGAAGCGCTCGACAACGGCAAGCCGTATCACGTCGCCCGCGCCGCCGATCTGCCGCTGACGATTGCCTGCTATCGCTACTATGCCGGCTGGGCGGATAAGGTGCAGGGCAAGACGATTCCGGTGCAGGGCCGCTACTTCTCCTACACCAAGCACGAGCCGGTTGGCGTCGTCGGCCAGATCATTCCCTGGAATTTCCCGCTGTTGATGCAGGCCTGGAAACTCGGCCCGGCCCTGGCGACTGGCTGTACCGTGGTCATGAAGCCCGCGGAACAAACCCCGCTTTCCGCGCTCCGCGTCGGCGAGTTGATTCTCGAAGCTGGCTTTCCGGAGGGCGTCGTCAATCTTCTGCCGGGCTACGGCCCCACCGCCGGCGCAGCCATCGCCCGCCACATGGACGTGGACAAGGTAGCCTTCACGGGTTCCACCGAAGTCGGCCACCTCATCATGCGTGCGTCGGCCGAAACGAACCTCAAGCGCGTGACTCTGGAACTCGGCGGCAAGAGCCCCAACATCGTCTTCGCCGACGCCGATATGGACAAAGCCATCGAAGGCGCGCACTTCGCGCTGTTCTTTAACCAGGGGCAGTGCTGCTGCGCCGGGTCGCGCCTGTACGTGGAAGAAAAGTGCTACGACGAATTTGTGGAGAAGTCCGTGGCCCGCGCCAAGAAGCGCACCGTCGGCAATCCTTTCGATAAGGCGACCGAGCAGGGCCCGCAGGTGGACCAGGATCAGTTCAACAAGGTGATGGGCTACATCGAGTCCGGCAAGCAGGAAAAAGCCAAGCTCCTCGCCGGCGGCAATCGAGTCGGTGACAAGGGTTACTTTATTGAACCCACCGTTTTCGCCGACGTGCAGGACAACATGAAGATCGCGCAGGAAGAGATCTTCGGCCCGGTGATGTCCATCCTCAAATTCAAGGACATCGACGAGGTCGTAGCGCGCGCCAACAGGAACATCTATGGACTGGCCGCCGCGGTCTGGACCCAGGACATTACCAAAGCGCACGCCATCGCGGACGGCGTTCGCGCCGGAACGGTGTGGGTGAATTGCTATGACGTTTTCGACGCCGCGGCGCCGTTTGGCGGATTCAAGCAGTCGGGCATTGGCCGCGAACTGGGTGAATACGGGCTGGCCAACTACACCGAAGTGAAAACGGTGACGATCAAGCTCTGAGTGCCGGTCAAGATCAGACGGCGGGGCGACGGGCGCCGCCGGCTAGCGGCCGCGGTCGCGATAAAACTTGTTCACCGACTTCATCAGGCGGCGCACCTCTTTTGAACGCTGCGAGCGCAGTGCCGCGTCCTGCTTGGAGTTCAGGAAGGCCTCTTCGCGTTCCAGCTTGTGGAAGCTTTGCAGGCGGTCGTGGTCCACGCCTGACCTTACGGCACATCCCGGCTCGTCGTGGTGCGAGCAATCGCGGAACCTGCAGCGCGCGGCCAGTTCGGCGACGTCCGCGAAGGTGTGCGCGATGCCGTCGCCGGCATCCCATAATTGCAACTCGCGCATGCCGGGCGTGTCCATCAGCAGGCCGCCGCCGGGAAGCGGCACCAGTTGGCGGGAGGTGGTCGTGTGGCGTCCGCGGTCGTCGCCCTCGCGGACGGCATTCGTCGGCAAATGCCCGGCGCCAAGCATGGCGTTGATGAGCGAGGACTTGCCGACGCCGGAAGAGCCGAGCAGGGCGCCGGTGATTCCCGAAGGCAGGAACGCGCGGATCGCGCCAATGCCGTCGCCGCGCGTCGCACTTGCGAGCAGGACGGGCACGCCCAGCGCTGCGCTCTCCGCCTGGCGTTGCAGTTCGGGGCCATCCTCGGCGAGGTCGCATTTGTTGAGGACTACGATAGGCCGTGCGCCGCTTTCCCAAGCCAGCGAAAGATAGCGCTCCATGCGGCGCGGATTGAAGTCGCGGTTGAGAGAGGTCACCAGGAACACCACGTCCACGTTGGCCGCGACGACCTGTTCTTCGGTTTTGCGGCCGGGAACTTTTCGGGAGAACTTGCTGCGCCGCGGCAGAACATGGTGAATTGTGGCGCGCCGCTCGCGTTGCCGCGCGCTGATCAGCACCCAGTCGCCAACCGCGGGCAGATCGCCGAGGCCCGCAGCGGCATGCCGCAATTTACCGCTGAGTTCTCCGAGCAGCTCTTCGGTACCCGTCAGGACGCGATACAACTGGCGATTCTGTTCGCTCACGCGGGCCGGCATCCAAGCTGGATCCGCGCCCGCATGTGCATGTGCTAGCTGGCTGGCGAAGAAATCGTTCCAGCCCAATTCCTTCAATGAATACACTGCGAGTCTCCTCTTTTGCCGGCAAATGCGCGCAGGCACGCCGGAACGCGTTCGCAAAAGCGAACGGAAGCTGACCGATCAATTCAGCGATCTGGAGATGAAACTAGAGAAGAGACACGGAGACGCGCTCTTCCCGCGAGGGGCATACGGTTCGCACAGGCGCCTCCTGAAAAGAAGCCAAGAAGTTGACGGCGACAGCACCGGCAGAATAGCAGAGAAAACCGGGCGATTGAAGAATTTCATTCGACACGCCTGCCGCTCGCTTCCTAAACTTAGTGGTCCATGTCCGTCGTCATTCGCCAATATGAGCCGAACGACTTTTCCGCGCTCTATCGCCTCGACCAGGCCTGCTTTCCACCGGGCATCGCCTATTCGAAGAACATGCTGCGCTACTACCTCTCGCAGGACGGAGCCGAGTGCCTGCTGGCCACCGATGCGGGCAAAGTCGTGGGCTTTTTGCTGACCGAGGAAAATCCCCCGCTGGCTCATGTCGTCACCCTCGACGTGGCCGAGTCTCACCGCCGCCACGGCGTCGGCACCCAGCTCCTGGCGGAAAGCGAAGCACACCTCCTGTACCGCGGCGTGCGCACGGTTTTGCTGGAAACTGCAATCAACAACGAAGCCGGGATTGCGTTCTGGGAGCGGCACGGCTACCGTAAAGAAGCGGTGCTGAAGAACTATTACCCCGGGCACCTCGACGCTTTCGAAATGCGCAAGAGGCTTGCGGCGGATGCAAAAGCGGGCGCTGCGAAATCCTCTATCTAAGGGAGCTCCAAGCGAATGTCTCTCGTTCAAGCGATCATTCTGGCACTGGTGCAGGCGCTGACTGAATTTCTTCCTGTTAGCAGCACCGCGCACCTGGTCTTGTTTCCCTGGCTGTTGCACTGGCCGGATCCGGGCCTGTCGTTTGACGTCGCGCTGCACGCCGGAACCCTGCTGGCCGTGATTCTTTACTTTTTCAAGGATTGGCTGAAGCTGATTCTCTGCGGCATCGGCCTGAAATACCCGTCCGATTCGACCAGCGAGGAAGTCGCCACCAACCGCCGGCTCTTCTGGTACATGGTCATCGGCACGATTCCCGCCGCGATTCTCGGAACTCTTTTCCATCACCAGGTTGAAGACGAGTTGCGCAAGCCTTTCATCATCGGAGCCTCGCTCGTCGTCGTGGCCCTGATCATGTGGTGGGCGGATTCCAAGTCCCGCCTCACGCGCAAGGTCGAATCTTCCAACCTCGGCGACGCAGTGGCCATCGGATCGGCGCAAGCTCTGGCGCTGTGGCCCGGGGTATCGCGCTCCGGAATCACCATCACCGCGGGCCTTTTCCGTGGCTTCACCCGGGAAGCCGCCACCCGATTTTCCTTCCTGCTCTCGACGCCGGTCATCGCCGGTGCTGTGGCCAGCGAACTTCCCAAGCTCATCAAGATGCACAAGACCGCTGGCCTGGACCTTCCCATGTCGACCCTGATCGTCAGCATTCTGGTTTCCGGATTCGCGGGCTATCTGGTCATCGCTTTCTTCCTGCGCTATCTCCAAACACGGACGCTAAGACCTTTCATCATCTACCGCCTGCTCTTCGGGCTGGCGGTGCTGATTCTGGCTTACTTTAACCGGGGCTAGTGGCAATGTGCGACTGGGCGGCTGGAGTCTATTCACGGCCGACCAGGAGATTCTAGCGGCAAAGGGAGTGCCGAGAGTCCGGTGGCGGCTCTGTTGCCGATTGGGCACTTTCCGCCGCTTCCGCCTCCGCAACCGTGCTTTCCCGCGAACCGTCTGGTATGATTTGGCGTTCCTCCATGGCAAGCGGCCGCTGGCGCCACTCCGTTTGCCGCACTCAGCCTTCCCCAAACCGCTGAGGAGAACACGTGCGTTTTCTCACACCAACCGGAAATAAACGGCTCAACGAGCTGATTGGATTCTTGTGTTTCATGCTGGCGCTGCTGATTGCGGGCGCCCTCTTCTCCTATTCGCCGCACGATCCTTCCTGGAATGTCTCCGCGCCTTCCGCACCCAACGGCGCCACCGGCAACTGGATCGGCCCGGCCGGCTCTTACGGCGCGGACGCACTCTTCTCCCTGCTCGGCTTTTCCGCGTTCCTCATTCCGATCGCCATCGGCATCCTGGGCTGGCGCTGGTTCCGCAGCCGGGCGTTCGAGTCCCAGGTGGCCACGCTGATCGGTTACGGCCTGCTGCTGCTTTCTCTGCCCGCTATGCTGGCCCTGATCCACTTCCCCGACGTGCGCGGCTCCATTCCGTCGGGCGGCTTCATCGGCACCCTGCTGGCCAACGCGCTTTCCGCCGGCTTCAACAAGGGCGCCTACGTAGTGGCCTTCGCGGTGTTGATCACCGCGATGTTTCTCACCACCAGCTTTTCCTTCAGCGGCACCCACGCCTGGGCCAACGGCCCGCGCGGCCCCCTCGGCGCCATGGACCGCCTCGGCATCATCCAGAAAGCCCAGGCTCGCTGGCAGTCCTGGCGCGACCGGCGCGAACAGGAGCGCATGCGCCGCCGCGTGGAGACCAATCGTCTGGAAGGCCGCAAACCAGCCAAGGCACAGTCCGTCGGCAGCGCCACTGTTCTGAATGAGCCGCCGAAGACCATCCACCTGGCCGATGAAAGCGATATCTTCAAGGACGCCAAGTCCGGCGACGAAGACGACGCGGAAGAGCGCAAGGAAAGCGACAAGGAAGCGCACAAGGCTCCGATTCTCTTCATGAATCAGGAGAAGGCGGAAAAGCCCGCAGCCAAGAAGGCCAGCGACGCCAAGATCGCCAAGACCAACACCAATTACAAACTGCCGCCGGTGAGCCTGCTGCGCGAGGGCGAGGGGTCGCAAAAGCTGGATGAAGACGAGCTCAAGGATCGCGCCCGCGCCATCGAGGAAAAGTGCCTGGAATTCGACGTACAAGGCCGCGTCACGCAGATCAATCCCGGCCCGGTGGTCACAACTTTCGAGTTCAAGCCTGAGGCCGGCATCAAGTACAGCCGCATCATCGGACTTACGGAAGATCTCTGCCTGGCTCTGCAGGCCGAATCCATCCTGATCGAGCGCATCCCCGGCAAATCCACGATCGGCATTGAAGTGCCGAACGTCAACCGCCAGACCATCGCTCTGCGGGAAATCGTAGAGGCGCAGGAGTTCGTCGGCAGCCCCAGCAAGTTGACCCTGGCCATGGGCCGCGACCTGCACGGTCGCATCCGGGTCACCGATCTTGCCAGCATGCCGCACCTGCTGATCGCCGGCTCCACCGGCACCGGCAAATCCGTCTTCATCAACTCCCTGATGATGTCCATTCTCTACAAGGCCACTCCGGACGACGTGAAAATGGTGCTGGTCGATCCCAAGCGGCTGGAGCTCAATCTCTACGAGGGAATCCCGCACCTGATCGCGCCCGTGGTGACCGATCCCAAGGTCGCGTCCAACGTGCTTCGCAACGCCACCCGGGAAATGGAAAGCCGCCTCAAGCTGCTCGCGCAGCGCGGGGTTCGCAACATTGATCAGTACAACCGCACTTTCCAGAAGCAGCAGTCGCTTTCGCTTTTCGAAAACGTGGAAGAGAGCGAGCACAAGCCGCTGCCCTACCTGGTCATCATCATTGACGAACTCGCCGACCTGATGATGGTGGACACCAACAACGTGGAAGAATCCATCACCCGCCTGGCGCAAATGGCCCGCGCCGTCGGCATTCACTTGATCCTGGCAACGCAGCGTCCCAGCGTGGATGTGATCACCGGCCTCATCAAAGCCAACTTCCCCGCTCGCATTTCGTTCCGCGTGGCCAGCAAGGTGGACTCGCGCACCATTCTCGATTCCAACGGCTCCGAATCCCTGCTCGGCAAGGGCGACATGCTCTATCTGCCCGCCGGCTCGTCGCGCCTGCACCGCATTCACGGCCCGCTGGTCAGCGAAGATGAAATTGTGAGCGTCTGCGATTTCTGGCGCCAGCAAGCGCAGGCCAAGTACAACGAACAGCTGCTGGAAGCGCCCAAGGACGAAAACGGCAAGCCGGAGACCGGAGCCAACGGCGAAGGCGCCGCGGGTGAAGGCGCCGACGACGAGCTCTATCAGGACGCGGTTCGCGTGGTCTGCGAAATGGGCCGCGCTTCCACTTCCACCCTGCAACGGCGACTGCGCATCGGCTATGGGCGCGCCGCCCACCTGATCGATCTGATGGAGAAAGACGGCATCGTCGGCCCGCCCGACGGCACGCGCCCGCGCGAGGTGCTCAAAGGCCGCGACTGGATGAAGGAATTCGACGAGTCCATGCAGTAGCGCTTCACCGCGGTGCGCTGCATCAAAACGCACCATTAAAACTGTCTTACAAACTTCTTACGGCTCACTCCTGTACCTCGGTACAGGTTTTCCTTTCCCATTGGGGCAGACAATGGCCTAGCTCGTCTTCTTCTCTCCTGTTCAGTAGATTCGCATCGCCGCGCACCGTAGCCTGCTTGTGGTATGACATTTTCCGGGTTGCGGATGTCGAGGACTCCGCACTTCATCTTCAGGGTTTCCCCAGGGCCCTCAAACACGAACGCGATTTTCCGGCTCCCCTCTCGCTGGTTGCTCGCACAACTCGCCGCTTTCGTTTTCTGCAGCCTGCTCTACGGAAGCGTTGCGCATGCGCAAGGACTACTCAACGCGGGCACGCTCAGCTTTTCGCCGTCCTCCGCGGCTTTTGGTAGCGTGACCACCGGGAGCAGCAAGAGCATTACGGTAACGGTCAAGAATTCCGGCGGCGCCGCCGTCTCCATCTCCGCCAAGGCCATGCACGCCACGGGTTTCAGCGAAAGCGGCTTGAGCATTCCCGCTTCCCTGGCCGCGGGCAAGACGCTCACCATGACCCTGAAATTCGCGCCTTCGAGCAGCGGCTACGCCTCCGGGTACCTCCTGATCACCAGCAATGCCACCAACCAGAGTGTGCAGTACGCCGTCAACGGCACCGGCGTAAAACCCGCCGCTATCAGCGTCACGCCGTCCAGCATCGCTTTCGACAGCGTCGCCACGGGCACCACCAACTCACAAACCGTACAGATCAAGAACACCGGCGGGCAGAATCTGACGATCTCCAGCGTCGGCAACACTAGCACCAGCTTCAAAGTCAGCGGCCTGACCACCCCGGTCACGATCGCCCCGTCCTCCACCAAACAGTTCACAATCGCGTTTTCGCCCACCAGCAGCGGCCCACACTCCGGAACCATCACGCTCGGCACCAATGCGTCCTCCGCGGTCATCACCGTATCGGGAACCGGCGGCACCGCTACACGAACACTCTCGCTTTCGAGCAGCAACCTGAATTTCGGAAATGAGACCGTCGGCGGGACCAGCACGCTAGGAGTCACGCTGAAGAACATCGGCAACTCCAGCCTGACCGTCTCGTCGGTGTCGGTCAGTGGAACCGGCTTTGCCACCTCTGGCGGCGTCAACGGGATCACGATCGCCGCGGGGCAAAGCGCGCAGCTGAACGTCACCTTTTCGCCCAAGGCTACCGGCAGCGTCACCGGCAAGGTCACGCTGACCAGCAACGCCGGCAACTCCCCCAACACGGTTTCGCTGGCCGGCGCCGGCGTCAGTTCCACGGCGCATTCCGTCGCGCTGGCCTGGGAGGCCAGTGCGTCCTCCAACGTGAAGGGCTATTACATTTACCGCTCGACCAAAGTCCCCGGGCAATACGCGCGGCTCAACGCTTCGGTCGTGACCTCGTTGAAATACACCGACGGGTCGGTCAGCACCGGTACGACCTACTACTACGTGGTGACCACGGTCAGCAACAACGGCGACGAGAGCGGCTATTCCGCGCCCGTTTCGGCGGAAATACCCTAGAAACCGCGATCGCTCTTCTCGTGCATGCGCGCAGTTCGGGGCCGTCTGTAGATCGCCCGGGCTGCGCGCATTCGCTTTCGGCTCACCGAATTACCGTCATCCTGCGCGTCATTTGACTCATCGCGCGGCGCTCTCTAAACTAGAAGAACTGCAATCTGCCGGGGTAGCTCATTGGTAGAGCGCCGCCCTGAAAAGGCGGGCGTAGCCAGTTCGATTCTGGCCCCCGGCACCACTCTGTCGTCCACTTTCCTGTCCCTCGTTGCACATCGAGACTTATGCCTACCACGCGTTGAACGGGTACAGCGGCCCTCATTGCGATCGTCGTGATGGGCTTGCTCGTGAACGCTCGTGAACGGAAGTTACGTGGGTCGGCATTCTTGTGCCAGCGGGAGTGCGGGAGAATTTCACTCTGGAGGAAGCTGGTTTGCCGATGAAGAGACACAACACGGGGCAGGTGGAGCGTCTCCCGGGTTCGTTCCCGTCTAGCTGGCAAAGGCTAAATTGATATTTTCGATGGCTTCGTCAATCTCGGCGGTGTTCTTGTAGCCGACCGTCACGCAGTCCACCCCGGCATTGCGGAACGCAAAACGCATGGCGGCCTGGCGATCCTCGCGATTGAACACGCCTTCGCCGACCAGTTTCATGCTGATCACGCCCATCTCGTTCTTCTTCACCTGATGGACGTGCGCGACCACTTCCGGCACGTTGCCCGGACCATCCGTGTTGTAGTCCTCGGCGTCCATTCGCGTGCCTTTGTGGTTCACGCGGATCATGGCCACATCCAGCCACTTGAACTCCGGCACCTGGCGCAGCGCCGGCAACCCGTGCACCGATGCGCCGCGGCTCACGATGGCCTGGCGATGCTGCGCTTCCATGATGCCCTCCTGCCAGCGCGCGGAATCAGCCGGCCAGGTCGCGGTGTGCTGCCAG
This sequence comes from Dongiaceae bacterium, assembly GCA_035542235.1. GTDB lineage: Bacteria > Acidobacteriota > Terriglobia > Acidiferrales > UBA7541 > Acidiferrum. Next base: position 112,511 of record DATKLU010000104.1, read on the forward strand.
TGCAGCAGCATAATGTCGAAGTATTCCGTGTTCGCCAGCTTGCGCAGCTCGTCGAACTTCTGCTGCGGGTCCACACCCGGCCGGGTCGTCACCTTGGACATCAGCCGGTAGCTGTCGCGCGGTATTCCCTTCAGCGCCACGCCCAGCATCTGGTGCATGTTGCCGTAGGATTCCGCCGTCTCGAAGAAGCGGATGCCCTGGTCGTAGGCATAGCGCACCAGCCGGGTGAAGCCTTCCTGGCCAAGCTCGCGCTGCACCGAGCCGCTGACACTGCCCGTGCCCAGCGCCAGGCGCGTGACTTTGACGCCGGACTTCCCGAGCGGCACCCAGTCCGTTGCGGATTGCTTCCCGGCCGGCAGCATCGCCCGCAGGGGCAATCCCTGCAACCCCAGGGCGGTTGCGGCAAGTCCGGATTTCAGAAATTGACGTCGCGAGTGGCACGACATGGGGCACCTCGTAGGGGCGAATCGCGCTCCCCGGGCGAGAACGCAACTGGCTGACCGCCTCATGGTAGTACGAAACCCGTGAAGATGAAATTGACTTCGTTGCGGGCCGCCCACAAACTGCCTGTCATGCGATTTCTTTCGTTGGGCCTCCTGTTGGGCGTGCTGGCTTTTCCACTGGCCAGCGGGCAGGTGCCGGTTTTCCAGATCGATCACGCCGAGAGTTCCGTGCGCTTCAACGTCAGCGCCTCGGTCAAGATCGAGGGGACCTTCGACAAGTGGGACTCCAAGGTCACGTTCCGTTCGCCCCGCGTGGAGAGCGCCGTGCTCGAAATCAGGATTCAGGCCGCCAGCGTAAACACCGGCAGCGGGTTAAAGGACGGCAAGCTCAGGAGCAAGGATTTCTTCGACGCCAAAAATAATCCGTACATCACGTTTCGTTCGACCAAAGTGCTGATGACCGGGCCCGACACCATCGAGTTCGACGGCGACTTCACCATTCGCGGCGTCACCCGCCAGGAAAAACTGGTTTTCACTATTTTGGGCAAAGGAACCGGCAAAGGCGCCATCAACGGGACCATGGCCTTCGACCGCAAGGAATACGGCATGAACAGCGGCATCCCGTTCATCAAGATTGCCGATCGCGTGGAGGTTGCCGTGGACCTGAAAGGCCACCAGGTCAGCGGCCCGCGCGTGGTGTATCCGCACTAGCAGCGCGAAAAATACGGAGCCCGGCTTACGGCTGGTTGTAATCGCCCGCAGCGGAAGCGGGAATGTAGTCCTGACCGTATTTGTTCTTGTGCGCGCTGCTGAAATCCGGATTCTCGTGGATGCGCAGCGCGCCAAGCTCCGTCGCCCCGGATGAAACCGTCACTTCGCGCTCCATCTTCTTGAGGTCTTCCGGCAAGCTGCGCTCGCTCCAGAGGTGCAGCACGTATTTGCCATCCGGCACGTTGGCCAGCGAGATCCGGCCGGTGCTGTCGGAGAGCGCGAAGTATGGCGTCTCCACCACCACCACCGCCGCGGTCATTTCCGGATGGATGTTGCAGAAGAGATAGCTGACGCCGGGGCGCTCGAAGCGCACCGCTTTGCTGGAGCCGGCTTCGTAAAAGCCGAGATCGAATTGTTTGCCGTCGTGCAGCGAAAACACGTTATGCAGAAAGTGATCCTTATTGGGAAACGCGATCGCACTGCCCACCTGCACGGCGATGACGTGCGGAGTAAACGACTTGTTCTGCTGGGCAATGGTCGCGACTGGCTTGGCTGCCGGTGCAGCCGCCGGCGCCTTGGCTCCGACGGGCGTGAGCCATAGCACCACCCCCGCGCGGTCTTCCGCGGCGGCCGCCCTTTTCGCGGGTTTGGCCGCGTCAAATTGAATCTGCAGGGTCACCGTGTTGCCTTGCGCGGAAGCGGTGCGCGCGCCGAAGAGAACGAGCGCGGCGCCCGCGGCGATCGCAATTGCCCGAGTCTTGTTGGCGGCCATCAGAAAATGTACCCCACCGTGAGATTCACGCCGTTCGAAGAGTACGCTTCCGGTCCGAGGTCGTGGGTTACGATGCGCCGGAACTCCAGCGAGAAAAGAATGTCGGAGCGCACCTGGTAGATGCCGTTCACAAACCAGCTCTGGTTGCGCAACAGCGGCTCGGGATAGTCTGTGGTCACCGTGGGGAACGCGCGCAACTCGGAAGCGAATGGATTGTCCTGGCCGAAAGCGCCATGGATGCGGAAGTTGCTGCGGGGTTTGAGCGTGAGCTGCGCCCAGCCGCCTTGTGAGTCGAGACCGTTGACGGAGGTGGCCGGCGAACCGAACGGCCCGGACAGCAGGATGGTCTGGCCAATGCCGCCGCCGTAACCGCCGACGCCGCGTCCGCGATAATACGAACTGCTGAACTCGGCCCAGCGCGTGACGGGCACCAGGACATCCACGGTCGCGGCCCAGGCGTCGACATTGCGCTCGTAGGCCCAATATTGCCGGCCGTAGTAGCCGCCGGCTCCCAAACTCCACGTGCCGCTCGCCGTTTTCTTGAGCCAGTTCACGTGCGCGGCATAGCCGGGCTGGCCAGACTGCTCGCCCCAGGACGGAATGCGGTCCTGCCCCGGATCGGCGGTGTCTCCGGAGAGCTGATCCAGAATTCCGCCGGCGAGATGAATTTCAGCGCCGTCGCCCAGCGCGAAACGCCGCTCCAGACGAACCTGCGGCGTCCAGCCCCAAAGATTCCCGGCGTAGGAAAGCGGCGGTACCGCAAGGCTCGCCAGCGATGTCGGTGCGAGCGGGGCAAAAAACAGCGCATCCTGCCCGGCAACCAGCGAAGTATTCTCCCAGTCCATGCGGAAGGTGCCGGTGCGCAGGCGCACGCCGCCCATCACCCCGCCGTTCGCCTCCTGCAGCAGGTTGCCGGCGAAATCGAAACGCACGCGGGCGCTGGTGTGCGCACCAAAGAGGTCCGGACCGAACGCTTCGAGCCCAATCTGCGATTGCCGCAACGAGCCGCTAAAGGCGCGATCGCTGCGAAAGGGCGAAGGCTCAAGCGCGATTTCGGGGAAATCCAGATTATCAACCGCGCCGGCGGTGCCGGTAAGGTTGAGCAGAAATATTCCGGAAAGTCGCAGGCGGTATTTTGCGCCACTTTCGACCTTGGTTTGTGCCTGGTCGTTGACTTTCGCGCTGAGCAGGTCGGTGGTCTCTTCCAGGCGATGAATGGAGTCCTCGAGCGACTCCTGCGGCGGCGCGACCTGCAATGAAATTGTTTGCTGGCCCGCAGCGGGCTGCACGGCGGGCTGCACGGCGGGTTGCACGGCAAGGGTCGGTGCGATCGCCGGCGTATCGTGCGCCGCAGCTCCTGAAAGCACCGGAGGCGGTGACGGCGGAACAGTGGCAGTGGCGGCGGGCGTGGTCGGTTCGGGACTGCGCTTCAGAGCCTCAAGTTCTCGGCGAAGCTGTGCCGACTCTTCGCGCGCTTTCTGCTGGCTGGCGTTCAGTTGCTGCACCTGCGCGTTGAGATCGCGCACCTGGCCCTGCAGCTCGCGAATGGTTGCCAGCAGCTCGTGCAGCGCGGCTGTGGGGGCAGGCGCGGCCTTCACGTCCTGCGGCTGAGCGGTGGCGTCCTGCGCGAACCCACCCGCAGCGCAAACGGCCGCTGAAACCAGCAGCAGCGCGACGCGCGAAATGTATCCAACAATCTTCACGTTCGTCAGCAACTCCATTGCGACAACCGCGCAAGCCGTTCCTCCCGGCCGCAGCGGCTAGCGCCTGCCCGCGGTCTCTTTGGCCGAAGCCGCCAGAGCTTCCTCGATCATTTGCACCAGGGAACTCATGGAAAACGGCTTGGGCAGAGAGAGGAATTCTCCGCGCTCCGCAATTTCCGTCTGAAATTCGGAATAGCCGCTCATCACAATGATTTTGAGGTTGGGGCGCCGTTCGCGAAGCTCGCCGGCCAGCACCTTTCCGCTCATGCGCGGCATGACCATATCGGTAAGCAGCACGTCAATCGGGCCGGCGTAGCGTGTGGCGACTTCCAGCCCGTCCAAGCCATCGCAAGCCTCCAGAACCTTGTAGCCGGCGCTGCGCAGGAATTGCCGGGCGAGGTCGCGGACGTCTTCTTCGTCTTCCACCAGCAGGACGGTGCCGGTGCCACGGCGCGCGCCGGTTTCCGGCGCTTCACCGGCCGCAGGACTTTCCGCAGCGCTGGTCGCCGGCAGAAAAATTTCAAAGCGTGTGCCTTTGCCCGGTTCGCTTTCCACCCAGATAAAGCCGTTACTCTGCTTGACGACGCCGTACACGGTCGCCAGCCCCAAACCGGTGCCCTTACCGACTTCTTTGGTCGTAAAAAACGGCTCGAAGATGTGCGCTTTGATCTCCTCGGTCATGCCGTGGCCGGTGTCGGCGACCGAAATGACCGCGTAGCTTCCCGGCGGCATGGCCGGACGCTTCAGCGCTTCCGCTGGGGTGACATCTACATTCTGGGTGACCACGCACAACTTGCCGCCTTCCGGCATCGCGTCGCGGGCATTCACCGCCAGATTCATGATGACCTGTTCGATTTGTCCGGGATCGGCAAGCACGGGATGTAGCTTGGCCTCGGCTTGGAAGGAGTATTCGATGTGCTCACCGATCAGCCTGGGCAGCATTTTGCCCATTTCGGAAATGATAGCGTTCAGGTCCACGACGCGCGGTTGCAGCACCTGCATGCGGCTGAAAGCCAGAAGCTGCCGGGTCATGCCCACGGCGCGATTCGAAGCCTTGTGAATCTGCTCGACGCTCTTTTTCTGGGCTTCGCTCGCGGGTTGCTCGCTCAAAAGATCGGCGTGACCGCGAATGATGGTCAGCAGATTGTTGAAGTCATGGGCCACGCCGCCCGCCAGTCGCCCAACGGCTTCCATCTTGTGTGCTTGCCGCAGACGCTGTTCGAGCTGCTTTTGGTCCTCTTGGCCTCTGCGCAGGCTTTCGCGGAGATGCTCGAACGCGGTGGTCACGCGGCCGACTTCATCGCGCGTGGTCGCCGCCAGCGGATATTCGAAGTTCCCTTCTTCCAACGCGGCCACGCCCCGGACCAGCCTGCCCAAGGGGCGCGTAATACTGGCCGAGATCAGGTAGCCCACGCCGGTGCCCAGGACAATGGTCACCAGACCCAGTGCGATCAAGACCTGATTCAGGTCCGCGAGAAAGGCGGTAGCCTGGTCAAACGACTTCAAGACCGTAAGAGAGACATTCAGATCGGGACTCATGTACAGCGTCTCGGTGGCGGCCAGATAGCGTTCTTTGCCCAGGTGCACTTCCTGCGGCTCAAACTTCCCGCGCAGGGCTTCCAACAGACCCAGCTTTTCATCCGCGCCAAGTCCGTTGCCGATCATTTGATTGCCCGCGCGAAACACGGCATGGCTGCCAATCACCGCGCCGAATTGCTGGGTGGCCGTCTCATCGATTTCGTGGCCGGCGACCAGAACCCCGAGCACTGTGTCATGCCCGCCCTGGCCAAAGGAGACCGGCTGGATGACCACCTGGTACAGACGTTTTTGCGCGAGCCACCAATCCCGCGTCTCGCCCTTGGCAAAGGTATGGTTCAGGAGGTACTGGGCGACTTCGATGGAGATGGGATTGTTGCGCGACTGCACGGCACAAACTGTGCCGCGGCGGTCGGCGAGCACCAGCAAGTCGGCACCGCTGTCTTTCAAGATGCCGCCGGCAGCGTCGCGAATCGTCGCCGGATCCTGCGTGCTCATCAGGGCTCGGACGGTCGGGAGGCCGGCTTCGAGAGCCGCCGTACGGGCCAGGGCGGTTTCCTGCTGTTCCTGAAACACCCGGTAGGTCTTCACCGAATTCCGCAACTCGCGTTCCAGATTCTCGCGGACGCGTCCTTCGACGCGATAGCGCACCAGCGCCAGAGTTCCGCAGGTAAGTCCCGCGGAAATGGTCAACAGCGCCAGAAGGATCTTGAACCGGAGCGGAAACGTCTTCACAAACCGCCTCTCGAGCTGGAAGCACACCAGGCCAGGCAGGGCGATAGGAGCTCACACCGGCAGACCGAACCGACCTGGCGAACCTCGGTCAAATTAGCAACGAGGAAAGTGGTGAGGCGATGGTACGGACGGATTTCGTGCCCTAAGCCCTATTTACTGGTGGCATACAGTAAAAACGGGCGAAAACGGGCAAAAACGGGTAAATGGCGGTGCTTCCAGGCGCCGGAGACGGCTAGACTTTGCCGTCCGGATACAGCTCGGCCTCCGTCGCCACCGGCTCCAGGTGAGGGCCGTGTTTGCTGCGCCCGGCCGTTCCAAACATGGGGCCGCGCGCGGTGATTACCGGAGCAAAACCCATAAAGCCGACGGGTTTAGGCATGTCATCGTAGATCGCTTCCATTCCGCCCCTGAGGAAGTAGCTCTCGTGCCAGAAACCGGTGCCACCGGAATTCTTCAGGAAATTTCTCCACCAGGTGCGGTGAGGCTCGGAGCGGGTCCACTGCAGGAGCGATTCGGGGTCGCGCCAGTACTGGCGCATGCCGACATGTGCCGGGAACAGAGAATAGAGGACCGCTTCATGATGCAACAGGCCATCCGGCCTGGTTTCCACCGATTTCGCGATCTGCGGCCCAACGCCGAAAAGCATCTTGATTCCGGTAAAGCGGTTGACGCGCATGCCGAGATACACGACCACCAGATCGGGAAAGGCAGAAAGATCAACCGTCTTGCGGTCCACACGTGTAGACATGATCGGCTTTCCTCAGGATACCTGTGAGAAGACTCTAACGCAGATGGTGCAGGAGTGTTACGCCGGTCGCCGCGCAGAACCGGCGGCACGGGCCGCAGGCTTGGACGGGCGTCCGTTGCCGGAAGAGCCGATGGGCTTCTTGAGCCAGCCGCGAACGGAGTCAACCCCTTGGCCAACGCTTTGGCTGACGTTTTGCACGCTCTGACCAACGTTGTGTGCGGAATTGCGCGCGCCCGAGCCCTGCGCAGTGGTCGCCGCCGGGCGAGGCCCTGCGGCAGCAGGACGTGGAGTGGGCGACGAGGAGCGGAACAACTGGCGAATGTCGCGCAGGAAGGATTCGGAAACGTCGCGCAGGTAGCGGCCAATGGCGCTTTCATTGTGATGCTTACGCCAGGAATAGCTGCGCTCCGGGTGTCTCGGCTCAAGCGGATAGGCAATCGGGGCGGCAGCGGCGCGCGTTCTCTCGACAAACTTTTCGGCAGGCCTTTCGATACGGTCGTTTCCGGGCTGCCCTTGGGCTACGAACGGCACGCGAGGCACAGGGCGGATGGCGGGATCGCTTGCCGTGCTGGCGGCGGCCGATAGCAAAATCGGGTGCGCCGGGCTCTCGCGGTACGCGAGAGTGGTCGCGCTGGCTGGAGCGGACGCGGTCATGACCGCGGTAACAGGCTTGCGGACCGCAACAGGTTCGGGGACCGGATGCGGCTCCAGCGTGGCCTGGGTTTCTGGCTCCCGGACTTCGGCGCCGGCGGAATCGTTGGCGCTCACGGTGGGCGCTGCAGGCGCTTCCGCTTGCTGCGGCGGCAGCCAACGGGCTTGCGTCTCGGCCAGCGCATCAATGATGGATTCCGGCGCCTGCGCTGCGGGACGGCTGTTCAGAGCGGTTGCTGCGTGCGAACCGTGCGGCATGTCGGCCTGGAAGGCTTCTCCGACAAGATCGAATTCAGCGGCGACGCGCCGCACGTGCGAAGGGGTGACCGTATCTTGCCGGTCGGCATAGGCACCGATCAGAGCATGTTCACACAGCAGGTTGGTGACGCGCGGGATGCCACGGGCGTACGAGTACACGGTCTCGACGGTCTTGTCGGGGAACAGGCGCGCCCCGTCGCCTCCGGCGCCACGCAGCCGCGCGGCAATGTAGTGATTGGTCTCTTCGAGGGTCAGCAGCGGAAGCCGGCAGCGAACCATGATGCGCTGACGCAGTTGGCGAAGCTCCGGGCGGCGGAGTTTTTCTTCCAGCTCCGGCTGGCCTGCGAGAACGATCTGCACCAGTTTGCCGCGTTCATTCTCCAGATTGAGCAGCAGGCTCAGCTCGCTCAGGGTACGCAGGGAAAGAGCCTGGGCCTCATCAATCACCACCACCGGCGCATCGCCCTCGACCTGGCGGGCGTGCAGCCAGCGGTGCATGGAAGCGAGCAGATCGGTCTTCTTTGAGGATTCCACGGGCACGCCGAAGTCGCGCAGAATGAATTCGAAGAGCCCCGCCGGATCGAGGTGGGTGTGAAAGACGTAGGAGGTGGAGACGCGCCGCGACTCCAGCCAGCGCAGAAATTGCCGCAGCAGTGTGGTCTTGCCTGTGCCCGCTTCGCCGGTGAGCACCATCAAGCCGCGACGCGACTCGACACCAAACATCAACTCGGCGCCCGCCGTCTCGTAGGCCGCCCCGGCGTACAAGAAGCGCGGATCGGGAGAAAAATGAAACGGATTTTCGGTCAGCCCGAACGTCCGAAACATCTGGGTATAAATGCTGGAAGAGCCTGGGTCGATCACTGGAGCACCCTGCGGGATCGGGGCTAGCGGGCAAATTAAGTTTACGGAAAGGAAAGTCCCGGGCGCAATGAAAACCGGCGGTACCACAAAAATCGGTACTACAGGGACGAATGTACTAGCGTCGAATAGTACGTTGCGTGAACTAAGAAGTTACTAGGATCGGTAACGCTACCGCTCGCTGGGGTCGGTGGCTTCGCCGGTGATGAGGCGGGCGCCGCGGCTGAAGGTGAGGTATTCGAAGCCCCACTGGACGAAAACAAGTACGCGGCTCTGAAACTGGACGATGTACATGAGGTGGATGAAGAGCCAGACCAGCCAGGCAGGCAAACCGGCCAGGTGGAAGCCGAAGATGTTCGCGACGGCGGCAGCCCGCCCGATGACGGCCATGTCACCTTTGTTGAAGTAGTGAAACGCCGGCGGCGCTGACTTCCCTTCCACGCGCGCGCGGATCACTTTCGCTGCGTAGGCGCCGCCTTGCATGGCAACTTGCGCCACGCCAGGCAGTTGTTTGCCGTTTTCGGTAGAGAGCGCGAGATCGCCAACCACGAAGATATCCGGGAAACCAGGTACGGTGAGTTCGGGAGTGGCAATGATGCGGCCGCTGCGATCCACGGGCGCTTTGGTCCGTTCGCCCAGGATGCGCCCAAAAGTGTTGATGGTGACGCCGCCCGCCCACAAGACCGTCTTGGCGGCTAGGGTCGTGGCCTGGCCGTCATGCTCATAGGTGACGCCGTTGCTGTCCACCTGGCTCACTTTGACGCCCTTCAGGACTTTTACTCCGAGCCCGGAGACGAGCTTTTCCGCTTTGGCCGAGAGATCCTCGGGGTATGCGGCGAGGACGCGCGGACCGCCCTCGATCAAGAGGATTTGCGCTTCGGTGGGATCAATGCGGCGGAAATCGTGCTTCAGGGTCTCGTTGGCAATTTCGGCAAGAGCGCCGGCAAGTTCCATCCCGGTGGCGCCGGCTCCGACGATGACGAACGTCAGCCAGGCGCGGGCCTCTTCGGCCGTGGCGGCGCGCTCGGCACGTTCGAATGCGAGCAGTATCTTGTGGCGGATGGCGGTAGCTTCTTCGATGGTCTTGAGACTCGGTGCCACCTCGCGCCAGGCGTCGTTGCCGTAGTAGCTGGTCTTCGAACCGGTGGCCACCACCAGCGAGTCGTAAGGAAAAACGCTGCCGTCGCGCAGGGTGATGGTCCTGGCGTGCGGGTCGATATCCGATGCCTCACCCAGGAGCACTTCGGTGTTCTTTTGTTTGCGAAGTACGCTGCGAAGCGGCGCCGCAACCTCGCCGGGAGAGAGTGAGCCGGTGGCCACCTGATAGAGCAATGGCTGGAAAAGGTGGAAATTGCGCCGGTCAAAAAGAGTGATCTGCACCGGGGCGCGCTTAAGGGCTTGCGCAGCCGAAAGGCCGCCAAATCCGCCGCCGAGAATAATTACCTTGTGCGGAGTATCCGTCATGGCTCCCTGCGCGCGGGCCGGAAGGGCGCCGCTCGCTGAAAACGATGATAATAGGTTTTGCGCCCGCGCGCGTCCGATTGCATGCGAACCCTTCGAAACGGCTTTTTCCGCTGGCTTTTGCGTCCGCTCGGTTTGATTCTGCTGACCGCAATTTGGATTCAAGTCTGCCCTGCCCGGCAAGAGAGTGCCGGACAGAAGACCATCGTGGTGGGCTTCGTTGGCGGCGTGCTGCGACACGACGACACCCGGCGCAGCGAAGTGCAACTCGCGGCGCGGCTGCGAGCCGAGTATGGCGCAGCGGTGGCGGCAGAAGTGTTCGAACACACCCGGAGTTCCCGGGCGTATCAATTCGTTTTGCGGGAACTGGCGGCGACCCCGGGAACGCCCCCGACGGAACGCGAGAAGGCGCGAGCGCGCATTATCCTGTATGGACATAGCTGGGGCGCGTCGGAGGCCGTGGCGCTGGCAACGCGCTTGCAAAAGGCGGGAATCCCAGTGCTGCTCACGGCCCAGGTGGACAGCGTGCAAAAGGCGGGCGAGCGAGATAGCGTGATTCCGGCCAATGTAGCGGAAGCGATCAACTTTTTTCAGAGGGACGGGGCGATCCGAGGACGCCCCCGGATACGGGCGGCGGATCCGCAGCGGACGCGGATTCTCGGCAACATCCGCATGGACTATGTTGCGCATCCGGTGAGTTGCCCGGAATACCCGTGGTACGAAATGACGGTCACGAAATCGCACTCGGAAATTGAATGCGATCCGGCGGTGTGGGGCCAGATCGAACGGCTGATCCGCGAGAAGCTGCAGGCAGGCGCGGCCGAGCCAGAAGAAAGCGGCCAGTAAGCAGGCGAATGGCTATCGCCCAGGGTGGAAATCGCCCCGCGCACGCCGGCGTTCGGCGGCCCAATCCACAAAATTCTGCATGTTTCTCCGGTATTTCCAGAGCACGCGCAGGAACTGCCGGGCGCTTAAATCCTGTGCTTCTTTTCCCAGAAAAGTTTCCAGGCGCCACTGCAGGTAAGGGCTATCCCAGGGATGCAAACGATAGCCGCGTGCCGCCATCCAGTAGAACGTCAAAAGGTTCCACATAAGTGAGCCGCCGGAGCATGTTGCTCCGCAGGGACGGCGTCAGTTGGTGGGCGCAGAAACGTGCTCATGCACCAGCAGCCAGGAATTCCCGCGTCGCTCCCAGATTCCAGTGTAGCGAAGTTCGAGCTCGGAAGTCTTACCGTCCTTGCCGGTCATGGAAAGGTGCATGGGAACGGTCGTCCAGGCGATAACCCCACGTCGGGTGACTCTCAGGTCCTTGCCGGCGGTGAGCTTTGCGCTCGAAACCTGGTCGATGAACTGCTTCTTCGCGCCAACGTAGTAGTCCTTCCAGCCCCGGTAGGCAAAAGGCGCTACATCATAGAAAACCAAGCCATCGTCCTTGGCGTAGAACTTGGCGGCATTGTCCAGGTTGCCGGAACTCCAGGCGGTGCAGTAGGCGTCGATGAGCTTGCGGAAGGTGGCGTCCTCGGCGGCTTTTTGCTGAGCGCGGGCACCGACGAAGGTCAGCGAACCTCCGACCAGCGCGAACAGAACGTATAAGGTCCAGCGCCAGCGGTAGAAACGTAAAAACGGCGTCTGCGGCGAACGCGGCGTCATGAAGACTCCTCGGCAGTAATGTGTTTGCCCGACCCGACCAACCGACCTGCAGTCTGAACTCTCGCTGACTTGCTTGGCCGATAAAGTAGTGGCAAACCGCTGATTTTGCAAGCCACATCCGCCCGCGGAGAAAGGCCACCGTCCGCTGGCTGGACGGCGCGCCCAACTCCCGCCGCCAACCGACCGGGCGCCGCCATTCGCCGGTAAACCGGCACCAGCCGCCGAATGCCCCGCGCCAGCCCGGCAGCGAGGCTCTACGCTGAACCTGCCCGCGAGGAAGGCGGGTTCATGGAGGGCAAGATGGTCGCCGTATTCGATGGTCAAGCGCGCAAGCGGACAGCCGGTCAGTTGCTGCTGGCAATGGGTGGGGCGGCGTTCTTCCTGCAAGTCTGGGCGTTGTGGCTGGAGACCGGCGCGTCGCTGAGCAGCGGGGCGGCGCAGTCGCTGGGATGGCTGGGCGCGCTGGGCATGGCAGCCCTGCAGACGATTGACTTCCTGGCGTGGCACCCAAATGGAGTGCTGCTGGGCGCGGCGCGGATGCTGCTACTATTCTGGCCGGTGGCGGTGATGATCGCCGGCGCGGTGATTGCGCGGAAAGCGGATTGACGTCCATGGACAGCGGCGAAAAATTCCGTCAGAACCTGGAAGACCAGATCCGCTCTCGCGTGGACCGCGACCTGATGCGGAAGAGCCAGGCCGATCCGTACACCGGAATGATTCCGGGCGTGGTGATTCTGGCGCTGGGCGCCATTTTCCTGCTGAGCAATCTGGGCGTCATCAACGGAGCACACTTTTGGCAGTTCTGGCCGGTGATTCTGATTCTGGCCGGCGCAGCCAGGCTGGCCGATCCTTGCCGGCGGAACTGGGGCGTGATTCTGATCGTGCTCGGCGTGCTGCTGCAGCTGAACGGGCTGGGCATCGCGCACTTCAATTGGAATACGCTGTGGCCGATTCTCCTGATCTGCGCGGGGGCCATGGCCATTTGGAGTGCGCTGCAGGCGCGGCGCGTGACGGAAAAGCTTGGCGCCACAGGCGATCCGCGCAGCACCGTCAACGAGCAGGCGATTTTCGGCGGGATTGAAAAGCGCTTGAATGGCCGCGAGTTTCGCGGCGGACAACTGCAATCCCTTTTCGGAGGCATCGAACTGGACCTGCGCGACGCGGAAATGGCGGAAAGCGAATCGGTGATCTACGCCAACGCGGTTTTCGGCGGCATTGAAGTGCGCGTGCCCGAACACTGGTATGTGGTGGCGCGCGGGCAGGGGATATTCGGAGGCTTTTCCGACAACACCCGCTATGTTGCGCCTGGCACGCCCAGCGGCGAGAAGCCGCAGAAGACGCTCATCGTGATGGGCAGCGCCGTATTTGGCGGCGTGGAAATCCGCAACTGAACGCGCCATGGCTACCGTAATGGCTGAGCGGCGCAAGGCTCCCGCGGTTCGCGTACCCAAGCTGGCATGGATTCCCATAGCCATCGTTCTGGTGCCCTCGCTGTTCACGCTGGGGCACATCTCCTGGCTATCGGCGTTGCTGCTGGGAATTCCCCTTTCGCTCTTTTCCCTGTTTATTCCGCTGGCTGCCGGATACGTCTGTCGCTTTTCGCCTTCGGGAAGGGACCGCTGGTGGAGTTCCGCGCTGACACACCTGGTTGCCGCACTGCTTTTGAGCTTTCTCTGGCGCTTGATCGCCACACCCTTCGCGAGAGCGCTTTCGTTCATCCCGCAGCTGTACGGGCTGGACAAGCAGTTCGCGCAGGATGCCTGGATCATCTATTTCGTGGGCTGCATCGTGTACTCGTTGTCGGCGGCATTCCACTATGTGGCATTCGCGCAAGATGCGGCGCGCCAGGTGGAACTAAAAGCGGTGGAGACCAGCATGCTGGCGCGGGACGCGGAACTGCGCGCGCTGCGGGCCCAGATCAACCCGCATTTTCTCTTCAACAGCCTGAACTCCATCAGCGCGCTGACCAGCGTTGACGGAGCGCGGGCGCGCGAGATGTGCCTGCTGCTGGCGGACTTTCTGCGGCTGACTCTGGGGATGGGGGAGAAATCGGTAATTCCCTTTTCCGAGGAGCTGGCGTTGCTGGAAAAATTTCTGGCGATCGAAAAAGTGCGCTTCGGCGAGCGCCTGCGCATGACCGAATCCATCGAGGAAGGCGCCAGACAATGCCTGATTCCGGCGCTGCTGCTGCAGCCGCTCTTGGAAAACGCGGTCAGCCACGGCATCGCTTCCATGGCCGACGGCGGCACCATTCACCTGGAAGCGCGGGTGCAAGCCGGGCGGCTGGGAATTGTGGTGGAAAATGACCGCGACGACGAGGCACCTTCGCGCCGGCGCAACGGCGTCGGGTTGAAGAACGTGCGCAGCCGGCTGGAGGCGCGCTACGGCCGGGAAGCGAGCCTTCGCACCGAAGCGGCCGAGGATCGCTTTCGGGTAAGCATGTCGTTGCCGGCAGAATACGCGGAGACACGATGAGCAAGGCCGAGCACAGAAAGCTGCGCACACTGGTGGTGGACGACGAAGACCTGGCGCGCCAGGTGCTGCGCGAGTTGCTGGGTGCGCACCCGGAAATCGAGGTGATCGCGGAATGCCGCAACGGCCTGGAAGCGGTCAAAGCGTTCGCCGAACACAAACCGGACCTGCTGTTTCTGGACGTGCAGATGCCAAAGCTGACCGGCTTCGATGTACTCGAGCTGATCGGAGCGGAGACGCCGGTAATCTTCGTGACTGCGTACGACGAGTACGCGATGAAAGCGTTCGAGGTTCACGCAGTGGACTATCTGCTGAAACCCGTGGGCAAAGAGCGGCTTGCGTCGGCTTTGCAGCGGGTCAAGGCCCGACCGCCGGAAAAGGTTCTCGCTGCCAGCGAGTTGGCCGCGGCGGCGCGGCCTGCGGGCCAGTTTGCCGAGCGTTTGGTGGTGAAAGACGGCACCCGCGTGACGCTGATTCCCGTGGGCAAGCTGGATTTCGCCGAAGCGCAGGATGATTACGTGGCGCTGGCCAGCGAGGGAAAGAAACACTTGAAGCAGCAGACCATCGCCAGCCTGGAGGCGGCGCTGGACCCGAGGCTTTTCGTGCGCATTCACCGTTCGTACATCGTGAATCTGGAGCGGGTGGCGCGGATCGAGCCTTACGGCAAAGAGAGCCGCGTAGCCGTGCTGGCCAGCGGGATCAAGCTGCCGGTCAGCCGGGCCGGTTATGCGCGGCTGCAGACGCTATTGGAGGAACGATCGTAGCGCCCGGCGCCGCGCTTACGGTTGCTGGGACTTGCTCTTGCCGGCTTCCGCGCTGGCGCCCACATCGGCCTTGATTGCGGAAATCTTGAGCACCAGCCAATCGCCGCGTTCGGTGGTGTGGCGCTTTTCGACGACGCCGCGCGCCTTCACCATTTGATCCACCAGTTTGCTCAGCTTCTTGGCTTTTCCCGCGACCGCAATTTCGTGAACCTTCTGACCGGAGAGTTCCGCCTCCGAGCGCAGCTCCAGCGTGTATCCGGTGGTCTCGCCGCCGATGGCCATGGTGCGCAGCAGCCGGCCAATCAGGACGACCTCGTTGCTGCCGAGCGGCTTGTCGTCCTGGGCAGCGGCGGGCCGCGCGGCCAGCATAGCCGTAGCAAGAAGCAGAAGCGTAGTCATCGTTCGTAGATTTCGCATCGCCGTCTCCTGGGTCGCCGGACCTGCGCTTGCACGGCTAACTTCTGCGCTGGGCCACAATCAACGTAATGTCGTCGTGCTGCTCATGCGGGCTATACGCGCGGACCTCGCCGACAATGGCGTCGAGAACGCGCTGCGGAGGCTGCCCCCGATGACGCTGCAGGGCTCCCACCAGCCGCTCCTCACCGAATTCTTCGAGTGCGTGGTTCATGGACTCGGTAACGCCGTCGGTATACAGCAGCAAGGTGTCTCCGGCGCGCAGCGCGCACTCGGCCAGCTGGCATTGCCATTTCTTGAAGATTCCAAGCACGGTGCAGGTGGACTCCAGGCGATCAAGGCCGCCGCCGGCGCGTAAGAGCAGGGCCGAGAGATGGCCGCAATTGGCATACCGCAAGGTGCCGGAGTGATCGTCGTAGTCCGCGAAAAACAGTGTGGCGAAGGCTCCGTCGGGGGTGTTCTCGCAAAAAAGCTGATTCACCGATTGCAGCAGACGGTGCGGCTCATCCAGGGCAAACGCGAACTGGCTGCGAAGATTGGCCTGCAGGTTGGCCATCAGCAGCGCGGCGGCAATTCCCTTTCCCGCGACGTCTGCGATGACAAAACCCAGTCGCGCCGGGCCTCCCGGAAGGAAGTCGTAGTAGTCGCCGCCCACCGCGCGCGCGGGGATGCAGGCGCCCGCGTACTCGAGCGAATGTAGCGCCGGCCGCGATTGCGGGAACAGGCGCATTTGCACCTGGCGCGCGATTTCCAGTTCCTGCGCGGTGCGGCGCTCGGCTTCGCGTTTTTCCGCCTGGGTGCGGCGCTCGGCTTCGACCGCCTGCGTCAGTTCGTCAAAACTGACCAGCGAAAAACTGTTGCCGTCCACATCGCGGAAGCGGCACACCGCGCCGCCCCACACGTGGCTTTCCTCGCCGAGAATCTTTCTGGCTTCGGCGGCGTTCGCTTTGCCGGCGCGCGCCGGCGGCTGGTACTTGATGCGCCGCAGCCGCGGAGTGCTCAGGAAGCGCACGCCGCGCGCCGACCACTCGCGGAACTTGAGCGCAACATCGGAGGTGACGAACACTACTTGCGTGGCCCGGCCAATCAGTTTGTACTCCGCCGTTTTCGGCTTGGGCGCCACCAGGGCCAGGATGGCGGTGCCATCGGACGGCGAAACCGCCACCCAGCGCTCACCTGACTGCAGCCTGGTGTCAATGACCAGCCGGAAGCCGAGTTGCTCGAGGAAGAATTGCAGGCTGCGGTCCACATCGCGCACGTAAACGCGCACCGCATGGAGGCTGAGAAAGGGTTCCGCGTCCGCGGTAAGGGCGGGTCGCGAATCCAGCGGAGCCGTAGGCCGCGTTGCCATCCGTGGAATTATAGACGAGCCTGGTTCGGGTGCTAGGGTTCGTTCCTGGTGCGAGTCTCGAGACGCCGGACCCAGATGCGGGAGGTGGCCGGTTTGCCGAGATGCAAAGTCTTGTTTCCGGCGCGGACGGTGAGGGTCTCGTCGTACTCGCGGCTGGTGACGGCAAGTTCGGCGCCTGGATGCAGGCCAAGTTCATCGACGAAATTGAGGAAGCCGGCGTCTTTCTCGTACACGCAGATGATTTGCGCGCGTTCTTTGGCCGCCAGATCGGAAAGCAGCACCGCACCCTGTTTGCGCAATTGCGCGAAGCCGCCGCGCAGCGGGAGGCCGTGGGGGCAAGCTTTCTTGCCGGCAAAGCGCTTCAGCAGCAGGGCTTCGACTTCGGGAGAGATGGCGTGCTCCAGGCGCTCGGCTTCGTCGTGGGCCTTCGACCACGGCAGGCCGATCACTTCGGTCAGCAGCATCTCCGCCAGTTGATGACGCAGCGCCATGCGCTCGGCGAGACTCCGGCCTTTGCGCGTGAAATCGATACGGCCATCGCGGCCGACGGTCACCAGACCATCGCGGCGCATGCGCTTGAGCGCCGCCGTCACCGCGGGCGGAGTGACGCTTAGCTCTTCCGCCAGGCGCGCGGAGATCGGCTCCTGGCCCTCCTCCAAAAGCTCCCAGACGGCTTTGAGGTAGTCTTCCTGTGAAACGCTGGTTTTGGCGCGAGGCAAAGAAGCTCCGGGAGATCTGCCGCGGCTACTCGATCGAGCTGTAGCGCGCGATCAACAATTCTATTCTAGACCGTACATCTTCCAAGGTGCTCTGGTACACGTCCGGTTCGCAACCGTAAGGATCGTAGACGTCCCAATCTTCAACCTTGTGCCAGTCGGCTCGCGGGAAATTGCGTTCGCGAGAAAGACCGCTCATGTTGACGACCAGATCGGCCGAGTGCCAGACCTCGTCGGAGATGCCCTTTGAGGAGAGGCCGTCCACGGGGTAGCCGTTGCGCTCGATGGTGTGCAGGGTCTCCTGCTGCACAACCCCGAGCGGACGCAGGCCTGCGCTGGAAACATCAAACAGATGGGACGCGTCGCGCAGGGCAATCGCTTCGGCCATCGGGCTGCGGCAGGAGTTGCCGATGCACACAAAGAGCACACGAAGCTTGCGCCGGGGCCCGCGCGCCTCATCGAAGTCTTGTTGCGATAGGCTCACCTGGGGCTCGAGCTGGCGGAGAGTGAATTGGCGGACGCGCCGCGAGCGACCATGCTCAAAAAATGGCGGTGCACGGTGGGATCGTCGCTCAACTCAGGATGAAACGTTGCGGCCAGCAGATTATCTTTCTGCACGAGCGCGGGTTTTCCGGCGTATTCAGCGAGCACTTCAATGCCAGGCGAGACGGACTCGATCACCGGCCCGCGGATGAAGACCATTTCCATGGGTTCGGCCTTCAACTTCGTAGGCGCGAAGAACACGTCGCTGGCGAGCTGCCGGCCGTAGGCGTTGCGGAGCACGGTCATGTCCAGGAGCCGCAGCGACTGCTGCTCCGGGTTTTTGACGTGCGTGGCCAGGAGGATCGCGCCCGCGCAGGTGCCAAAGATGCCCCGGCCCTCCCGCGCGAACTTGCGAATGGCTTCGAACAGGCCCTCTTCCTGGAGAAATTGCAGCTGGGTCGTGCTTTCACCGCCTGGAAGGATCAGACCATCGCAGCCTTGCAGCTCCGCAACCGTGCGCACTTCTCGCGTTTGCGCGCCGAGCGACCGCAGCATGGCGGCGTGCGCGGCAAAATCGCCCTGCACGGCAAGAATCCCGATCATGGGAGCGGTG
This sequence comes from Dongiaceae bacterium, assembly GCA_035542235.1. GTDB lineage: Bacteria > Acidobacteriota > Terriglobia > Acidiferrales > UBA7541 > Acidiferrum. Next base: position 130,850 of record DATKLU010000104.1, read on the forward strand.
GCGGCCAATCGCGATCACCAGCCGCGCGTCGAGAGCAGGTCTTTTTGCTCCAACTGGCGGACGTCAATACCGGGCATGGCTTCGCCGAGTTCTTCGTGCGCTTCGAGCACGGCCTTGGCGTCTTCGAAATGGGTAGTGGCCTTGACGACGGCCTTGGCACGGGCTTCGGGGTCGCTGGACTTAAAGATGCCTGAGCCCACGAATACGGCCTCCGCGCCCAGACGGCGGACCAGCGCGGCGTCAGCAGGGGTGGCAATGCCGCCCGCGGAGAAATTCGGCACCGGCAGTTTGCCGCTGCGGGCCACCTGGCGGACCAATTCGAACGGCGCGCCAAGTTCCTTGGCTTCGCGCATGAGTTCGTCGTCGCGCATGGTGGTGAGCTTCTTCATCTGGCCGACGATGGTGCGCATGTGACGCACGGCTTCGACCACGTTGCCGGAGCCGGCCTCGCCCTTGGTGCGAATCATGGCCGCTCCCTCACCAATACGGCGCAGCGCCTCCCCGAGGTTGCGGGCGCCGCACACGAACGGAATACGGTAGTCGTGCTTCCAGATGTGATTTTCTTCGTCGGCAGGCGTGAGCACTTCGCTCTCGTCGATAAAGTCCACTTCCAGCGCCTGCAACACTTCCGCTTCGGCCAGGTGGCCGATGCGCACCTTGGCCATCACCGGGATGGTGACGGTCTGCATGATTTCCCGGATGACCTTGATACTGGCCATGCGCGCGACGCCGCCCTCCTTGCGAATATCGGAGGGCACGCGCTCCAGCGCCATCACCGCGCAAGCGCCCGCTTTTTCCGCGATGCGCGCCTGCTCGGCGTTGGTGACGTCCATGATGACGCCGCCCTTGAGCATTTCGGCCAGACCAACTTTCACCCGCCATTCATTCGAACCGGAACCGTTGGCACTGCCATTCGCTTTCTTGCTGTCCATGACTGCTCTCCCCTCGAACTGAAGAACTACCAAATTCGCTGCGCCGCAATCTCCGAAAAATCTAAATGACTACGAAACGTCCGCGGCCCCGTGCCAGCAAGTTGCCCTGCGTATCGTGAATCTCGGCAGCGCGAAAGCGGTTGCGGCCTTTCTCGCTCTCCTGCCAGCCGGCCACCAGGATTTCCGCGTCAACCGGAACCGGCTTGCGATACTCGACGCTGAGCTCGGCGGTAACGGCGCGCTCTTCGCTCAGCTTGGAAATCTTGCCCATCACTTCATCCAGCAGCAAGGCGATCACGCCGCCGTGGGCAAAGCCTGCTCCGCCCGCATAGCGGGAACCGAGCACGAACTTCCCGGTCGCCCTTCCGCTCTCCTGCTCCAGCGCGAAGGTCAGCTTCATTCCGGACTCGTTCGCGCCGCCACAGCCGAAACAGTGGTTGCCGGGATTGGGTTCAAGGAGCAGTGTGGCGCACATGGTGGCAGGGTCCTGTTTCCGCAGCGCTCAAACCAGGGCCACCCGGCTGCGCTCGGCCCGCCGCACACCACGCTGGCGCTTGCGCATTTCAACCTTGAGCAGATCCGCGAGGGTGGCGGCACCGCGCGCCAAATCCTTTTCATCGAGATTGGCAAAGCCCAGCCGCAGGGTGTTGGGCAGCGGCGACTGCACGTAAAAGTAGCGGCCGGGAGCGAACAGCAGACCCCGCTCTTTGGCGTGGATGAGCAGTTCACTGGCGTCAAAACCCGGAGGAAGCTCGAGCCACAGGCACATTCCGCCCTCGGGGCGGGTCCAGCGCGTTTCCTCGGGCATGTGTTTGCGCAGAGCTTCGTCCAGCACGTGCATGCGCGTGGCGTAGAGCTTGCGCATCTTGCTCAGGTGGCGGCTGAAATAGCCGCGCCGCAGGAATTCGGCCAGGGACGCCTGCGCGAGCTGGTCGGTGTGCAGGTCGGTGGTCTGCTTCACCACACGCAGACGCTCGATAGCGGCCGCAGGAGCCACGATCCAACCCACGCGCAGGCCCGGGAAAGCGACCTTGGAAAAGCTGTCGATGTGAATGACAAGGTTGGAGCGGTCCATCTGTTTCAGGGACGGGATGCGTTCCTCGCGCGCGTGCAGGCGTGCATAGATGTGATCTTCCACCACCGGCACCTGATGACGCGACGCGAGCTCCATCAGCTTGCGGCGCGAGGCCAGCGGCATGGAAGTGCCGGTCGGGTTCTGGAAGTCGGGCGTAAGGACGATGAGTTTGACGCGATTGGCGATGAGGGTCGCTTCCAGGGCCTCGATATCGATGCCAAGCGGCTTGCCGGGCTCGGCGTGGGTGTTCACCGGCACGCCAATACATCGCGCGCGGGCGTGGTTAAAAATGGCACCGGCGCCGGGATAAGTGGGATTTTCCAACACGATGCAATCGCCGGGTCGGACGAAGGCCTTGCTGATGAGGTCGAGTGCCTGCTGGCAGCCGTCGGTGATGAGGAGATTTTCGTCCTTCGCGGAGATGCCCTCCTGGCGAAGCATATCCAGCAAGGCTTCCTTCAGCGGCGCATAGCCGTCCGAAGCGCCAAGATTCAGCACGGCGTTGGCCTCGCGGCGAAGAACCGCGTTGACGCAAAGCTGCAGGTCCTCCACGGGGAAGTGTTCCTCCGCAGGCCGGGCCATAACAAAGGAAAGCGCGTCGTCGGGGGCGGTGGCAGTGAGGCGGCTCAGGATTTCCTCGCCGCGCTCGTCAGCGAAGAGCAGCTCCCAGCGCAAGCCGTCGCCGTTGGCTCCAAGCACGGGAGGCGGAGGCGGCGTCAGCTTCAGGCCGTTGCCATTGCCTTGAATAAAGGTGCCGCGGCCGACATGGCCCTGAATCAGGCCCTCGGCTTCGAGCTCGGCATAGGCGTTGGCGACGGTGGTGCGATGCACTCCAAGAATGGAGGCAAGTTCGCGGCTGGCGGGAATGCGGTCGCCAGGGCGAAGGTCGCCGGCGTGTACCAGCGCGCGGAGCTGGTCGCGCAATTGAATATAAAGGGGAACGTGACTTTCGGGCTGGAGGTGAACCGGCAGCATTGTCTCTCTCCGAGAGTCAATCATAGCAGGAATTGGACTGGAGCAAGAGCCAATTTGTCTTTTCGCTCTCCGCCGCCGGCCAGGGCGGAGCCCCAGCGCGGGCCAACAGGCAATCGGCGAATCCACCCTTTCAAGCGAGAAGCTACGGGACGGGAGGCTCGGTTTCGGGGTCTTCGGTCTTTTGCCCGGCCTTCAGCGGCAGGGCGCACAGCACAGTGAAGTCATTGTCGTCGCACTGATAGATGGAGACCAGCGGAAGGTCGGCAGGCTGAACGACGTATTCACCGCTGGCCATGGCTTCGGCTTTCTCTGAGTTCGCGACCGTCAAAGTGCTGCCGGGAAGGGCGCGGAGGCGAAACTGCAGCGAGGGCGGTTCGTAATTGGCGACGCTGAAGCAGTGACCGATGCACGCGCGCTCGATGGCGTGGCCGATGAAGGGGATGCGCCAGGCGTCAGGGGCGTTGGCGACAGCCACAACACGGGTGCCGTACGGCATTTGCGATGTGATGACGCGCGCATTCGCTTCCATGCGATCCAGGCGAGAAGTATCGGCGTAAAGAAACGCGAAGAAAACGGCCGCACAGACCGCGGCTCCCGGCCAGTACCAGCGCGGCAGGCGTAGGCAGGCAAGTCCAAGCAAGCCAAAAACGGCGGTGAGCAGCGTCAACCGTGAGACCAGGAGGCCGACCCAGCCTTCGTACAAGCTGAAGCGCAGATTCTCCGGCAGGCAAAGTGTGGCAACGACGGTGACCAGGTATACCTGCAGAGCGATCCAGACGGCACGCGAGGGAAGACGGCCGCGAAAAATCCAATCGTACAGAGCACCGAGCGCCGCAAGGAACGACCAGAAGAACGCGAGCGAAGCCAGCCGGTCGTAGCGGCGGCCAAAAAGGTGCATCTGCTCCTTGCCGAACATCCCAACAAAGCCCAGGGTGCGCCAATCGGCGTCGTACTGGTCATGCGACTTGAAGTAGAAACGGAGATACACAAAGAACATCGCCGCGAGGGCGGCCAGGGCGAATCCCCAAGTTGGGCGGACGCGCCGCGCGGCCAGGAGATAAAAGGCAAGACCCAGGAACAACGCAAAGCCGATGGGGTGGGCGATCAGCGCCACCAGGGCGACGGCGGTCGCTGCCAGCCAGTCCCCTGCCCCGCCCCGCCACAACAGCGCCAGCGCCAGAAAGGCCAGACCGACGGAGAGGTAGTAATTCATAAAGCCCATGTGGAAGACGTAGCCGTAGGAGAGCACGGCGAGAGGCGCCATCAGGTGCCAGGGCACAGCGCCGGAAACCGCGGCGAGAAACGCGAAAGTTCCCCAGAAGAAAATGAGAACGCACAAGCTGACGACCAGCTTCTCCGCGAGCGCGAACCCGGCGAGGTTGGCGGTCTTGAGCAGCAGAATGTCGAAAAGGACGTTATTCCACTGCGGAGCGATGGTGAGTTGCGTGATTTCGCCGCGCTCCACAAGCTGGGCGAGCCAGGCGTTGTAAGCGTGACTGCCGAGATCTCCGGCCTGGATACGCGAATGCCAGAAGCAAGGAATGACCAGGAATAGGGAGATCAGGAACCAAGCCAGGAGGAGGTTTTGCAGACGTGCAGGCATCTCGGTCGAGGATAGTTTACATGGGATTCGTCAAGCGGACGGAGAGCCCCCTTACGAACACCGCGGTGGGGTTGCGCAGACTTGTCCGGCACGTGTTGCAAGCGCAGCAAGGGTCAGAATCTGCCTGTGGCAGTCAGGGGAGCTAGCGCGAGACGTGGTTTTCGCCGAGGCGCTTGAGGCGGTCGCGGAGCCGGCGCTGCAGCGGCGGCGGCGTATTGGGATTGAAGGCCACCAGATACCACAGAGGCTGGCTACGATCCTTACTGAGATAGGTCAGCGTGCTGGCATCGGCGTTAGGATGGCGCGCCACATTCTCGCGGATCGCGGCATACGGATGACGGCCCAGGCGATGCAACGTCTTGGCGTTGGAGCGCGGATGCTCGCTGATGAGGCGAAGAAGGTAGAAATCTTCCTGGGGCGCCTGCTTGGCCAGCTTCTCCAGCATTTCCGGTTTGGCGTCGGCACTGAGAACCAGGCCGATTTTTTCGTCCCAGGCGGTATTGATGGAGTTCAGCTCGCGGGTGCGGGCGTAAATCAATTCTTCGAGCATGCTGCGCTCCTGCTGCGAGCGAGGGGCGGCAACGTCCGTGCCTTCCAGGGAATCGAGTACGCGGAGGAGGTGCTGGCGTTCGCCGAAGACGATTTGCGAGGTGCGGGTAATGGCACCTTTCTCTTTTTCCTTGTGCTGCACCAGGTCCGAACGTCGCATGGTCAAGCTGCTCCGGCGCGCCCCTTCCCAAGAGCTAGAGGCGAGCAATTTCGCGCAGAAAACGCGGCGAAAAATTCCGCTAACAATCTGCTGACAACGCGATTATCTTCCGCGGAAACGGTAGGGTAAAGTTGCGAAGGGCCAGACTGTGCCCGATGCAGCATCAGCGCGCGGAAGCGAGGAAAGCGGAATGTCGGCGTTCACCGAACATCAGGAAGAACTGGAGCACTACGAGCAGATGATGGGCAAGGAGCGAGGGCGACTGGCGGTGGGCCTGGACCGCTTGACGAACGCCCTGGTGCTGGTAGGACAGCACGGCGTGTACTGCACCAGCCAGCGGAATCCGACCGTCCCGGCCATGGACATTCGCATGATCGCGCTGGAGCTGACCCACGCCAAGGAACTGGTGCAGTCGGTGATGGAAGAGATCCGAAAGGCCAAAGAGGCCAGGCAATAAGGCCGCGGTCAGGAGAGAAACGGGTTGCTTTGTTTCTCCGCGCCGATGGTGGTGGGCTCGCCATGCCCGGGGTGGACCACCGTTTCTTCGGGAAGCTGCAACACCTTGTGCATGAGCGAGTCCATCATCTGCTCCATCGAGCCTCCCCATAGATCGGTGCGGCCGATGCTTCCCGCGAAGAGCGTGTCGCCGGCGAATAACTGCGGCGCGGCAATGGTGATCTTGCCTGCGTCCGGCGGAAGAAAAAGGCAGGAACTTCCGGGCGAATGGCCGGGGGTATGGATCACCTGCGCCTGCAAGTTACCCCACTGCAGCGAATCGCCATCGCGGAGAAACTGGTGCACTTCTCCGACCGGCGGAGGCTCGACACCGAGAAAGCCGGCCTGCATCTCCATGGCCTGATAGAGCGGAACGTCGTCGCGGTGCATCAAAACGGGAGCGCCGGTGTACTCGTGGAGTTTTTTGAGGCCCCCGACATGGTCAATGTGCGCGTGCGTGCTGACGATGGCCTTGACCAGCAGGCGGTGACGTCCGAGAAGTTCCATCAGGCGATGGATCTCGTCGCCGGGATCGAGAACGATGGCTTCGCGGGTAATGGGATCGCCGATGATCGAGCAATTGCATTGCAGCAGGCCTACCGGAATCGAGAAATGCAGCAACGGCGGAGCGGTCTGCGCGGTCGGAGCGTTCGCCATGCGCAAATTATAGCATCGCGCCCGCGGACGATGCGGTGGGAGAAGCTGTAGGAGCGTTTGCTACACTGATTGAGCGATGAACGGAACCACGAACGGTGCGACGGGAGCAACGCCGGCAGAGTCGCCGCTGGCAGCGGTCGAGCGCGCGAGCGGCGCCGCGCTGGGCAGCTGGTTTGGCTGCACACTGCCCGACGCTTTCTCGGACGGGCCCGACGCTTGGCTGGAGGAATACCGCGCCGCCAAAGAGCGTGTGGCCCTGCTGGACGAGAACTTTCGCGGGTACCTGCGCTTCACTGGACCGGACCGCGTGCGCTACCTGAACGCCATCCTCACCAACAACATCAAGGATCTGCAACCCGGGCGTGGCGTCGCTTCCCTTTTTCTGAATCCGCAGGGACGCATCCTGGCTGAGATCGAGACCCTGGCCGAAGCGGAAAGTTTACTGTGCGTCGTGAACGCCAGCATGCAGGAAGTCGTGGTTCCGGCTCTCGAAAAATACATCATCATGGACGACGTGACGCTTGCGGTGGAGACCGAGCGATTCGCGACGATAGGCGTGGCCGGGCCGCAGGCGTTCGAAGCAGTGAAAACCGTGAGCGGCCTGGACATCCGTGGCTGGCAGGATTTGTCGTTCGGCGAAGCGCGGGTTGGCGGCGTTTTGTGCCGCGTGGTGAAAAGGGCGACCGCCGAGGGTGCCGCATCCGACTTTATCTCGCCGCGAACGGAGGCGGCGGCCGTGTGGCGCACTTTGCTGGAGGCGGTGGTGGCCGCAGGCGGACGACCCGCAGGGTATCAAGCCCTGAACGCGCTGCGGCTGGAGCAAGGCGTTCCCTGGTTCGGCTATGACTTTGGCGACAAACAGATACCGCACGAAGCAGGACTGCAGGATTCACACATCAGCTATTCGAAGGGCTGCTACACGGGACAGGAGATTGTGGAGCGGGTGCGTTCGCGCGGCCAGGTTAATCGCGTACGGTTGCTGGTGCGATTCGCTGGCGCGACGGCTCCGGCGCCCGGGAACGTACTGACGGCAGACGGCAAGGAAGCAGGGTACGTAACGCGTACCGGGTTTTCACCGCGGCTGGGCAGCGTGATTGGAATGGCCTACCTGCGGCGGGAGAAGAGCGCGCCGGGTACGGAATTGGAGTGCGCCGGCGCGAGCGCTGCGGTGATTGGTCCGCGAGTGGAGTGACGGCGCAGCGGCTCTCTTCTTGACGGAACCGGACGGAATACCCGTCAATCAAACTCGCGCCGGGGAGGGGGCTGGTCCAACCCTACGCACCCCACGCTGATATCGGCCTTGGCGTAATTTTCTCCGCGAATCGGACAGCCTGCCAGGCGCCGCAGCAGGGCGATCTGCCCAATGTGGGTCAAGGAATCGGCAACTGGCCCTTGCAGCAGACCCTCGATCTCGCAGTGCACCGGCTCGCCGGACGCGAGGTAATCGTCGAATGCCTTCAGTGAGGCGAAGAAACGCGCCACCTCGGTCTCCCAGGCCAGGGCCGGCGCCGCATCCCAGCGCTCCGCGCCACGCGCTTTCGATAGCGCCCAATCGTACAAATCAGCGAGATGCGCCACGAGCTGTGCAGGCGTGCGGGCCGACTCGCAGGCTTTGAACAGGCCGAAGCTTTCGGGCGCGCCGCGAAGCGCCTTCCCCGCGCGGTAGGCGACCGTCGCAAGCGTGTGGCGAAAGAGCAGTCGCGCGGGCTCATTGGAAAGATTCATAGGGACCTCGCTGTAGATTCGCACTCCCGCATTGCGAGCGGGCGCTACGACTTGTTGTAGACGCGGACATAATCCACGAGCATCTGACGCGGGAACTGGGTGCTGGCGTCCGGGCTGCCGGGCCAGGAGCCGCCGACCGCCACATTGAGAATGATAAAGAACGGATGGTCGAAAACCCAAGTGCCGCCGGCCGGCCACTGCGACTTGGCCACGGTGGCGTAGTTGTTGGAGTCCACGAAGAAACGCACCGTCGTCGCGTCCCACTCGACCGCATAGATGTGGAAGTCGTCGGAAAAATTCTGGCCCGAAGGGAGCGAGAACGTGGAGGTTGCGTCGGAGGTAATCCCCGTGGTGCTCGGTCCGTGCAGCGAGCCATGCACGCTGCCAGGTTCGCGGCCGATATTTTCCATGATGTCGATTTCGCCGCACTTGGGCCAGCCTTCGCTGGAAATATCCTGGCCCAGCATCCAGAACGCCGGCCACATGCCCTGGCCTTTGGGAATCTTGATGCGCGCTTCAAAGCGGCCATAGGTCTGGGAGAAAAGGTTCTGCGTCTTGAGGCGTGCCGAGGTGTAGTTACGCGTGATGCCGTCGCTCCCGGTGAACGTCTCCTGCTGCGCGGTGATGACCAGGTTGCCGCTCTGGATTTGCGCGTTCTGTAAGCGCGAGGTGTAGGTCTCAAGCTCGTCGTTGCCCCAGCCGTCACCGCCTATGTCGTAGGCCCACTTGGAGGAATCCGGCGCGGAGCCATCAGGGAACGAAAATTCGTCCGACCAGGCGAGCGTCCATCCGGAGGTTGGCGGAAGAGCCGGCGGTTGTGTCGTTGCTCCACCGCCGCCGCAGCTGACGGCTAACGGCAAAAGAAGCAGAACCGCGAGATTGCAAGAACCCGCCACGCGAAGATAGCGGCCATGCGGCAGAGCGAATCCTAGGCGATGTTCAGGGCACGCTTGAATGAGCCCTTTTCGCTATCGATTTTCTTCTGCAATTGCAGGATCGAATAGAGGAGAGCTTCGGGGCGGGGAGGGCAGCCGGGAACGTACACGTCCACGGGAATGACCTGGTTGCAGCCCTGCACGATGGCGTAATTGTTGAACACGCCGCCCGAAGTGGCACACGCACCCATGGAAATTACCCACTTGGGTTCGGGCATTTGCTCGTAAAGCTGGCGAACCACGGGCGCCATTTTCTGCGAAAGCCGCCCGGCAACGATCATCAGGTCGGCCTGACGAGGCGAAGGACGGAAAACTTCGGCGCCGAACCGCGCCACGTCAAAACGGGCCGCGGCCATGGACATCATTTCAATGGCACAGCAGGCCAGGCCGAAACCGAGCGGCCAAATGGAACTGCGGCGCGCCCAATTGACCGCTTTGTCGAGCGTGGTGAAAATGATGCCTTCGTCTTCCAGCAGTTTGCCGAAATCGTCCGGCTTGGTGAGCGTAACGTGCTTGCCCAGGGATGTGCTCATCGTGACCTCGTCTGCAGACGTTGCCGTTAGTAGTTTCGCATAGCGGGCCCGCCGAGACAAATCGGCGGCGGCTTAAGCATGGCCAGCACTAGCACGGCCGCCAGCCTGCCGGCGGCGGTTCAGGAAGCAAGCATAGGGGCAGGAGCGCGCTATCGGCGACTGGAGCAGTCAACGGCGGCGCGCTATGATGCGGACATAATGCCCGATACAAAATCGATGGTGCAAGAATTTGCGTGGCACGAACGCTACCGGGTAGCGCGGGCAGACGAGGTGCTGACCCCGGCGCTGCTGGTGTATCCCGAAATCATTGCCTCGAATATCGAACGAACCGTGGCGCTGCTGGACGGAGAGGCGGACCGCTGGCGAGCGCACGTCAAGACGGCGAAGCTCGGCTACACGCTGGGGATGATGACCGCGCGCGGCGTGCGGAATTTCAAGTGTGCCACCACACTGGAACTGCGCGTGGCCTGCGAGCGCGGCGCGGCCGATGTGCTGATGGCATATCCAGTGATCGGCGCCAACGCGCAGCGGACTCGCGAACTGAGCGAAGAATTTTCCGGCGTGCGGATTTCCGTGCTCGTGGAAAACGTGGCGCAGCTCAGGCAGTGGCGCGGCAGCCGGATCGGGATTTTTGTGGACGTGAACCCAGGCATGAACCGGACCGGCATCGAACAAAGTCACGCCGAGGAAATCGTCGGACTGGCGCAGGCCATCCGCGCGCACGGGCTGGAGTTTCGCGGACTGCACTACTACGACGGGCAATACGGCGCGGTTGCCGAACCGGAACGCACGAAACACGCGCACGAAGGCTATGAGCGGCTGCTGGGCCTGGTTGCGGCGCTGGAGAAGAACGGATCGCAGGTAGCGGAAGTAGTCACTGCCGGAACGCCGGCGTTTCCCTGCTCGATCTCCTTCGCCGGATTTCGTGGCGCGGGATTTGTGCATCGCATTTCGCCGGGCACGATTATCTACTGCGATGCCACGAGCCAGGCGCAATTGCCTCAGGAATATGGCTACCAACCCGCAGTGCTGGTGTTGAGCCGGGTCGTGAGCCATCCCCGCAAGGGAATGATTACCTGCGACGCGGGCCACAAGTCGGTTTCCGCGGACGCCGGAGTCCCAACCTGTGTGGTCGCCGGGCAACCGGGATTGGCGCCGCAGGGACCGAGCGAAGAGCACCTGCCGATGAACGTCGCACCTGGGAGCCAAGCGCCGGCGGTGGGACAATTACTCTACCTCTTGCCGCGGCACATTTGCCCAACCGTGAACAATTTTGACCACGCGGTGCTGATTCGCAATGGCGCGATCGAAGCGATTGAAGAGGTTTCCGCACGGGGCCGCGAACGGCCGCTGGCGCGTGTCGCGAAGCTCGGCGCGGACTAGGCGCGCCGGCCTGCTGCGACCGCTTCTCAGTCCGGCAGCAAAACCACCTTGCCGAATTGCTCGCCGCTTTCAAGGTAAGTGTGCGCGGCGACGCACTCGGCCAGCGGAAACGTCCGGTCAACGACCGGCTTCAACCGGCCCGACGAAACCAGCGTAAGGATGGTCGCAAACTCGGCTTTGGTCCCCATATACGAGCCGAGAATCGAGAGCTGGCGGCTGAAAAGAAAGCGCAAGTCGATTTTGGCATCGTGTCCGGTGGTGGCGCCGCAGGTCACCAGGCGGCCGCCGCGCGCAAGGCTGGCAACGCTGTCATCCCAGGTCGCCGCGCCGACGTGTTCGAACACAATGTCCACACCACGCTTCGCGGTCAGGCGGCGCACTTCATCTTTGATCTTCTGGGTCTTGTGGTTGATCCCTTCATCGGCGCCGAGTTCGCGCGCCTTGGCCAGTTTGGCGTCGTTGCCCGCCGTCGCGATCACGCGGCAACCGAGGAGCTTGGCAATCTGAATCGCCGCCGAACCAACACCACTCCCCGCGCCCAGCACCAGAACTTCTTCTCCCGGCTGCAACTGTGCCCGGGTAATCAGCATGTGCCACGCCGTCTGAAAGACCAGCGGAACCGCCGCGGCTTGCTCGAACGATAGATTCTGCGGCAAGGGGAAACAATTCACTTCCGGCACGCGGACATAATCGGCGCAGCCGCCGTCAATCAGGTACCCGAGATTCGTGAAATGCGCGCAGTGGTTGTCGAGGCCGGCCAGGCATTTCGCGCACTTGCCGCAGGTAACGCCCGGCGCCAGCAAGACCTTGTCGTCCCAGCGAACTCGGCTCACGTTGGGGCCGACCTGCGCTACCACGCCGGCAACGTCGCTGCCGGGAATGTGCGGCAAAGGAATCGGAACGCCGGGGATTCCGCGGCGCACCCAGAGATCGAGGTGATTCAGGGCAACGGCGCGCACACGTACTAAAACCTCGCCGGAACGCAACTCCGGCTCAGGACAATCCCGGTAATGCAGCACGTCAGGCCCGCCGTGCTGATCGAAAACGATGGCTTTCATCGCGGCTCCTTATTGCGCGCACGAGATTATTCCGGCTTGTCGGCGCCTTTGCCCCAGGTGGCCGAAGCGGAGACCGTGCATTTGGCCGATGTGGCGGAAACGACGACTGTTCCCGAATCTTTTCCCTGCACCGCTGGCAGCAGCGCCATCTGGTGGTTGCCCAGGGCATCGGCAGTGTAGTTCGAGGAGTGCACTTCACCCTCGGAATCGGAGCGAATGTTTATCGCCTCGCCCGGTGCGAAGCCGGCGAAGGAAACGTCAAACAGCGCGCCCATAGGCATCAGGCGAACCATGTCCACCGAACAGCCATTCTGCTGAGCATGAATCGGAAAAGGAATAATCGTGAACAGTGCACGAAGTTTTCCGTCTTTCGAGGTGAGGGCCAGGTGCTGAACCTCGCCCTTCGCAGCCGGCAGAACCAGGTCAATCGGGTCATCCAGCCCTTCTAAGGACTGGCAAGTGTCAGGCTTGCCGGGACAAACCACGATCCCGTCCCCGTTGAGACCGACTCCCGACATGACCACCTGCTCGCGGAACTGGGGAAATGCCACCCGAATCAGGTTGTACGTCTGATCTTTGGGCAGACCGGAGGCTTTCACCCGAAAGGGTTTGGCGGTGTAAGCGCCCCCGGGAGCCGCCACCTTCTTCTCATGGGGAACGGCGACCGCCGACATTCCCGGCGAACTCAAATCCGGCCCCCAGTGCCGGTGCACGGAAACCAGCTTCTCCACAAGCTTCTGCTGGTCGGCGTTCAGTTGCGTCATGCCCAGGACCAGGAAGGGGTGAAGCGGAAAGCTGGTCTTGAAATTCGAATCGAGCGCCTGGAAGGCCGCGGTATTCTTCTCCAGGTCAATCGGATAGAACCACATTTTCTCGGCAAGCGGCTTGGTTTCGAGCATCGGCGTGTAGTGGGTGGCGTTCGCGGCGCCAAAGCCGGGCCCGAACGTGCCGACGCCCCGTTTGCCGTCCACCTGCAGATCAAGGATTGGGATGACCAGCGTGTCACCCGGCTCGGCGCCCTCAACGAAGAAGGGGCCGGTCAACGGATTGTCGCCCTTGACCAGCGAGAACGAATCGCCCGGCTTCTGCAGGGCGTTGCCGCAACAATCAAGCGAATTGGCTTCCAGGATATTGCCCGGTTTCAGGCCGGCGACAGGTGGCGCAACGCCGTATACGTACTTCACATTGTCGATGGTCGCGTGATAGCGGACCACCGCGTCGTTGCCCGGCGGAGGAGCGGTCTGCGCACTCGATTGTCCTGCCGCAAACATGAAAAGAGCGAACAACGAGCCTGCATGCAGCTTCATCGCAACTCCTCAATAAAGAGACTCGGAAGGAGAGTGCACCACAGAGGCAACCGCAAGGTCAAACGGTAGGCGAGTGGAACTCCGATTTCCCATTTTCGATTTTGGCTTTCAGTCCGTGTCGCAGTGACGCGCCGAGATGTGCATGGATGCCAGTGTCTCCGCCGGCTTTGGCGGGACGCGCAGGCGCGCTTCCCGCACGAATTTTGAAAAGCGCAGGGCCAGTTCCTGAATACGTTTGGCCTGCTTGCGCTCGATGGACTCCGCCGGAATGAGCTGCGAGCCGACGCCAATGGCGATGGCGCCGGCGAGGATAAATGCTTCGGCGTTCTGTTGATTGACGCCGCCGGACGCGACCACTTGAATTTGCGGCAAGGACCGAGTGAGTGCGCGGATGTAGGCATCGCCGCCGACTTGAGCGCAAGGAAACACCTTCACAAAGTCGGCGCCCGCGCGCCACGCGGTAATCACTTCGGTCGGGGTCAGCGCACCTGGCAACGCCACCACATCGCTTTTTGCCGCATACGCGACGATATCGCAATCAAATCCGGGCGAAGTGATAAAGTGCGCGCCGGCTGCCACGCATTGCTTCGCAGTTTCGACGTCGAGAACCGTGCCGGCCCCGACCACCATCTTCGTGTGGTGCCTTGCGAGATGGGCGATCACGTCCATCGCACCGGGTACGGTCATGGTGATCTCCACGATGGGAATGCCGCCGCTGGCTACAGCTTCCACCGCGAAGTGCGCATCGTCGGCCGAGGACACGCGCACCGCCGGGATGATGCCGATTTCACGGATGACGTTTGCGATTTCCGACCGCTTCATGACCTGGATCCTCCGCACTGCCCAAGCTTACATCTCTTCGCCTTCCGCTTCCGGCAAGTGATCGCCTTCGCGCGCGATCCACACATAGAGCGTGGGTAGCAGGAAAATGCTGAGCAGCAGCGCGCCGACGAGTCCCCCGACAATCACGATGGCGAAAGGCCGCTGCGAATCGGAGCCGATGCCGTGGGAAAGGGCCGCCGGCAGCAGGCCGAGCATGGCTACCAGCATGGTCATCATGATTGGCCGTAAGCGCAGCACCGCGCCCTCGATGGCCGCGTCTTCGATGGAATAGCCGCGCGCGCGCAGCTGGTTGATGTACTCCAGCATGATGACGCCGGTTTGCACGGAAACGCCAAAGAGCGCGAGGAAGCCAACGCCGGAGGAGACGCTGAAGTTGGTTCCGGTGAGCAGCAGCGCCACCGTCCCCCCCACCGGAGCCAGCGCGACGCTGGTCAGGATGAGCAATGCCCATTTGAACGATTTGAACATCATGTACAGGATCAGGAAGATCAGCAGGATGGTCAGCGGCAGCACCATCAGCAAGCGGCGTTGCGAGCGCTTCTGGCTTTCGTATTCGCCGGCCCAATCGATGGTGTAGCCCGGGGGCAGCTTCACCTGCGCCGAAACCTTGCGGATGGCTTCTTCCACGGTGCTGCCGAGGTCGCGGTCGCGCACGCTGTACTTGATGGCGACGTAGCGGGAATTGTTTTCGCGGTAGATCTGCGAGGCTCCGTCGCGCACACTGACCCTGGTCAGCTGCGACAACGGAACGCGCTCCCCGCCCGGGGCAATCAGCTTGATGTGCTCGATGGCTTCCTTGGTCTCGCGATGCTCGGGCAGATAACGCAGGGCAAGATCGTAGCGCTGCTCGCCGTCGAGCACCTGGGTCACGGCGTTGCCGCCGACCGCGGTCTGAATCGCGTCCTGCACGTCGGAAACATTGATGGCGTAACGCGCAGCCTGGTCGCGGTCCACTTCAAAATTCAAGTTAGGCTGGCCAATGACGCGGAATAGCCCCAGGTCGTCCACGCCGCGGATATTCTTCATGACCTCGACCACTTCATTGCCTTTGCCTTCGAGCGTTTTCAGGTCGTCGCCATAAATTTTCACGGCCAGCGCGCCTTTGACCCCGCTGACCGCCTCTTCCAGATTGTCTGAAATGGGCTGGGAGAAGTTCCACAGTACGCCCGGAATCTTGTCCAGTTCGCGGTTCATCGCGGCGATCAGCCGGTCTTTGTCCTCGTGGAACACCGGCCGCCACTTTTCCTTGGGCAGCAAATCAACGAAAAACTCGGTATCGAAAAAACCGGTGGTGTCGGTGCCGTCGTCCGGACGACCGACCTGCGAAACGACCTGTGGAACCTCCGGAAACGACGCGAGAATGCGGCGCGCTTCCTGCGCCACCTTCGCGCCCTCGGTCGGACCGGTGCTGGGCGCCAGCGTGCCGCGCACCCAGATCGCGCCTTCGTCCAGGTGCGGAAGAAACTCGGATCCAATCACGCCGCTGAACGAGAGAAACAGCGCCAGCGCGAACAGCAGGATGGCGACGCTTGCCGCCACCCAGCGGCGGCGGACCGCGAACGTCACCGATTCGCGGTAACGCGTGGTCAGATAATTCATCACCGGGTTTTGCCACTGCTTGCTGCCTTTGCGGAACACAAAGGTCGCCAGGGCCGGCGCCAGGAACATGGAAAAGATGAGCGCGCCGGTCAGCGCGAAGACCACCGTCCAGGCCATGGGCTTGAACAGCTTCCCTTCCACGCGCTGCAGGGTAAAGATCGGGAGGTACGCGGTCATGATGATGGCAATGGCGTAAAAGACCGGGCGTTGCACTTCGCGCGCCGCCGCCTTCACCTGTTCGAAAACCGTGGAGTTGTCCTTCTCGTGCCGGCCCAGGTGGCGCACGATGTTTTCCACCATGACCACGGCGCCGTCCACGACCATGCCGAAGTCCAGCGCGCCCAGCGACAACAGGTTGGCGGAGATGTGGCGAAGGTCGAGACAGATGGAGGCAAACAGCAGCGCGAAGGGGATCGTCAACGCCACGATGAACGCGCCGCGAACATTGCCCAGGAACAGAAACAGGACGATCACCACCAGGATCATCCCTTCGCCCAAATTGTGCAGCACGGTGTGCGTGGTGTAATGCACCAGGTCGTCGCGGTCAAGATACGGCACGATCTTGACCCCTTTCGGCAGGATCTGGTTATTCAGCTTGTCCACCATGGCGTGGATGCCTTCCAGCGTGTTTGCCGTGTCCGCGCCTTTGCGCATAAAGACGATGCCTTCCACCACGTCATCATCGTCTGCCACCACGCCATCGGCGTGATGAATCGCTTTGCCAATCTGTCCCAGACGGATCTTGGGACCTTGCGACACGACGCCAATATCGCGCATGCGCACCGGTGTGCCGTTTTGCGACTTCACAACGGTCTTTTCGATGTCCTCCACCGTCCGGACCAGGCCCACCGCGCGCACGTTGATCTGCTGCGAGCCCTCTTCGATAAAGCTGCCGCCCCCATTGGCATTGGCGTTGGTCAGTTGCTGCTCCACCTGGGCCAGGGTCACGCCATACGCAAGCAACTTGTCCGGATCGAGGCGCACCTGATATTCCCGCGTGACCCCACCGAAAGAGGAGTCGTCCACAACGTCGGGCACGGACTTCATGTACTTGGAAATCACCCAATCCTGCAGCGACTTCAGTTCCATGGTGTCGTAATTGGGGTTGGTACTGCGCAGCGTGTACCAGTAAATCGAACCGATGGGACTGAAGTCGGGACCGATCTGGGCGCTTATGTTGGCCGGAAGCGTCGCCCCGGAGAGGCGCTCCAGAACTTTCTGGCGATCCCAGTCGTTGTCCGAATCGTCGTCGAAGATCAGGTTCACCACCGAGAGGCCCGCCAGCGAAGAGGAACGGATGTGTTGCAGGTGCGGGATGCCGTTCATCTGAATTTCAATGGGAATCGTGACTTGCTGCTCGACTTCCTCCGCCGCACGGCCTGGCCACTGCGTGATCACCTGCACCCAAACGTTGGCAACGTCGGGGTAGGCTTCGACCGGCAGGCGCTTGAACGCGATGACGCCCCACAAAAAGAGCAGTATGCCGATGGAGAGCACGACGAAGCGGTTGTCGAGCGCCCGGTCAATCAGGAATCGGATCATTGCTGCTCCGCCGCGTTCTGGAACTCCAGCGCGTTGGCAACAGCCTTCTGCCCAGCGGTCAGCCCTTTCGAGACTTCCTGCATGCCGCCGCCGAGCATCAATCCGCTGGTTACCTCAACCCGGCGAAATTTCTTGCCGTCCTGCGGGATGTACACCCAGTCGCGGTCGTGCAGGTGGAGAATGGCCGTGGCCGGAAGCTTTACGCGCGCCTCCGGCGTCTTGCCGAAGAAGGTGGCGTTCACGAACATTCCCGGACGCAGGAGACCCGGATTGGCCACCTCAATGCGAACCTTCGCGGCGCGAATATTCGGATCAAGAACAGGCGCGATGTTTCCAATCACCCCGGTCAACACTTTGTCGGGATACGCGTTCAGCCGAATCTCCGCTTTTTCGCCCAGGCGGACGCTGGCCAGATCGCTCTCCAGCACGTCGCACAGAATCCATACGCGGCTAAGATCGGAAATGGTGAAGGGATTCGGCGAACCCAAGCCGGCTACTCCGGCGGCGTTGGTCACCTGCTGGTCGGTGATCACACCGGAAATCGGCGCGCGGATCTCGACGACAGACGCCGGATGATCCAGCGAACCGCCGAGAACCCGAATTTTTTCCGCGGTGTTTTCCACGTCTACTTTTGCTTTGGCGTCGGCGTCCTCGGCGACCTGCATATCGTTCAGGGAAATCGCGCCCTTGTCGTAGAGCAGCTTGGCCCGTTCGAATTGCGTGCGTGTCAATTGCTCGTCGGCCACAGCCTTGCGGTAGTCCGAAAAAGCCGCGGAGAGATCGGCGCTTTGTATCCGCAGCAAAACCTGGCCTTTCTTCACGGTATCGCCAAGCCGCGCTTCGACGGCGACCACTCGCCCGCTCGCCAGAGAAACAACCGGGACGCTGCGCGCAACGTCGGGCGCGACCGTGCCCGTAACCTTGAGCTGCCGCTGGGCGAAGTAGGAGTCCGCGGCAACCAGCGCAAACTGCTCGGGATGCGCCACCTCAAAAACGCTGCGGTCCCCCACCGCTTCCACCTTCGTGGGCGGCGGCGCTTCGGCTTTCGGATCGCTCTTGGCTTCGCCGCAGCCGCCCAGCCAGAGACACGCTGCCGCCGACAGGCACGCAATTGGCCCTTTCCAACGCCTCACGGAATCACCTCTCGTCCCGCGGCGAGATTGAGTTGATTCGCCGCGTCCAGGTAGGACGCCACCAGATTCAGATAGTTGAGCCGCACGCTGCGGTAGTCGGCCTGGGCGTTCAAAAAATCCAGCAGCGACGCCGCCCCGTGCTGGTAGGAAAACGTGATCGTGTCGCGCACCCGTTCGGCTTGCGGCAGATAGCGGACCTTGTAGGGTTGCAGCAACGTGGTGGTGCTCTGCACGGTTGCGTAGGCCGAATCCACATCGCTGAACACCTGCGCTCTTGCGGCATCGGCCAGGCGTTCGTTGCGCGCAATGTCCAGCTGCGTGCGCGCTTTTTCTCCCTGGTTGCGATCGAAAATGCGCAGTGGGACGTTCACGCTGAATCCGAGGTACTGGTCAATGGGCGGGTTCCGCCCGATGTCAAAGCCGAACGTCGGATCGGTGGAACCGTTGGCAACCGCCAGGTTGTGGTCGGTCTTGGCTTTCTCCACGGCTTGCACCGCGGCCTTCAGGTCCGGCCGGCTTTCCGTCGCCATTTGCCGCACCTCTTCCAGACTGCCGAGTTCCGTCGAGAATTCGAATGGCCCGGCCACGTCGAACTGTTCCACCGGCGTGCGATCGTTCAGCAGCGCCAGCAGCTGGATTTTTGCCGTGCGCAGGCCGACTTCCGCGGCCTGCAGGTCCGCCTCGTACTGCACGCGCTGCAACTGCAAGCGATCGAGATCCACTTGCGCGATCGCTCCGGCCTGAAAGCGATCGCCGTTCACTTGCAGGACATGGTCATAGTAGGCGAGGTTTTCGCGCGTCAGGGCCAGGACGGCTTTCTGCTGCAGCGCCTGGATAAAAGCGGCGCGCAAATTGAACAAAAGATTCCGCATCAAGTCCGACTGCGCGGACTCGGCGATCCTCGTCGCGGCCTGGGCGCTTGCGGTGCGCAGTTCGCGCTTGCCCTGCCGCTCGTGCAAGTAGTTGACCGTGGCCACCGAGAGCAAGGCGCCAAAGGTGCTGTGCGGCGGTCCGCCCGGAAACGGATTGATCTGATCGGCGATCAGGCCCAGGGTAGGGTTCGGCCGAAGATGCGCCGTCGTCTCCTGCGCGCGAGACTCCTCGACGGCCAGCCGGCCCGCCTGCAACGTGGGATTCGCTGCCGCAAACTGTTCGCGTAGCTGCTGCCAGGTGAGCACTCTCGCGGCGCCGGGATTTGCCCCAGCCTGATTCTGAGGAAGTGCCGGCGGTTCAGCTGTTTGCGGGGCTGCGCTACCCGGCGTTTGCGCGTGCACGAGGGCACACCACGTCGCCGTTGCCAGAAAAAATGCGCCGCCCAGGCGTGCGCGCCGAATCCACCACCACATAGGTCCACCCCTGCCGCAGGTTCGCAGGAGCTCCGTCAGGCACCTGCAGGTGCGGGCAAAACTGAGCCATTGGACCTGAAGAATATGAATGGCTTGTAACAGACACCCTGGATACTTGCTGGTCATCATATCTACCACGCGCAGCCCGCATTTGTAAAAAAAACGGGTCAGGCCGCCGCTGCCGAGTCGTGCTTCCGTCCGGCCAGGGCCTCTCTGCTATCCTCAAGGCCATGTCTTCCGGGCGTCCGCGCATCGTGTCTCTCGCGCCTTCCTGCACTTCGATCCTGCACCATATCGGTGCAAAGCGATCCCTGGTCGCAGTGACGCGCTGGTGCCGGGAGGTCGCGCCCGTTGGCGGGCTCCCCGCGCTCGGCGATTGCTGGCGCAACGAATCTATCGAACAGATCCGGAAGCTGCGCCCCACACTCATCGTCGGTTCGGTTCCGTTCCATCCCGAAACCGTCGCGAAGATTTTGAGTATTCCCGCACAATTCCTGGCCCTGAATCCTCGCACCCTCGCGGACATCTATGACGACATCCGCTCGTTGGGAAGGCTGACGTCTCGCGCTGCTTCGGCAGAAAAGCTCATCGCGCGCATGAAGAAAGAGTTCCTCGGGTTCCAGCGCGCCTCCCGCCCGCGGCACGGTCGGCCTCGCGTGTACGCGGAAGCCTGGCCCCGCCCCCGCATCTCCTCGCCGGCCTGGGTTGCCGAGCTCATCGAGCTTTGCGGGGGAAAGGCCGGGTTCGAACCGGGCGCGCGCGTGGAGGACTCGGCGATCGCCCAGGCCGCACCGGACATCATCGTCCTCGCCTGGGCTGCGACCGGGAGCCGCGCCAATCCGCGCAAAGCACTCTCGAACCGCTCCTGGCAGAGCGTTCCGGCCATCCGCAACAAACGGGTGTTCGTCATCAGCGACGAGCTCCTGAACACGCCCGGTCCGCCGCTCCTGGACGGAGCCAAGCAGCTGGCGCACTTGATCTCCGCCCATGCCGGAGGACGCGGATGACTATTCACATCGTTGCCGCGGTGATCGAGCGATCTGACCGGCGGATTCTGATCGGTCAGCGGCGGCGCGACGACACCTCACCGCTGAAATGGGAGTTCCCAGGAGGCAAGGTGGAATCCGGCGAAACTCCCGAACAAGCGCTGGCCCGCGAACTGCGCGAGGAACTCGACGTCACCATGCTGCAGAGCGTTCCTATCTCACGGGTCGAACAAGCATATGGCGGCATGGCCGAGCCCCTGGTCATCATTTTCTTCGCGGCCTCGATCCGGGAAACCGAGCTTCACCCCGGGCCATTCGAACAGGTGCTGTGGGTGCTGCCGCGCGAACTGGGCGGATTCGACTTTCTAGCCGCCAACCGTCGTCTCGTTGCAGAGCTGGCCACAGGCCGCATCAAGCCCGCCGAGGTCCTGTCGGCGGCCGCAGGTACGGCGGCCCCTGGTCCTGCCGGACCCTTGCCAAGCAAACCGGGCAAACCAAAGGACCATTAGCACACTGGCAACGCCCGCACGCGCGGGCCTTGCGGGTCCCCACTCCCTGGCTTATGTTGAGCTTTCGGGGCTAAGCCCCTCTGCAACCTTCCCTAAGGAGAGGGTAGCCCTGCGGGTTCGCACTTATGCTTAATGGCAAACGCATTCTGGTAGTCATGCCGGCGTATAACGCCGCCAAAACCCTGGAGCAGACCTACCGCGAAGTGCCGCGCGACTTCGTAGACGAAGTCATTCTGGTGGACGACGGCAGCAGCGATGAGACCTCGCGCGTGGCCGCTCGGCTGGGCCTGACCGTTTTTGTGCACAAACAGAACCTCGGCTACGGCCGCAACCAGAAAACCTGCTATCGCGAAGCGCTGCGCCGCGGCGCGGACATCGTGGTGATGTTGCATCCGGACTATCAGTATTCGCCAAATCTGATCGTGTCCCTCGCCGGCTTGATCGCCTTCGGCGAGTACGACGTCGCGCTGGGCTCGCGCATTCTGGGAGTTGGCGCGCTCAAGGGCGGTATGCCGCTCTACAAATACATTTCGAACCGGATCCTGACCTTCATCCAAAACCTTCTGATGAGATACAAGGTGTCGGAATACCACACGGGATACCGCGCCTTCTCGCGTGAGGTTCTGGACGCGTTGCCGCTCGAAGCCAATACCGACGACTTCGCATTTGATAACCAAATGCTGGCGCAGATCATTTATTTCGGCTACCGCATGGGCGAGGTGTCCTGCCCGACGCGCTATTTCCCGGAAGCCTCCAGCATCAGTTTTGCCCGCAGCGTCACCTACGGGTTCGGGGTGCTGGCCACGTCGCTGCAGTTCCGCCTGCAGAAATGGGGCCTCGGCAATTTCCGGATCTTCAGCACCGAAGGCCACAAACTGCTGCCCGACTACTACGTCATGGTGAAAGAGTGAGCTCCGTTTCCGAGCCCACTGTCCCGCTCGCCGAGCCTCCTCCCTCACTTCCAGCTGCGCCGGTCATCGCCCAGGAATCCCCGCACCAGGCTGAAGATGGCGTGCGCCCCTGGCTCCTGGCCATAGGCCTCGCCGTGGTGACGGTGCTTGCCTATCGCCCAACCTTTTCGAACGGCTTCGTCAATTACGACGACCCCGGCTACGTCACGCAGAATCATTTTGTACAGCGCGGCCTGACCCTGGGCAACCTGGCCTGGGCCTGGCGGGCAACCATCATGGCCAATTGGCACCCGCTGGCCTGGATTTCGCACATGACCGATGTTTCGCTCTTTGGCACGCACGCGAGCGGCCATCACGCGATGAGCCTGGCGTTCCATGTTCTGAACGTGATTCTGCTTTTTTATCTGCTGCGCGCCGCCACCGGGTTTACCTGGCGCAGCGCCGTGGTGGCGGGACTTTTTGCGCTGCACCCGCTGAACGTCGAATGCGTCGCGTGGATCTCCGAGCGCAAGAGCCTGCTGTGCACGATGTTCACCTTTCTGACCCTTTTCGCCTATGGCTGGTACGCGCGGAAGCCCGGAATCGCGCGCTACTTGCTGGTGTTTGTGTTGTTCGGGCTGGGGCTTGCGTCCAAGCCGATGATCGTCACCCTGCCTTTCGCGCTGCTGCTGATCGACTACTGGCCGCTGAACCGGCTTCCCGTTCCTGACGCGGATAACCTCTCTGAGTTCTTCCACTCGGCGCGCAAGCTGGCCCTGGAAAAAGTCCCGCTGCTGTTACCGGTCGCGGCGAGCTGCTACATCACTGTATTTTCCCAAGCCAAGACCAATACCGTCGCCAGCTCCTCGGTTCTCTCCTTGGGTGCGCGGCTCGCCAACGCGCTGTGGTCATACCTGCTGTACGTCCTCAAAGCCATCTGGCCGGTGGACCTCATTATCTTTTACCCGCACTCTCAGAATCTCATCGCCTGGTGGAAACCCGTGCTCGGCCTGGCTTTCCTGATTGGCGGGAGCGTCATTTCCTGGCGGTTTCGCAGCAGTCGCTATCTTCCGGTGGGCTGGCTCTGGTACCTGGGCTGCCTGGTTCCGGTGATTGGCATCGTGCAGGTCGGGCGGCAGGCCCTGGCGGACCGCTACGCGTACACGCCGCTGATCGGGCTTTTTGTGATTGCGGTCTGGTGGCTATCGGAAAATTCCGCTCATTTTCCGCAGCGCCGTGAACTTTTGCCCGCGGTGTCCCTGACCGCTTTGATCTTCTTCTCCGTCCTGACCTGGCGGCAAACGGCGTTCTGGAAGGATAGCTTCACGCTCTTCTCACATGCGATTCAAGTGACGCCGGTCAACTTCATCGCCGAGAACAATCTGGGCGAATACTACATGCAAAACGGCCGTATTGACCTGGCCTACGACTATCTTTACCGCGCCACGCAAGAACGCCCGACGTTCGGCCTGGTCCATTACAATCTGGGAATCACTCTGGTCAAGATGGGCCGCATGGAGGAAGCGAAACGCGAATTTGCACTGGCGGTCCGCTACGCGCAGGAGATTCCGGAAGCCGCCATGGCCCAGCACAATCTCGGCGTGGTCCTTCTGGAACAGGGGCAATTGCAGGCGGCGAAGGACGAGTTTAGCGAAGCGCTGCGCCTCGAACCGGGTCGCCAGAGCAGCTTGCTGGCACGAAGCATGGCTGAGTTCCGCATGGCCGACTATGCCGCGGCGCAATCGGACTTGTCGGCCGCGCTTGCGGTTTCCCCTGATCCAGGCGCGTTTTACTGGCTCGGCCGGACTTTCGAGGCGCAGGGCAATCTGCGCAGCGCGGAAGCGGCCTATTTGCAGGCGCTGACGCTGCAGCCGGAAATGACCGACGCGAAGAACCGCCTGGAAGCCTTGCGCTCCGGCCAGGCGCTGCCGTTTCTCAACCCTGCAAGCCGATAATCGCTCGTCAGCGGGACGAGCGTGCTACGAGACGACCGGATTCCACTTTTCCGGATTGATTCCCAGCTCTTCGATAGCCTTTTCGACCACCTTGGCTTCGATTTTCCCGTCCAGCGCCAGTTCATGCAGCGTGGCCAGCGCGATGAACTTCGCGTCCACTTCGAAGAAGTCCCGCAAGGAGGCGCGTCCTTCGCTGCGGCCGAAACCGTCGGTGCCCAACGCCGCGAGGCGCCGCGGCATCCATTTGCTGATCATGTTCGGCAGCGTCTTCAGATAGTCGGAGGCCGCCACCAGCACGCCCGGCGCATCGGCCAAAAGTTTGCTGACGTAGGCGATGCGCGGTTTCTCTGCCGGGTGCAGGCGGTTCCAGCGTTCCGTTTCGATGGCGTCCATATACAGTTCCTTGTAGCTGGTTACGCTCCACACATCCGCCGCCACGCCGTACTTCTGTTCCAGAATTTCCTGGGCCCGCAGCACTTCGTTCAGGATGGCGCCGCTGCCAAAGAGTTGCGCCTTCAGCTTGGACTTCTTGTTCGCGGAAGCGCGGAACTTATACATGCCCTTCAGAATACCCTCGCGCACTCCCGGGGGCATCGGCGGCATGGCGTAGGGCTCGTTCATCACCGTGATGTAATAAAAGATGTTTTCGCCGTCCTTGTACATGCGGCGGATTCCATCTTCGATGATCACTGCGATCTCATACGCATAGGCAGGATCGTAGGCCTTGAGGTTCGGCACCGGAAGCGCCAGGATGTGGCTGTTGCCGTCCTGGTGCTGCAGGCCTTCGCCGGAAAGCGTAGTCCTCCCTGACGTTCCGCCCAGCAGGAAGCCACGGCACCGCATGTCCGCAGCGGCCCAGATGAAATCGCCGATACGCTGAAAGCCGAACATGGAGTAGTAGATGAAAAACGGAATGGTATTGATTCCGGAGTTCGAATAGGCCGTACCCGCCGCGATGAACGAGGCCATCGAACCGGCTTCGGTAATGCCCTCTTCGAGAATCTGCCCGTCTTTGGATTCCCGGTAGAGCAGCAGGGTGTTCATGTCCACCGGCTCGTACTTCTGGCCGCCGCTGGCGTAGATGCCGACCGTGCGGAACAGCGACTCCATGCCGAAGGTGCGCGCCTCGTCCGGGACGATCGGCACGATCAACTTGCCGATTTCCGGATCCTTGAGCATTTTGCGCAGCATGGCCACGAAGGCCATGGTCGTCGAAACTTCGCGGTCTTCGCTGCCTTCGGTGAATTCCTTGAAGAGTTCTTCGTGATCGGCCACCAGCGGCTTGGCACGCACCGCGCGCTTCGGCGTATAGCCGCCCAGAGCTTCGCGCCGCGAGCGCAGATACTGGATCTCGATGCTGTCCTCCGCCGGGCGGTAGAACGGAACGGTTGCGCAATCTTCGTCGTTGAGTGGAATACCGAAGCGCGAGCGGAATTCGCGCAACTCATCTTCATTCAGTTTCTTCTGCTGGTGGGTGACGTTCTTGCCCTCGCCCGCTTCGCCCAGCCCGTAGCCCTTGATGGTGCGCGCCAGAATGACCGTTGGCCCGCCCTTGTGCTCCGTTGCCGCCTTATACGCCGCGTACACCTTGCGAGGGTCGTGGCCGCCCAGACGCAAACGGCGCAGGGCCTCATCCGGCAGCGGCTCCACAAGCTTGAGCAGGCGCTCGTCGTGTCCAAAAAAGTGCTGCCTCACGTAGTCGCCCGAGGAAACCACAAGCTTCTGATATTCGCCGTCCACCAGTTCGCCCATGCGCTTGACGAGCAAACCTTCCGTATCGCG
The DNA here is from genome assembly GCA_035542235.1 of Dongiaceae bacterium. Taxonomy (GTDB): domain Bacteria; phylum Acidobacteriota; class Terriglobia; order Acidiferrales; family UBA7541; genus Acidiferrum. The sequence continues at coordinate 156,822 of DATKLU010000104.1, forward strand.
CTCCAGAATGGGATCCCATTCGCTGCCCCACAGGACCTTGATGACGTTCCAACGCGCGCCACGGAACGCCGACTCCAGCTCTTGAATAATCTGCCCGTTTCCGCGCACCGGGCCGTCCAGCCGCTGCAGATTGCAGTTGATGACAAAGATCAGGTTGTCGAGATTTTCGCGGGAGGCCAAGGTAATCGCGCCCAGCGATTCGGGTTCGTCGGTTTCGCCGTCGCCGAGGAACGCCCAGATCTTCGCATCGCTCTGCGGTTTCAGCCCACGGTTTTCCAGGTAGCGTGCAAAACGCGCCTGATAGATCGCCATCAGCGGGCTCAAACCCATGGAAACCGTCGGGAACTCCCAGAAATCCGGCATCAGCCACGGGTGCGGATAGGAAGAAAGGCCGCCGCCCGGCTTGAGTTCGCGCCGGAAATTCTCCAGCTGCTGCACGCTGAGGCGCCCTTCCATGAAGGCGCGCGCATAGATGCCCGGCGCGGCGTGTCCCTGGAAGTAGATGGTGTCGCCTTCGAAATTCTCGCTGCGGGCGCGGAAGAAATGGTTGAAGCCGACCTCGTAGAGCGTGGCCGCGGATGCGTAGGTGGAAATGTGGCCGCCGATGTTGTGCTCTTCGCGGTTGGCGCGGACGACCATGGCCAGCGCGTTCCAGCGGATGAGGGACTTGATGCGGCGCTCCAGCGCCTGGTCGCCCGGGAACAGCGGCTCGAGGCGCAGTGGAATGGTGTTCGCGTAAGGGGTGTTGGCCGTAAACGGCAGTTCGATGCCGCTGACCTTGGCGTGCGCGCGCAGGCGCTCCAGAATCTCGACGGCAACTTCCGGACCGCTCGCTTCCAGCACCGAATCCAGCGACTCCAGCCACTCCTGCACCCCGGCCTCATCAATCTGGTGCGGCTGGGCGTACGTCTCGTTATCCATGGTTCCCCTGTCCTCAAATGGAAAATCGCGACACCGGCTGCGCCGCCATCCTCGGAAACTTATCGCGGCATAAGCTAAATAGAATACACTGCCGAGCGCTTTCGCGCACGACAGGGATTTCGAATCTTGCTTTTGGTTTTGCCGCTTCCTATTTGTACTCGCCCGCGGCAGTGCCCAGCACTCGCCCGCCATCCACCACCAGCGTCTGGCCGGTGACAAACTCCGCGGTCGCCAGATACACCACCGCATCCGCAATGTCGCAGGGACGGCCGGAATGCTTCAGCGGCGCCAGCTTGGAAAATTCCGCTTCCCACTCCGGCGGATCGCCCGGCATGGTGATCGTTCCGGGCGCGATGGCGTTGACGCGCACTTCGGGCGCAAGTGCCTTGGCCAGAGTTTTCGTCAACATCACGACACCCGCTTTGGAAATCGAGTGCGGCAAATATCCCGGCCAGCCGAGCAGCCCGCCGGTATCCGCGAAATTCACAATGCAGCCTTTCGAACGCCGCAGCATCGGGGCCGCAGCCTGGGAACAGAAGAACGGCGACTTTACATTGGTATCGAGCGAGGCATCCCATACTTCCTCGGTCGTGGAAATCACGCTGCCCGGCAGGAAGTTGGCGGCACTGTTGACCAGAACATCCAGTTTCCCCAGTGCGTTCCCGGCGTCCAGAAACAGTTGCCGGATCTGGTCCACGCTGCGCAGGTCCGCGCGCAGCGCCACCGCTTTTTGTCCGCGCTTTTCGACCTCCGCGACCACTTCTTTCGCGGCGCTCTCCGACTCGCGGTAGTGAATCACGAGGTCCGCGCCCTCTTCGGCCAGACGCAGGGCCACGGCTCGCCCCAGCCGCTTCCCCGCCCCGGTCACCAGCGCCACTTTGCCGTTCAGTTTCTTTTCCATGCCCTCTCGCGCCCCTACCTCGTGTACTTACGCTTTGTCCTTACGCTCTTGTCTTTACTCTCTTGTCTTTACTCCCTTGTCTTTACTCTCTTGTCTTTAATCCCTTGTCTTTGGGGCGCTCAAAATATCACATTGCCGGACGGCCTTGGCGCCAGCCGCGCTGGATCACTAGTCAGGCATCGCCGGTCGCGCTTACAATTCCTCCGCAACTCCCGGAGCTACTGATGACCCTTGACGTTCTGGCCATGGCCGCGCACCCCGATGACGTCGAACTCACCTGCGGCGGCACTCTGCTCAAGATGGCGCAACGGGGCTACAAAACCGGCATTCTCGATTTTACACGCGGCGAAATGGGCACGCGCGGCAACCCGGAAACGCGGGCAAAAGAGGCAGCGGCCGCGGCAAAGATTCTTCAAGTTTCCTGGCGCGGCACTCTGGGCGTGGCCGATTCCGACGTGCAGCCCTCTCGCCAGAACAAGCTGGCACTCGCCACAGTCGTCCGCAAGCTGCGACCCAAGACGGTCATCCTGCCCTACTGGGAAGCGCGCCACCCCGATCACTACCATTCGTCGGCTCTCGGCTATGAAGGCTGCTTCCTCGCGGGGCTGAAGGCGTTGCCCATCGAGGGCGAACCGTACCGTCCCTTCAAGATTCTTTATTGCACGTCCTTCGAAGGCATGCCGCCGACTTTTGTCGTGGACATCACCAAGCAGTACGACACTCGCCGCCGCGCCATCCTCGCCTATCGTTCGCAGTTCCGGCCGGCTCCAAGCGAACGCAAGCAACGCGTGTACCTGGCGATTGACGAGCTCGACGGCAAAATGGACCTGCTGGCGCGCCGCAATGGCGACCTCATCGGCGTAAAGTACGGCGAACCGTTTCTACAGAAGGAGTTGATGCAGGTCGAGGACGTGGTAGACCTTCCCGTGCGCTCGATCTAGCCGCCGGAAAACAGAAGGGCCGCGGAGCCCTCCGCGGCCGCAACGGCTGATTGAAAATTTTGCTTCGTCAGTACTTTTCGTCTTCTTGCGCCGGCGAAAACCCGGTGAGCGTTTGCCCGCCCGCCGTGCGTTCCACGCGAACCCGCACCAGCGCTTCCGTCTCCGAACCGGATTTCCGCAAGGTGGCCATTGTGGTCAAGGCTTCCGAATATACGCGGGTCACAAGGTAGGTATCCTCGGTGCCGTCCTTCTTCCACAGCTGACCGATTTGAATCTTCGAGACGCTGGTAGCCATCTCTTTGACTCTATTGTTCCCGTCCACGAGTGTCAATCGGCGTTTCCCGCGGCTGCGCTGGCGGAATCATTATCTTCGTTCGATTCCGCCAGACTGGCCGGTTGCGCGCCGATTTGCGTTTAGGGCCGCTTGGACTGACCGCCCGGCTGGCCACCGCTTGGACGGGGCTGCGGGGCTGGACGCGGAGACTGCTTCTGCTCCAAGCGTTGTTGCTGTTGCAAGTGCTTTTGCTCCATCTGCTGCGTCTGCTGCTGGTGGCGCTGCTCCATCTGCGCCTTCTGCGCATCGTTCTGGTGTTTCTGCACAGCCTGCTGATGTTCTCTTTCCTGCTTGGCCTGCAGCTTCTCGTGATCCTGCTGCTGCTTCTGGTACATCTTGTCCTGTTGCTTCTGATACTTCTCGTCCAGCTTCGGATTGCCGGTATTGGGGCGATCCGGACGGTTGACTGGAGGCAGGTCGCTCGGGTGCACGTACGGCCTGTTGCCGTTGGCATTGCGCGCCGCATTCGCTTCGGCGTTGGTGCGCTCGTCGTTGCGCGGAGCGCCGTTGCCATTTGCGCGGTTCGGTGGCGGCGTGTAGTGGCCTTCTCTCGCCGCGACCGCTCCGCCTTGGAAGGCGGCGGGCCGCTCGGTCGCCGCGATCGGCGGTCTGCCCTGGTTCTGGCTGGCACGCAGCGCGCGATCGTTGCGCGCCTGCTGCAGGTGCTGTTCCTGCGCCCGCACCGCGCCGATATGGCGTTCCCGCGCGGCTGCCTCTTCTGCGCCTGAGGGGCGTGCGTTGACGCCGCCGTTTCCGCCGTTGTAGCTGACGCGCGTCACGTTCACATTATTGATAACGCGCGTTTCGTATACGTTTTTCACGACGGTGACATTCACGTTGTTCACCGCGCGGTTGTAGTAAAAGCGATTGTTCTCCCAGCGACCGCCATCGTAGCCGTGGCCGCCATAGCCGAAGCCGTAGTCAATGCCTCCATAGAAGCCGACTCGCGGCCCCCAATAGCCTTCATGGAAGAAGAATGCCGCGCCGCTCCATCCCCAATACGGCGGGGTCCAGAGATAGCCCGGCTGCGGGGCTTCGACCCAGGTCCCCGGTACCCAGAAGTAGTCGTCGCCGTCCCAGGCCCAGTAGCCCGGCGTCCAGATATAGCCGTCGCCGGGGCAAATCGGCTGTTCGTAGACTGGCAAGGGCGGCGGCGCGTAACCGACAGAAATGCTTACCGCAACCTGCGCGCTGGCCACAGGCGGGGTGGCGACGACCATCCCAAAAGCCGTGCCCAAGGCGGCGGTTGCCACCAGCGGGCGTACCCATTTCGCGAAGCTCATGTTCCTGAAGCGCATGGCGTATCCTTTCGGCTCGCTGCTGAATTTCGGCGCGGCAGCGTGTCTCTGCAATTGCCGCACTTCGTGCGTGGCCCGATACTCTGCTGCTCTCAAGCGATCAAACCCAAAAAGCGAGTAAATGTTACGGGGCGCTTTGCGCGTGTCCTATACGGTCTGTGCTGTAACGGCGGCGCCGGTATTCGGGTACGGGGACGCGCCGCGCGTTGTCATTGACGCGATTCGTGAGATAGCTACCGCAGGACCAACCTCGGCAAATTCGCTTTTCGAATTGGGAGTTTCGGTCGTATGCTTCCGGTCATGAGACGTCTTCTGTTGGCACTCGGTTGCGCGTGTTCGCTCTCCGCCATGCCGGCGGCGCAGGACCCTGTGGCCGTCGCGCCGCAAATGGTGAAAGTCGAGTTTGAGAACGACCAGATTCGCGTGTTGCGCTCGCGCTACGCCCCGCACCAGGCCATGCCCATGCACTCGCATCCCGGCCGGGTGGTCATTCTGCTGACCGACGCCAACCGTGTTTCGACCACTCCCGATGGTGTGGCGCACCCCGCTGTGGGCAAGTCCGGCGAAGTCGCCTGGCGCGACGGCGGCACGCACGCCCTGCAAAACCTCGGCGACACACCGATGGAAACCATCGAAATTGAGGTCAAGCGCGCGACCGCCGCGGGGGTTCCGGTGACGCTCGATATTCCCGCAAATCCCGCCGTGCCCATGCCCGTGCAATTCGAACCGCATCACCATTTCGCCTTTCAGAACCAGTACGTGCGGGTGATGGACGTCCTGATGCCGGTGGGCGAGCCTTCGCAGTTTCATACCCACGCACTGGATAATGTCAGCGTGGATCTGAGCGGCGACAAATCGCAGGGCCAGCCGATGGGAGGCGAATGGCAGCCCGCAGTCAACGTGGTCCACGGCAGCGCCGCTTTCCACCGAGCTGTGGGCCAGCCGTACACGCACCGCGTGCGCAGCGCAGGCCAGCAGGACTACCACGTCATTGACATCGAAATCCTTCCTTAGCGGACGCTGACTGGCCCTGACCGCCTCGTAGCGCGCCCTGCCGCGTCAAACCAGGAGACCGCCAAACCAGGAAACAAGGAAACCTTATATGGGCCCCAGCCATCCTAGCGTAAGAGACTCCGACGCTCTCTGGCGGGCGGGTGTATGATGAAAGCGGGTATTCGGTAGGTCTCGGGAGGCCTGAAATGACAGCCAACTCTCCGAAGCTCCTGGCCGCGGTCCTGACAGGACTGCTCCTGGCAGGAGGCGCTTTCGCCCAAACGCAAAGCTCACAGGGTTCACAGGGCCAAACACAGGATCAGACGGCCTCGCAAAGCGGCGGCCAGACAGCTGGCGGCGCGCAAACCCAATCCGGCCCGCAAGATCCGCAGGCCCAGACGCCAAGCCCGACGCAGCCCTCTTCCGGCACCAAGAAGCAGCCTGGCCAGGATGCCCCGATTAGCCAGCCGGACAGCGTTCAACCGAAGAATTCCAAGGAAGACGTTGAAGCCATCGGCAACCGCGGCGTTGGCAAGGGCGTGAATTTTTACTCCCTGGAAAAAGAGATTGCCCTCGGCAAGCAGCTGGCCCAAGAAGTGGAACGCTCCGCGAAGCTGGTGGACGACCCGGTCGTCACCGAGTACGTCAACCGCGTCGGCCAGAACCTGGTGCGTAATTCCGATGCAAAGGTTCCCTTCACCATCAAGGTCATTGACTCCGACGAAGTGAACGCATTCGCCCTGCCTGGCGGCTTTTTCTACGTCAACAGCGGCTTGATTCTGCGCGCCCAGGAAGAGTCTGAACTGGCCGGAGTCATGGCGCACGAGATCGCGCACGTGGCCGCCCGCCACGGCACCAAGCAAGCCACCAAGGGCGATATCGTCCAGCTGGCGTCCATCCCCGCGATGATCTTCATCCCTTATGGATGGGCCGGCTATGGCATCTATCAGGGCATGAACTTCCTGGTTCCCATGACCTTTCTGAAATTCTCGCGCGACGCGGAGCGCGAAGCGGACTTCCTCGGCCTGCAATACATGTACAAGGCCGGGTACGACCCGAACGCCTACGTGACCTTTTTCGAACGCATCCAGGCCGACGAGAAGCGCCGCCCGGGCACCATCGGCAAGGCGTTTTCCACCCACCCGCCAACGCCGGAACGCATTGAAAACACTCAGAAAGAGATCGCCCGCATCCTGCCCGCGCGGCAGGAGTACATCGTCACCTCGTCTGAATTCGATTCGGTCAAGGCCCGTCTGCGCACCATCATGTTCGCCCGTAAGGCCGTGGACAACGGCCCCAATAAGCCGACTCTGCGCACCCGCACGGAGCAGACCGACAAGCAGAAGACGCAGCCGCCAACGGATCCGAGTTCCGATGACGACCGGCCGACGCTCAAGCGCCGTACCGACAACCCCTGAGCTTCTCAGTCGCAATCACGAAAGAACCCACGAAAGAACCATCGAAGGGCGGCTCTCAGGCCGCCCTTTTCATTTGGCCGGGTGGTGGCCGGCGCTCACGCCGGCGCTGGGTAGCCCCGGGGCCCTAGTCCTGGGACTAGTCCAAGTACTACGGCTTGGTCGCAAAGCGGAAATGTTTCGCAACCAATCTTTTCATTTGAAGCGGCGCGCACTCATCATTAGACTCCTCTAAGCCGCCCGGAATCCCAACCAAGGAAGATCGCCATTGGAACTGAACGATAAGGCCAAGGCGCGGTACGCTCAGATCTTGCGTGAACGTCTGAAAGCCCGCTCGCCCGAACAAGCGGAACGCATTGACTCTCTCTCCGACGAACAACTGATCGAGATGGACGCGCTGCATACGCAGCGCCGCGTGGAAGCCATTCGCCAGCGCAGCCAGGCAGCAGCGGCCGGCGCGGAGAGCAAGCGCAACCCCGGAATTCCTATCGTTCGCGTGTTGTAGGCGCACAAAACCTGCTAGCGCGTCGGTCGTGGTTTTTCCGAGCGAGAGTGCCTGCGCTACCCGGCTAGATTCGGCTGAGGATTTGATCCCTGAACGGCGCTTGAATCAAGGAATGGTGGGCAGTGCAGGGCTCGAACCTGCGACCCCCTGCTTGTAAGGCAGGTGCTCTAACCAACTGAGCTAACCGCCCACACCTTGCTTATTTTACACGACTGGGTGCGAGATGACGCGCGTTTCCGCAGGGAACGGCCGCGCTTGACACGAGGGCCGCGCGCGCCCATAGTCGCGGCATGCGGCCGCTGGGTTACATTCGTTACTGGCGCTACTGGCTGACGGAGCTGCGGGAGCGGTTGCGCGCGTGGGATATGGCGATTTACAGCAGCACGCCGATGTGGAAACCATGGCGCGATTACTGAGAATGACGCGGCCGGGCTTGGCCGGTGCCGGGATGGCGGCGGCGCTTGCGGCGATGACGCTGCTCCCGGCGGGCAGCGCGAACGACCAGAAAATCAATCTGCCGCTGCTGGTGGTACAGGCCGAAACCGTCTGCGTGATGATTGATCCCACGACAGGAGTGGCGCCGGAAAATCCGACGGCCAACCGCAAAGCGCAAGACGACGTGGAAAGGGCGCTGCTGAGGTGGGGCCGGTACCGGCTGATTTCGGAACCCGGTATGGCCGATCTGGTCATCCTGATTCGAACCGGGAACGGAAAAATCGTGAACGAGACGGTTGGCGGGATCGATACCAACGACCGGCCGGTGATTGTGCAACCGACCGACACCGGAATCAGGCTCGGCGGCAAGCGCGGGCAGACTCCGGGCGACCCGGGGCCAGCGCCGCAACAAACCAACCCGACGCCGCAAACGGAAATCGGACTGCCGAAAGAGGACTCTTTCGTCGTATATGAAGGCAAGACCGCCGTTGAGCGCGATACCAGCATCGATCTCGCGGGGCGGCAGCCGCTTTGGCGG
>DATKLU010000105.1:0-20635 GCA_035542235.1 Dongiaceae bacterium
GTCTTGCCCGACCCGGTCGGACCCAGAAACAGCAGGTTCCCCACCGGTCGACCAGGAGAATTCAGCCCCGCGCAGAACACCTGGTACAGGTCCACCAGCGCCTGCACCCCTTCTTCCTGCCCCACGATCTTCGAACGCAGCGCCGCCTGAAATTCCAGCGTCCCCGAACTGCGCTTTTCTGGATCCAGTGCAAGATTTTGCGTGCTCATGACCGCCTCCTGGCGTCGCGAGAATGCAGCGACGGCGTTCCCAACCTCCCGCGTCCAGGCGCGAACTGCTCCAGCTTCACCTGGATCGTGGACTGCAGCAGCCGCAACTGTACAAGCAGCTCTTTGGCCACCGCGGGTGATCCGGAAATCTGCAGAGCCGGCGGATAGAGGTCCGCCAAGTTCAGGTGCAAGGCTCGAAGAGTGGAGATAAGTTTTTGTACTTCGGGGGAGCCGGCATCCGCCAGATTGATTCGCTGGTGCAGCTGCTCGCGCAGCGCGCGCCAGTTCAGCTCGACGAAGGGATGTTTCTTGGAGACTTCGCGGACGATGGTGTCGGAGATGCGGGCGTCTTCGCCCAGGCGGGCGAGGTGCAGTTGCTTCACTTTTCCGCCGCGGCGCACGTTGTGCACCAGGTAATAGGCATTGCCTTTGCGGCGAACGAAAGCCATGGCTTCACCTTGAACTTCCGCCTTCCTGCGTAGTGTATGGAGCTTCCACTACGCCCGTCAATGATTAGATGCCGGCTGGCAACAAAGGGTGCCCCGAATCAGTTACCCCGAAACGTACAAGGCTTTGCGGAAATTTCTTCATCACATTTTCCGCTGCGTTCCATTTGTTTCTCATGTCCGCCGCCGCCATCGCCTCACACTCTTTCAACACCGTTCCGTGGATTTAGATGCTCCTCGCGGCAAGCCGTGTCCGGCTTCTTGCGCCGCGCGCAGTTCCCTCTTAGCATTCTCCGGTCTGAATCCGTTCTTGCCGGTGGGGAGCGATTCGAAATATGAGCTGGCGCCCGGTCTATGCCTTCGTGAAACGAATTCCCCGCGGCCGGGTTATTACCTACGGGGGGCTTGCTAGAGCTCTTCGTCTCCGCGGCGGAGCACGCAGCGCTGGCCGTGCAATGGCCGCAAGCCCTTCCGGAAAAGGCATTCCCTGGCACCGTGTCGTCGGCGCCGGCGGAAAACTGCTGATCCGCGAACCCTACGCTTCCCTGCAAAGAAAATTACTGGAGTCTGAGGGCGTGCAAATGACGGAACGCCGCGTGAACCTGAAGCTCCACGCCTGGGCGGCTGCCACCAGGAAATCCGCCAGAAAATCCGGGAACGCGAAGAAAGCTCAGCCGAAGCGCCGCGCGCGCGCCCAGTAATCCGGCCATTTGCGATGCAGGTTATGGCACACCAGAATGTCCGGGTGGTCGCGCGACTCCTCGTTTTCCGCGCCATAGCGATTGGTATTCTTTCCTGCCACGCTGCAGCTTTCGAATAGCTGCTGCGCCTCGTCCAGGTCGAATCCCACCAGAATCACCGTCTGCGGCTCGCGCGGATCGAAGGTGCGATACCAGAAGGAATTCGTGAGGGTCATCGCGGGCGGCAAGCCCAGCGCCGGGCCGTAGAGATTCAGCGCCCCGCCTTCCCCGTAGTTGCCGGTGAGGATGCCGGCGCGCTGGCGGTCGCTCTCCGGCAAAGCCCGGTAGACGGCGGCCACGTGTTCCGCCAGATCGGGCCAGCCTAATTCTTCACGAAACTGGTCATGGACCTTGCTGGTTACTTTCCACAGGCCAGAACCAATCGGCGCGACGGGCGTGACCAGGAGAATGAACCCGAGACCAAGCGCGGCGATTGCCGCCCACTGCAGACCATAGGCGATACGCATCAGGGCGGGCTTGGTCGTGGTTTCCCACAGTCCGAACAGCACGCTTCCCGCCGCCAGCAGCGAAGGATAGAGCGGCGCGGTGTAATAGGAACGCGATCCTGCAAGCGCGAACAGGGCGAACGTGGCGACAAAGAGCCAGCCCAGAAGCCGGAACCTCTTCCCTTCCTGCCGAACGAAATAGAACCACAGCCCCAGCAGCGCCAGCAGCGAAGTCGCGACGTTCACCGTGGTGAGCAGTTGCCCCAGGTAAAAATTCTTGTAGCGTCCTTGCCGCAAATCGCGCGCGTGCAGGTAATTCAGAAATTCCAGCGAAATGAAGTGGTGGCGGGCCTGCCAGATGAGATTGGGCAGAAAAATCAGCAGCGAGAGCGCGACTCCGGCCCACAACCAGGGGCTCAGCAGGAACTTGCGCTCCGGCGAAAGCAGTACCGCCGCCACGATTCCCAGCGCCAGGAAGCCCATCGTGTAGCGGGTCTCCATTCCCAGCCCGAGCATGCAGCCAATGGCGATCCACCAGCGCGGATCCTGGGATTTGACCAGCCGCACCAGAAAATAGGTCGCTGTCACTCCCCACAAATAATCGAGCGAAACGTATTGCAACACCGCGCCCTGAATCAGCGACACCGGTGATATTCCGGACGCCACGGCGGCCAGGATTTGCGCATGGCGGCCTCCGCCGAGTTCCTTGGCGATCAAGCCGGTGACCACCATCGCCGCGCTCACCGCCAATGCCGCCACGATGCGAAAGCCCACGAGCGACGGTCCGAAGAGCAGCAGCTCCAGCCGGCCCAGCAGGGGCGTGAGAGGCGGGTAAGCCACGAAACCCCAGTCAAGATTCCTGGCGTCGTCGAGGGTCTGCAGCTCATCGCGGTGGAATCCGTAGTTCCCGTTGGTCGCCAGATGAAACACAAATCGCAGTAATGCGAGGAGCAGCAGCACACCCATATCCGATTTCACGAACTGCGAAACGCGATTTCCCAAATGAATCTCCAGGTATTGAGCGCGAGTTGCCGCGGCACACTGCCGCCGGCGCAACGAGTCTATCCACAATACGCCCCGCGCCGCGGTGAAATTTCTCGATGCAGTCGAGCGTACTTACTGGCGGATGGCTCTGACTGGAAGGTTTGCTGTAAACTTCCCTTCTCGGAAAACTACCTTCGACCCAACCATGGCCAATACCGTCCTGCAGGTGGAAAACCTCATCAAGCGTTACGGCGACGTGGAAGCCGTGCGCGGCGTCAGCTTCAGTGTCCAGGAAGGCGAGGTTTTTGGCCTGCTCGGGCCGAACGGCGCGGGCAAGACCAGCACCATTGAGATTCTGGAAGGCCTGCGCACCGCCGACGGCGGCCGCGCAACGGTCTGCGGCTATGACCCGGCCAAGGATGCCGACGCGCTGAAACACGAAATCGGCGCAGCGCTGCAATCCACCGCGTTGCCCGACAAGCTGCGCGTCACCGAAGCGCTCAAGCTTTTCGCCAGCTTTTACAAACGCCACAAAGAGCCAGAAGAGTTGCTCAAGCGCTTTGGGCTGGAGGAGAAACGCAACGCATTTTACGGCCAGCTTTCCGGCGGGCAGAAGCAGCGCCTGGCGCTGGCCATCGCGCTGATCAACGACCCGAAAGTGATCTTCCTCGATGAACCGACCGCCGGCCTCGACCCGCAGGTGCGCCGCGAAATCTACGACATCATCGAAGAGCTGCGCCGCGACAAGAAAACCATCGTGCTGACCACGCACTACATCGAAGAAGCCGAGCGCCTCTGCGACCGCGTGGCCATCGTGGACCACGGCAAGGTCATTCGCGAGGGCACGCCCGCGCAACTCAAGCAATCCTCCGGCGATACCACGCGCATTGAAGTGCGCCTGGCTCGCCCGGAAACCGAGGCCACGCTGAAATCCCTGGAAGGTGTGGTCGAGTGCCGCTGCCTGGCGGATTCGTTCGTGCTGCACTGCTCGCGCCCCCCGCAGGCCATCGTTGCCCTGGTGAAATATCTGGAAGCGCAGAACAACGAACTGGTCGGCCTGGAAATCTCTTCGCCTTCCCTCGAAGACGTGTTCATCGAGCTCACCGGACGGAGGCTACGCGATTGAGCAACCTCATCACCCTCACCGGCATGCGCATGCGCCTGGCCATGCGCAACAAAATGTTCTTCTTCTTCAGCGTGGTCATGCCTGTCGGAATTTTCTTTTTGTACGCGGGCGTCTTCGCGAAATCGCGGCCGGACGTGGTCAGGTTTCTCCTCGGCCCGGCTCTCAGCTTTAACGTCATGGGCAGCTTCTGGGGACTCAGCGCCGCGCTCGTGATGTTCCGCGAGCAGGGCATCCTGCGGCGCTTCCATGTTTGTCCGGTGAAAGCTACCGACATGCTACTTTCCAGCCTGATGGCCAATTACCTGATGATGCTGCCGATCGTGGCCTTGGAGCTGCTCTTCGCCAAGTATCTTTTTCATGTCGATTCGCTGGGCAATGTGTTCACCGTGGCGGCACTGGCAACGGTCGGAATTATCTCGTTTGGCTCGCTGGGTCTGGTGATCGCCAGCGTCACCAACACCATGCAGGAAACGCAAGTCCTCAACCAGCTTCTCTGGCTCCCGCTGATTTTCCTTTCCGGCGCCACAATTCCCTTCACCGCGCTTTCCAACTCGGTTCAGCACGTAGGGCTGTTCCTTCCCGCAACGTATCTGGTGCACGGATTCAAGAAAGCCATTCTTGATAGTGTCGCCGTTTCCGGCATGACCATGATCTTCATCTCGCTGCTCTCCTGGTTTATTCTCACGTTGTTTCTCTCCTCGCAATTATTCCGCTGGGAGCCCGAGGCCAAAATCGGCCGCAAGGCCAAGCTCTACGTTCTGGCCTCGGCGATTCCGTTTTTTGTGCTCGGCGCCTATGAGGCCAAAGCCGGCCGGGTGATCGCCGAAGAAAAAATCATCATGCAGCAGTTGGATAACGCGGAGGAGCATCAGTCTAAGCCGGACCCGCAGAAGTCCGCTCCATCCCAGGCCGCGCCGGACCAACCGCAGGACAAACACTGACGCGCGAGTTTGCACCCACCACCCAATTTGGTTCTTCTCGCACATTTCCCTTCACGCACACGCGATTGACGCTTTTCCGAGCCCTACCGTATTCTGTTTTCAGAGTGGCTTGCACGCACCAAGGGAGCTTCTATGCCGGTTCAGAAGACGGAAAAAATCTGGCACAACGGAAAGTGGATCAACTGGGACGACGCGCGCCTGCACGTCCTTTCCCACGTCGTCAGCTACGGCTCCGCGGTATTTGAGGGCATCCGTTGCTACGAAACCACGCAGGGCCCGGCGATCTTCCGGCTGCGCGAGCACATGCAGCGTCTGATCAACTCCGCGCGCATCTACCGCATGGAGCTGCCTTACTCCGTCGAGGAGTTCGGCGGGGTAGCCTGCGAACTGGTGCGCACCAATAAGCTCAACTCCTGCTATGTGAAGCCCATCGTGCTGCGCGGTTACGGCGAAGTCGGCGTCAACCCGCTCAATTCGCCGATCGAGTGCTACATGGCCTGCTGGTCCTGGGGCGCGTACCTCGGACCGGAAGCGCTGACCAAGGGCGTCGAAATCGGGGTCAGCTCCTGGACCCGCATCGCTCCCAACACCCTGCCCGCCATGTCCAAGGCCGCGGCCAATTACATGAATTCGCAGCTCATTCGCATGGAAGCGCAGTTCAACGGCTACGCGGAAGGCATCGCGCTCGACGCCGACGGCCACGTCAGCGAAGGCTCCGGCATGAACGTGTTTCTGGTGCACGATGGGGTGCTCTACACGCCGCCGTTGGCCACCAGCATCCTGCCCGGCATCACCCGCGACACCGTGGTAACTATGGCTAAGGACCTGGGCATCAGTGTCAAGGAGACGGTCATCCCGCGCGAAATGTTGTACATCGTGGATGAAGTTTTCTTCGTGGGGACCGCGGTCGAAATCACGCCGATCCGTTCCGTGGACCACATCCAGATCGGCAAGGGCGTCGCAGGCCCGGTCACTCGCAAGCTGCAGGAAGAGTTCTTCGGGCTCACCAGCGGCAAGAAGGAAGATCGTCACGGCTGGCTGACTCCGGTCAACGCGCCGGTAGCCGCCGCCCGCTGATCGCAGTTCAACGTTTCTCGAAACGCCGCGCGCACTGACCCTGCCGCGGCGTTTTTCTTTTGGCGTCCGCTCGCGCACGCGTTGCTCCCGCGCCGCACTCCACCTATAATCGCGGCGGTTTTTCGCCCATGCCTTCACGCGACCTTGCCTTTGTCTGCCTCTTGGCGATTGCCGCCGCATCTCTCCCGCAGCAGCCTTCGGCGCAGAAACCAGCGACGTTCCATATCCACGCCAGAGTCGTTGGCGCGCCGAATCCTTGTCCCGTGACACTGACGGCGCTGGGTGCCTCCGAGGGTCTCACCGTCAACCCCAGCGACGATGGAACCTATTCCGCGGATTTGCCCCTTGGCACCTACACCATGAAGCTGTGCCCGGCGTGGGATGACTACGCGCGGCCTCTCTTCCGCGTCGCAGCACCCGCGGCGATTCAGCAGGAGGTTTACCTCCACCCGGTAAATCACCGGCAAAAGTTACCGGTGGCGGCAGCGGACGGCACACCTTTCGAAATTCGCGCCTACGCCGATGACTATGAGTGGGGACTGACGGGAGATCACCAATACCACTGGAACAAGCGGAAGAACGAACTGGTTCGCGTTGAATACAACACCTACACCCTTTGGGCGGAGTTTATTTATTTCCACAAACGCGCGCGGCAACTGGAAGCTTCGGGCCTGGTCACCCTGCGCGATGCCTCCGGCCAGGACCAGCATTTCAGGAAGGTTCGCCTCAGCGTGGACGATGGTGTACTGAACGTGCTCAGCCACAAAAATTAGGTTCTGCTGTGGCCGCTCAGCCCGGCCCTTCTCTGCTAAAATCCACCTCGGTTTCCCTGGAGCCCTGCGTGTTCAACACGTCCCAAAAGCTCGCGGCGGAATTTATCGGCGCCTTCGCGCTGGTTTTCTTCGCTGCCGGAGCCATCTGCGCGGAACGTTTCCTGCAAAACAGCGCTGGCAACTTGCTGGCTTCGGCCGTGGCCGTCGGTCTGACGGTGGCCGTGCTTTCCACCGTTTTTCACAATGTATCCGGAGCCCACTTCAATCCCGCCGTGACCATCGGCTTCTGGATCACCAAGCGCATGAACACGCTCGAAGTGCTGGGCTATTGGGCCGCGCAGCTCGGCGGCGGAATCGTCGCGGCGTTTCTGCTGAAAGCCATTCTTCCGCGCGAAGATGCCTGGCAGCCGGTGCTGGGCGGCACGCCCGATCTGGTTCGCGACTTCACGCGCCTGCCCGCGATGGGCCTGGAGGCGCTCATCACCTTCGTGCTCGTTCTTGTCTATTTTCTTTCGACCTCGGAAGACAACCTCGACTCGCGTCCGTTTTCGGGCTTCACCGTGGGCCTGGTGTACGCGGTGGGCACCCTCGTCGCCGGCCCGTTTACCGGAGCCGCCTTTAACCCTGCTCGCGCCTTCGGCCCGGCGCTGGCCAGCTCGCATTGGGCCAATCAGGGCGTCTTCTGGGTGGGTCCGTTAGCCGGTGGCTTCCTGGCCGGGCTGGTCTACGACGCGCTCTATTCCCGCAAGTCCGTTTAGAAAAGCTCGCTGCAGCCGAGCAACGCTCCCCTGTCCTTTCGCACAGGGGTAACCAGCCCGCCACTCATCTCCACGACTGCATTGCCGCCCGCGCAATGCGGATGCTACTTTCGCGCTGGGCCCGTTCGCGGACTTTTTCAGCACTCTTTCAACTACCAGAGAACGAGACATTCATGGCGCTCAGCATTGATGATCTTCTCCGCCGCGCGGTGGAAAACAAATCCTCCGACTTGCACCTGAAAGTCGGCAACCACCCTTATCTTCGCGTGGACGGCCTGCTCACCCCTCTCACCGACGTCTCCCGCATCACGCCGGAAGAGATGCTGTCCATGGCTTTCAGCATGATGACCAACCGGCAGAAGCAAAAGTTCAAGGAAACCGCCGAGTTGGACATGGCTTACGGCGTCGCCGGCCTGGGCCGCTTCCGCGTCAACGTATTCCAGCAGCGCGGCAACGTCGGCATGGTGCTGCGCGTGATCCCCACCAAGATTCGCACCGTGGAAGAGCTGAATCTTCCTCCGGTCATCAGCAAGATTTGCGAAGAGCAGCGCGGCCTGGTTCTGGTCACCGGTACCACCGGTTCCGGTAAGTCCACCACGCTGGCCGCCATGATCGACCGCATCAACGCCACCCGCGCCGATCACCTCATCACCATCGAGGACCCCATCGAGTTCCTGCACCGCGACAAGCGCAGCTTCATCAACCAGCGCGAAGTCGAAGTGGATACCGCGAACTTCTCCACCGCCTTGCGCGCCGCCCTGCGTCAGGACCCCGACGTGATTCTGGTCGGCGAAATGCGCGACCTGGAAACCATTTCCACGGCGCTGCTGGCCGCAGAAACCGGGCATCTGGTTTTCTCCACCTTGCACACCCTCGACGCCACGGAAACCATCCAGCGCATCATCGCGGTCTTTCCGCCGCCCGAGCAAAAACAGATTCGTTTGCAGCTGGCCGCAACGCTCAAGGCCGTGGTCTCGCAGCGCCTGGTGCGCCGCGCCGACGACCAGGGCCGCGTGCCCGCGGTGGAAGTGATGATCGCCACCGGCTACGTGCGCGATTGCATCATCAATGCCGACAAGACCCGCATGATCCGCGACGCCA
This sequence comes from Dongiaceae bacterium, assembly GCA_035542235.1. Lineage (GTDB taxonomy): Bacteria > Acidobacteriota > Terriglobia > Acidiferrales > UBA7541 > Acidiferrum. The sequence continues at coordinate 8,602 of DATKLU010000105.1, forward strand.
TCGCCGCCGGCGGCTCGCAGTACGGCATGCAGACCTTCGACCAGTCGCTCTTCGACCTCTATACCAAGCAGCTCATCACCATGGAAGAAGCGCTCATGCGCGCTTCCAATCCCGATGAGTTCCGCCTGCGCCTGCAGGGTGTGCGTTCCGCCGCCGACGCCGCGCGCGAGGAAATGGAAAAGCAGATGGCCGACTTCGAGCGCTTCGCCCGCAAGTAAGCACTGGCTTGGGTCCCGCGGTTTTCCAGCGTTTCTTTCTTCTCGCATTCCCCATTTTTTCGGTATGCTCTCCGGTGTCTGCCTGGAGGCTGCCATGACCTTGCCGGTTCCCGCGAAGTGTTTGCCGAATCGCCGTAATTTCCTAAAGCTCGGTGCGGCTGCCGCAGCCGGGTTCTCAGGGCTTGCCGCCGTTTCCCTGCCCGCGGTGGCGCAGAGCAACGATGCCTGGATCGTCGGTCCACAACCAGGCTACACGCCGGAAGTCGGCACGCTGGTCTCCATGCTGCATGTCACTCGCATCCAGGTTTTGCACAACGTGCAAGGGCTTTCCGTCGCCGATCTGGACTTTCTGCTCGACAGCAAGGCCAACACCATCGGCGCGCTGCTCAATCACCTGGCCGCGACGGATGCGTTCTACCATGCCAACTGTTTCGGAGGATTCAGTTGGGAGAAGATGCCCGCCGACGTGAAGCAGAAGTGGGGCGTCGCGATGAATCTCGGCGAACCCGCGCGCCAGGCGATCAAGGGGCACAGCCTCGATTACTACCTGAATCTTCTGAACGAAACGCGCGAGCGAACCCTGGCCGAACTGAAGAAGCGCGACGACAAGTGGCTGACGGTCATGGACACCGACGCCGGCGCCAACAACTATGCCAAGTGGTTCCACGTGGCGGAACACGAATCGAATCACGACGGCCAGATCAAACTACTGAAGAGCCGCGTGCCGGGCGCAAAACCCGCCGCGGAATAAATCCCGTCGGTGTTTTCCCGCGGACGTAAGCTCGAAACAGAAGAGGAGTTGTATGACGTGGCGCTGCGCGCGCTGATGCGGCGGGCGCACTCGGTACATGAAATGAAGCAGAAGCTGGCGCGCCGCACCGACAACGAATTGCTGGTGCGGGTGGTGATGGCCCGGCTGAAGGAAAACGGCCAGCTCGATGACGAGCGCTACGCCAGACAGTTCGCGCGCACCCGAACGGAATCGCGCAAGCAGGGCAGGTTCCGCATTGCGCGCGATCTCCGCGCCCGCGGCGTACCGGACAAGCACATCAACGCGGCGGTGGAATCGGCTTCCGACGATGAACAACAGGCCGCGCTGGTCCGCCAGCGGATCGAACGCAAGCTGCGCTCGTATCGCGGCGAAATCGACGAGCGAAAAACCGCGTCCATTTACGGCTCGCTGCTGCGCGCGGGCTTCCCCTCCGACCTGATCCGCAAGGAGCTAAAACGCGCCACACGCGAAGAGGTCCCTGAAGCGGACCAGGACCAATCCACCGACTGACACCCCGGGCAAACCATTCTCGACTCTCAGGCAGTCTGCGAAATCCGCTCGTACTCCTTCGCCGACGCCACCGGCAGTAGCACCCACAACGTATAGACGCCCAGCGCCGTACCCAGCGGGAAGCGGAACAGCGCCAGGAAGCCGAGCGCTACACCCAGATAACGCGCCCACGACGCTCTCTGGAACAATCCCCACGCCAGCACCAGGTGCAGCACTCCGAACATCCCGAACAGGAACATCGCCCCTTCGGAAAACCGGATGCCCCAGATCGTGGCAGCCCAGGGCAGGCCGCCCATCCCGAAATCCATCCAGTCGAACAACCGCGACACCGTCCAGAACCCCAGCACTTCCAGCAGCCGGAGCGCGCCATTCGCCAGCCACAGGCCGGCCAAACGGTTCAGATGCACGGGCAGGCGGTCCGCGGCGCCGCGGCTCGCGGGCATTACCGCGGGCATCGCGTAGGCATAAGTGCCTGACCCCGCGAGGGTTGCGGGCGCAGCGGGAAACTGGCGACCGCAGTTGTGACAGGTGGTTTGAACGGACGGTAGGGCGGTACCGCAGCGATCGCAGAACATCGAGGGCACTCCTTGCTGGGTAGTACGCGCCCCGGCAGCAAAAGTTCCAGCACGCCGCGCTCTAGAAACATGCCCCCTGCTCTTTGGCCGCGCCGCCATCGCCCCCATCGCTCCGCCTGGCACTTCTGCGATAATCTTTCTTCACCTTTCTATCCACTCTTTCAGTACTGGGGCTGACGTGACCGGCAACGCTACAAGCGCGAAATTCTGGAGCGGCAACGACATCCGCGAGACCTTCCTGCGGTTCTTCGAATCCAAGGGCCACCGCCGCGTGCGCAGCTCTTCCCTGGTGCCGCACGGCGACGCCACGCTGCTCTTCACCAACGCCGGCATGAATCAGTTCAAGGACGTGTTCCTCGGCCTGGAGCAGCGCGACTATACGCGCGCGACCACCGCGCAGAAGTGCGTGCGCGCGGGCGGCAAGCACAACGACCTGGAAAACGTGGGCTTCACCAAGCGCCATCACACCTTTTTTGAAATGCTGGGGAATTTTTCCTTCGGCGACTATTTCAAGAAGGACGCGGTCGCCTACGCCTGGGAACTGCTGACCTCGCCCGAGTGGTTCGCCCTGCCCATCGAAAAACTCTATGTGACGGTGTTTGGCGGGGCGGAAGTGGCGCCGGGAAAAACGCTGGGCGTGGATGAAGAGGCGCGTGGCTTCTGGCTGGAGCAGAAAGTGGCGGCGGATCGCATCGTTCCCATCCCCGGCCTGAAAGACAATTTCTGGGCCATGGGCGATACCGGCCCGTGCGGCCCGTGCAGCGAAATTTTCTACGACCTCGGGCCCGCGGCCTCCGAAGAGGGCCACGCGGACTGCAAATTTCCCTGCGAATGCGGCCGCTATGTCGAGATCTGGAACCTGGTGTTCATGCAGTTTAACCGCGACGCCAGCGGAACGCTGACTCCCCTGCCCAAGCCTTGCGTGGACACCGGCATGGGCCTTGAGCGCACCGCGGCGGTCCTGCAAGGCGTCATCTCGAATTACGACACCGACCTTTTCACCCCGCTACTCCAGCGCGCCGCCGAGCTCTGCGGCGTGGATTTCCGCAAGGAAGAGACGCTGGAGGAAGGTAAAGGCGGAGCCGCTTCCCTGCGCGTTATCGCCGACCACGCCCGCGCCACCACGTTCCTAATGACCGACGGCGTCCTCCCTTCCAACGAAGGCCGCGGTTACGTCCTGCGCAAGATCATTCGCCGCGCCATTCGTCATGGACGATTGCTCGGCGCAACGAAGCCGTTCCTCTTCGAAATGGTCAGAACGGTTCGCGAGCTGATGGGTGCGGCGTACCCGGAGCTTGTGCACAGCGCGGCGGCGCGCGTGCCTGAAATCGTGCTCTCGGAAGAGAAGCGCTTTGGCCTGACGCTCAACGTGGGCCTGGCAAAACTGGAAGATGACCTGCGGCCCTTGGCGGGCAAACCCGGCGCTGTGTATAGCGGCGAAAAGGCCTTCAAGCTGTACGACACCTATGGCCTGCCGATGGACTTTATTCTGGATTCCGCGCGCGATATCGGCGTGGCCTTCGATGAGCCGGCATTCGAGCGCGCCATGGAGGAGCAACGCAGCAAAGCCCGCGCCTCCTGGAAGGGCGCGCACAAAGAGGCGGCCAATCCTGCCTTCGCCAAAATTGCCGAAACCTTCAAAACCGAGAAAGACTTTTACACCTCGACCAAGGACAAAGACGTCCGCATCGTGGCCATCATCGGGAAAAGCGGGGCGGTCAACGAACTGAAGGCCGGCGAATCCGGCGAGCTGGTGCTCGACCGCACCGCCATCTACGCCGAATCGGGCGGCCAGGTCGGCGATACCGGCGCGCTCTACGACAACTCCGAATCGCAACTGCTCGCCGAAATCACCGGCGCCTACTATCCGGTCGCGGGACTCGTCGCCCACCGCGTCGCCGCCAGGGAGACGCTGCGCGTCGGCGATCGGGTGACGGTCGTCGCCGATGCCGACCGCCGCAATCACGTCATGCGCAATCACACCGGCACGCACCTGGTGCACGCGGCGCTGCGCAACATCCTCGGCCCGCACGTCAAGCAGGCCGGCTCGCTGAACGCCCCCGAACGCCTGCGCTTCGATTTTTCCCACTTCGCGCCGGTGAACGCCGAAGAACTGCGCGACATCGAGCAACAGGTAAACGAAGAGATCCGCCTGAACACCCAGATCGAGACCAATATCAGCACCCTCGATGAGGCGCTGGCTTCCGGAGCGCTGGCCTTCTTCGGCGACAAATATCCCGAAAGCAACGTACGCGTGGTCACCATTCCCGACCCGCGCGCGCCGAGCGGCTTCTATTCCAAGGAACTTTGCGGCGGCACCCACGTCCACCGCGTCGGCGATATCGGCGTGCTTAAGATCGTCAGTGAAGAGTCCGTGGCCGCCGGGGTGCGCCGCATCGAAGCCGTCACCGGTACGGTCGCGCTGGAGCACTACCAGCACCAGGCCAGCGTCCTCGCGCAGGTGGCCAAGCAGCTCAATGTCGGCGAAGACGCCGTGCTGGCCCAGGTGGAAAAACTCACGCAAACCGCGCGGCAACTGGAAAAGCAGCTCGCCGATCAAAAGCGAAAAGGCGCCCTCGGCCAGCTTGATGAACTGGTGGCCAAGGCCCACGTCATCAAGGGCACCAAGGTGGTCATCAGCGAACTCGAGGGCCTGGACCGCGAAGCCATCCGTCAACTGGTGGACAGCCTGCGGCAAAAGCTGGGTTCCGGGGTGGTCGTGCTCGGCCAGGCTCAGGACGGCAAGGTCGCCCTCATCGCCGGCGTCACCAAAGACCTCACCGTCAAGGTCCATGCCGGAAAGCTCATCCAGACCCTGGCCCAACGGGTAGGTGGAAAGGGCGGCGGCCGGCCTGACCTCGCGGAGGGTGGCGGAGAGGACACATCCGCGCTGAATAGTACCTTGGTAGGGGTGCCCGCCCTGCTGGAGCCGTTGCTATAATCTCCCCGCTCGGGACCTCCGCAGGGTTCAGGGCAAATTTTGTTCGTCCCTTTGCGGGGACGAACCGCGTGGCCTCCTCAGGAGGCTGACGCAGCGCCAGAAGCGTGCCTGCTTTCCGGCAGGCGTGCTCTACCGGACGACCCAAGCCACAAGGCCTGGGTGATCCGTTGCACATACCATGTCACAACGAACCAAACCGCTTTCCCCAGCGAGCAAGGTGATGGGTCAAAGGACCATCCGGACGACGGCGTTTGCCACTTTTGCTGTGGCGCTGGCATTTGGGTTCTGCGCGGCTTCCGCGCAGGCGCAAATCGCCAAGGTGGCCAGCAACGACGGACGGATGCTTTTTGTGAATGCCGAACCTCCCACGGTCGCGAAAGCTTCCAAGGGACAAGGCATCAGCCTTTTGCCCAGCAAGCGGCAGGAGATTTACCTGCCCTCACAAACCTCGTTCTCTGGCAAGAGCCGCCCAGGCATGGAGCTGGACCGCGACGGCGCGGAAAAGCTCGTGCGTGAAGCGGCGGAACGCCACCGTGTCGATCCCGCATTGGTACGCGCGGTGATCCAGACGGAATCCAACTGGAATCCCGGGGCGGTGTCCCGCAAGGGCGCGATCGGCCTGATGCAGTTGATTCCGACGACGGCGCAGCGGTTCGGAGTGAATGATTTGTACAGCCCGCAACAGAACGTCGATGCCGGGGTTCGTTACCTGAAGACGTTGCTGGAACGCTACAATGGCAATCTGGATTTGGCCCTTGCGGCGTACAATGCGGGAGAGGGGGCCGTGGACCGTGCTCACGGTGTCCCGTCGTTCCGGGAGACCCGGAACTATGTGCAGCGGGTGCAGGATGTTTATTTCCGTCCGGGATCGGGAAGACTCGATGGCGCGTTCATGAATCCTCGCGCAATCCGGAAATCCACCGATCCATCCGGCCGGACAATTTTCACGAACGACTAACGCGGCAGCGGTCGCGGCAGTCCGTTCCGGGCTTCGGGTTGGGGGATGAACGTTACGTTCGACAAATTGTTCGCGGTAACCGGCAAACGATGCCCCGGTCCATTTGGGGCAGGCATTCCGGCCCGCGCGGAGCATGGTTGGGACGCTGTTTCCTTGCCTGCCGCCGCACGGCAGGCTTCGCGTCCCCTTTTTTTCCTCAGGGGCTTCGCCCGCGTTTCGCCGGTTTTTGTATTTGGCCTTCTGAGCCTCTGTTCGAGCGCCTCTTCCGCCGCGACTTTTCCCACAGCAGGGTTCGCTTCCTTCTTCAGCGCTCCCGCTGTGCCGGCTTCGCCCGCACCAACCACCGCGGAGCGCCGCCAGGCCGCGTCCTCGCAATTTACCCGCGCGGAAGAACAGCGGGCCGCCCTCAATAACAAATCGGCGGAAAAGCGCACGCTGGCGGATTACAAGCAGGTCGTCAGCACCTATCGCCGGGTGTACCTCATTACCCCGCACGCCGGCGAAGTGCCGGATTCCCTGCTGGCTGTGGCCGAGCTGTACACGGAAATGGGCGAGCGCTGGGGCCGCACCTACTACCAGTCCGCGGTGGACACTTACCAGTTTCTGATGCGGGAGTATCCGACCAGCCGCTATTGCCAGGATGCCTACCTGCGCAGCGCCAAACTGCAGCGCGATCAACTGGGCGACACCGGCGGCGCAAAGAATACCTACGACGCTTTCCTTAAGAAATTCCCGCACTCGCCGCACAAGCGCGAGGCGCAGGAAGCACGCGCGGAGCTGGCCCTGTTGCAGAGCGGAGCCCCTGCTGACACCAGCAAGCCCGACATGAGTGTTGCCGCCAGGAACTCCGATTCCAGCGACGCTGCCGGCCCGGCCAAGAGCGCCGCGAAAGAGAAGGCCGCCGCGGCGCCGGCGGAAATCGCCAAGAGTTCCGACGGCGATGACGAGGCCGCAACGTCCGACGCACCGAAGCCGTCCGGCAGAATTCCCGAGATTCACAAGATCAGCGCCAAGGCCGGCGCGGAGTCAACAAGAGTCACCATCGATCTCGATGGCAGCGTGCAATATGTTTCCGGCCGCATCGCGAATCCAGACCGCATCTACTTCGACATCCATGCGGCCAAACTGACTCCTCAACTGATTCACAAGAAGATTCAAGTGGATGGTTCGCTGCTTTCCGCAGTGCGCGTGGCGCAGAACCCCTCAGGGGTGGTGCGCGTCGTGCTCGACGTCGCGGGCGTAAAGGACTACAGCGCTTCCCTGCTCAACAATCCCGCGCGCATGGTAATTGAGCTCTACGCGAGCAACGCCCCGGTGCAAGCGGCGAAATCGAACAGTGTTCCGGAGCCCGCGGCGCAACCGCCTGTCCTGCCTGTCAATTCGAAGACTGCCGCCGTCAATGACGCTTCGCTCGAAAAGGCGGAGGTCGCCGCCGCTCCCGCTTCCACCAGCAAGCCTGCTCTGAAGAGAGCCGCGCCCGGCGATGACGCCGCCGACAGCACTCCACAGCCGAAAAATAAGCTGGCCACGGCGAAAATGAGCAAGGGCAAGCCCGACCTGCTCCAGCCGGCCACCGCGCCGCAGCCCACGCGCGATGGACAAGCCACTCTCACCCGCGCTCTCGGCCTCAAGGTCGGGCGCATCGTCATTGACGCGGGTCACGGCGGCCACGATACCGGCACAATCGGCCCCAGTGGCCTGATGGAAAAAGACCTGTGCCTGGATGTGGCATTGCGCCTCGGCAAGATCATTCAGCAGCGCTTACCCGGCGCAGAGGTCGTCTACACTCGCTCTGATGACACGTTCATCCCCCTGGAAGAGCGCACCCACATCGCCAACGAAGCCAAAGCCGACATGTTCATCTCCATCCACGCGAACTCCAGCCAGGATTCCGGCGCGCGCGGGATCGAAACCTACTACCTGAACTTGAAAGGCTCGGCGGAAGCGATGGAAGTGGCCGCACGGGAAAACGCCACCAGCGACCAGGGCATTCACGAACTGCAGGACCTGGTGAAGCAGATCGCCCGAACCGAAAAAATCGAAGAGTCGCGCGAGTTTGCCGAGGACGTGCAGGACTCCCTGGCGAAGCGGGTGCAAAAAACCGCCAAGCCGGTGAAGAACCGCGGCGTGCGCAAGGCGCCCTTCGTGGTGCTGATCGGCGCGGACATGCCCTCGATCCTTACCGAGATTTCCTTCCTCAGCAATCCAGCCGACGAGAAGCTGCTGAAGCAGCCGGACCACCGGCAGCGGGTGGCGGAAGGCATCTACCAGGGCGTCGCCAACTACCTGCAGAACATCAACAGCATGGCAGTAAACCAGAGCAGCATTCCAGCGGGGCCCGCACCGAAGCGCACCAGCACCTCGGCCAGCGTGGAATCCTCTCGCAACCGAAACTAGCCACTTGGTGTCTAATGGAAGTAGAGCAGAGGAACTTCCAGGGATGAAGAAACTCGTCTTGTTGGCATTAGCAGCAGCGTGGGCGGTCTGCTTCGCGTCGTCGCTTTGCGCGCAAACCCAGGCGCCGGCCGGGAAGATACTGCCCGCGCAATTTGCCGGGTGGCAATCCGGGCCGGGACCGATGGTGGAATGGCGGGCAGTCTCGCCGGATTCCGCGGTCTTTCAGGAAGCGGGTCTGTCGCGAAGCGAACAGCAGCATTACCGCAACGGCCGGAACAATCTGGACGTGCAGATCTTCGAGTTCCGCGACCCCACCGGCGCTTACGAAGCGTACACCGCGCAACTCAGCACGAAACTGAATCCTTCGACGGTGGCCCCGCTCACGGCCGCGGGAAATGATCAACTGATCGCGCTGGTCGGGCATCGGCTGGTGTTCGTGAGGGGGATCCGCGGGGCATCGGATGCGGACCTGAGAGCGCTGCTTGACCACGTCCGGCACGGCGCGGACACCACCCCGCTCCCGCCGGTTCGCGGCTACCTGCCCGATGCCGACTTGGTGCAGGGCTCGCAACGCTACGCTCTCGGCCCTGTCGCATTCGCAGCCGCGCTGCAATCACTGAACGAGGGCAAGTTTGCCGCCATCACTCCCGAAATCGGCTTCAACAAGGGCGCCGAAGCCATGCTGGCGGGCTATCACGCCGTTGGCGGCAAGACCGAAACCCTGGTCATCGTCGAATACCCGACCCCGCAGATTGCCGAACAGCAGCTCAAGCACATCCAGCCCATCCTTGACGCCGACCCGGCCCTGGGTGGCGCCACCGTCGAACGAAAGAATTCCCTACTTTCGGTCGTGCTGTCCCCGGCCAGCGCGCAATCCGCGGCCGGCCTGCGCGACAACATCCGCTACGGCATGTCCGTCACGTGGAACGAAGGTTCGCACACGCTCACCGATCCTCCCTGGTTGAGCGTGGTAAAGAACATTTTCATCGGTACCCTGGTGTTCTGCGGTGTGGCTCTGGTGCTAGGCGTGGCCTTCGGCGGCGTTCGCGTCCTGGTCAAAAAGCTCTTCCCCGGAAAGGTTTTTGACCGCCCCGAAAATATCGAGGTCCTGCAACTCGGCCTGAGCGGCAAGCGGATCGATCCGCGCGATTTTTACTGACCGGCGCCCCTCATATAACGAAACTCGCTCCTCGCGAGTCTAATGGAAACTGCACCAATCGTCCGTCCTCCGGACGCTCGGGTGCGCTATCATTCCGAAGCCTTCCCCAAGGTGACTGGGCCATGGAGGAACTGGCTGGATTCGAACGACGGGGACTCAGGGGAATGCTCTCAATACGATTGAACGGCAAGCTGGAAGCGCATCCGTCGTGGTGCGCCGCCGGGACGCTTGGCCTTTTGGCAATGGCTGCGCTGCTGGCCGGTTGCGGCCAGAAGGCGGCCGCCAACACGCCCACCGGACCGATGCCGGTCCAGGTGCTGATCGTCCAGAACACCAGCATCGCGGACACAACCGAATATCTCTCGGTGCTCAAGTCGCGCCACTCCGCCAACATCAACCCGCAGGTCGAAGGGCAAATCACCAAGATTTTCGTCAAGTCCGGCGATCGTGTGCAGGCCGGGCAGCCGCTTCTGCAGATCGACCCGCTGAAGCAGGAAGCCACGGTCAGCAGCCAGGAAGCCTCGCGCGCCGCGCAGGAAGCCAACGTCGCGCTGGCCAAAGTCTCCTTCGACCGGGCAAAAAAGCTTTATGAAGCCGGGGTCATTCCCAAGCAGGACTTCGACTCCGCACAATCGAATTACGACTCGGCCGTCGCGCAACTTGCCGCGCTCGCAGAGCAAGTCAGACAACAAAAAGTCGAACTGCACTATTACAGCGTCAGCGCTCCGATGGGTGGCATCGTGGGCGATATTCCGGTGCGCATGGGCGACCGCGTCACCGTTTCCACCCTGCTTACCACGGTGGACGAGCCCGGCGCCCTCGAAGCTTACATCTACATTCCCGTAAGCCGCGCGCACCAACTGCACCTCGGCATTCCCGTAAAGCTGTTCAGCCCCAGCGGCGAGCCGCTCGGGAACACCAGCATCACCTTCATTTCGCCGCAGGTGGACCCGGACACCCAGACCATCCTGGCCAAAGCCGCCGTTCCCAATGCCGGCACCAGGTTCAAGATCTCGCAGCAAGTGCAGGTGCGGGTCACCTGGGGACAGCGCGAAGGCGCCACCATTCCTTTTCTAAACATCACTCGGATCAACGGCCAGTACTTCGCGTTCCTTTCCGTGGACGAAGGTAAAGGGCGCGTCGCGCGCCAGCGCATGGTTCGCATCGGCGACAACATCGGCAACAACGTCGAGGTGCTGGAGGGCGTCAAGGCCGGCGACCACTTGATCGTATCCGGCACACAGTTCCTGCAAGACGGTACTCCCGTCAGCGAACAGGTCAAACCGGAAACCGCGGCGCCCGCCAATTCCGCCGGGCACTAACTTATCGTGCACTCGAAACGCAGCATGGTTCATTTCCGCAAACACCCCAGGTTGATGGAGCGCACCCGTGTTCGTTGATTTCTTTATCCAAAGGCCGGTATTTGCCACGGTTTGCGCCTTGTTGATCGTGCTCGCCGGCGCCATTTCCATTCCCGGCTTGCCCATCGCGCAGTTGCCGGACCTCGCGCCGCCGCAAGTCGTCGTCACCAGCATTTACATCGGCGCCAACGCCCAGACCGTCGAATCCGCGGTCACCATCCCTTTGGAGCAGGCCATCAACGGCGTGCAAGGCATGAAGTACATCTCCTCCGCCAGCACCAACGATGGCACCAGCCAGATCAACGTCGTGTTCGACGTCACCCGCGACGTGGACCTGGCTTCCGTGGACGTGCAAAACCGCGTCAACCAGGCCCTGGCACGCTTGCCCAACGAAGTCAAAACCACCGGAGTCATCATCACCAAGCAGACGAGCGGTTTCGTCTTCGGCGGCGGTGTCTATTCCGAGAACGGCGAATACGACAGCCTGTTCCTCAGCAACTACATTGACGTGTACATCAAGGACGCGCTGAAGCGGGTCAAGGGCGTCGGCGACGTCATCATCTTCGGCGAACGCAAATATGCCATGCGCCTGTGGCTCGATCCGCAAAAGCTGGCGCAGCACGGCCTCAGCGCTTCGTCCGTAGTCAGCGCTTTGCAGGAGCAAAACCTGCAGGTAGCTGCCGGACAAGTCGGCCGGCCGCCGTCACCGAGCGGCCAGGACTATCAAGTCAGCGTGCGCGCCATCGGCCGCCTCACCGAGCCGGCGCAATTCGATAACATCGTTCTCAAGACCGGCACCGACGGAACCCTGATTCGGCTCAAGGACGTTGGCCACTCCGAACTCGGCGCCGAAGACTACGGCACCTTGCTGCGCTTCAATGGCCACGACGCAGTCGGCATGGGCGTTTCGCAACTGCCCGGCGCCAATGCGCTGGATGTGGACCGCCTGGCCAAGGCAGAACTGGTCAAGCTCTCCAAGAATTTTCCCCCGGGCCTGAAAGTCGCCGTGGCGTTCGACACCACCGCGGTCATCGGCGAGTCTATTCGCGATGTGTTGCAGACTCTGGCCGAAGCGATCGTCCTGGTTATCATCGTCATCTACATTTTCTTGCAGGACTGGCGCAGCACCCTGATTCCGGCGGT
>DATKLU010000106.1:0-3154 GCA_035542235.1 Dongiaceae bacterium
TCCGATTGCCATGATCCATTTGCGCGGATACCGGTCAGCCAGCGGCGTGATCAGCGGCGCCGCGATCATGTAGCAGAAGAAAAACGCCGTCGTCAAAAACCCGATCTTGGCATCGTCCACGTGGAACTCGCGTTGGATCAACGGCTGCACCGCAAACAGGACGTTGCGGTCCACGTAGTTGATGAAGTTCAGTGCCGTCAGCAGCACCAGCGCGAATCGCGCGTTGGCGGTATTGGTCATCGGTTGGCGGAGGATATCACAGCCCTGTTAACGAAAACGCCTACTTCTTTGGCCGGGGATACCGCGCAACCACAACCGTACCAATGCCCCCGCGTGGGCGGAACTCGCCCTTCACCTCAGCCCACTTGGGCTTGGTAGCGCGTACCACGTCCTCGAGTACCCGATTGACGATGTTCTCCTGAAATATCCCCAGATTTCGGTAGCAGGTCAGGTATTCCTTGAGCGACTTCAGCTCAAGGCAGTCCTTGTCGGGCATATAACGGATCCACAGGGTGCCGAAGTCGGGCAGGCCGGTTTTTGGGCAAACCGAGGTAAACTCCGGCACATCGATCAGAATTTCATAGCTCGGGAACTGGTTCGGCCAGGTCTCAATCTCCGGTAGCTTGGCGCAGAGGCCGGATTCGGCATGCGCATCAGTGTACCGCTTGCTCTTCGCCATACCGACATTGTACGAGGTTGCACATTGCCCCCCGACCCTACGCTATACTGTTGCTTTTGAACGCCTATGGCAGAGTCAAATGGTAGCGCCCGAACCCGTCTCGGCCTCAGGCCCCGCTGGATCGTCCTCACGGCCGTCATCGCAGTGGTGGTGGGGGTTGTGCTTTGGCTGTCGTTCCGCAAGTCGGAGGTTCAGGTGCGCGCGGCCCGCGCCTACCGCGAAACCATCACTTCCAGCATTGCGACCAACGGTCGCATTGAGCCCATCGATATCTTCGAGGCCCACGCCCCGCTCGCTACCAACGTAAAACGCGTCGGCATTATCCAGGGTGCGTGGGTGAAAGCCGGCCAGTTACTCCTGCAATTGGATGATTCCGACGCGCGCGCGCAGTTGGCCCGTGCACAGGCCCAGTTGAAGGGCGCCGAAGCGGAATTGCAGGCCGTCTCCGGCGGCGGCACCCAGGAGGAGCTACTGAACAGCCGCAACGCCATGGTAAAGGCCCAGGCCGACCGGGATGCGGCGCAGCGCAATCTTCAAGCCTTGCAGCGGCTGCTGACAACCGGCGCCGCTTCCCAAGCTGAAGTGGACGCCGCGCAGGCCCAACTTCGCGTGGCCGAAGCCAACGTCCGCACGCTGGAACAGAAGCTTCACGACCGTTTCTCGCAAAGTGAAATCGGGCATGCTCAGGCGCAGGTCGCCGAAGCCCGCGCCGCAGTGGCAGCTTCCACCGACTTGCTGCGCAATTTGAACATCGTCTCGCCCTTCGCAGGCACGGCATATAACCTGCCAGTGCGCAAAGACAGTTTTGTCTCCTCCGGCGACCTGCTGGTTCAGGCCGCTGACTTGCACAAAGTACGCGTGCGCGCCTTTGTCGATGAGCCGGAAATCGGCCGCCTGCAGGTGGGACAGCAAGTGGAAGTCACATGGGACGCCTTGCCCGGCCGCAACTGGAAAGGCACGGTCGAGCATCTCCCGACCAACGTCGTGCAGCATGGGACCCGCATGGTAGGCGAGGTGACTTGCATTCTCGACAATTCCGACCTGAAGCTGTTGCCGAATACAAACGTCGCCGTGTCCCTCATCCAGGATCGCCACGACAACGTACTCACCGTTCCGCGCGAAGCCGTGCGCCAAGATTCAGAAGGCAAATATGTGTTCCTGGTGATGAACGGCAAGCTCGTGCGGCGTAACGTGAAAACATCCATCTCGAACCTTACGCGAGTGGAAATCATCAGTGGCATTCCTGAGGACGCGGTCTTGGCGCTGGGTGCCGTCAACATGCAGCCGCTTCGCGCTGGAATGCCGGTAAAGAACCCGAGCTAAATGAGGCGCCTACGTCACCGGATTGCGGTCTTGTCGATTGCGTTGCTTGCGCTCGCGCTCTTTTCCTTTGCAGCTACACCCGAGCAGCTCATCGCCTCCGGCAGCGTGGACGAGGCCATCCGCACACTCTCCGGTCGCAACGACGCTGCTTCCCTCAACCTGCTCGCGCGGGCCTACTACGCCATCGAGCAGTGGGACAGTGCCGTCTCTTTCGGCGAGAAAGCCGTGGCTGCCGCGCCTGACAACTCGCTGTACCACCTCTGGCTCGGTCGCTCGTATGGACAGAAGGCTTCCTCCGTCAACCCGCTTTCAGCGGCTTCTCTCGCGCGCAAAACCCAGGCGCAGTTCGAAAAAGCCGTGCAGCTCGATGCAGCCAACGTGCAGGCCCATGCCGACCTCGCCGAGTACGACACCGATGCGCCGTCTTTCATGGGCGGCGGCGTCGACAAAGCCAGCGAGCAGGCCAGCCAGGTATCCAAGTACGATCAGGCGACGTCGCACTGGATCCTCGCCTTAATTGCGGAAAAGGAAAAGCGCTATCCGGATGCCGAAAAGGAACTAATGGAAGCCACCAGGGTCGCCAATGACCCCGCTCAATACGAGATGAATCTGGCCTCTTTTTACCGCCGGCGTGGCCGCCTGGACGACATGCAGAAAGCCATTACTCAGGCGATTGCCCAGGCCAACAAGAACGCAGAAGTGTATTACAACGCGGCGAGCGAACTCTTTCAGTCGAAGCGGGACTTTGCTTCAGCAGCACAATACTTGAGACACTATCTCGATTCCGGTGCTATGGTGGAAGACGCCCCTGCCTTCCGCGCCCATTATTTGCTGGGGCAAATTTACGAAAAAATGGGCAACAAGCCTGATGCGGTCGCCGAATACAAGGCTTCGCTTTCTCTGGCGTCCGGCTTCGCTCCCGCATCCAAGGCGTTGGCCCGGACGCAGTAACGGACCTGGCATGAACCTGTCCACGGCTTGGACCATCAAGCGTTTGAAATCTTCCAGCTGCGTCATCGCCCTCGCCGTTGGCGTGCTGCTTGTTGCACACGCCTCATTCGCCGAGGAAAAGCCTGCTCCCGAGCCTCTTCGCTTTCGTAGCGCGATCGACCTGGCCTTGCAGCACAGCGGTGTCATGGCAATCGCCACCGC
>DATKLU010000107.1:0-25873 GCA_035542235.1 Dongiaceae bacterium
TCTTCCCGCAGTGCGGAAAGGCGCAGCCCGCGTTCCATCAAAATTTCCGCGCCAAAGCACTTTTCCTCGCGCAGGATGCCCAGCAGCAGGTGCTCGGTAGCCACATGCTTCACGCCCAGCCGCTCGGCTTCTTCCGCCGCCATATTCAGGATGCGCTTGCACTCCGCGCTCAGCGGCACTTCCACCGACGTGGAAATGCGCTCCCGGATGGTGATGCGGGCTTCGATTTCTTTGCGGATCGATTCGATCGAACCCTGTTGCCGCAGGAACCGATTGGCCAGGGCTTTGTCCTCTCGCATCAGCCCGAGCAGCAAGTGCTCGGTCTCGATGTACGGGCTCCCGTACTGGCTCGCTTCATACCGCGCGAAGAAAATCACGCGGCGCGCTTTCTCCGTGTAGCGTTCGAACACGTTAGCTCGTTTCTCCCTGAGGGTCCCTGTCCGCTGCGCCCCCAACCGGCTGGGCGGTCGCGGCTTTGCGGGTCTGCAGAACGCCGTGTTCGAGGCCCAGCACCCGGTCGCATCGTTCCGCCAGGGCCAGGTTGTGCGTCGCAATCAGCGAACTCAGCCCGTGCGCCCGATGCAAGCGTTGCAGAAGCTCGAATACGGCCCAAGCATTCCGCTCGTCCAAGTCTCCGGTAGGTTCATCCGCCAGCAACACGCGCGGCCCGGTGACGAGGGCCCGGGCAATCGCCACACGCTGCTGTTCCCCTCCGGAAAGCTCCCCTGCGAGGTGCCCGGCGCGCTCCGCCAGACCGACTTCCCCGAGCCATTTCCGGCCCTTTTCCAGGCCTCGCGAAATAGACTCGCCCCGCAACAGCAGCGGCATCGCCACGTTCTCAGCCGCCGTAAAATCCGGCAGCAACTGATGCCTCTGCCACAGAAAACCTACAGCGCAGTTCCGAAAATTCGAAACCGCCGCTTCATCATTTGTTTCAATGCGTTTCGATTCGAAGTATATAGCACCGCTTGTTGGCGTGTCCAGCGTGGCCAGCAGATGCAAAAGTGTGCTTTTGCCCGCTCCAGACGGCGCGACAACCGCTACCATCTCTCCCGCGCGCAGCTCCAGGTTCGCCTCTCTTAAAACGGTTAAGCTGCCTTCCCCGTGCCCGTAAATTTTCGATAAACCACGCGCTTCCAGCACCACGCGGCGGGAAAATTCCGCCACCAGAACTTCTCCGGCGCCTTTGGTGTTCGCTTTGGCATTTCCGCTGTGCATTTTGCTGCGCGCTCGCCTCTTACCACCCCTTGTGACCTTGTGACCTGTCCACCACGTTAGATGCTGGAAACCCTGCCCGCACAACACTTCACTAACGCTACCCTTCGCTCTCCTCCGGGTTGAACCGAAAAAGTCCCGAAATGGTTCCCTGCCTCGCCAGCCATCCCCGGCCGTCCACAGCCATCCGGGTAAGCGCCGACACGACACCACCGTTACACCCACTTAAGCTGCAAGCCGGGGGCCAAATTCCGCCGCCCACCAAAGATGCTATCTCATTCAAAACGCAGGATATCCACGGGTAGGAGCCGCGCCGCCGCCCTGGCTGGAACCAACGTCGCGAGAAGCGAAATTCCCATCGCTACGACCGAAATCCACACGCCGTCCGTAACCCCCGGATGGAAAGGCACATACGAGACGGCATATACCTGCGGGTCCAGTGGCACCAAGTGATAGTGCCCCGCCACCCACGCGAAGCTGTACCCGACCACCAAACCCATCACCGTCCCGGCAATTCCGATCGCAAACCCCTGCCACAGAAACACGGCGCGCAATTGTTTTGATGTCGCGCCCATGGCCCGCAGTACCGCAATGTCCTTTGCCCGGTCCGTTACGGTCATCGTCAGCACCACCAGGATGTTCAAACCCGCCACCAGAGTGATGAGACCGATAAAAATCGCGGTGACCAGGCGTTCCAGTTGCAGCGCGCGGAACAGCGCTCGCTGCTCCTCCATCCAGGTCGCCGCAGCAAATCCCATTCCCGCTTGCCGCTCGATTTCTTTCGCGACTTCCGGCGCTGCGTCCGGGTTGTTCAGTCGAAATTCCAGCACATTCACAACGTCCGACACGCCTGCCAGCCCTTGCGCCGCGTCCATTCGCACGAAGCACCAGTTCGCATCAAAATCGTAGAAACCCGAATCGAAAATTCCCGCCACCCGAAAACGCCGCGTGCGCGGCAGCAAACCAAACGGCGTCAACCGCCCCTGCGGGCTGGTCAGCGTTACGTAGTCGCCGGGCTCGACTTTCCAATCGGCCGCCAACTGCCTTCCGATCAGCAGGGCATCCATGCCGTCCGGGTCCGGCGTGAAGTCCGCTTTTCCCGCCGCCATCTTGTGCAGCGCTTCATCCGCTGCGCCTTCCCGCACCGGGTCTACGCCCTTCATCACCACGCCGCGCGACTCCGCGCCGAAGGTCATCAGCACCGTCTGGTACACCGCGGGCGTGACGCTGCGCAAGCCGGGAATCTTTGCGAGCTTGCCTGCCAGCGCTTCGTAATCGTGTATTCCGCCGGAACCGGGGCGAGTGAGGGAAATGTGCGCGGTGACGCCGAGCAACCGGTCGCGCAGCGTTTCGCGAAAACCGGTATTCATCGCCAGCGCAATCACCAGCGTGGCCACGCCCGCCGCCACACCGAGCACGCTGAACGCGGTCACCAGGCGCAACACTGCCGGCCGCTGCGGCGATCGCAGATACCGCCGCGCCACGAACCATTCAAACCGCATCAGCCAACCATGCCAACAAGCACTCTCGCTTCCTGCCCGCCTCGCTGCCCATGTGCCTTTGTCGCGGTTCTATTCTTTTTCTGCTGTCTTCTCTTCGCCGCTCTGCGCCGCCGGACGCAACTGCGGAAACAAAATCACATCCCGGATCGAATGGGTATCGGTCAACAGCATCGTCAACCGGTCAATCCCGATGCCTTCTCCGGCGGTCGGAGGTAATCCATGCGCCAGGGCCCGCACATAATCGAGATCGAGTTGCTTCGGCACCTCGTCGCCGCCTTGCGCGATCTGCGCCAGAAAGCGCCGCTCCTGCTCGGCCGGATCGTTCAGCTCCGAAAATCCGTTGGCAATCTCCATTCCCGCAACGTAAATCTCGAAGCGCTCCGTGAGCGAGGGATCATCCGGCTTCTGCTTGGAAAGCGGCGAAATATCGGTGGGAAAGTCGTACAAGATGGTGGGCTGCAGCAGCTTGTCTTCGGCCATCGTTTCGAAGAGCAGCCCGGTCCATTCGCCGTCGCTGAGTGCGCCCTTGGCCGCCGCATACGGCGCGCCGCTGGCCTTGGCCCAGGCGTTGTACCGCTCCGTCGCCGCTTTCGGCCCTCCCGCGGCAGCAAGATCCGCCAGGCTGGGCGCGGCTCCGGCGCCTTCCGGCCAGAACTTCACGATGGCCTCGCGCATGGAAAGCTTCTGGATGTTTGCGAAATCCAGCTCCAAGTCGCCGAACTTTACCGTCGTTCCGCCGGTGATCTTCGCCGCCAGCCCGCTCAGCAATTCCTGATTCAAAGTCATCAAATCCTGGTAGTTGCTGTAGGCTTCATAAAACTCCAGCATCGTGAATTCCGGATTGTGCTGCGTCGAAATCCCTTCGTTCCGGAAGTTGCGGTTGATCTCGTACACCCGGTCCAATCCCCCCACCACCAGCCGCTTCAAGTACAGCTCCGGCGCGATGCGCAGATACAAGTCAATGTCCAGGGTGTTGTGGTGGGTGACGAACGGCCGCGCCGCCGCGCCGCCGGCGATCGGATGCATCATCGGCGTCTCGACTTCGATGTACCCGCGCGCATCAAAAAATCGCCGCAGTTCCTGCACGATTTTCGCCCGCGTCAGGAACACTTTGCGCGAATCTTCGTTGGCAATCAGGTCCAGATAGCGCTGCCGGTAGCGCAACTCCACATCCGTCAGGCCGTGCCACTTTTCCGGCAGCGGCAACAGCGCTTTGGCCAGCAAGGTCAACTCTTCCACCCACAGGGACAGCTCGCCGGTCTTGGTGCGGAACAAATGCCCTCGCGCACCCACCAGATCGCCCAGGTCCAGCAGGTGAAATAGTTCGAAGCCCCGCTCGCCTACGACATCCTTGCGCACGTAAATTTGTAGCCGCCCGCCGCTCCCCTGCAGATGGGCAAACCCGGCTTTGCCCATCAGCCGGTAGGACACGATCCGCCCGGCGATCGTCGCCGTCACCTGCTCCGCCTCCAGGGCGGCGGCATCCGTTCCGGCGTACCTCGCGGCAAGCTCCGCCGGGCTCGCCGTCCAGCGAAATTCATGCGGGTACGGGCGGTGCCCGGCCTGCACCAGCTTCTCCAGCTTCAATTGTCTTTGTTCGAACTGATCCTTGGGTTCGAATTGCACTTCCAGCGTCCTCAACTCTCTCGGAGTAACCGGCGAGTATAGCGGCCTGGACGCAAACCTAGCAACAAACCACTCGTCTTTCCGGGCATTCTTGTTATACTCCTGACCTTTGGGAGAACGTACAGTGAGTGCCCGCGCCCCTTCCCGCAGGTATGACTCTGTCCAGCAAGACTGGCGCGGGATCCTGCCCACCGAGAAAGCCGAAGTCTTCGCCAACCAGACTCGGGAACTTGAAAACGCCTACCTGATGCTCAGTGTCTCCTTGAATGAGGCGATGGGCTTGCGCCGCCACGGCTCCTCCGAAATCGCTCGCCAGGAGATGAAAGTCGTCGGCGAACTCTGCAAGCGGCTCTCGTTGCGATTGAGCGCCCTGCTTCACTGCATGACCCGGTTCGCCCGGGTATTGGTGACTCTGCCCAACGTGGCGCCATTTGAGGTGTCAAACTTTCAGAGCGAACACGGGCAGTGGTCGGCGCGCCTGTGTAACATCCTGGATCACGTCCTCTTCTCGGAACGTTCGCAATTTCTTCACAAGTTGAGCACCCTGCAGGAGATCGTCGGCGCCTGCGCCCTGGACTTCGTTACCGCAACCTCCCGCCTTGGTAGCGATTCTGGTCCCACCCTGCCCTCCACCTGGCAGTCTCTGGACACCAGCCATTTCGATCTGAACACCTGCCTGCGGGAAAGCACGGTCCTCTTTAAGTCCTTCCTTTTCGTGCTGCCCGAGGACAGCATTGGCACGTTTCAAGCTGCGGTGATTGAAATGGTCTGTGCCTCCACGCCGGCGGCATCTTCTTCCAACACAATCGGCGCTAGACGAAACCTTCCCGTCGCGGGAGAATGAAAGCGCCTTGCGGGCCGGTGCGTGCCGGTGCCTTCACAAGGGCGAGTTTCGCCGCCTTTTTTCCCTGTGAATTGAGCAACTTCCGCCTGCCAGGGGACAACTCTTAGGGGGACATGGTGCATCCGACGGTTTGGATGCGCCGTTATTGGACTGTTGGCCCAACGACGACCAACCGAGGCCAGGCAACCGGCGGGAGCTAAGCCGGCTGCCGCGCTGACCGAAGCGGAGGCGATTCGCCTTGCGCAAGCGGGAGATGGGGCGGCATTCGAGTTTCTTTACGATCTGCACAGCCGCCGCGTGTACGCTCTTTGCTTGCGCATGGTCGGGAACCCCGCCGATGCGGAAGACCTGATGCAGGAGGCTTTCCTGCAACTCTTTCGCAAGATCGGCACCTTCCGCGGTGAGTCCGCGTTTTCCACCTGGTTGCATCGTATGACCGTCAACGTGGTTCTGATGCGCTTGCGCAAGAAGTCCCTTCCCGCCGCTTCTCTTGAAGAGACGACTGAGCCTGATGAAGAAACGGGGGGGCCTCGGAAAGATATTGGCGCGCCGGATCTTGGGCTGAGCGGCGCGGTGGACCGGGTGAATCTGGAGCGCTCGATTGAGCAGCTTCCCCCGGGTTACAGGACGGTATTCGTGCTCCACGACGTGCAGGGCTACGAGCACAACGAGATTGCCGACATCATGGGTTGCTCGGTCGGCAATTCCAAGTCGCAGTTGCACAAGGCCAGAACCCGCTTGCGCGAACTGCTGCAGGAAAATGCGCGCGATCAGGCGCGCCAGGAACGTCAGGAGGCAAAGGCGCAGTCACCGCAGCGGGATTGAGCTACACTTATCGCAACGGGGTCGTGCCATTGCTGTTCCGGGGTTCGTGTTTTGCCGGTTGTTACCAGGGTTCCGGTTTGTAGATCGGGAGCGCGTCTCCCGCGGAGCGTAGGGCCATGCAGTGCAGTGACGTCGAACAGGTTCTCGAGCAGGGCGGTTTTTCTCCGTTGCCTGATGCGGTTCGCGGCCATGTGGCCGATTGCGCCGCGTGCTCTTCTCTCGTCGCCGATTTTTCCCGCATCGTGGACGCGGCGCACGAACTTCCCGCTGAAGTCGAGCCTCCCGCGCGCGTCTGGATTTCGCTGCGCGCACAGCTCGCCGCGGAAGGCATCCTCCGTGAAACGCCCGTTGCGCAATCTGCTGTCCCGCTGCCGCCCTCGCACTGGTGGCAGGGCTTCGCGCAACTGCTGCGCGGCCGCGCCCTGGCCACCGCTGCCATAGCGGTGCTGGTCATCGCCGCCGGCTACATCGAATTTCGCAGGCCGCCGGTGAACGATTCTTCCGCCCCGCGCGCCGTCACCGCAGGCGTTTTGCCGCCGCAATTTGCCCAGACCGACGCCGACCTTGATCGCGAAGAGCAGAATTTGCCTCCGCTGCGTGCCGCCAGTCCAGCCAGTGTCGGTTCCGTCTCTTCCGTGGACGACACCCTGCGCCAGAA
Source organism: Dongiaceae bacterium (assembly GCA_035542235.1). Classification (GTDB taxonomy): domain Bacteria; phylum Acidobacteriota; class Terriglobia; order Acidiferrales; family UBA7541; genus Acidiferrum. Next base: position 6,671 of record DATKLU010000107.1, read on the forward strand.
CCTGACGACCTTGAACGCCTTCATCAAGGAATGCCGCAAGCGCCTGGAGGAAGACCCCAACGATCCCATGGCCCGCGAGTATCTGGCCGCCGCCTACCAGCAGAAAGCAGAGATTTTGGCCGCAATGATGGAGCGCGGCAGGAGCGTGAATTGAGATGAGCCTCAGCCCAGCCGTCCGCAGAAGAGTTTCCTCCGCCGTGTTCCCCATCCTCGGCGCAAGCCTGTTCCTGGTGCCCCTCGCATTTGCCGCCACACAGAAGGTCGAAAAGCATTTTACGGTCAAGGGCCGCCCGGTGGTGATGATTCAGAACGTGGCCAACGGCCGCATCGAAGTAAAGTCGTGGAAGAATTCCGAAGTCGTGGTCAACGCTTCCCAGGGTTCCAGCAAAGTTGGCCTGGAGATGGAGCAAGCCGACGATCGTATTGAAGTCACGGCCAATGTCCTCGATCCGTCGGCTTCCGATGCCGAACTGGCTGCCAACTTTCAGCTCACCGTGCCCGAGGAAACCGAACTGCAGATCAAGACCCAGTCCGGCCTGATCTACGTCGAACAGGTTCTTGGCGATATGAAGCTGGAAAGCGTCGCGGGCGATGTGCACCTGAAAGAAGTCTCCGGCTACATCATCGTGCGCACCACCGGCGGCTCCCTGGTCTGCACGCAGTGCGCCGGCAAGCTGGACTTCAGCTCCATCAGCGGCAACGCACAGATCCTGCAGCCCGCGCTGCGCAGCGCCAACATGATCACCATGACCGGCAACATCCTCTTTGACGGGGATTTCATCCGCACCGGCATTTACACCATGAAGAGCGGCCGCGGTTTGGTGGAGGTCCGCTTCTCCGGCACCGACTCCTTCGATCTCTTCGCGCAAACCACCACCGGCACCGTAGATAATCGCGCCGAGGCCTTCCTGAAGCCCGATTCGCACGGTGTGAAACACACCGCCGCCCGCTACGCCAAGGGTCTTTTCGGCTCCGTAGGCACCGGCCTGGCCCGCGTCGAACTCTCTTCCTTCAGCGGCACCATCCGCATTCTCAAGCGCGACTAACGACCGCGCTATCCGCTTTTCCCGGGCGAAGCGCTGTTTGCTTCGCCCGGTTTTTTGCCCGCGCTGCGGTTCTCATCTACACTTTTCCCGTGACCCGCACGCCGCCATCCGTCATCGCACTTGCCGGCTTTATGGGCTCCGGCAAAACCACTGTCGGCACCCAGCTCGCCCGCCAGCTGGGCTGGCACTTTGTGGATCTGGACGACCGCATCCAGGACGCCTCCGGCCTGCGCATCTCCGAATTCTTCGAGCGCCACGGTGAGCCGTCCTTCCGCCTGCTCGAAGCCGCGCAGCTGCGCGCCGCCATTGGCCGCGCTTTCGAACTGCGCGAACCAGCGGTGCTGGCGCTCGGCGGCGGAACTTACGCGCAACCTGGCGCGCCTGAATTTCTCAAGGCCCAGGGCGTCCCGGCCATCTGGCTTGACGCGCCGGTCGAAACGCTTCTTTCCCGCTGCATGACCATGACCGGCCGTCCGCTGTTCCGCGACGAGACCAGCTTCCGCGCGCTGCACGCGCAGCGCGTGGCCTCCTACCAGCTCGCCGATTTTCGCGTGGACAGCTCGCGCGATCCAGCCCTGGTTGTCGCCGATATTCTCAAGCTCGCCATCTTCTCGCCTGTCTGATGGCCGCTCTGCCGGCCCGGCCGGACGTTTCCTTCAGGCCACAGCTCGTTACTTTTGCGTTTCACCGCGCTGCGCAACGTGCCACGCTGTTTCTGCTGGGGGAAATCTCTTATGAAGACTGTTCTGCCATTCTTCTCTTCGCGCTCTGCGCGGCTCGCGCTCTTCACTTTCTTCACCATCGTCGCGCTGGCCATTGGCGCCGCGCGCGCGCAAAAAACCGCTCCCGGCGTTCTCCAGCCGGACAAAGGTAAATTTTCGGTTCAGGTTGATGGCCAGACCATCGGCAGGGAAGAATTTGAAATCGCGCCGTCCGGATCCGGCTGGGTCGCACGCGGCACCACGACCGTTAAGACCGATAAGGGCGAAGACAGGATCAGCGGCAACCTCACGCTGCAGGCCGATGGCGCCCCCATCGCCTACGACTGGACCGCGCAGAGCGGCAAAACCAACGGCGCACACATTCTTTTCGCCAACGGCATCGCCAAAATCACCCTGCAGATGGAGGGCGCGCGCCCCTTCGAACAGGATCTGAGCTTCGGCTCACCCTTGGTGGTGGTTCTGGACAACAACCTCTACCACCAGTACGCCGTGCTGGCCCGGCTTTACGATTGGTCCAAGCGCGGCCCGCAGCAGCTCCCCGTTCTGATCCCGCAGGAACTCACCCCCGGAACCATCACCGTGGAAGCCACCGGCTCCGCCACCAGCGGCGGCAAAACCTACGAAGGCCTCCGCGTCACCACCGCCGACCTGGAAATCCTGCTGCTTCTCGACCCCGGTCACAAGCTCATGCGCCTCGAAGTGCCCGCCGCCAAGGTCGCGGTCATTCGCGACTAGCGCAGCGAATCTTCCGTTAACCCATCACCGCGCCGCCCGCCACCCGGCGGTTTTCCATCTTTCCTTTTCTCGTTTCCGCTTGCGCCACCGGCAACATCGCTCGCGCATACGCGGCGTATACCCGCTCAATCGCCGCGTCCCACGAAGCTCCTTCGGCCTTTTTTCGCGCCGCGTCTCCCATCCGTCGCAAGCGCGCGCGGTCGTTCACCAGCTCAACCGTCTTCCGCACAAATTCTTCGTCGTTCGCGCAAACGGCTCCGGTCACGCCCTCGACCACCAGATGACGCGGGCCGCCCTCATCCGTCACTACGGCCGCCACGCCGGAGGCTCCCGCCTCCTGCACCACATTCCCAAACGTATCCGTCCGCGACGGAAACACCAGCACGTCCATGTTGGCGTACGCTTCCGCCAGCAAATCGCCGCGCAGCACGCCCGCAAACTCCGCACGCTGCAAATTTCTCCGCAGCCAGTCCTGCTCGCTGCCCTGCCCCACAATCACGAACGAATAGTCGCGGATCCCCGCAGCTTCCAGCCCCTTCTCTACGTCACGCAGGAGCCGAACGTTTTTCTCCGGCGTCACCCGTCCCACATAACCCAGGCGCAGCACTCCATCCCGCACGGACCGCCGTGCCGCTGAAAATTGCGCGCAATCCACCCCGCGCGGCATAAAAAAACACGGACGTTGCGTCACGCTTCCCAGCCACTCGACCTGTTCCGGGTTCGGCGCCAGCGTCACTCGTGCGATGCGGTAAAACCGCACCAAGGCCGCCAAAGCCGCAGCCTCCGTTTTTTCCTGGGCGCGCTTCGCCAATCCTGCCGGCAACAATCGCAGCATCTTGCTCAACCGCTTCCCCGCAAACTGGTGCAGGTTCGTGTGCCAGGAGGCCACGAGCGGCAACCGTTCCGTGTGCGCGATCCATGCCCCCAACTGCCCGAATTCGCCCGGACTCGTCACGTGAATGACATCGGGTTTGAACTCGCGCACCGCCTCGCGCACCGCGCCCAGATGCCGCCACAGCAACGGGTCGTAGCGCAAGTCCGACTCAATCCCGAAACTCGCCCAGCCGCGAGGCAGTTCCATCCGCCGAACGCTCCCGCTCTGGAACTCTTCGAATCGCTCTCCGCTCTGCACCGCCAGCATCGCGCGCCCCTGCCGCCGTGCGTAGTGCACAAGCTGCCGGATCGTGAGCGCCACGCCGTTGATCTCGTGGAAGGTTTCGCAGAAGAGCGCCACCCGCGGTTCGCGCATCACAAGCCGCCTTCCTCATTTCCAAGGAACGCCACCCGCAGCGCCGGCCGCACCTGCGGGCTCGCCAGAAAACTCATCACCCAGCGGAACCGATCCACCACCTTCTGGAACCGTGTCCCCATGAAGTCCGAAACCGGCTTCGGAGTTCCGTCCGCCGCTTCGTAGAACACCCGCGTCATCCAGTGCCGCCGCCCGAACTCCCCCGGCGCATCGCTCAACGCGTGCCAAGCGCTCTCCAGGATCCGCGCCTGCAACGGCTCGAAAAACTGTGGCATCAGCAGGATCTCGCTGCGCCGCTCATTTCGAATCTGGTCCGCAAACTCTTCGAACGTCATCCCGGCCGTCAGATTGAGCGTCGCGTTCGGCTCGCAGCCGTGCCGGTCTCCGCCCGAAATCACGGGTAGTCCCGTTTCTTTGCCCAGCGCCATCACTTCCCGGTTCTCTCGCCGCGAGCGCATCCCGTTCAGCTCGACCGCATGCATCGTGCGCGCATGCTTCTCCAGAAACGTCTTCAGTAACCCGCGGTGTGTCTCCGGCCCGATGCCTTCGGCATCCCAGTACGGGTGATTTAACACGATCAGCACGGCCGGGTTCGCGTGCAGTTCTTCCAACAAACGCCGCAGCCGCTTCGCCGATGGCCGGGCCGTAAACTTGCCAAGCTCCGTCATCCACCCAGTGGCCTGTTCCGGCGGCAGGTTATGCACCCCGATGTGGAACACAGTCTCTTCGAAGGGCACGCTCCACTCCACGGACACCGGCACCTGCGCGCTCTTCTCCAGCATCCGCAGATGCAATCCCGCTTCGATGGAATCGTGATCGGTAAGAGATACCAGTGCTCGCAGTCCCAGCTCTCTTTCGATCTGCCTCTGCTCCAGTTCCAGGGCTTCACGCGCCGAAAGCGGTGGTGTCCAGTACACTCGCCGGAAATCAATTACCCGGTTCTTGTACAGGTGCAACCTCCCCACTTCCCGCTCGATGATCCACGAGGCGATCGGCACTTTTGCGATGTAGCCCGGCAGCCGGTCCAGATGCTCTCGCGAATGCATCGTGTGGCTGTGCAGCGAAACTCCCGTGGCGAATCGGCCCGCGTACGGCTCTTCCTTTCGATACTTCTGCACGCTGGTCGCACTATCCCTCATTGCACGCTCCATTCCAGGTTGGTCGTGCGCTTCCGCTTCTCGCTGCATGCTACGAATCTGCCGATTACCGCTGCGTGACTCCGCCTTTAACCTTCGCCGAGCGATGTCGCGTGCGTCACCACTGGCCTTTCCGGGTTACGCGACGCGCCGATTCGCATCGCACCGCGCGGTAAAGCCAGCACGAATCCTAGAAACAGCCCCGGCATCGCCTTCAGATCCTCCGCCAGCGAGCGTTCCTTGCACCCGGTCCGCAGCGCGCCGCGCCGCATTGCGTACAAATTGAACAGCGTGGAAACCCCGGTGAACCCGACCGACGCCAGGATGCTGATCGAAAGGTTGTGCGTCCCCCGCGCCCAATGTACGAGCAACTCCACTGAGTGATTCGCCGCCGGCAGCAGCAGCATTCCCGCCAGCGCCGCCGCCCATTCCGGCTCGGCTTCGCAGAAGCTCTCCGTCAGCGCCCCGTACACCCCGGAGCTGAAGCCGCGAAACACCAGTTCCGTAACGAGCGCCGCCTTGGCAGCCGGCAGGCCCGCCGATAAATTGGCCAGGAAGAAAATCGCTCCGCGAACCAAGGAGCTCAGAACCGCGGACTTCCAATTCCACTTCCGCACCAGGCATTGCACCGGGTGCCGCGCGAGCTTCCGGAAAACATCGCCCACGCTTTCTTGTCCACTCGTTGCTTGAGGCAAGATCGCGGTTTCTTGCATCTTGCCCCAGGCTCGCACGCTCGCCGTCATGTCACGTTAAGGAACGGTGCATGTTTTTTCAAACTCGCGTCAATTGTTCGTAATGCGTCAACCCCCATACTCGCCCCGATGCGACACCTTCTATCTCGTCGTCCGGCGTCTTTCCGGAGCGTCCGCTGATGCCGGCCGGCGCCCGGCAACAGGTTTTTCTCTTCCTCTCTCTTTTCTTCTTTCAGGCCGCCGTGGCCGCCCCTGTCTCCTCCTCGGATCACGACCGTATCCTCGAAGCCCTCGACTGGATGCATTCCACTCCCGCGTCCGCTTCCGCGCAATACGACTACGTCATGACGGCTCGCGTGCGTCTTCTCCTCTTCTGGGTCGGAAAGGACGACGTCGGCGAAGGCTATATCCGGCACGGCCTCGCGCACGACGATCCAAAACTGGAATTCATTCAGGTTCTCTTCGGCTCCGACCCCGCCCGGGCGCCGCGCGCGATCAATCGCTGGGGCGCAGGCACCGAGGTCCAGTGGCATAGCGAAGCTCCGGCCTCGCTCGCAGCCGCTGCCACCAGCCCCGTCTCGTCCAGCGCCTTTTTCGGCTTTATGAAGTCTTCAAAAGGTCAGTCCGTGAACGAAATGCAGGACGAACTCAAGAAGGAAGGGCAGAACGGCGAGCACCTCTTCACCGGCATCGTGAGCTATGTCTCATCCGGACGCGCTCTTTCTTCCGTCGCGCCGCTCGCCTCGTCCACAGACTTCAACCTTCACCAGTACCAAACCGCCGAACCCGTCGTTTATGACAAGCTCAAGCAGGCCGATCGCCCGATCAAATTCCTCGATGCTTCCAGTTGCCCGCGCAACGCTCAGTTCCTCGGCACTCTCTCCGAATTGATCGCCGCTGCCCTCAATGGCGTTTCCAAGCGCTCGCTCTGCTATGCCTACGATTCCAAGCTGGAAGTCCTCACCCTCCAGCACGCCGCGCGCGTCAAAAGCGCCGCCGTCAAAGTGAAATCCACTGCGGGCCAGGTCCTTATCGAAAGGAATTACGGGAATCTGCTGGAAGCTGAATTCGAATCCTCCGAACCTGCGACCGGCAAGAAAACCGACTTCACCCTGCTTCTCGGCACTGACGGTGCCCAGCGCGGCGTCCCTATTCAGGTACGCTACCAGCCCAATTGGTGGTTCCAGGTGGTGCTCAACCTGAAATGATGTCCTAAGGCAATTCAGGCGGTAGTCACCGCTCCGACTCTCCGCTGAGGCGGAGCAAATGCCGGGCGATCTGGCCCTCTTCATCGGTTCGCACAACTCGTACCGCGACCGCCGATTCGGCCGCGCTGATCACTGCGCGGTTCGCCTGGTTCGCCGCCGGATCCAGACGGATACCCAGAAACTCCAGACCCTCGCAAATTTCGGCGCGCACCACCGGGTCGTGCTCCCCAATTCCGCCGGAAAACACCAGCGAGTTCAGCCCGCCAAGCACTGCCGCGAACCCCGCGATGAATTTCTTCGCCGTTCGGCAAAAAATCTCTTGGGCCAGCCGCGCATCCGCATTTTCCCTTGCCGCATGCAGCGCCCGCATGTCGCTGGAGATTCCGGAAATCCCCAGCAGGCCGGACTCTTTGTCCAGCAAACGCTCCAGCGAAGCTGCATCCGCTCCGGTTGTTCGCAACAAGTGCAGCAGCACGCCCGGATCGACATCGCCCGAGCGTGTGCCCATCACGATCCCGCCGGTCGGCGTAAGTCCCATGGAGGTGTCCACCGATCGCCCGTCCGCCACCGCGGTGATACTCGCCCCGTTCCCCAGGTGCGCAATGATGGTCCGCGGCGGTACCGTTCCCAGCGTGTGCAGCACCGACTCGCAGGAAATTCCGTGAAAGCCATAGCGCCGGATCCCCGCATCCCACAATTTTTTCGGCAAGGGAAATCGCGCCGCCGCTTCCGGCAACGTCCGGTGAAACACCGTGTCAAAACAAGCGAACTGCGCCACACCGGGATACAACGCTTCCGTGGCGCGGATCAGGGCCAGCGCCACCGGAACATGCAGCGGCGCAAACTCCTCGGCGGTCTTCAACTGCTCCATCAACCGCGGCGTGATTCGTTGGTGCTCCACCAGGTGCGGCCCCCCATGCACGATGCGGTGCCCGATCGCGACAAAGGAAGGGACGTTCAGGGCCCGCAACACCGTCGCCAGATGCCGTAGGGCTTCGGTCTGCGAACTACAACGATGCGAATCCTCGGAAACGGTTTTTCCGACCGCATCGAACACTTTCAGCTTGCCGTCGCCCGCGGCGATTCCGTCCAGCACCCCCCGGAATACGGGCTCCGGTTCCGGCGCCGCCAGGCGAAACACTCCGAACTTCAGCGAGGAGGAGCCGCTATTGAGTACCAGTGCGAGCGCATCTTTGGGCGCGGTCATTGGACTTCAGGCCGGCTTCCACTTCCAGTTGCGCACTTCCGGCAAGTCTTCACCGTGTTCCGCCACGTACAGCTTGTGCCGCTGGATCGCTTCGCTGAATTTCTGCGTGGCCATGTCGGTCAATCCTTTCAGCCTCGGTACGCGCCGCACGACGTCCAGCGCCAGTTGAAAACGGTCCATGCGATTCAGCACCGTCATGTCGAACGGCGTGGTGGTCGTGCCTTCTTCCACGTAGCCGCGCACGTGAATGTTGCCGTGATTCCTCCGCCGGTAAGTGAAGCGATGAATCAACGTCGGATAGCCGTGGAACGCGAAAATCACGGGCTTATCCCGGGTAAACAGCGCGTCGAAATCCTCATCCGCAAGGCCGTGCGGGTGTTCGCTCACCGGCTGCAGCGCCATCAGATCAACCACGTTGACCACGCGAATCCGCAAGTCCGGAATGTGCTCGCGCAAGAGCGAAACCGCCGCCAGCGTTTCCAAAGTCGGCACATCGCCCGCGCAGGCCATGACCACGTCGGGATCGCCGCCGTCGTTGCTGGCCCACTCCCAGATGCCGAGCCCCGCTGTGCAGTGCCGCACCGCCTCATCCATCGTCAGCCATGCCGGCGCCGGCTGCTTGCCGGCCACGATCAAATTCACATAGTTCCGGCTGCGCAGGCAGTGGTCCGCCACCGAAAGCAGTGTGTTGGCATCCGGAGGCAGATAAATGCGCACCACATCCGCCTTCTTGTTGGCTACGTGATCAATGAAGCCCGGATCCTGGTGGGAGAAGCCGTTGTGGTCCTGCCTCCACACGTGCGACGTCAGCAGGTAGTTCAGCGAGGCGATCGGCTTGCGCCACGGTATGGTGCGCGTGGTCTTAAGCCACTTGGCATGCTGGTTGAACATCGAGTCCACAATGTGAATGAACGCTTCGTAGCAGGAGAAAAATCCGTGCCGGCCGGTGAGCAGATAACCCTCGAGCCAGCCCTGGCACATATGCTCGCTCAGCACTTCCATCACGCGGCCGTCATTTGCCAGATTTTCATCCACGGGCAGCTTGGCCGCTTCCCAGGTTTTTCCGGTGACCGCATACAGCGAATCCAGCCGGTTCGATGCGGTTTCATCCGGGCCGAACACCCGGAAATTTCTCGCCGCAAGATTCTGCTTCATCACGTCGCGCAAGTAGCCGCCCAAGACGCGCGTCGCTTCCACTTCGCTCGCGCCGGGGGTCTTCACTTCGATCGCGTAATCGCGAAATGCCGGCAAGTGCAGCGGTTCCAACAGCAGCCCGCCGTTCGCGTGCGGGTTCATGCCCATACGCCGCCGCCCCTTCGGCGGCAAATCCACGAGTTCCGGAATCAGCCGGCCCTGCGCATCGAACAGTTCTTCCGGTTTGTAGCTGCGCATCCACTCTTCCAGGATTTTCAGGTGATCCGGTTTCTCGTGCAGTTCCGCGAAGGGGACCTGGTGCGCTCGCCAAGTTCCTTCCACCGGCTTGCCGTCGACGACCTTCGGCCCGGTCCAGCCTTTCGGGGTACGCAGAATCAGCATCGGCCAGCGCGGCCGTTCCTTGCGCTCTCCCGCCCGGGCGGCGGTCTGGATTTTCTTGATTTCGCCGAGGATCGAATCGAGCTCGGCAGCCATGCGCGCGTGCATCTCCATCGGGTCGTGCCCTTCCAGGATGCGCGGCTCATAGCCGTAGCCGCGAAACAGCGAAAGCAGTTCGTCATCACTGATGCGTGCAAGGATGGTTGGATTGGCAATCTTGTAACCGTTGAGGTGCAGGATCGGAAGGACTGCGCCATCCTTTTCGGCATTCAGGAATTTGTTGGAGTGCCAACTCGTTGCGCATGGCCCGGTTTCGGCTTCGCCGTCGCCCACGATGCAGGCCACGATCAGGTCGGGATTGTCGTACGCCGCGCCATAGGCATGCAGCAGCGAATAGCCCAGTTCGCCGCCCTCATGAATCGAGCCCGGAGTTTCCGGAGCAACGTGGCTTGGAATTCCGTACGGCCAGGAAAACTGCCGGAACAGGCGCTTGATGCCATCGCGATTGCGTTCGATCGGCGGAAACAATTCCGTGTAACTGCCTTCCAGATACGTATGCGCGACCAGCCCCGGACCGCCATGGCCCGGTCCGATGATGTAGATCATGTTGAGGTCGTTCTCGACGATCAGGCGGTTCAGGTGCGTGTAGATGAAATTGAGACCAGGGGTTGTGCCCCAATGGCCCAGCAGGCGGGGCTTCACATCCGACAGGGTCAGCGGCCGCTCGAGTAGCGGATTGTCCTTGAGATAGATCTGCCCGACCGAGAGATAGTTTGCGGCGCGCCAGTAGGCGTGCATCTTGCGGGCGAGTTCGGGAGAAAGTGTACCGTTCATACGGGACTCCTGGGGGAAGATGCAGCCGGCGAGCAGTAGCTTAGCAGAGCCCAATGAATCTTGGATTACAGGCACTCGCTGTAGCGAGAGGGGATAGTTAGAATTGCGAACATCGGGATCGCGATGAACGAGAACCTTGCTTCTCTGCCTGTATTCTGGACCTGCTTGGCTTCTGATTGCCCGGACGAAAACCCTGACGCAAGATCCACAACAGAACGCATCGGCTAGACCGCGGCTTGAAACCGCCATGCGCTGGGCATTCTGTCTGTACCTGACATGGATTCTTTGCCCGCTGAGGTTCTGTGCCCCCAGCCGGGAGTCCGCGGATAATACCTGGTTCTTTGCGTTGAACTACGCGGCGGCGCACCACCTGACGTTTGGGAAAGACTTCCTTTGGACCTGGGGACCTCTGGCGTACCTGCTGGTTCCCTTTTCGCTGGGTCACAACCTGATCTGGGGACTGATTTTTCAGAGCAGCTTTTGGGTGCTGGTGTTTGCGGCGCTCTGGGACTTGCTGGTGCACGCTCCTTTCCCCATCCGCAACGTTCAGGCATTCGGGCTGTGCATGGGCGTTTCGGCGATTCTCTACGTGCATGGACAGGACCTGAATCCGGGGAATTTTCTGATGCCGCTGGCGCTGATTTTTCTGGTGCACTACCAGTTGCGCGGCGGCTGGTGGCGGCTGGCGATTGCTCTGCTTTTGATTGGAATCCTCCCGCTATTTCAGTTCGTGGCCAGCGTGCCGGCGGCGGCCATGCTGGGAGCATTCGCCGTGCTGCGCGCATGGAAACGGGAGCCCGGTTGGTTACCTGTCGTCGTTGCCACCGTCTGCATACCTGCGGCGGCATTCGGGGTGGGCACGTGGATTTTCCTGGGTTCGCTGGACGCGCTCGCCGGATACTTGAAGGGCAACGCGGAACTGGCTCGTGGCTACGTCTTTGCCATGTCCCTCCCGGGAAGCCCTCTGCAATTGGTGCTGGCGACCGCGGCAGCGTTGCTTTTGCTGGCGATTCTGGCACTGCTGGTGCGCCTGCGCGCGGAAAACGCCTGGTTCTTCGCGGCGATTCTGGCGGTGCCGATGGTGTACGAATTTCGGCATGCAATCGTCCGCCAGGATGATTCGCACGTCACGCCGTTCTTCTGCTTTGTGTGGCTGGCGCTGGGGTTGATTGGCCTTTCCCTGCCGCTCGCGCGGCGCGCCGCAGAGAAGGCTGCGGCTGGTGCGGCGTTGGCGATGTTTCTGCTGACGTGGCCGGCGAGCAGCCTGCACAACGTCTCGCGTACGCTGGAAATCGTTACGGGAAGCGGAATTCCCGGGAAGATCTGGCAGGCGACACATTACGCGAGCCTGACCGCGTCGCTGCAGTCTGTGAGCGAGGAGCAGGCGGCAAAGTTTGGGCTCGACCCGGAAATGCGAGGGATGATCGGCACCTCACGGGTCGCGTTCCTGGCTCCGTTTTACAGCCACATGCTGGGCCACGGAATGCAGATAGAACTGCCGCCCGTGCCACAAGGCTATTCCTTGTTTACCCCCTACCTGGATAGGGCCGATGCGCGTTGGGTTGCGGAACGCGGGCCGGAATTTCTGGTCTTTGACGAAACGCGAATCGACGACCGGCACGCCTGGAGTGAAGCGCCGCAAACCTGGACGGAGGTATATCGCTGGTATGACGCACGCGCGCTCGGAAAGGCGTACCTGCTGCTGAAGCGGCGGACGCAACCGCGCTTCGCGGCATGGCAGCCGGTGGAGACCAAACAAATCCGTTTTGGCGAATCGGCGGAAGTCCCCGCGGCGGGAAGCGAATATTTTTGGACACTACAGTGCGAGCTGAGCGGCACGGGAAAGCTGCGGTCGCTGCTGCTGAGCGTTCCCGAAGTAAAGATGACCGTCACCCTGGCCAATGGAAAACGCTTTGCGTATCGAACTCTGCTGGCAGTCAGCGGCTACCCGACGCCAGCCGATCAACTGCCACTGCAACTCAATCATTACGCTTTCCTGCTGGACGACAAGCTGCGGCGGGACACCGTTGTGAAGACGATGCAGTTCGATGGGCCGGGGGCCAGTTCTTACCGGCAGCCGTGCGGCCTGACGTTCCTGAAGGTCCGATAAAAACAAGAAAGGGCGCGCGAGCACGCCCTTTCTAGAATCAAAGCAAGATGGAAGCGACGACGCCGAGGCCTAGCGGGCCAAGGGTCGCTGGAAGACCGGCTTGCCCTGCGCAGCGAAGGACGAACCGGGACGCCGCAGCGGATACCCTTGCGGATGACCGTGCGCATGGTGGAACGCCGCCGGATTGGCTTGCGTGCCCACCGGGCCGAAGTGGCCCGCGCCGGACACCGCCGCAGGCTGCGGCAGCCGCGACGGATTACCGATAGGGCGGAGGTTCACCGGCGTAATGTTGACATGATCGCTGATGGCCTGGAGGCGCTTGAGGATGGACTGCCACTGTTCCCAATCGAGCTGCTGCAGGAACGGGCGGAGTCCCTGAATGAAAGGATCCTCGAGGAGCGCTTCGCCGTCGGATTCCGGGATGAAGAACCGGTTGAGGCCGACGTTGAGCGCTTCGCTGATCTTTTCCAGAGTGCCGAGGCTAGGGGTCATCTGGCCGCTTTCGATGCGAGACAGATAGGACCGCGAAACCTTGGACTTGGACTGCAGCTGGCTCTGGGTCATACCGCGCGATTCGCGCAACTGGCGGATGCGCTGCCCGATATTCTCGACCGTCTTCTGGTTGGCGAGCTTATCGGCGGCGATTTCTCCGGCCTGCTCCTCGGGCGCAGGGGCCTGAGGAATCAGGAACTCCAGTCTCTGCGGCAGTGCGCGCACACAGCGGCGGCAATTGCCGGTGCGGGTCCGGTACTGCACAAGACCGCACGTTTTGCAGCGTATGACTTCCCTGTCCATCTCTAACGAGTGCAAAGACTCTTTTTCCATGTGTACGGACACCGGTACTCCTCGCTGACTTTGTCCGGCGTGCGGATAGGAGAGGAACGTCGGAACGTTCTTGGGGGAAGGCAGATACTGGCGCGTGGGAGAGTCTCGCCGAGGCAAAGAAAAGAGTCAAGGGTATTTTGGTACAGGATGAGAATTTTCTTTGGCAGTTCACCGACTTACGCCTGGTTTTCGCCTGTAATTGTCGGTGTTTCGCAATAGACAGGATCGCTCCACAACCAATTGTGCTTTCCTCGCGTTGAGGCCGCAGCGCTTGTGTGTGACGTTCGCGTCAGCGCTTTGCGCGGACGCCGCTTTGGAGCCGGCGTCGCGAAAATCCTGTGATTTTGTGTCTCAAGAATAAACGTGTTGACGAAATGAAGTAGCCCGGCGAACGCGGAAGCCGCGGCGAACGCAAGCGCTCGGCAGAGATTTGACCAGGCACTGGCACTATCGGGAGGGTTAATCGAGCCTTCCGGGAAAGCCGGGGGGCGCGCGCTTTTTTCGGGCAGGGATTCCGCGTACACTTTTCTTCTTTTTCTTGGGGAGCAACGCGAATGGCGAACCGCGAAGATGCCTGGAAGTTGGTGTGCGAGTACACGCAATCGGAATCGCTGCGCAAGCACATGCTGGCGGTGGAAACCTGCGTACGAGCCTATGCACGGAAAGCGGGCGCGGATGAAGAGTTCTGGGGAATTACCGCGCTGCTGCACGACTTCGACTACGAGCGCTGGCCAAACCACGAACACGCGGCGGACAAAGAGCACCCGGCGGAGGGCGCGCGCATTCTGCGGGAACACGGCTATCCCGAAGAGATGATTCGGGCGATTCTTTCGCACGCGGACTACTGCAACACGCCGCGGCAATCGGCGCTCGAACATACGCTTTTTGCCTGCGACGAGCTGGCGGGGTTCATCACCGCATGCGCGTATGTGCGTCCTTCGAAGAGCGTGCTGGACCTGGAAACCGATTCGGTGAAGAAAAAGCTCAAGGACAAGGCGTTCGCGCGCGGCGTTTCGCGCGACGACGTGAAAAACGGAGCGGAAGAGATCGGCCTGCCGTTGGAAGAACACATCGCGTTCTGCATCGCGGCAATGCGGGAGAACGCCGACGCGCTGGGCCTGCGTGGCAATCTCGGCGCGCAGGCCGCGCCGGCGGGAAGTTGAATGTAAAGTTTTCCCTGCGGAAAGAAGCGCCGACTTGCGGTGGTGTTTCAGTTTCCAATGCGCTCGTCAGCGGCGGGCGAGGAACACGGCGACAAAGCCCAGCAGCATGCCGCAGAGCAGCACGGCGGCGGCCCACAGCTTTGGAACCGCGCCTTGGCGGGTGCCGGCAGGGCTTGAGTTCGCGCGATCGGGAAGGACAGCCGCGGCGGCGACTCGTGCCGCAGCGTGGGGCGCGGCCTTACTCGACGCGGTGCCATGCGGCGCAGCCGATTCATCGCTCGCCCGAACCGAGCCAACGAAGCAATAGCCGAGTCGCGGAATCGTCTCGATGTAAGTCGGCACGGCGGGATCGTCTTCCAGCACGGCCCGCAGTTTGTTCATGGTGGTGTTGAGGTTGGCATCGAAGTTGACGAAGGTGCCTTCCGGCCAAAGGCTGGCGCGGAGTTCCTCGCGGGTGACCACCTGACCGGGCTTGCCGGCGAGCATCAGCAGAGCGTGATAGACCTTGCCCGGCAAGCGGACAGGCGCGCCATCCTTGAAGAGAAGTTCGCGGCGCAGGTCAATCTGAAAACGGGCAAAACACAGATAACGCGGGGCAGTCGCGACGGGCGGCTGCCCCGCAGCAGGGGAAAAGGCGGATGGCGAAAAAGACGGTGCGTTCACGAACGGTGTCCCCTCCGGACAACCATCGAATGGCCGGAAAGAAGCAGCTCCCAGTGCGCTTCTCTCCGGCAGGACCATTACTCGCTAAGCCCGGAGTGTCAACGAAGCCGGGCATGTTGACAGCAGGTTAGGGGTAGTTATACTTGACATGCATATGCAAGTCAATCCCGGACTGCTTTCCCACCTGGACCTTCGCGGCACCGGCAGCTGCGCCGCCTTTCAATTTCGCCGTACCGCCCGTGCGGTGACCCGCCTTTACGATCTGGCACTGGCGCCCAGCGGCATACGTTCCACGCAGTTCGCGATTCTTACCGCGGTCGCAAAATTCCAGCCTCTGGCGATTTCTCGCCTCGGCGAATTGCTGGTATTGGACCAGACCACTCTGACACGCAGCCTTCGCTTGCTGCGGAAACAGAAGCTGCTGGAAGTATCCGCGCGGACGACGCGGCGGCAGCGGCTGGTCACTTTGACCGAGGAGGGGGCGAAAGCGATTGCCGCCGCCCTGCCGCTGTGGCGAAACGTGCAGGAAGAGTTTCTCAGCAAGACGGAAGGCCGTTGGCTGGAGTTGCGGGACGAACTGGGCAAACTGGCAAAGGCCTCGGTGGAGATCGAAAAGCGGCACGCTGGAGCGGACGCGAGCGAGTGAAGGGCCTCAACGATCCAGCAGATTGCCGGAAAAAACCGGACGGCCGCCCAGGCTGGTGTAGAAGCCATAGCCGGACACGATGAGCACCAGCAGCAGTGCCGTAAGAACGGATCCCGAATACCAGACGGACAAGCGCGTGGTGAGCGGGAAAACGATGAGCACATTCTGCACGACCAGGCCGACGACCAGAGTCAAAAGGCCAAAGCGGCGCAAGATCAGATAGATGGAAAGCCACACAACTCCGGCGTAGAAAAACTGCAGCCAGAGATATTGGGCGCCAAAATTCGTCCCTACGCCGACGGCGACGATGACCGCAGCCGCGATCCAGTCCTTGCGCACCACCAGCCGGACTAGAAACAGAAAGAAGAAAATCAGCAGGGTGTAGAGCGTGAAGATCCAGGTGAAGGTAAGGATCAGTCCCAGAGAATCGCGAATACCAAAGAGTGCCGGCGTGGCCAGGGCGCCCGGCGCGGGCGGCAACTTGCCGAGCCAGGGCAACAGGAAGTAGTCGGAGGATTCGAAACAGGTAAGGGCGACGCCATAGAGAACGCCAACCAGCAGGTCGCGCCCGACCAGGGGGTCGCGCCACTGACCGGACATCAGACGGGACCAAGAGATGAGCGTGTGTGGGTCTTTGCGGCGAACGAACGGCTCCAGCGCGAAATAGAGCACGCGCGCCAAACCGTGCAAGAGCAGGCTCCAGGCCAGCCCGATGACAAAAACTTCAAACTCGCTGGCGGAGCCGAGATGGTGCGCGCGCAGGAGCCAGGCGATGAAGAAGGCAAGCTGCACAAAGGTCGCGAGGCGCTCCGCGCCGCGAGCGTCACCACGATTCTGCTTTTTCGCGCGGCGCGCCAGATAAATGCTGGCCGCGAGAATCAGGAAAAAGATGGCGAGAAAGGTGAAGGTAGTCCAGCGCTCGTGGGTTCCGGGAACATAAGGCTCGTCGCGGCTGGGTTTGTCCCAGGGGTAGAGGGCTTGAAAATAAATCGGGTTGCCGCGATAGGCAGCGGCTTCGATCCGCGGGGGCAGATCTGCCGAGCCATGCGCAGCAAGCGTCCAGGCCGCGCGCGTGTCGGCAGCGGCCAGCGGCGCCCACTCGGACCCGGCGGATTGGTAGTCGGCCTGGTTCAAGCCCGCCGCGGCGAACAGTGCAGCCCAGTCTGGCGCGGGCGGCGAAGCGGCCGGGGCGTCCTTTTGGGGCGGAATGCGTTCGAAAAATAGCAGATGGCCACTGCTATCCAACACCAGATAGATCATGCCGGTGATATTCCGGGAGGGGTCCGCGCCGGTTACAACTCCCGAACCGTAGTTGCCGAAAAAGCGGTGTGGGACCAGTTCACGCGGGCTTTGCCGATACCAGTAGGTGATGGAAGCGGGGCGGTCCTTGGCCAAAGCGTTCCAGCGGTTGGGCGACTTGTCGTTGGTGGCGACGTGGATGAGGTACTCGTCGCTGGTCTCGAAACCGTCGGCGAAGTCCTCGGCCGGTTCGGTGAAGCCCAGGCGGCGAATCGTCTCCCGCGCCTTGGCGCGCAAGACTTCAGGTGGATTCTCCAGCGGGGCCAGGCTGCTGAGTTTGGTGCGGTTGGAAGCCACAGTGTACGCGGCGAGAGCGACAAGTGTGATGGCAAACAGCAGCAGCGCAATGCGTGGGCGCAGTCCTTCGGTTGCGCCTGCAGCGGCCACCATTTCGGGCGAAGGGGTTTCGCCGGCGGCGAGCGCAGCAGCGAGTGGATCTCCGCCGGGCAGCGCCGCCGCAACTTGCAGGGCGGACGCGGGCCGCTTGGCGGGATCGGCTTCGAGGCAGCGATGGATCACCCGCTCGGTGACGGGATCGACGTCCCGCACGATGGTTGAGGGCGAGGTGATGCGGCCCTCTTCTCGCATCTTCATGAGTTCGGGAAGAGTGGCGGCTTCGAAGGCCCGTTTGCCGGTGAGCAATTCGTAAAGGATGAGGCCAAGCGAATAGATGTCGCTACGCGGCGTGACTTCGGTGCCGGCCAGCTGCTCGGGCGACATGTAGGCCGGGGTGCCGGCACGAATTTCCGCGCCTTGAATGGTGGCGGCGAGGCCGGCCAGACCAAAATCGGTTATGTGAATCTTGCCGGCGCTGTCCAACATGACGTTCGCGGGCTTGAGATCGCGGTGGACAACGCCCTTATCGTGCGCGGCGGCCAGCCCGGCGCACATCTGGCGAGTGATTTCGATGGCTTTGTCGGAGGAAAGACGCCCGACGCGGCGTACGACGGAGGCGAGGTCTTCGCCGTCCACGTACTCCATGGTGAGAAAGGAAGTGCCGTCAATATCGCCGATATCGAAAACGCGGCAGACGTTCGGATGGGAAACCTGGCGGGCGATACGCACCTCGGAATGGAAGCGCGCGAGCATCGAGGGGTCTTTGGAAACGGAGGGCGGGAGAAACTTGATGGCCACAACCTGGCCGAGTTTGAGGTCCTCTGCGCGATAGACTTCGCCCATGCCGCCCTTGCCGGCGAGAGCGACGATGCGATAGCGATCGGCGAGAATCTGTCCTGGAGCGAAACGAGCGCCGCCGAGGGGATCGGAACTGGTTAGGCCAGGGGTCGCCGAAGGATGCGACGGGTGCGACGGGGAAACGCGGCGAACCGGTGTGCGCGGCGGGAGATCGACGGCGATGGTTTCGCCGCTGTCGCCGGTCCGCGTGAAGATGGTTTCGGCCTGGCTCTCGTTGACCGGCGCGCCGCAAGCGGCACAGAACTTTCCGGTGGGTGGGAGCAGAGCGCCGCAAGAGGTGCAGTGCATAGGGCCAGGTGGTCGCGGTTGCTGATGGCGAGGCGGCAGTTTACTACGGAACGACGGGCAAATGGAAAAGCTGCGGTGGCCGCCGAGGCGCCGGCGATCGCTCCACCGGCACAAAAAACCGGGATGAGCGATGGAGGAAAAGGTGAGCGCTCAACAAGCGCTGTGAGACGCGAATGAAAAAAGAAAAAGGCCCCGAAGCAATTCGGGGCCTTCTGGACTTTTTTAAGCTCTTTGTGTCCCTTGCGGGACCAACTGATGCGATCTGCCAGGATCCGTTCGCCGCGTTTCCAGCCGGGGCCGAAAACGGGTAAGTGAGTAACTTTCGAACGTTGCAGCAAAAGCCCGTGAGAGCTTGAGCTGCGTTGGCCAGTATCCCCTGCACACCATAGCAGGTTGAGCTGGCACTATCTTTAGAAAGGAGGTGATCCAGCCGCAGGTTCTCCTACGGCTACCTTGTTACGACTTCACCCCAATCATGAGTCATACCTTGGGCGCTTGCGTCCTTGCGGTTCGCGCGGCGACTTCTAGTACAACTCACTTTCGTGATGTGACGGGCGGTGTGTACAAGGCCCGGGAACGTATTCACGGCGTCGATCTGATACGCCATTACTAGCGATTCCGGCTTCATGCAGTCGAGTTGCAGACTGCAATCC
>DATKLU010000108.1:0-16792 GCA_035542235.1 Dongiaceae bacterium
TCGTTGGCATAGGCGATGCGCCGGTAGTGCTCTTCCTTGAAGGAATTTTCCGATAGGTCGGGGTTGGGATTCCGCAGATTCCAGAAGTGCTCGATGAACTGCTCCCGCTCCTCATTGGTGCCGAGTTCGAGGAACGCTTTAAGCTCATTGGGCGTGATGATGTAAGGGACTTCGTTGTTTAGCCAGTCGGAGTAGTCGTAAGCGAGTTCGCGAGCTGCCTTACGGCTTGGCCTTTTGTGGGTTCCGGCAACCTGAGCGGGATTCCCTTGCGGCGCTTGTGGTTGGGAAGGAGCGTTGGGGCCGAGAACCAGCCCCGCGCTGAGCAGGACGGCAAAGCGAACCACGGGACCGGGCATAGAAGCGCCTCCTAGGTTGGAGTTTTGCGTTTGCGCAAGAGGGCCCAGCGGCGAATGGACTCGCGCCGGAACACACCTCTTTGCAGCACTAGGAATGCGCCCGGACGATTGGGGTTGCCCGGGAATCGACCGCCGGGGCGGATGCCCCCGTTCGGCTGATTGCTGCCTGGCCGGCTATTGTTTGGCGAAGTGCGCGAAGGTGATGAAGTGGCCGGCGGGATCCTTCACGCCGATTTCGCGGGCGCCGTAAAACGTGGTGCGCTCGGGCAGGTAGACTTCCGCTCCGGCGACCGCGGCTTTGATGGCGGCGAAGTCATCCACTTCGAGATATAGGAAGCTGGGTCCTTTCTGCACATCGGGCAAAATCGCGGCGTGGTCCTGCTTCACGCTGGCGAAGGATTGATACATGAGCTCGGCCGCACCCTGCTGCAGGATCACGAAAGCCAGGCGGTCCTGGCCGGGGACTTCGCTGATCTTCGTAAAGCCGAGGTGCTGGGTCCAGAAAGGCAGGACGGCTTCGATGCGTTCCACGAAGAGGATGGGAGTGAGTTTTTTGACGGGCATCGGAGAAGCTCCTTGCGACCCTGAACTAGTCTAAATTAGACTAGTGGAGGGAACGCAGCCTGTCAAGGAGCCACCCATTGAAAAAAGACCAGCGCAAACTCGGTGACCTGATTTCGATCGGCCCGGCCATGCTCCGGGACTTCGCCCTGCTGGGAATCCGCAGCGTCGAGCAACTCGCGCAGCAGGACCCGCAGAAGCTCTACGCCAGACTGGGTCGCGTGGCGAAACAGCACCAGGACATCTGCGTCCTGGACACCTTCGCGGCGGCAGTGGCACAGGCGCGTAACCCCCGGCTGCCGGCAGAGCAATGCCAATGGTGGTGGTGGAGCCGAAAGCGCAAGCAAGGTGCGGCCCAGAAGAGCCGCAGGAAGAGCCGCAAGGGGAGCCACAAGGCTTGAGCCGAACGCGCAAAGCGCGGCTGTCCACGGCCGACCTGGTGCTGCTAAGCCTGCTCGCCGAGAATCCCCTGCACGGGTACGGCGCGAACGCGGAGCTGGAGCGGCGCGACGTCCACGACTGGGCCAACCTGTCGCGGCCCCAGGTGTACTACTCGCTCGAGAAAATGGCGCGAGCGGGACTGCTCAAACGCAAAGACGCGGGGGGCCAGGCGGCCGGGCCGGAGCGCCAGGTGTACGCGGTGAGCGCACAAGGCATCCGCGCCCTGGCGGACGCTCTGGAAGACCGCGAGTGGTGCGTGCAGCGAGATAAGCCGCCGTTTCTGACCTGGCTGGCACTCTCCTGGCAGGCGCGCAAAGGGGTATGCGAAGAGCAGGTGGCGCGGCGGCGCGAGTTTCTGCGCGGCGAGCTGCGGCGCGAGCGCAAGACGCTGGCGTCAATCCGCCGCGAAGTCGGACACGAACATCACGAAGCGGTGTGGATGGTGAAGCTGATGATCGCGCAATTCGTGACCGAGCTGCGCTGGCTCGGAAAGCTGGAGCGCGAGCTGCGCTTGCGGGCGCCGGCCCGCAACCCGGGGCGCGACTAGGCTGCGTTATACTCTGGTAACTCGAAATCGTCCAGTAATCCAAGCCGGGGCACACTTCGCCGCCCTTCATTTCATTTCTTGTGCTCGGCTTTGCCCCTGATTTGCGTTACACTCCAGCTTCATGCTCTCACAACGTCCCTCCGAGCAGCTCAAGGCGATTCGCGCGCGCCTGGGCATCACCACGCGCGAGGTGGCGGAACTCAGCCAGCGCCTGGCCGACGCCGAAGGCAATCCCGAATACGCGATTTCCAACGCCTGGCTGACCCAGGTGGAGAACTCCGACTCCGTGCCCAGTATTTTCAAGCTATACGCGCTGAGCGCGATCTACCGGATCAAGTTCACCGACCTGCTGCTGCTCTTCGGTGTGGACCTGCAGAAGCTGAACCAACGGCAATCCGAGCTGCAGTTGCCCAATACCCATCTGGTCAGTCTCGAAGTGGAGGATGCGGACCGCACCGTCTCCTTCCCCATTCGTTTCGACCGTTCCTTCGACATTGATAACACCAACTTGCTGAACCGCATGGTCGAAACCTGGGGCGAAGTGCCGATTTCGCTCATCCAGCAACTGGATCTGCGGCACAGCCTCTATGGCTACATCGGCATGCAGGATTTCACCCTGTATCCGCTGCTGCGCCCGGGTTCCTTCGTGCAGATTGACCAGCGGGTGCGCAAAATGCGTCCGGCACGCTGGCGCACCGAACACGACCGGCCGATTTTCTTCGTGGAGTTACGCGACGGTTACGCCTGCGGCTGGTGCGACGTTCAGGACGGGCATTTGATGGTGCTGCCGCATCCCCTCTCGCCGGCCAGCGTGCGCCGTTTCAATTATGGGACGGAAGCGGAGATTGTGGGTCAGGTGACGGCGGTGGCAATGCGCCTGGTTGACGATCCTGTTCCTGCGCCGGCGGCAGACGATGCCGCAAAACTGCCAAAGCGAGTTTGATGTTGGAGACGAACAACTCCGCCAGCGTCGCTTCCACGCGCATCGGAATCGCCACCCGGTAAGGCTCCAAACGCTGCCAGGCCTTCAGGAACGCCAGCGGGTTCTCCCGCGACGCTCGCATGTATTTTTCCAGTTCATCGGTGAGTTGCTGCAGCGGCAGCAGAGCCACGGCGCGAAAGGTTTCCGCGTGCGCGTACTCGATGGCCTGGCCGGCAGCCTCGGCGCCGAACGCCGAGGCCAGCCCTTCGTGGTGATACACCCCGGAGTTGTAATCGCGCGTGGACGCGATGTGAATCAGCCGTTCGAGCGATGAGGGGATGCGCGCCAGGGTGCGCGAGCAGAGATCGTCGTAGGCGTGCTGGACTTCCGCGTTGAGTACCCGATGCATGGCGTCCGGCCTCAGGCCGAGCCCAGGCCGCGGCGGCTTGCCATCGAATCATGCAGACTGCGAACACCGGAGGCGACAGACTTGGCCTGCGCGGCGACGGCATGCAGGCGATGCGGGCCGAAGAGCGCAATGCACAGCGCCAGGGCCTCGCAGGTGAGGCGCAGCCGTCCGTACGTGAACAGCAAGCTGGTTTCGGAGGAAAGTTCCAGATCGGCGCTGGAGCGCGCGGCGCGCATATGGTCGCGCATGATCGCGATCATTTGTTGTCTGCGCCGGCTGACCCAGCGGAGCGCGAGCTCCTTGCGTTCCTGCGCGAAGAGCTCCAGCAGCTCTGGATTGCGGCAAGCGGCCACAAATTCCGCATCGTCGCGAGCAAAAATGCGCTGCAGCGCGGCGGGCCGGGCGGAGTCGGCCAAAACCGAATCGTCTTCGGCCTCAAACTGTACACCGGCACGCACGCGGCGACCATCGCCCACGGCCCGCAAAAACAGCGCGAGTATGAGAAAGAGCGACACCGCGATCGCAATGAAGAGCGCTGGCATCATGAATCCAGGGCGCTGCGCACCGCCAGTTGCGAGCTGGCAAGCTTTTCGGCGGTTTCGCCTTGCAGCACCGAATACCGGGGAACGCCACTCTCGGAAACGACGGGTTCTGGTCCTCGCGACCACAGCGCCACTCCCCATACCGCCAGAGCCAGCAGGTACGCGCTCGACTGGACGTACCGCGCCACGATCATTACGTCGCTCCTGAAATAGTCCAGATAGGTCAGGTTCAGCATGGAGATGCCGAGATACGCGCCGTAACCCAACGCCAGGCCCTTGATCGCCCGGCTGGTCGGGATGCGATAGAGCATGAAAAGTCCCAGCAGAGTGACCACGGCGGCAATCTGCACGAAGCGGAGGTCGCGTTCCAGCTGAATAATGATGGCGCCGGTCCACTCGTGCAAACCCGGCAGGGCCGTTACAATCACCTTGCCCACGGTCAGCGAAAATACCAGCAGCAGCGCATTGCGCGCGAGCTTGGCTACGCCCGCGAATTGCCGCAAGCCGACTTTGTAGAACTCGAAAACGATCGCGCAGCCCGCAAAAACCCCGATGAACTCAGTCGCCCAGAAAACCGCGGAATAAGATTCGGGAAACGCAAGGCGGACTACCAGGCGCAGTGCGGACTGCACCAGAACGAAAGCCACGTAGGAAAAAAAGAACGGAAACTCCCGCAGGCGTCCGCGTAGATAGGCGCGCGACAGCAGCACTACTTCCAGAAACAAGCCAAGACACGTGATGATGAGCGCCATGGTTCGAATGCTTGCTTAGCAGCGATGCGGGACGCCATCATCTTAGTCAGGTCGAAGGGGAAGAGTCCATCGAAACTTCTTCCCCAGTTGCCTGAGCACCTAAGGACCTGATTACAAGATGTAGGAGTTACGAGTGGGCCGCGGATGCGTATGCGGCGCCGAGTCCACCGTCGGCGGTCAACGTGCCCTTGGGCTTCGGATAGGGATTCGGCATGGGGTCTGCACCATCCGCCACCAGCGTTCCTCCCTTGGTTGGTTTTGGGTACGGATTCGGCATCGGGTCCGCGCCGTCAGCCGTCAACGTGCCTTTGGGCTTGGGATACGGATTCGGCATGGGATCGGCCCCGTCGGCCATCACCGAACCTGCCGGCCTGGCTACTGCGCGATGCGACGGAGAAGCGAAAGCCAGCGCTGCGAAGCTGGAAATGCTTGCGAGAATGAGAAACGACTTACGAACAGTCATGGTGCTGTCCTCCTAGGGATTGAACGAGCGAAAAGGGATAGTACGGACCAGGCCCAAAGCGGGGAGTTTTGGGCAGGGGAAGGATAGGTCTCGGGCGGAGAGCGCCCAGGAAATCCTGCGGTACGGTTGGGATTGCAACCAGAACCCGGAACCGCCCAGCCCTCGCTTAGAGGGCCGCGGAGCTGCCCGGCGGCTCCCGCTCGGAAGGCGCAGCCGGTGTCGCGATTCTCGCACGCATCTGTGCGGATGTCGCGCGCTTGGGCAGGGCAAACGGCCGGGAGTTTCTTGGCGGCGGGGACGCCTGCGGCGGCGTTCTCTCTATTTTACGAATAATGACCGGCGCAACGCACGAAGCCTCGACGCGTTCGCGATTCAAAGCAGCGCGGCCTCCCCGCTTCGAGAGGCCGCCAATGTTTTGCAAATGCTCGGCGCCGGTCAGGCTTTTTTCGCCGGGTCCTTGGGCACGAGCTTGCGCAACGCTGCTTCGCCTTCCGCGCCCAGCGGCACCGCGGGTTGTGTCGTTGCGGGCGCGACGGTTGCGGTGCTGCCGGTTCCGTTGCCACCGCTGCCGGAACCGAAGAAACGCATCGCCGTAGCCGCCAGCCCTTCGATCGCTCCGCCGCCGTTGCCACCGCCAGCCACAAGCACGTCCGGAACGAACTTGGCTTTGCCTTCGGCCAGCGCCGTGACCACGTTGACGATGGCGGTGGCGTTCGAACCGAGCGCTTCGACCTGCGCGCGGTAACCACGCGCCCGCGCCAGGCCTACCGCTTCCACTTCGGCGCCCTTGGCCGTGCCGGTTTGCCGAATGTATTCGGCTTCACCGACCGCTTCGGCGACGCGAGCGTCGGCATTGTTCTTCTTGATGTCCACGCCCACCTTGGAGCGCGCCAGGTCCGCCTGCATATCGGCCGTGCCCTTGGCCTGCTCCATCTCGATGCGCTGGTCTTGCGCGGCCTTCTGCTTCTTGAAGGTTTCGATTTCCTGGTTGGCCACTTCGCGGTGCGTGAGCACGGTGACCATGTCTTCCGGCAGCACCACGTCCTGGATGTACACGCCCTTGGTTTCCACCTGATATTGCTCGAGCTGCTGGCGGATGTGATCGAAGGCGTCAATCTGCACCTGCTGGCGCGTTTCGATGAAGCTGATGGCCGGCATGCTCTGCAACGAGTTGCGGAAGTGGTTTCCGACCGCGGCTTGCAGCACTTCGTTCACGAGATTGCGCATGGTTCCGACCATGGAGATCACCCGCGGCGCTTTGGTGTCCGAAACGTGGATCTGCACCTGCAAGTCGATCTTGAAGACGAAGCCTTCGCGAGACTTGGCTACGATCTGTTGCAGTTGCGCGTCCAGGTTGTGCGCCTCGCTCACGGCATCGGCCCAGTTCAGATTCAAAATGGCGGTCGGTACAATCTCCGATTCGTAGCAGCGCGGGTTGAGCGGATATTTGCCCGTGCGCAACGGCTCCTGCCAGACACCGCGATGCCCGGGGCGCACCAGCGAGCCATATTTGAACTCCGCGCCGGAAGTATCCTGAGTGGCCAGGCCGACGTAGGCCTTGATCACCGCCACCTGGCCCTGCTTGACGATCATCATGGGCACGAACTCGACGCTGACCAGGAACGGATTCAGCGCGTACGCCCCGTACAACAGCGGATCGTGCTGCAAGCCGATGTGCCCGCCGCGATCCAGGAAAGCCTGAAAGTCCTGATAGTTGTTGTGCAGTATGTTTTTGCTGCCGAGCAAAGCCTCGATTATCTGCGCATCGGTGGAACTGCCGCCCGGCGCCTCGAGTTTCTCCACGTCGTCGTAACCGCCGAGGCGGCTGGCAATGTCGCCGGAAGGCAGCGGATCGCCCTCGTAGGTGGTGACGATGCCGATGATGTCCACGGTCGCGCCGTCTTTGCCGCGCGGCTGCGGCTCTATGCGCACCAATTCGAGTTGTTCCGGCGCCAGGCCCAGCGCCACAGGCGAGAGTTCGCCGCCGCGGCCCATCTTGGCGCGCAGTTCCGGAGAAACCGGGACGCCGTAGACCCGGCTGCGCGTCAGCACCAGAAAACCGAGCGGATGAATGGGCACCAGCGAGCCCGGAGGCAGCACCGGCCGTTGCACGCCTTTTTGGCCGCCGAGCTCAATGAAGCTGCGCAAGTCGGAAAAATTGCCGAACTCTTTCTTGTACACGCCCGACTTCGCGCCGATTGGCAGCGGGTTGCCGACTTGCGCGATCACCACGCCGATTTCTCCTGCCGGAACTTGCACCCATGGGTATTTGTCCACCGCGTACAGGAAAAACGGCTTCCAGCGCAGACCGGGCATCAACAGATCGGCTTGATAGCCGGCTTCGCCGTTGAACGCCACCGGGTTGTCCTTGGCCAGCTTCTTGAACGAGAAGCGCTTCGTAACCAGTCCCACTTCCGTCGGGCCAATCTTGTGCAGCGACGTGAAGAGCGAGACTGCCGCGAAAGCCAGAAGCAGAATGAGAATCGGGTATTCGAACAGCAGCTTCAGGAAAAAACCGAGCACAGACATACACACACCTCCGTGGCGCTGGGCGCCTCATCACCTCGCCTGCCAGAAGCAGGCGCCTGCCGGGGGCAGGTTGCCTTGTCAAAGGGTTTACATGGAGCAGACGTGCGAGAGCCTGAAAGAAAGTGCGGCCACTGTCAAGTAGAGCACCAGTACTCGACTTAAAGCGGCGTGTTTTCAGCGTCTTGCGAAAACCGCGCGGGCGCCCTCGTCGGGTTCCGCCGGGCGTCCTGTGCTTCAGAGATTCAGCGCGCCGGAATACACCACGCGGGCCTTGGCGGTGTCGCCGCGTTCGATGCGGCCGATCTGGAAGAACTTCTCCCGGCGCCGCTTGAGGTCCGCTTCCACCTTTTTCACATGGGCCGCGGGCACCACCAGAATCATGCCCACCCCGAGATTGAAGGACTCGAGGAGCGCGTCGGAATCCATTTTCCCAACCTTGGCGAGATACTTGAAAATCGGCAGCACCGGCCAGGACGCCAGATCAATCTGCGCTTTGACCCCGGCGGGCAGAACCCGCGGCAGATTTCCGGGAATGCCGCCGCCCGTAATATGGGCGAGCGCGGAAACCCAGCCGTTGGCGAGAATGGTGCGCAGCGCCGGCGCGTAGCAGAGATGAGGTTTCAACAGTTCGGGGCCGATTTTGTTGCCGACTTCGGCGACATAGGTTTCCGGCTTGAGGCCGGCCACTTCGAACACCAGCTTGCGCGCCAGCGAATAGCCGTTGGTGTGCAGGCCCGCGGACGGCAGTGCCAGCAGCGTATCTCCCGGCGCCACACTCTTGCCGGTGAGCAGTTTTTTCTTCTCCACCGCGCCGACAATGAAGCCCGCCAGATCGTAGTCCCCGGGCGCATAGAAGCCGGGCATCTCGGCGGTTTCCCCGCCGATCAGCGCGCAGCCCGCCTTGCGGCAGGCGCGGCTCATGCCGTCCACCAGTTGTTCGACGACTCGCGGGTCCATCTTGCCCAGCGCAAGATAGTCCAGAAAGAAGAGCGGCTCCGCTCCCTGCACCAGAATGTCGTTCACGCAGTGATTTACCAGGTCGCCGCCGACCGTGGAATGACTGTTCATGGCGATGGCGACCTTGAGCTTGGTGCCGACGCCGTCCGCGCTGGAAACCAGAATGGGGTGCTTGAATTTTTTCTGGTCCAGCGCAAAAAGCGCTCCAAAACTTCCTATCCCGCCGAGCACTCCGCTGGTAAACGTGCGCGTGGCAAGATGGCGGATGCGGCTTTTGGCCTCATCCGCTACAGCGATGTTCACACCGGCGTCTTCGTATCTCATGGGTTCCGTTTTGCGCGCGACCTTGCGTGGTTCGCAAAGCGACGAAGGCTGGCTCGCCACTCAGCTCAAGTTTCCTGGCGGTTCAGAAAACGTGAAACAGCCGCCTCCACCGTACCGTGCTGGGATGGAGGATTCCATTCAGGTAGGCCAGGAAACGCTCGCCGATTTGTCCCGGCTGCCACGCGTTGGCGGGCGCGTTCAATGACATGTAGATCAGCACCGGCGTGCCGATGATGTCTTGCCTCGGCACGCAGCCCCAGAAGCGCGAGTCGTAGGAATTCTGCCGGTTGTCGCCCATCGCGAAATAGCAGTTGTCGGGCACTTTATAGGGCATCGGCGTGGCGCTGGCGGATTCGATGCGCTCGGTCTTGCCCAGCGTGTAGTCTTCCGCCAGCCGCTGGCCGTTGATCCACACCGATCCGTCGTGAATATCCACCACGTCGCCGGGCAGCCCGATCGCCCGCTTCACGTAGTCCGGCTGCGCGGGGTCAAACGGAGGCTTGAAGATTATGATTTGCTGGCGCTTGGGATTGCGCCACAAGGAGATGTGCAGGTTGGTGAAGGGAATGCCCGCGTCGTAGCCTACGCGGCTCATGATCAGATGGTCCCCGATCAGCAGCGTATCTTCCATCGAGCCGGAAGGGATTACCCGCGCCTGCCCGATGGCTCCATTGATCAGCAGGAATAACAGCCCCACCCAAAACCAGGCGATGGCCTCGCGGCGCACCTTCTGCTGCACCGTCAGCTTTTCTTGTGGAACCTGTTTTTTTTCGGACTTGGTCTCGGCCTTCACGCTTCACCGGCGGCGGCTGGCTTCTGCCGCGCTCCTCTAGAATAACCGAAACAGCCGGTGCCAGCGAACCTCGCCGGGATGCAACAACGCGTTGGCATAGGCGGCAACCCGTTCGCCGACGGCGCCGGAACCCCAGGAATCCTCGCCGGTATCAATGGACATATAAATGAGCACCGGCGTGCCGATAATGTGGTCGCGCGGTATGCAGCCGACAAAGCGGCTGTCGAGCGAGTTGCCGCGGTTGTCGCCCATCACGAAATAGCAATTGTCCGGGACGCGATACGGCAGGGGCACGGCGCTGGCCGCGCTCACGCGTTCGGTCGGGCCGAGGGTGTAGTTCTCCTCCAGCCGTTTACCGTTGATCCAGACGGCACGGTCGTGCACGTCCACGGTCTCTCCCGGCAAGCCGATGACCCGCTTGATGACGTCGGACGTCTCGCCGGGAATCACCGGGCGAAAGATCACGATCTGCCGGCGCTTCGGATCGCGCCACAGCGACACGTGCGCATTCGTAAACGGAATGCCGGCGTCGTAGCCGAAGCGGCTCATGATCAGGTGGTCGCCGACCAGCAGCGTGTTTTCCATCGAGCCGGAAGGGATAACGCGCGCCTGCCCGACCGCGCCGTTCACCAGCAGAAAGACCAGCCCGACCCAGAACCAGGCCAGGATTTCGCGCCGGACTTTTTGCTGCATGGTCAGATTTTCTTGTTGCGAGGGCTTGCGGGATTTTGCCGTGCTCGCGGAGTTCTTGCCCGCTTGCCCGTACTTGCCGGCATTTCTCTTATCCTTCACGTTCCACCGCCACCACGGCCGGCTCCGCGACCTTCTCCGGCACCTGCAGCTGCACCAGATCCGTCGGGTAGTTGCCGGTGTAACAAGAGGTACAGAAGCTCCCGTCGCGATCGCTCACGGCCTGACGCAACCCCTTGAGCGAAATGTAGCCAAGCGAATCCGCTCCGAGAAAACGGCGGATCTCTTCCGGTGTATTGGACGAGGCGATCAACTCTTCCCGGGTCGGCGTGTCCACGCCGTAGTAGCAGGGCGAAATCGTCGGCGGGCAGGAAATGCGCACATGTACTTCCTTGGCGCCGGCCTCCCGCACCATGCGCACGATCTTCCGGCTGGTGGTGCCGCGCACGATGGAGTCGTCCACCAGCACCACGCGCTTCCCTTCCATCAGCCCACGAACGGGATTCAGCTTGAGCTTCACCCCGAAGTTGCGGATGGCCTGCGAAGGCTCAATGAAGGTCCGGCCAATATAGTGGTTGCGGATCAGGCCCATGCGGAACGGGATGCCGGACTCCATGGCGTACCCGACCGCGGCCGGAACGCCGGAATCGGGAACCGGCACCACGATATCCGCGTCCACCGGATGTTCCTGCGCCAGCAGACGCCCGAGGGCTTCGCGGCTGTCATTCACGCTACGCCCGAAAATGGTGCTGTCCGGCCGCGCGAAATAAACGTGCTCAAAAATGCAGAACTGGTGCGGCTTCTCCGGCGCGAAGTGAATCGACTCCAGCCCGGAGCGCGAGATGCGCAGCATCTCCCCGGGTTCGATTTCGCGAACATAGGCTGCATTCAAGAGATCGAAGGCGCAGGTCTCGCTGGCGACGATCCAGGCGATTTCGCCGCCAGGGGTCACCAGTTTGCCCAGATTCAGCGGGCGAAAGCCGCGCGGGTCGCGTACCGCGTACAGCTCTTCCGGCGTCAGCACCACCAGCGAGTACGCGCCTTCCACCTGATTGAGCGCGTCGCCGAGCGCGCCGGAAAAATTGCGCGATTGCGATCGCGCCAGCAGGTGCACGATCACTTCCGTATCGCTGTTGGTCTGAAAGATCGAGCCTTTGTGTTCCAGCTTGCGCCGCCATTCGGCGGCGTTGGTCAGATTGCCGTTGTGGCCAACCGAGACTTTGCCCTTGTTGCAGTCGATCATGATCGGCTGTGCGTTGAGCAACGCCTTGTCGCCAGCGGTCGAATAGCGCGTGTGGCCTATCGCAGCCGCCCCGGGCAGCTTGTTCAGCACGTCCGGCGTGAAGATCTCTTCCACTTCTCCCATCGCGCGGTGCGCGTGCAGTTCCCTGGCGTCGCTCGAAACGATTCCGGCCGATTCCTGTCCGCGGTGCTGCAACGCGTAAAGACCGAGATACACCAGCTTCGCGGCTTCTTCGTGGCCAAAGACGCCCACCACGCCACAGTGGTCGTGAAAGTGATCGTCCGCGTATGCGAGCTTTTGTGTCATCTGCTGCTGCTTGTCCGGCTTCACTTGCGAAGTAGCGTGCGTTCCAGCGAACTGCCCCAGACTTCCTTCAGTTCGGCGACCGGCGCGTGCACCGCCACCTGTCCCTTATATTCGATGCGCAACGCGCCGTTCCGGGTAACCTGCCCGATCTCGGCCGCCGCGACGCCGTATTGTGCCGCAAGGTTCCGCAGCGCGCCAATCTTTTCCCGCGCCACGCTGACCACGCAGCGCGCGCCGCGCTCGCCGAACAGAACCTCTTCCGCAGCCAGCGCGCTTTCAAGCTTCACGTCCGCACCAAACCCGCCTGCCGCTGCGAAGCACCCTTCGGCCAGCGTGACCGCCAGGCCGCCATCGGAAAGATCGTGCGCGGAGTGCGCGAGCCCCTCGCCGGCCATCGCCACCAGGCAATCGATCAGCTTCTTTTCCGCCGCAAGATCGATCGCCGGCGGCTCGCCGGAGACGATTCCACCGACCGTTTTCGAATACTCCGACGAGGAAAACTCTCGCTCGCCACCCTGGCCGGCTGCGCCGCCGTCCAGAAGCACAATGGCGTCGCCGTCGTTCCGGAAAGCGACCTTCATCACCTGCGAGGCGTCATCGAGAATTCCAAGAACGCCGATGATCGGGGTGGGATAAATGGATTTGCCAAGCGTCTCGTTGTAGAAGCTCACGTTGCCGCCGGTGATCGGAGTGCCAAGCGCCGTACACGCTTCGCCAAGGCCGTCAATCGCCTGGGAAAACTGCCACATTACCTCCGCTTTTTCCGGGCTGCCAAAATTCAGGCAGTTCGTCGCGGCAATCGGCCGCGCCCCGCTGGTTGCCACGTTGCGCGCGGCCTCCGCGACCGCGTGCATCGCGCCCAGCTTCGGATTCAGCTGGCACCAGCGGCCGTTACCGTCGGTCGCGAGGGCCAGCGCCTTCATCGTCTTGCCCTGCGGGCCTTCTTTTTCGCTCTCCTTGATTCGTACCACCGCGGCATCGCTGGCACCTGGTCCGGCCAGCGTGTTGGTGCGCACCATCGTGTCGTACTGCTCGGTGATCCAGCGCTTCGAAGCGATCGCCGGCGAAGCCAGCAGCTTCTTGAAGTTCGCCGTCAGGTCCGCGCCGGCCGCGGCAAACGCGTACCAGTCTTTTTCACTCTCCACACGCGGTGCGGGAGCTGCCAGCGGACGCTGGTACACCGGGCCTTCCTCCGCCAGCGGGTGCGCCGGAATTTCCGCGGCCACGCGCCCGCGGTCCCTGATCGTGGCCAGGCCGCCGTCTTTCACTTCGCCGATCACCACCGCGTCCAGGCCCCACTTCTTGAACACACCGAGCACTTCGCTCTCGCGCCCGCGCTCCGCCACCAGCAGCATGCGCTCTTGCGATTCGCTCAGCATGATTTCGTACGGGGTCATGCCGGTTTCGCGCTGCGGCACCTTGCTCAGATCGATCTCAATCCCCGTTCCGCCGCGCGACGCCATCTCCATCGTCGAGCAGGTCAACCCGGCCGCGCCCATGTCCTGGATCGCCACCACTGCCCCGGTGTGCATCGCTTCAATGCACGCTTCGAGCAGCAGCTTCTCCATGAAGGGATCACCCACCTGCACGTTCGGCCGCTTCTGCTGCGATTCTTCGGTGAACTCCGCGGAAGCCAGCAGCGAGGCGCCGTGAATTCCGTCCCGCCCGGTTTTCGCTCCCACATAAATCACCGGATTGCCCACGCCCTTCGCCTTGGCGAGAAATATCTCTTCCTTGCGGGCGATGCCCAGTGCCAGCGCGTTCACCAGCGGGTTTTGCGAGTAGCACGGTTCGAAGCAGACCTCGCCGCCCACGGTCGGCACCCCGAAACAGTTTCCGTAGTGCGCCACACCGCGAATCACGCCATCTAAGATGCGACGGTTGGCAGCGAGCGTGCCGTCATCGCTCTTCTGCCCGCGCGGAAATCGCGCGTCTACGTCGCCTTCCGGGGCGATCGGACCGAAGCGCAGGGAATCCAGTACCGCGATGGGCCGCGCGCCCATGGTGAAAATGTCGCGCAGGATTCCACCCACGCCGGTCGTCGCGCCCTGGAACGGTTCCACGTAGCTCGGATGGTTGTGCGATTCAATCTTGAACGCGGCCACCAGCCCGTCGCCGATGTCCACCACCCCGGCGTTTTCGCCCGGTCCTTGCACCACCAGTTTGCCCCGCGTCGGCAAGCGCTTCAGGTGCACCTTGCTCGACTTGTACGAGCAGTGCTCGCTCCACATCACGCTGAAGATGCCCAGCTCGGTGAGGTTCGGGTCCCGCCCCAGGATTTTCTGGATGCGCGCGTACTCTTCCGGTGTTACGCCATGCTCCGCCGCAATTTCCGGCGTCACTTTTATCTCTGTCGCCGCAGTCGCCATAAGTTCGTCAGGCCGTAGCCTTGGCAGCGCCGCTCAGTGCCTCCACCATCGAGGTGAACAGCACCAGCCCGTCCGCTGAACCCAGCGCCGATTCCACCGCGCGCTCCGGATGCGGCATCATACCCGCAACGTTTCGTTCGCGATTGCAAACGCCGGCGATATTCAGCACCGAGCCGTTGGGGTTTCCTTCCGCGTCATTCGTTCCATCCGCTGTGGTGTAACGAAACAGAATCTGCCGGTTCTTTTCCATCTCCCGCAGCGTGGCTTCGTCGCAGTTGTAGTTGCCGTCGTTGTGCGCGATCGGAATGCGCAGCACCTGGCCCTTTTTCGCCGCGCAGGTCATCGGGGTATCCGTCTCTTCGACCCGCACGTGCACATGCCGGCAGATGTAGCGCAATCCCTTGTTGCGCATCATCGCCCCGGGCAGCAGCCCCGCCTCCAGCAGAATCTGGAAACCGTTGCAGATGCCGAACACGATGCCGCCGCTCTTCGCAAATTTCTCCACCGATTGCATCACCGGAGAAAACCGTGCGATCGCGCCGGTCCGCAGGTAGTCGCCGTAAGCGAATCCGCCGGGCAAAATCACAATATCGCTGCCCGCCAGGTCCTGCGACTGGTGCCAGATGAACTCCACCGGTTTGTTGAGGATCTTGCTGATCGCGTAGAACGCGTCGTGGTCGCAATTCGAGCCCGGAAAGACGACGACTCCAAATTTCATGGTGTTGTGGCTCCCTGGGGCATTTGGGGAAACCCTATTTTACCACAGCGCGCCACGCCGAGGCGTTTCCTGCGCTACGCCGCAAGGCGGGAGAACCACGGCTGCGCGCCCCCCGCTCGCGCCGAATCTACAACGAATCCGGCTCCTGCAGGAACACCAATCCCGTGCTAGCGCTTGCCTTTCCTCCGGTGTTCCGCGTTTCTCGCGCTCTTCGCGCCGCGCTCTTTATCCTTTGCCAGTTCCCGCCGCTTCTTTGCGGCCCACCCGGCTTTGTTGGTCTGCCGCCCGCGCGCGATGCCCAGCGCATCCGCCGGAACGTTCTCCGTAATCGCCGAGCCGGCGGCCACGTACGCGCCGTCCCCTACCTTGACCGGGGCCACCAGCACCGTGTCGCTGCCGATGAATACTCCTTTGCCGATTGTGGTTTCGTGCTTGTTTACGCCATCGTAGTTGCAGGTGATGGTGCCCGCGCCGATGTTGGTCTTGGCGCCCAGCTTCGCATCGCCGATGTAGGAAAGATGCGGAACCTTGGCGCCTTCGCCGATCAACGCCTTCTTTGTCTCCACGAAATTGCCGACGCGCGCGCCCTGTTTCAAGTGCGTGCCGGTTCGCAAACGCGCAAACGGTCCCACGATCGTGCCATCCTCCAGCCGGCTGTCTTCCACCAGCGAGTGCGCCTTGATCGTCACGCCGTCTCCGACCGTCGCGTCCACCAGCACGCTCCCGGTCTGCACCATACAGCGCGCGCCGAGCTTGGTTTTGCCCAGCAACTGCACCGCGGGCTCAATCGTCGTGTCCTCTCCCGCGGAAACCTCCGGGTCGATCAAGACCGTTTCCGGGAGCTGAATCGTCACCCCCGCAGCCATCAATTCATCGCGCTTGCGTTCCCGGAAAATGCGGTCCACCTCGGCCAGATCCGCCCGAGTGTTGCAGCCCAGCACTTCGCGCGCGTCCGGCGCGATCTGCGCCAGCACGGTCTCGCCCTTTTGCGCCAGCACGGCGATGGCATCGGTCAGATAGATTTCGCGGTGCTTGTTGTTCGGCTTCACTTGCGCCAGCGCCGGCCACAGTTTCGCCAGCGTAAAGCAATAGATACTGGAGTTGATTTCGTTAATTTCCCGCTGCTCGGGCGCCAGTTGCGATTCTTCCACGATGGCGCCGACCAGCTTCTCCGATTTGCGCACGATGCGCCCGTAGCCCGAGGGATCGGCCAGAACGGCGGTCAGAATTGTCGCGGCGGCATCGCCTGCGCGATGCGTTGCCAGCAGTGCCTCGATGGTCTTGGTGCGGATCAGCGGCGCATCGCCGGGCAGCACCACCGCGAACCTGGCGTTGCCGAGAGCGCGCTTGGCCACCAGCATGGCGTGACCGGTGCCGTTCTGCGGCTGCTGCAGCACGGTATCCGTATCCAGCTTTTCCGCCACGGCCGCCACCTGCTCCGCTTGATGGCCAACGATGGCCACGATCTTCTTCGGCTTGAGCGGCCGGCAGGCCCGAATGACCTGTTCGACCAGCGCCCGCCCGCCCGCCGGATGCAGCACCTTGGCCAGCGCCGACTTCAGGCGGGTGCCTTTGCCCGCCGCCAGAATCACGATCACTGCGTCTGTATTTGCCATGACGGTCATTCTCCCCTGCCCCATTTGCTTTGACAATCGCGCTGCGCCGCACCGCGGGAAATTCGCCACCTGCTCTTTGGGACCCTGCTCCGCACCCGGGTGCGCGAGCGATGGACGCAGCGCGCGAATTCCTTTAGAGTGCGGCTCACAACAGTTTGCAGCCTCGCCACGTTGCTGCGGAGGAACGCTGTGAAGCAGTGTCCCAATTGCCGGGGTACTCTGGCTGACTTTGTTGCGATTTGTCCCTACTGCGG
>DATKLU010000109.1:0-8911 GCA_035542235.1 Dongiaceae bacterium
GCGACTTCAGCGAGAACCTCGTCCCGCAGAAACCGCGCGTAACGGTCGCTGACCGTGTCGTAAAGCGTGCTGCGCATCGAATCTTTCAGCGTGCGCTTCCACTCGTCGGAGTATTTCTTGACTTGCAGATAGGTCGGCGTACCGGGCGAGCCGCTGATGTCGCCGGGATTGATGAAGACGCAGATCATGACGGGAATCTTCTTCTCGGCGATCAGGTTGTCGATCACGTTGAGGGCCATGATGTTCCCGGCGCGGTCCAGGTACCACTCGCCATCCTGAAATACCATCAGGGCTGCGGGAATGTCCGCGCGGTATTGCGCCGGGACATAGATCCAGTAGTCGCTCTTCATGCCGTCGTAAATCTTGCTCACATGGGTGAGCCTTTCCGAAAGAGTGCCGGAAGGCACGCCGGGCATCAGGTACGAAAGCGGGCCAAACGCCGGAATATCTAGCTTTCCGCCGAAGGGCTTGCCGTCAATCAGATAGGAAAATGCATGGGTTCTGCCCAGCCCGGTGATTTTCGCCGCAGCGTACCAGAGATTCGTGCCACTGAGCTGTTGCATGGCCGGGCCGGCGGCCCCGTCGAGTACCAGCTGCGGCCGCGACGCCGCTTCCGTTGCAAAGAAGAAATCTTCGCCGCGGCCAGACCAGGCCGTGCCTTCGTGCAAGTCCTTGGCCTCGAAGGTCGCGCGGATGGCGTCCTTCAATCCCGGAGCATTCGTTTTGGCCAGTTCGATCAACTGCGGCGCGCTGCTCTTCTCTGCCGCAGCAGCTGCGACACCGCTGATGGTCAGTCCTGCGGCAATCAGGATGGCATTTCGTATCGTTCGCGTCGCTTGCGTCAATCGCATCGCTGGCCTCTTGCGCCGCTGGCGCGCCGCGATACTAGTAACCCGCGCGCGACCTGTCAAACGCATTCCCACAACCGATCGCAATCCGTTCTTTGACCCGTTTCCGTGCATTTTCTATACTCACTGTCTCTCTGCATCTTTCGATACCAGGTAAACATTCGAGGCTAAGTGTACTTAACGCTCCTGCTGAAGTTGAAAGAGACCCTCGCGGCACACATTCGCGAAAAATACGGCGTCGAATTGACGCCGGTGCTGGAGCGGCCCCCCAAGCTGGAGCTGGGCGAAGCGGCCTCTCCGGTGTGCTTCGAACTGGCGAAGCGCCTGAAGCGTGCGCCACGGCAAATCGCGCAGGAGATTGCCGCCAACCTGCCCGCGATTGCGGGCATTGCCCGGGTGGACGTGGCGGGTGCCGGTTACCTGAACGCTTTCTTTGACCGCGCCGCCTTTTGGCAGGCTGCGGCGCACCCGGCGTCCCCACTGGGGCCTGCCTCGGCAACCCCGCGCGGAAAAATCATCGTCGAGCACACCAGCATCAATCCCAACAAAGCCGCGCACATCGGTCACCTGCGCAATGCGGTGCTGGGCGACACCATCGCGCGCATTCTCCGCGGCGCGGGCCAACTGGTGCAGGTGCAAAACTACATTGATAACACCGGCGTACAGGTGGCCGACGTGGTGATCGGCTTCCAGCACATGGAGAAAAAATCCGTGGCCGAGGTCGCCGCGCTGGCCAAGCAGCCGGGTTTCGATTATCTCTGCTGGGACCTCTATGCCCGCGTGACGCAATTTTATGAGCAGGACAAAGCGCGCGGCGCGCAACTTCGCGGCGCGACCTTGCACGCTATCGAGGCCGGCGAAGGTCAAGCCGCCGAACTGGGGCGCGTTATCGGCGACGCAATCGTGGGCTTCCATTTGCGCACGATGGATCGCCTGGGCATCTCCTACGAATTGCTGGCGCGCGAGAGCGAAATCCTGCACCTGAAATTCTGGGACGCCGCTTTCGAAAAGCTGAAAGCCGCCAACGCCATTCAGTTGGCTAGCTCCGGCAAGATGGCGGGCTGCTGGATCATGCCGGCCGAAAAGAAGCCCGGCGAAACCAGCGAAGCGGCGCCGGCTGAGGACGAAGAGAACATTCAGGACAAGATCATCGTGCGTTCGAATGGCACGGTGACCTACGTCGGGAAAGACATTGCCTACCAGCTCTGGAAATTCGGCTTGCTCGGCAAGGATTTTCACTACAAGCGCTGGCTCGACGCGCCCGCAACCGAGACCGTCTGGACTACCACCAGCGAGGCCAATGATCCGGCCGCGCCAAAGCATCTCGGTGAACCGGCTGCCCGCGTGTACAACGTGATAGATACCCGGCAGTCCTACTTGCAAGACGTGGTGGCGCAGGGCCTGCGCGCGCTTGGCCACGCCCGCGAAGCCGCAAACTCCATCCATTTTTCCTACGAAATTGTGGCGTTGACGCCGCGCTGCGCTGCCGAACTGGGATACGAGTTGAGCGGCGACGAGGCGAAAAAACCGTATGTCGAAGTCAGCGGACGCAAGGGGCTGGGCGTAAAGGCCGACGACCTGATCAGCAAACTGGAAGCAGCCACGCTGGCGGAAGTGCGCAGCCGCCATGCGGATATGCCCGAATTGGAGCAAAAGCGAACGGCACACGCCATCGCGGTCGGCGCTCTGCGCTTTTTTCTGCTCAAGTTCACTCGTAACACCATCATCGCGTTCGATTTTGAGGACGCCCTCAGTTTTGAGGGCGAAACCGGGCCCTATTGCCAGTACGCGGTGGTGCGTATTCGCGGCATTCGCCGCAAAGGCGCGGAAGCGGGCACTCCGAACGACGCACTGACGGCCGCGGCCGCCGGAAAATATCTGGGTGACGCCGATGGCGCCGTTCTGTGGGAACTGTTGTTGCAGGCCGAATCGCTCGACTATGCCAGCGACGCCGCGATCGCCGCGCAGGAGCCTGCTTTCGTCTCAAAATTCGCCTTTCAGCTGGCGCAGACGTTCAACAACTTCTACCACAAGCACCACATTTTGTCGGAAGCGGATCCGGCCAGGCGAGCGCTCCTTCTGAGCTTGACCGAAATCGTGGAGCGCCAGCTTACCCGCGCGCTATCACTCCTCGGCATCGAAGCCCCCGAACGGATGTAACAAAAAAAGAGGCACGGAAATCCGTGCCTCTTTGCCGGCTTCGGAAAAATTGGCTTTTAGTACGACTGTGCGAGGTGCACCAGGGTACGCATTGCAACCCCGGTGGGTCCTTTGGCCAGCCAGGGCTTGGCATCGTCGTTCCACGCCGTTCCGGCGATATCCAGGTGGATCCACGGCGTGTCGCCGGCGAACTCGCGGATGAACATGGCGCCGGTGATGGCCCCGCCGCCCTTGCCGCTGCCGATATTCTGGATGTCGGCGAAGCTGCCCTTGATGAATTCGCGGTACTCATCGTCCATTGGCATGGGCCACATTTTTTCGCCGGCGGCCTTCGCGCTCGCCAGCAACTTGTCCGTGAATTCCTGATTGTTGCCAAAGACGCCGACGTTGACGTTTGCCAGCGCGACAACGATTGCACCCGTGAGCGTGGCTGCATCCACCAGCAGCGTAGCCCCGAGTTGTTTGGCGTAGTGAATCGCGTCGGCGAGAATCAAACGTCCTTCCGCGTCGGTGTTCAGGACTTCGATGGTCTTGCCGGACATGGCGGTCTGGATGTCACCCGGCTTTTGCGCTTTGCCTCCCGGCATATTTTCCGTCGCCGGAACCACGCAAAGGACTTTCACGTTGGGCTTCAGCGCCGCCAGAGCACGAATGGCGCCCAGCATGGTTGCGCCGCCCGCCATGTCGTACTTCATTTTTTCCATGCCGTCGGCGGGTTTGATCGAGATGCCACCGGTATCAAAAGTCACGGCCTTGCCCACCAGCGCCAACACCGGCGCGTCGGGCTTCAGGTTGGCCGGGGTGTAGGTAACGACGATCATGCGCGGCGGTTCCGCGCTGCCCTGGGCCACGCTCAGCAAAGCCCCCATTTTCAGATCGGCGATTTTCTTTTCGTCGAGAATCTCCACGGCCAGCCCGGCTTCCTTGGCCATGGCTTCCGCGCGCTCGGCCAGCACGCGCGGCGTGAGCTTATTCGAAGGCTCATTGATCAGCTCGCGCGCGAAATTCTGCGATTCCGCAATCACCGTGCCGGTGGTCAGGCCTTTTTCGCCGGCGGCCTTTTCGGCGTCGGAGTAGCCGATTACGACGACCGTTTCCACATCCTTGCCCGGCTTCTTATCGGTCTTGTACTTGTCCGTTTCGAAGTTGGCGGTGATCAGACCCTCGGCCAGAGCTTGCGCCGTTTCCGCGTTGGCCGCGCCCTCGCGCACCAGGAATGCGAAGTTCTTCAAGGAGCGGGCTTTCAAGTAACGAAGCGCCGCGGCGGAAATCCTGCGCAGCGTTGCCGCCGTAAACTGCTCCTTTTTTCCAGCGCCGACCAGGAGCAGGCGCGCGGCTTTCAGTCCGGCAGGTGCATGCAACAGGGTAAATTCCAGCGTCTTGCCAGTCGCTTCCCC
Organism: Dongiaceae bacterium; assembly: GCA_035542235.1. GTDB lineage: Bacteria > Acidobacteriota > Terriglobia > Acidiferrales > UBA7541 > Acidiferrum. The sequence continues at coordinate 4,406 of DATKLU010000109.1, forward strand.
GCTGGAGGCGATCTTCTTCAAGAGGCCGCCCGTCGCCGCGTCGATTTCAGCAACCCGGCCCTGTACCGGGTCCGCCTCCTCAAAGAGGTAAGTAACCAGCGCGTCTGCTTCCACTTGTGCGTACGGCTTCGTTTCGAGTTTCAATTGCATGGGTGTGCTATCGCCTCCGGTTGCGATACATCGCTTGTTCCGCCTCCCTGCGAGCTTCCTTGGTGCGCTCGTCCTGGCGGCGGTCCCACTGCTTTTTGCCTTGCGCCAGGGCGATTTCGCACTTCGCGATGCCGTCGCGGAAGTAAATCCGCAAGGGAATGACGGTCAAACCTTTCGATTGGGTGCGGCCAGCCCACTTGCTGATCTCGTTCTTGTGGAGCAAGAGCTTGCGGTTGCCGAGCGGCTCGTGATTCCACGGCCCTCCTGCCATGTACTGAGCAATGTGGGCGTTCACCAGCCAGGGGCCGGAGGGCTTGAAGTCCACAAAAGCGTCGCGGATGTTCGCTTTACCTTCGCGCAAGGCCTTGACCTCCGTGCCATGGAGCACGATTCCGGCCTCCATGCGCTCCAGAAGATGATAGTTGTAGCTCGCGGCCCGGTTTTGGGCCACAATCAGCTCACCAGCCTTATTGGTGGAGCGAGCCGCGTTTTTTGCAGTTTTGGCCACAGCCATCCACTATAGCATCACATTTAACAGGGGTTAGCGGATCCATTACAGCCAACCCCAGCGTTCTTGGCAGCCCTCTAAGCGAATGCTAGAGTGGGCTGGTATACGTCGAGGCGTGACGACGTCACGGAGAGTGCATGCGTCGCTGGGGGAAACTCATTTTGTGTGCAAGCGCGGCATTGTTTGCCGCGGGCTGCCCCAAAGGCGGCCAGCAGTTCAGCGCCGGCATCAAAGCTGAAAATATTCAGGATTACGACACCGCCCTCCAGTTCTACCAAAAGGCCCTCGCGTCCGACCCCAACAACGCCAATTACAAGATTAAAGTGAACCAGATTCGCTTCGAGGCCGGCGAGTCGCACATTAAAAAGGGCTTACAGCTGCGCGAAAAGGGCGACTTGCAGGGCGCGGCAGGCGAGTTTCAGCGCGCGTCTACCATCGACCCCTCAAGCGCCGTGGCAATTCAGGAACTGCGGCGTACGCTCGATCAGATCAATGAACTGGCGCACAAGCAGGATGAATTGGCGTCCGGAGCGATGGACACCGAAGGCAACGAACTGGCCGCTGCCCCGCCCGATCTGAAGCCGCTGATGACCGCGCCCATCACGCTCAAGATGGCCAACGACGTGAAAATCATCTTCGACACCATCGGCAAGTTCGCGGGAATTAACGTCGTTTACGATCCGGACTTCCCTGCCCGCCGCATCTCCGTGGACATCAACAACCTGACGCTGCAGCAGGCGCTGGACGTCGTTTGCCTGCAAAGCAAGACAGCGTGGAAGCCGGTCACGGAAAACATCATTTTTGTCTACCAGGACACCACCCAGAAACACAAAGATTTCGACGAGCAGGTGGTGGAGACGTTCTATCTTTCCAATACCGTGCAGTCGCAGGACCTGACGGAAATCGCCAACGGCCTGCGTCAGGTGCTGAATCTGACGAAAGTGCAGCAGCTGAACTCGCAGAACGCGATCATTGTGCGCGATACGCCGGACAAGCTGGCCATTGCTCGCAAGCTGCTGAAGGATATTGATAAAGCCAAGCCGGAAGTGGTGATCCAGGTTGAGGTGCTCTCGGCCAGCACCGACCGCTTGCGCGATCTTGGTGTACTGCCCGGCCAGTCGGCGTCGCTGACCTTCACCGCGCCCGGCACGACCAGCACCACCTCCGGCGGGACCCAGACCACGACCAATCTTGTTCCCCTCAAGGGCTTCGCGTTTGGTGCGAGCGACTACACCCTGACCCTGCCCGGGGCGACCGCCAATTTCGTTTTGACCGACACCACCACCAAGATCATCCAGAATCCGGAAATTCGTTCCGTGGATGGCCAGCCCGCGAAGCTCCGCGTCGGCAGCCGCGTGCCGATCGCCACCGGCAGTTTCCAGGCCGGCGTCGGCGTGGGCACAACCTCGGTCAACCCGCTGGTGAACACGCAGTTCACTTACCTGGATGTCGGCGTGAACGTAGACATTACGCCGCGCGTGCACCCGAATCACGAAGTCAGCATGAAGGTGGCGATCGAGGTTTCCCAGGTGACCGGGACCGCGACCATCGGCGGCATTCAGCAGCCCATCATCGGCCAGCGCAAGATTGAGCACGATATCCGTTTGCGCGAAGGCGAAGTGAATATCCTCGGCGGCTTGTTCGAAAAGATTGACACCAAGACGGTCAACGGATGGCCTGGCCTCGCGCAAGTTCCCTTCATCAAGTATTTGACCTCGGACAACAAAGGCGAGCACCAGGACAACGAAGTTCTCATCGTGCTGATTCCGCGCATCGTGCGGCTGCCCGATTGGACGCGCGCCAACCTGCGCGGTATCGCCTCGGGCGTGGAGCAGAACATCACTACCCGGCGCGAGAGCGATATCCGTACGCCGAACGCCAACAAGCCGGCCCCGGCTCCGCAGGCTCCGCAACAGCAGGCGCCGTCGGCGCCCCAGCAGCCGATGGGCGGTGCGCCCCAGAATCCCGGCTACATTCCGCAGAACGGAGCACCCGCAGCCCAAACGGGCGCGCAGGCCGGCATGAACGTGCAAGGTCCGCGGCTGCGCTTCGATCCCGCAAGCATCAATCTTGTCGCCGGACAAACCGCGACGCTCGGCGTTTCCATCGAGAACGTCACCGACCTCTATTCGATCCCGATGATGCTGCAGTACGACCCGTCGGTGATCAGCATCGAGGAAGTGCAGCACGGCGGGTTCCTCTCCAGCGGCAACCAGGAGATCGCCATCGTACAGCGCGTGGATAAGGAACACGGACAGGCCATGGTCGCCGCCACGCGCCAGCCCAACACTCCGGGCGTCACCGGCAGCGGCACGCTGCTTGGCATTGTGGTCAAGGCCCTCAAGCCCGGCGCAACAAACCTGTCCATCGTGCAGGTCAACGCCAAAGACTCCACCGGCAAGCCGCTGACGCTGCTGACCGGCGAATCGCAGATCAAGGTACAGTAGCGCTGTAGCGGCCGCGCGGATCGCGGAAGGCTTGATGAACCGCACACAGAGAAAAACGGTCCGGCGCAATCCCGAAGCGGGTATGACGCTTCTGGAATTGATTATCGCCTGCGCGATTCTGGTGGTACTCGCCTCCGCTGCCCTGCCCGTCGCCCGCTACTCCATCCTTCGCGCCAAGGAAACCGAACTCCGCCGCGACTTGCGGGAGCTGCGCGACGCCATCGACAAGTACAAGGATCTCGCCGACCGCAACCTGATCCGCGTCGAGGTGGGCAGCGAAGGCTATCCACCTGATCTGGAAACCCTGGTGAAGGGCGTGCAACTAGGGGCCAGCGGAGACCACAAAATTCGTTTCCTGCGCCGCATTCCTGTTGACCCGATGACCGGCCAGGCCGAGTGGGGCTTGCGCGCGGTGCAGGATGACCCGGACTCCATGAGCTGGGGCGGAAAAAACGTTTTTGACGTGTACTCGAAGTCCCAGGCCATGGCCCTGGACGGGAAGTCGAAATATTCGGACTGGTGACGCGATGAACCTGTGCTCTCTCCGGCGAAAGTCTTTTGCCCCTCGGCCTGGCGGCTCGCGCGGCTTCACGCTGATCGAGCTGATGATCGTGATCTCGATCATCCTCATACTGATCGGCATTGCCGCGTCCAGCTACCAGCGGGCCGTCCTGCGCAGCAAAGAAGCGGTCTTGAAAGAGGACTTGCAGGAGATGCGCAAGGCCATCGATCACTTCACGATGGATAAACAGGCAGCCCCGCAGACGCTGGAAGACCTGGTGCCGCAATATCTGCACAGCGTGCCCACCGACCCGATCACCAACGGCAAGGACTGGAACACGGTGGTGGATTCGGTTGTGCTGACGCCAGACCAGGCGTCCTCCGGAATCACCGACGTACACTCCGCGTCCGACAAAGTCTCCCCGATCGAAAACACACCCTACAACACGTGGTGAGGCATTTCAGTCATCGGCAGGCAGCAATCTGAAATCGGTCATTCCCCGTAATCGTTCGCGGCAGGCTGGCTGATTGCGCTTTCGTTCGTTGCGTCCGGCCGTATTTGCGAAGCTCCCACAAGCGATTAGAATGGCACAATCGCCAACTGCAGAGGATACGACCATGATTCGCATCGGCCATGTGAGCGTGCATGTGAAGGACCAAGAGCAGGCGCTGAAGTTCTACACGGAAAAAGTCGGATTCGTGAAGAAGCATGACGTTTCGGCGGGCGCCTATCGCTGGCTGACCGTAACGGCGCCGGGAACGGAAGGCCCTGAGGTGGTGCTGGAGCCGATGGCCTTCCCTCCTACGGCCGCGTACCAGCAGGCACTCTATGAAGCGGGAATCCCAGCAACGCAATTCATGGTGGACGATCTGGCCCGGGAACACGCGCGCATGAAGGCG
>DATKLU010000110.1:0-32233 GCA_035542235.1 Dongiaceae bacterium
TTCGGCCGCCGCATCGCCTTCCAGCCGGCAGCCCAGCTTTTCCGCCACTTCCGCAAGTTTCATGGATCGCTCCGCAAGCCAAGATTCGTCCGAGTCTCGCACGGAACCACGGGAGAGGGAAGTTTGCCGACAGAAAGGGTCGGGACGACGCGACTACTCGTTGAAAAGAGTGGGCTGAGCAAGTGCCGCGGCAGCCGCCGGTTTGCGCCGCGCGATACCCACCACGCCCAGCACGGTGACTTCGCTCAGCGCCGAGCGCGGGACAAATATCCGATCGGTGTTGGCATTCAGGTCGGGCGGCGTGATCTGAATGCCGTTATCCAGCAGCGACAGCAGGTCGTTCGGCACCACGCCTTCGAGCGACTCGCCGTCCAGGAAGCGCAGCCGCAGCCACAAGCCATCCAGCTTTGGCCGGCTCAGGAACGCCTTGCGCTCCGGAGTAAAGTCGTCGTCGAAATCGCGAACGAAGTAGATCGAGCGCACCTTCGCCAGCGGCAGTTCCTGGTGCTCGCCGTTTTGTGTCAGCAGGTCCAGGGGATCCAGTTGGCCCAGCCGCGAGGGATTCAAATAGCCCCGGTGCGACTTGCGGTCGTGCAGTTCGACGATCACCTTTTTGTGGGTGGAGGCTGGGGCACGTAGTTTCAAAGGACAGGCAAGACCCCCCAAAGGGAAAATTCGGCCGCGATTTGCACGGAATGAATTTGTATGTTATGTTAAGCGCGAAATTCCTGTCAACCTATTGTTTTTACTGGATTTAGGCCGGGGGCTGGCTCGTTGACTGAGAAGAAGCAAATCCTCAAATCAGCTTCGATCATCTCTCTAGTCACCATTGTCAGCCGCGTCCTCGGATACGTCCGCGACCAGCGCATCGCCCTGCTGCTCGGAACCTCCATCACCGCGGACTCTTACTTTCTGGCATATCGCATCCCGAACCTCTTCCGCCGCCTGGTCGCGGAAGGTTCCATGACCGCGTCCTTCATTCCGGTCTTCACCGGCTACATGCGGGAAAAGGACCGGGAAGAAGTTTGGGACTTCGCCAACCGGCTGTTTTGGACGCTGGCTCTGGTGGTCGCCGTCATCACCGTGCTTGGCATGGTCTTCTCGCCGTCGGTCATTCACCTCTTCACCTCCAGCACCGGGCGGGCCCAGGGCGGCTGGGACCAGGCGATCGAACTCAACCGGATCATCTTCCCCTACCTGTTTTTCGTGGCCCTGGCTGCTCTGGCCATGGGTATCCTCAATTGCTTCCATATCTTCGGGTTGCCGGCCGCCACTCCAGTGTTCCTGAATCTGGCGACCATCCTGTTTTCCGTCGCCGCCGTTTGGAAATACTTCAAGAACCCGGCCACTTCTCTGGCCGTGGGCGTGCTCGTCGGAGGCGTCCTCCAGTTCCTGATTCAAGTGCCTCTGCTGGTGCAGAAGGGCATGAGTTTCAAGTTTGGTATCTCGTTTTCGCACCCGGGCATTCGCAACGTCGCGCGGCTCATGATTCCTCGCTTGTTCGGTATCGGCATCGGCCAGATCAACCTGCTGATTGATACCCGTTTCGCAACCGCCGGCAAGATGCCGGAAGGCAGCCTGGCGGCACTGTACCTGGCGGACCGCGTGATGGAACTGGTCCTGGGTGGCTATGCCATCGCCGTTGCCACGGCCATTCTGCCCATGATGTCGCACCAGGCAGCCGCCAACGATTACAACGGCCTGAAGAAAACCTTGGCCTTCTCCATTCGCCTGGTTGCGTTCATCACCATACCGGCCATGCTTGGTTTGATGATTCTGCGCGAACCGATCATCCGGGTACTGTTCCAGCACGGGCAGTTCGTCGCGGAGTCCACTCGGTTGACCGCGCGCGCCTTGCTCTACTACGCGATCGCCCTGCCTGGCCTGGCCACCGTGAAACTTGTCGTGCCGGCTTTTTATTCCACGCGCGATACCAAGACACCTGTAATCATCGCCGCCATTTCGCTGGTCATAAACGTTGTATTGAACATCGTCTTTCTGGAGTTTCTCTTCAAGCGCGTGCAGAACGGCGGGCCGGCACTGGCGACGGCGCTGGCGTGCTACTTCGATTTCTTCGCGCTGATCCTCATTTTCCGTTTGCGTTACGGCCCGATGGGCATCGGCGAAATCTTCAAGTCGTTCTCAAAGATCTTCCTGTGCTCGGGAATCATGGGCGCAGCCTGCTGGGTGGGCGGTTACTACACGCAGTTCACCATCCATGCCCGGTTCCTGGTGCAGTTTCTGGTCTTCGCCGGTCTGATCGCCGGAGCCACGGTGCTGTACCTCGCGCTCGCCTGGATCTTCCGCTGCAGCGAAATTGAAGAGATTTATGGCATCACCACGCGCCGCCGGCGTGGCGGCGAAGAGTACGTGGAGAGTTGATGGAGCTGAACGCCGCCATTTCGTCGTTTCTGACCCACGTGCAGGTGGAGAAGGGGCTCTCCCCCAACACGCTGAGCGCCTACCGGCGCGACCTGAGCAAATTCGAGGATTTCGCGAAAAAGCGGAAACTGGCGCTGACCTCGGTGAAGCGCGACGATCTGGTGGATTTTCTGGCCACCTTGTATCGCCAGAAGCTTGAGAGCAAAACCGTGGCTCGGCATCTGGTGACCCTGCGGAACTTCTTTCGCCACGCCCAAATACAGGACTTGGTGGCAGATGATCCGACCGCTCATCTCGAGTCGCCCAAGATACGCCGCTCCTTGCCTGGGTATCTCCGGCTGGACGAAGTGGAAAAGCTTCTCGAGTTGCCGGACCAGACGACGCCGCTCGGCCTGCGCGATCGCGCCATGCTGGAGGTCCTGTATTCCACCGGCCTGCGCGTCAGCGAGCTCACCAGCCTGCGGGTGCCCGATCTCGACACCAAAGTCGGCTGTGTGCGCTGCGTGGGCAAGGGCGACAAGGAACGAATTGTGCCGGTTGGCCGCAAGGCGCTCAGCATCGTCGAACGCTATCTGCGAGAGGGGCGGCCGGAACTGGCGCGGGCCGCGCGCACATCGCCTGGACTGTTTCTTTTCGTGAACCGGCGCGGCGGGCGCATCAGCCGGGTCGGCGTTTGGAAGATCCTCTCCAGCTACGGACGGCGTGCCGGCCTGCGTATCCCGCTGACCCCGCACATGCTGCGGCACAGCTTTGCCACGCACTTGCTGGAGCGCGGCGCGGACTTGCGCTCGGTGCAACTGATGCTCGGACATTCCGATATTTCCACCACGCAAATCTACACCCACGTGGTGGAGGAGCGGTTGAAGCAGATTTACAAGGCGCATCATCCGCGCGCTTAGCGCGGCGGGCCCGCGGTTCGCGGTAGCAAGGAATCACGGAGCCGGCCGTGCACAGTGGTCGGAGGCGGCTCCGGAGTCGAGGGAGAGCAATGCCAGATTATATGTTTCTGCTGGAGAGCCGGCTGCTGCCGGAGCAGCGCGCGGCCATGATGCGCGTGCAGGAATTGTCGGCCGCGCTGGGCTTCAACGTGTATCTCACCGGCGGCACGGTGCGCGATCTGATTACCGGCGCCAACCTGCGCGACCTGGATTTCACCGTCGAAGGCAATCCGTCCAAGATCGCCCGCGAACTGGAAAAGGGCGGCGCCAAGGTACTGCACGAAGATGAGAAGCTGCGCCACATCGAGATGCTGTTTGCGGGCGATTGCGAAGGCAGCATCTCCGCCGCGCGCGACGACCACTACGTCCGGCCCGGCACGCGTCCTGAAATTCGCTGGTCCACCATCATGGAGGACCTCCGCCGCCGCGACTTCTCGCTGAACGCCATTGCCATTTCCTTAAACCCTGCCTCCCGCGGCCTGCTGCTCGATCCCACCAATGGACTCTCGGACATCGAGCGCGGGGAAGTGCGGGCGCTGATCATCCACAGTTTCACCAACCAGCCGGTACGCCTGCTGCGCGTGCTGCGATTCGCCGCCCGCATGGGTTTCAAACTCGAGCCGCGTACCCAGGAGTGGTTTGATCTGGCCATCGAGCGCGAGTTGCACCACAACATCACAGCCGAAGAGTCCGGCGGCGAGCTGCACGCCTTGGCGCGTGAAGAGAACCCCGCGGCCACCCTGAAAGCCTGGGAAGAGCACGACCTGGTCGAAATCGTTCACCCGCTGCTCGCGAAAAAGAAGCCCGACTACGACGCCATCAATCGTCTCGCGAAGGTCCGCGACGACCTGATGATGGCCGGCTTGCGGCCTCGCCTGGCCACGCCCATGCTGCTGGCCATTCTCGGTCGGATGAAGGACCGCGAGATGAGCAGCTTGCTCGGCAAGCTGAACTTCCGCTCCGCGGAAATCGACCGCATCAAGTCCTTTGCCGAGGAAGCGGAAGCGCTGGCCAAGGAGCTTGCGGGGAAGAAGCTCAACGCGCCGATCGACGCCTACAAATTTATCGAGAAGCTTCCCGCCGACAAGCTGGCCTATCTTTTGGCGGAAACCCGGAATTCCACAGCGCTCTCCAAGATTCGCGCCTATCTCCACAAGTGGCGGCCGCTGCGCGCGACCGTTCCCGTGGTGCGCGAAGAGCTTTCTCGCATTGGCATGCCCGCCGGGCCCAAGTTCGACGCCGTCGTGGACCAGATGTTCGCGATGCAGCTGAACGGCCGAGGCAAGACGCCGGAAGAGCGCGAGAAGATGCTGCGCAAGCTTTCCGGAATCAAGGAACAGCCGAAACAAAAGGAACCGAAGCCGAAGGAAAAGAAGCCGGTCGCCAAGACCGCAGAGAAGCCGGCCCCGCCCGCGAAGCCCGAGGCGAAACCGGCGGCCAAGCCGGTCGCAAAACCCCCGGCAAAACCCGCGGCGCCATCCAGGACCAAAAAGAAAAAATAGTCTGCCCGCATCTGGCCTGTTGAAAACTCGCGAAAGAGTTTCGCAATTTTTTCGGCGGCGATTTAGAATCGAAATTCATGGGGCAGCCCGAGTTCGTTCACCTTCACGTTCATACCGATTACAGTCTGCTGGACGGCGCATGCGAAACCGGCGAGCTGCTGGATGAAGCGTCCCGCCAGAAAATGCCGGCGGTGGCCATTACCGATCATGGCAATCTTTTCGCCGCGGCCAATTTTTTCTACGAAGCCAGCAAGCGCGATGTGAAGCCCATCATCGGCTGCGAAGTCTATGTAGCCAAGGGCAGCCGGCACGATCGCGGGGAAAAAACGCCCGCGGCGGTTGCTCGTCCCACGAACGGCAGCGGCGCGAACGGCATGGCCGAGGACGAGACGGAGCCCGGCGCCCGCGGCAACAATCACCTGGTGCTGCTCTGCGAGAACCTTGAGGGCTATCACAACCTCATCAAGCTGGTGTCCGCGGGATTTCTGGAAGGTTTCTACTACAAGCCACGCATTGATTACGACCTGCTGGCGAAGCACAGCCGCGGGCTGATCGCGCTCTCCGCCTGTCTGAAGGGCGCGGTGACGGAAGCCGTCGCCGACGAAAAGTTCGACCTGGCGCGTGAGAATGCTTACCGCCTGCGCGACATCTTCGGAAAGCAGAACTTCTTCCTGGAGATTCAAGACCAGGGCCTGGAAATCGAGAAGGGCGTGAACCCCAATCTGGTGCGCCTGTCCAAGGAATCCGGCATCCCGCTGATCGCCACCAACGATTGCCACTACCTGCACCACGAGGATGCGCACGCCCAGGAAGTCCTGCTCTGCATACAAACCGGCAAGACCATGAGCGACGAACGGCGCATGAAGTTCTCGACCGACCAGTTTTATTTCAAGACTGCGGCCGAGATGGCCAGGATTTTCGGAGAAATTCCGGACGCGCTGCGGCGCACCGTGGATGTCGCCGCGCGCTGCAACGTCAAGGTGGACCGCATCCCCAATCCGTTTCCGGAGTTCAAGGTGCCGCAAGGCCACACGCCCGGAAGCTATTTTGAAAAAGTCGTTCGCGAAGGCTTCGCGTCCCGCGTTCCCCACCTGGAGCGACTGGCGAAGGCCGGAGCATTGACCAACCCGCTCGCGGAATACGAACGCCGCCTGAGCAGCGAAATCCAGATGATCCAGAAGATGCGCTATGAGGGCTATTTCCTCATCGTCTGGGATTTCATTCACTATGCGCGTTCGCAGGGTGTGCCGGTGGGGCCGGGCCGCGGCTCGGCGGCAGGCAGCCTGGTCAGCTACGCCTTGCGCATCACGGACGTCGATCCGCTTCAGTACAACCTGCTCTTCGAGCGCTTTCTGAATCCTGAGCGCGTCTCCATGCCCGATATTGACATCGACTTCTGCATGCGGCGGCGCGGCGAGCTGATCGAATACGTTACCCAGAAATATGGCCGCGAGAACGTCGCCCAGATCATCACTTTCGGAACCATGGCGGCCAAGGCGGCGATCAAGGACGTAGGACGCGCCATGGATATTTCCTACGCCGAAGTGGACCGCCTGGCCAAGATGGTTCCGGCCACGCTCGGAATCGAGCTCAAACAGGCGCTGGAAGATGCCCCGCAGCTCAAGGCCGCCGTCAACGGCGACGACAAGCTCAAGGATCTGATGAACGTTGCGATGCGCCTGGAAGGGCTGGCGCGCCATGCTTCCACGCACGCGGCGGGCGTCGTCATCTCGCCCCAGCCTCTGACCGACCTGGTCCCGGTTTACAAGACCAACCGCGACGAAATCACCACGCAGTACGACATGACCGCGCTCGAACGCATCGGCCTGCTGAAGATGGATTTCCTCGGGCTCACGACCCTCACGGTGCTGCAAGACGCGGTCAAGTCCGTCGAGCAGAATCGCGGCGTGAAGGTGGATATTGACAACCTCTCGCTGGACGACGCCGAAACCTACAAGCTCTTTTCCCGTGGCGACACCACCGCCATCTTCCAGTTTGAATCGCACGGCATGCGCGACATCCTGCGCCGCTACCAGCCGACCCGCATCGAGGACCTGACCGCGCTCAACGCGCTCTACCGCCCCGGCCCCATTCAAGGCGGCATGATCGACGATTTCATCAACCGCAAGCACGGCAAGACCAAAGTCAGCTACGAGCTGCCGCAGCTGCAGGACATCCTGCAGGAAACCTATGGCGTCATCCTGTACCAGGAACAGGTCATGCAGATTGCCAACCGCCTGGCCAGTTTTTCCCTGGGCGAAGCGGACATTCTGCGCCGCGCCATGGGCAAAAAGAAGAAAGAGGAAATGGCGGCGCAGCGCGCGAAGTTCCTTGATGGCTGCGCAAAAAACAAGATTCCCGAAAAGAAGGCCGAGCGCATTTTCAATTTGATGGAGGAGTTTGCGGGCTACGGCTTCAACAAGTCGCACTCCTGTGCGTACGCGCTCCTGGCCTACCAGACCGCGTACATGAAGACCCATTACCCGGTGGAATTCATGGCCGCGCTGCTGACTTCGGAAACGGGCAACGCGGAAAAGGCTGTAAAGTACATCAATGAAGCGCGCGGCATGAGTATTTCCATCCTCCCGCCCGATGTGAACGAGAGCGATCTGTACTTTACGCCGGTCGGCGAAGCGATCCGTTTCGGGCTGGCGGCCATTAAGAACGTCGGCGAGAACACCGCCAAAGCCATCCGCGAATCGCGCTTGGCCAACGGCCCCTTCCATTCTCTGTACAGCCTCTGCGAGCGCATCGAATCGCGCTTCCTGAACAAGCGCGTCTTTGAAAGCCTGATCAAGTCCGGGGCCCTGGATTCGCTCGGACCGCGCGAAGCCATGGCCGCGTCCGTGGACGACGCGCTGAGCGCCATTCAGCGCGCTTCGCGGCAGCGCGAGTCCGGACAACACGGCCTCTTCGGAGGCGGCGGCGCGCAGGCCGCGGCCGAACCTTTTGTATTGCGTGACGCCGCGCCCTGGAGCGAAGAGGAACGTTTGGCGAGCGAGTACGCCATGCTGGGCTTCTATGTCTCGGGGCATCCGCTGGAGAAATACAGCTCGCGGCTCTCCGAATGGAGCGTGGTGCGCCTGGAAGAGATCGAAGGCCAGCGCAACGGCAAAGAGGTCGCGGTCGCGGCCCTGATCGTTGGCTCCCGGCCCATGCGCTCCAAAAAGGGCGCGCGCTGGGGAATCTTCACCCTGCAGGACATGACCGGCGTGCAGGAACTCCTGGCGTTCCCGGAAAGCTTCGCAAAGTACGAGCAGATTCTGAAGCCGGGCACACCGCTGCTGCTCAAAGTGCGGGTACAGATCGAGGAAGCCGGCACGCGATTGTCGCTGCAGGAAGCCCGCCGCCTGCAGGACATCACCGAACGCGCAGCGGGGCAGAAGGACTTCCGCGTGCGCCTGCCAATGTCGCTGGTGAACGACGCCATGTTCGACCGTCTGGAAAAATTGTTCGAGTCCGCCCCCGGAATGAGCCAAGTTGTGTTTGAATTGGAGTCGCCCGACGGCAGCGTCGCCGTCGTAGCCTCGCAGCAACGCGTCAAAGCCACGCCGGAGCTGGAGCAGGCGGTGTTGCGGTTGCGCGGCGAGGCCGCGGCGGCCTAGAGGATGGCATGACGGTCAAAGAAAAAAAGAAGGCCGGAGAGAGCGCCTCCACCGCGCGCCAGCGGGAACTGGAGAAGCTGGAGAAGGAAGTAGACGATCTCAAGCGCCTGGCCGGAAACCAGGACACCGACGCCGAGCTCGAACAGTTGCGCGAGCAGGTCGCCGAACTCCGCCGGGAGTTTTACGCGCACCTGGGTCCCTGGCAACGTGCGCAGATTGCGCGGCACCCGCAGCGCCCGTATCTCACCGACTATCTGCCGCTGCTCTTCACGGATTTCATCGAGCTGCACGGCGATCGCGCCTTTGGCGACGATAAGGCGCTGATTGCCGGCTTCGGCAAGTTCAAGGGCCGCCCGGTTGCGGTGATTGGCCAGCAGAAGGGCCGCGACACCAAGCAGCGCGTGATTCGCAATTTCGGCCAGCCCAAGCCGGAAGGCTATCGCAAGGCGCTGCGCGTCATGCAACTTGCGGCGAAGTTCAACCGGCCCATCCTGACCTTCGTGGATACGCCCGGCGCTTACCCGGGCATTGACGCGGAGGAGCGCGGCCAGGGCGAAGCCATCGCGCGCAACCTGAAAGAGATGGCGCGGATGACCGTACCGATTCTGGTTACCATCACCGGAGAGGGCGGCTCGGGCGGCGCGCTGGCCATCGCGGTCGGCGATCGCGTGAATATCCTGGAAAACAGTTTTTACTCCGTGATTTCCCCGGAAGGCTGCGCCAGCATCATCTGGCGCGATTCCACCAAGGCCGAAACCGCGGCGGAAGCCATGAAAATCACCGCCGGCGATCTGAAAGAACTGGGGATCGTGGACGAGATCGTGAAAGAGCCGGAAGGCGGCGCGCATACCGACTACGAGGCCGCGGCGCGCTTTCTGGAGGAAGTGCTGGACCGGCAACTGACCGAGCTTTCCAACCAGCCCGCGAAAGCGCTGATCGATCAGCGCTATGAAAAGTTCCGTAAGATGGGACAGTTCTTCGACCTGCAGGCCTGAAGCGGCGCCGCCGCGCGGCGTTGCCCCTGGCGCAGTAACCTTCACAACATAAATTGGTGGGAGTACTTGCCCGTTGTAGTTAAGCAACGTCGCGCCAGGAAACAGTGTGCGCGACTCCGACCGCGCGCTAGCCTGAGAACGTACACGAAACATGCGGGGGGACAGGGGACTCGCCCTCAGCCACGCCTTCGCCCGCGGAAATTGGAAATTGCCATGTCGGAACCCTTTCGCCCCTACGAAAAGCTGGTGGAGATTACGCTGCTGGGGAAGAAGTTTCACGTGCCCGAGCGCAATTCACTATTGCGCTGCTTTCAGTTCATCAGCCCGGAGACCATTCCGTACGGGCGTTTCTGCTGGAATCAGGATTGTCAGTACTGCCGTGTCAGCTGCCAGCTGCCCGATGACGACGAGCCGCGCGAAATGCTGGCGTGCAAGTTCATCGTGATGCCGGGCATGGAAGTCACCGAACTCAGCCAGGAATTGAAGTGGTGCCTGCGCTCCAAGCTTCCCCAGGACGAGACCGTCAACCAGCCTTGAGGTTGTCCGCAGCTTTCTAATTCGCCCGTTTCATTCTCAACCCTCTGGGTGTGCCCTCTCGGCCTTGCTTGTGTAGGATAGTGAGATGGCAGAGAGCGCGATTTTGTGTGATGGGTGTGGCCAGGCGGCCGCTCCGGGCCACATTGCCCGGCGGCTCAAGCGCCTGGAAGAGATGACGCAGTTCCGGCCGATTCACGTGCAAGCGCTGTTTCTTGGTGCCGTGAGTCCGGCGGAGGACGGCGCTTATCTGTATTCGAGCGACACACAGCCCCGCGGGCAGGCCGCGGAACTTCTGACATCTGTCGGCATTGACTATGCGGGGCGCGAGAAGGCTGCGGTCCTGGCCGAATTTCAACGCCGGGGATTTCTGCTGACCTACGTTCTCGACTGCCCGGCAGCAGAGCTGGACGCGGCCAGGTTGCATGGAGCACTGGAGAAGCGGCTTTCCGCTACTCTGACGCGCGTCCGCCGGTCATTCAAGCCCAAGCGGGTGATTCCGCTGGGCAGGGAAATGGCCGCGCTGCTCCCGCAACTCTCTGCGGCGTCGCTGGAAGCCAAGCTGGTCTTGAGCGATGGCGCTCCCGCTGCGTGGAGCGAGGCGGGCAAAGTGCTTAGCGCGTAACGAGTTAGCGCCGCTCGCCAATTCAGGCATTGTGGTACGATCAAGGTTCGCAGCCCTCAGGAGCCGGGAGCAATGCGCAAGCAGGCCAAGTTTGGCATCGGCATCGGCATCATTGTCGTTTCCATGGGCTTTCTGGCATGGCTTGGCTACGGCGAAAGCAAGACCTACTACCACACCATTCTCGAGTTGCAAACGCTGAAAGGCGCGGAACGCGCGCAGCGGATGCGCATCGGCGGCACCGTGCAGCCGGGCAGTATTCGCCGCCTGCCGGGGCGCGTCGAATTCGTGCTGGAAGGCGAAGGCAAGACGCTTCCCGTGAGCTACGTTGGCAGCGAGCCGCTGCCGGACAGCTTTGTGGACAAGTCTCAGGCGCTGATTGAGGGCCGCGCGACGGATGACGGGCGGTTCGTTGCGGAGCACGTGCAGGCCAAGTGCGCCTCGAAGTACGAGGCTGTGCCCGGCAGCCCCAACGCCGCGCCGGCCGGGGAAAAGACGCAGCGCAGCTCCACCTAACGACGTGGCTGCGCGACGGTTCAGGGAGAGGCAGTAGCCGCATGGATGTATTCGGTTCCTTCGCGCTGATTCTCGCGTTTGTGTGCGCCGTGTACGCTTTTTGCGGCGGCATCGCGGCCATTCTGACGCGCCATCCCTTGCTCGTGAAAAGCACGCGGCAGGCGGGGATCGCGGTCTGCGGGCTCATTTTTGTCTCCACGCTGAGCCTGGTCTATCTCTTTCTCACCGACAATTTTTCGGTCGCATACGTCGCGGGACACAGCAACCGTGACCTGGCCACCTTCTTCAAAGTGGCGGCGCTGTGGTCCGGGCAGGAAGGCTCGTTGTTGTTCTGGAGCTTTCTGTTGGCTGTCTATGTGGTCTCGGTGCTGATCGCCTACCGCAACAAGAACGGCGAATTGATGCCTTACGTCGGCGTGATCCTGGCCGGCGTGCAATTGTTTTTCCTGACCATCAGCAACTTTGTGGCCAGCCCCTTCAAGTCGCTGGGTGTGGTGAACGCCGCGGGGGCCATGGATTTGGTCGCCCCTCGTGACGGCAACGGGCTGCGCGCCGTGCTGCAGTACGTGGAGATGGTCATCCACCCGCCCAATCTGTATTCCGGCTACACCGGATTCACCATCCCATTCGCGTTTGCGCTGGCGGCGCTGCTGGCGCGCTACCCGGGCGAAAAATGGATTCACCTGACGCGCAAATGGACCATGATCGCCTGGTGCTTCCAGACCATGGGCATCCTGCTCGGCGCGCACTGGGCCTACGCGGTGCTCGGCTGGGGCGGCTACTGGGGCTGGGATCCGGTCGAAAATGCGTCGCTCTTGCCATGGCTGACGGGGACCGCCTTCCTGCACTCCGTCATGATGCAGGAGAAGCGCGGCATGATGAAGGTGTGGAACGTTTGGCTGGTGTTCCTCACGTTCATGCTGTGTGTGCTGGGCACGCTGCTGACGCGCAGCGGCGTCGTGAGTTCGGTGCACTCCTTCGCGCAATCGAGCATCGGCAACTGGTTCGTGGGCTTCCTGGCGCTGGTCATCGTGGTCTGCCTGGCCGCCTATTTTAAGAACCGGGACTACTTGAAGAGCGAGAACCAGTTGGACTCGATGGTGTCGCGTGAGTCCAGCTTTTTGTTCAACAACCTGGTGCTGCTGGTGGCGTGCGTGGCGGTTCTGAGCGGAACGTTGTTCCCGGTCTTTTCCGAATGGTTCACCGGGAATCGCATCAGCGTTGGCGCGCCGTTCTTCAACAAGGTCAACGTGCCGCTGGGTTTGCTGCTGATGCTGCTGACGGGCGTGGGGCCACTGCTGGCATGGCGCAAGACATCTCCAGAAAGCCTCAAGCGGAACTTCCGCGGACCGGCAATCGCGGGTTTGGCCGGAGGCTTCATCGCATTCGCCTTCGGATTCCGCGAGTTCTATTCGCTCGTCTGCCTGACCCTGTGTGTTTTCGTGGCTGCGACCATCCTGCAGGAGTTCTATCGCGGCGCGAAAGTGGTGCGAGTGCGCAGCGGCGCATCGTGGCTGGCCTCCTGCGTGGACCTGACCCTGCGCAACACGCGGCGCTACGGCGGGTACATCGTGCATTTCGGCATGGTGATGATCTTTATCGGCCTGGCCGGCCAGGCTTTCAATCGCGAAGTCGAAAAAGAGATGCCGGTCGGCTCGACGCTGAGCATCGGCGGCTACGATTTGCTCCTGCAGAGCATGGACCAGAAGCAGGAGAAGAACTACGTCGCCGAACGCATGATTGTGGAAGTGATGAAAAACCAGAAGCCGGTGATGTTGCTGTACCCGGAGCGGCGTAACTTCCCGGCAGGCGAAGAGTCCGGCACCATGGTGGCCATCTATTCCACGCTGCGCGAGGATCTGTACGTGGTATACGCCGGCACGACCGACGGCGTGCCCACCATGCATGTGTTCATCAACCCGCTGGTGAAATGGGTATGGTGGGGCGGCATGGTGGTGGTGATGGGCACGCTGGTGGCGCTGCTGCCGAACCGGGCCGCTGTGGTCGTTCTCGCGCGAAAAGAAGTGCCCGCCGGCGCTGGAGAAGTGGCCGGACTGCGTCCCGCCTCCGTGACTTTGCGGGAAGCCGGAAAGTAGGGACGATAGAATGCTCCGACCGACCGGCAGATTTCACCGCACCAGGGCGAGGCGTCGCAACGTCCGGCACCTGCTCCTGACCGCGGTCATCGCGCTTTCCGCAAACGCGGCGATTGCGGCGCAGACTTCCACGGCCCAGACCTCCGGAAACGATCGCACCGACCGCACCCACCAGATCGGCAACAAATTAAAGTGCATGTGCAACGGCTGCGACCAGGCGGCAGGGAAGTGCTACCACGTGGGCGGAAATTTCTCCGGCCCGTGCGACGTCGCGAAAACGATGCTGAAGGAGATCGACGCCCAGATCGCCCAGGGTAAGAACGACGATCAGGTGCTGCAAGCCATGATTGCTCAGTACGGCCCTCTCGCGTACGTGGAGCCGCCCAAGACCGGGTTTGGCCTGGTCGCCTGGTTGATGCCGGTGCTGTATCTGCTTGCCGGGGCGACGGTCGTGATCCTGGTGATGAAGCGCTGGCGCAGCCGCCCTGCGGCCGCGATGCCGGGCGTTTCCGCTCCCGTTCAGGTTTCTCCGGAGATTCTGGAGCGCGCGCGCGAACGAGCCCGCCGCGAAACGGACGAATAGTGCCGAACCCCGCAGCCATTCTGGTGCTGGCCTCGGGCGACGCCGCCATTCTGGCGGCGTGTTTCGCGCTGGCCGCCGCAACCTTTCTCTTCATCTTTTTTATCCAGCCGGATGCGTCGGATCTGGCGCCGCACCGCTCGAAGCTCGACCAGTTGATGGAGCGTCGCGACACCATTTATGAGAACCTGCGCGACCTGCGCTTCGAGTACCGCGCAGGAAAATACTCGGAAGCGGACTACGAAGCCATGAAGAACTCGATGGAGACGGAAGCGGCACTGGTGCTGGCGGAAATTGACCAGGTGACGGAGGCCGGCGTAAGACGGCCGCGCGGCCCTCGCGGCGCGGAGCGGGCGCAATGAATCGGGTTCGCAGACGCTGGCTTTTCGCTGCTGTGGTTGCTTTCTTCGCGGCTGGTGCAGCAAACGCCGCGACGGTGCAGGGTACGGTCAACAACGGCACCACGGGAAAGCCCGCGGCGGGCGTCGAAGTCATCTTGATCCAGTTGCAGGGCGGCATGCAGCCGGTCGCGAACACCAAAAGTGACTCTTCGGGCCGCTTTACGTTTGACCATCCTGGCATCGGCGCGCAACCCATGCTGGTGCGGGCCGTGTACAAGGGCGTGAATTTTCACCAGGCCCTTCCGCCCGGGAAAAATGCGGTCACCGTGGATGTGTTTGAGCCGACTGAAAACGATTCGGCAATCTCTATCACCTCGCACGTCGTCATCTTCCAGCCGAATGGCGGCAGCCTGACCGTCGGCGAGGAATACGGAATTGCCAACGCCGCCAAGCCGCCGCAGGCGTATTTCAAGACCGCGGGCAATTTCCTCGCGGTGCTGCCTCAGGGCGCGCAGCTGAAGCAGATCGCCGCATCCGGTCCTTCCGGTATGCCGGTGGTGCAGGCGCCGCTCGATAAAGGCAACAACTCCTACGCCATAGCCTTCGCGTTTCGGCCGGGCGAGAGCGAGGTGCGCCTCTCTTACGAACTGCCCTACCCGGACAACGCCGCAACCGTGAAGTTGCCGACCCACTACGGCGGAGCGCGGTTACTCGTTGTGGCCCCGCCCAGCGTGCAATTGTCCGGCGACGGATTGCGCATGGCCGGGCAAGAGCAGGGAATGAATATTTACGAGCGCGCCAATGTGGACGCCGGCACTCTGGTAAGCGTTTCGATTGCGGGGACCGCGCCGCCACTGGCCGCGGGCGGCGCCGATGGCGGCACGCAAGCGCGCGGAGATGCAGGTCCGGGGAACGCCGAAAACGCGGCCATCCAGACCGTCCCCGGCAGGCTCGACACCCTGAAGTGGCCGATCATCGGCGGCTTTCTGGTGCTGTTTGCGCTGGCTGCCGTGCTGCTGGCGCGGAAGCCGGTTGCCGTTCAGGTGGCTGCGCCCGAGGTTTCGGCGTACCCCGCGGCCCAGGCGACTACGGCTGCGCCCCCTGTGGGCGCCGGGGGCAATGCAATTGCAAACCTCGGCGCTTTGGACGCCGCCAACGCCACCAGCCTGGACGCACTGAAGGACCAGCTCTTCCGTCTCGAGCTGCGCCGCCAGGCCGGCACCATCAGCGACGAAGAGTACACGCGCGAACGCAGCAAGGCCGAACAGTTTCTGCGCGAACTGGTGCGAGGCTGACGCGGTGGCAGCGGGCGCGGGGCACGCGGGCCTGCATTTCGACCGGGTGGACAAGCGTTACGGCAGCGTGTACGCGCTGCGCAACGTCACGCTGAGCGTCGCAGCGGGCGATTGCGTGGTTCTGGCGGGTCGCAACGGCTCGGGCAAAACCACGCTCCTTCGCCTGGCGGCGCGGCTCACGCGACCCACTGACGGTACCATCAGCGGCGCGCCGGAAATCTCCGCCCCGCAACCGGCCATCGGCTTCGTGGCGCACGCCACGATGGTCTACGACGAGCTTACCGCCGGAGAAAACCTGCGTTTTTTTGGCAAACTGCTCGGGCTGCCCCGCGTGAACGAGCGCGTGGCCGAGCTGCTCAAAGAAGTTGGCCTCGCAGAGCGCAAAGACTCTCTGGTGCGGACATTCTCCCGCGGCATGCGCCAGCGAGTGGCGATTGCGCGAGCCCTGCTCGCGGAGCCCCGGCTGCTGCTCTTTGACGAGCCGGCGACAGGCCTGGACCCGGAGGCGACCGCGTGGCTCGCGGCGCAACTCCGCAAGCTGCGCGACGCGGGCTGCACGATTCTCATGAGCCTGCACGGCGAATCGGAGCTGGCACAGCTCGCCGGACGCGCCGTGCGGCTGGACGCGGGCCGCGTGGTCGCGGACACGCGGACCGGAGCCACGTTTCATTCGGTCTACCACTTCACGGGCGGGTGAATGGGGCTCCTCTCCAACGCGGCGACATTGCTGGCCAAGGAAGCGCGCACCGAGTTTCGCTCGCGCGAGCTGGTCAGCACCACACTGGTGTTTGTGCTGATTGTGGTGGTGCTTTTCAGCTTTGCATTTGATCCCACGACCAGCGAGTCGCGCCGCTTTGGCCCCGGGCTGTTGTGGCTGGCCTTCTTGTTTGCCGCGTCCCTGATGATGCAGCCGAGCTTTCTGCGCGAGCAGGCCAACGATACGCTGAGCGCGCTGCGCCTGAGCGTGCGCGACCCGTTCGCCATCCTGCTGGCGAAGATCGGCGCCAACACGCTGTTTCTGTTGCTCACGGAATTGCTGATGCTCCCGGTGTTTGCGGTGATGTTCAACGTAGCCGTCGTGCCGCAGTTGCCCGGCCTGGTGCTGACCTTCGCGCTTGGCAGCCTGGGCATCGCGACCGCCGGCACCGCGCTGGCGGCGATCTCCGCGCAGGCCCGCATGCGCGAACTGCTGCTGCCGCTGATGCTCCTGCCGTTGCTTACGCCGGTCCTGATCGCGGCGACGGCGGTGACGGCCGGCCTGCTGGCGCGCGAGCCGGTGCTGGAATGGAAAGGCATCGGATTTCTGGCGGCCTTCGATGTGGTCTTTTTGACGGCGCTCTGGCTTTTCGGCGAATATCTATTGGAGGAATAACCGGATGGTGCGGCGAATTCTCTTCGGCGCGGTCGCGGTGGCCCTGGTGGTTCTCGGGGCGTACGCGGCCTTTTTTGTGGCGCCGGAGGAGCGCACCATGGGCGATATCCAGCGGATTTTCTATTTCCACGCAGCGACGGCGTGGGCCGGGGAGACCGCCTTCTTCGTCTGCTTCCTTGCCAACCTGCTCTACGTCTGGCGGCGCGCAGCGAAATACGACTGGCTGGGGGTAGCGTGCGCGGAAGTCGGCCTGGCCTGCATCACCGTCGTTCTCATCACCGGCCCCATCTGGGCCAAACCGGTCTGGGGCATCTGGTGGACCTGGGACGCCCGGCTCACTTCCACGTTCGTCCTGTGGATTCTATATATCTGCTATCTGCTGCTTCGTTCGTTGATTGAGGAGCCCGAACGGCGGGCGCTGCTGAGCGCGCTCTTCGGAATTTTTGCGTTCATTGACGTGCCCATCGTCTTCGGCGCGATTCGCTGGTGGCGCACGCAGCATCCGGCCCCGGTGATCATGGGTGGCGAGGGGTCGGGACTCGATCCCGTGATGCGAAAAGTCTTTTTCCTCAACGTGCTGGCGATGCATCTTCTGGCAGCATTTCTGATCGTGGAGCGGTACTTGCTCGAGCGCGCCAAGGGTGCGATCCAAGACCTGCAGCGCGAGGCGGAGGCGCAGTGAAAAACCTGCAAAGCATCTTTGCGGCGTACCTGATCGGCTGGGGCGTTTTCTTCGTTTTTTTTGTGAGCTTGGCGGCGCGCTGGGGGCGGATCAACTCTGAAATTGAGCGCTTGAAAAAAGGCGACACGCGGGGCGGCGGAGGCAAGTAAAGTGGCAGGGAAGAAGCGCGTTGGAATCGTACTGTTCCAGTTGGGCGGCCCGGATTCGCTCGATGCCGTCGAGCCGTTCCTGCGCAACCTGTTCCTGGATCCCGACATTATTCCCATGGGCCCGCTGGGCTTTCTGCGCGGCCCCTTGGCGCGCTTCATCGCCCGCAAGCGCTCGGTGCCGGTGCGTGGCCGCTACGCCCAGATCGGGCGCCGCTCGCCGATCGGCATCCTGACCGAGAGACAGCGCGCCAAGCTCAGCGTAGCGCTCTCGCCATACATAGACCCCGTGGCCGTGGTTGCCATGCGGTATTGGCGCCCGTTCACCGAAGACGCCGTCGCAGCGCTGCGCGCAGCCGGCCCTCTGGACGAACTCGTCCTCCTTCCGCTGTACCCGCATTATTCGTACGCCACCACGCTGAGCAGCATGAAAGAGTGGGCCCGGGTCTACGGCGAACCCGTGGGTGGCCCACCGGTCCGCACCATCGAATCCTTTTTCAATCACCCGGACTACATTCGCGCCATGGTCGAAAAAATCGGCGTCTGTCTGCGGCAGTTTCCGGACAGCTCGCGTATCCACCTGCTCTTCAGCGCGCACGGCTTGCCGATGAGCCTGGTGGAAAAGGGCGACCCGTATCCCAAGCAGATCGAGGAGACCATGCGGCTGGTTTGTGCCGGCGGCTCTGCGCGCTTCGCCAATTGGCCGAAAACGCATCTGCTTTGCTACCAGAGCCGCGTGGGACCCGCAAAATGGCTGGAGCCGCCGTTTCTGGGCACGATGGAGCGCCTCGGCCACGAAGGAGTGAAGGAGATGCTGGTGGTGCCGATCTCCTTTGTGACCGAGCACATCGAGACCTTGCATGAAATCAACATTGATGGCCGGCTGGACGCGAAGAAGTACGGAATCGAACGTTTTCGCATGATGCCGGCGGTCGGAGATTCCCCGCCGTTCATCGCCGCGTTGCAGGATCTGGTGTTGCAAGCGGTCGGCATTCAGCGGCGGGACGAGACGCTGCGCGCGGCAGGCTGATTCGGTCGCGCACAGGGTCTGATGTATAATTTAGTTTCGGACAGGTTCCTATGACCACGACTTATCGGCCCGGGCTGTTTCGCTTTGCGGTATTCGTGTGGTTCTGGACCGTGCTGCTTCTGGTTGCCGGCGCGCTGGTGACCTCCAAGGACGCAGCCCTTTCCGTGGCCGACTGGCCTACATCGTTCGGCACCTACTTTCCCAGCTGGTTGCAACTGCAGGGCGGCGCCTTTTTTGAACATTCCCATCGGGTCATCGCGGCAATTCTCGGCCTGCTGCTCATCATCGAGGCGGCGTGGATCTGGGTGAAGGACGATCGCCGCTGGCTGCGCTGGTTCGTGGCGATCGCCGTGGTGGTGGTAGTGGCTCAGGGCATCCTGGGCGGGGAAGTGGTGCGGCAGCTTTTGCAGTACTGGCTGCCGGTGCTGCATGCCTGCCTCGCGCAGATCATGTTTGCCGCCATCCTGTGCATGGCGGTGGTCACCAGCAAATGGTGGCTGGAACCGCACCAACAGTTGGAAGACGGCACCGGGTTCCCGATTCATTCCCTGGCAATCGTCAACGCCGCGGTGATGTTCCTGCAGGTGTTCTGGGGAGCCGGCTTCCGCCACCGGTACACGCCGATCTGGCCGCATATCGTAGGCTCGGTCGTGGTGCTGGGCGTCATGATCTGGACCGCCGCGGTGCTGCGGAGACGCTTTGACGCTTCGCCGGAGTTGTCCTTTGGCCGCTCGCTTTTGCACTCCATGGTCGGCTTGCAGTTGCTGCTCGGCGTGGCCGCCTACTGGTCTCGCCTGGCTACGCAACACCCCACCGCGTCTAGCCCGATGACCGCCATGGTCCTCCTCACCGTGATCCACACGGTGTTCGGCGCACTCACCTTCGCCGCCTCGATTCTCGTCGTATTGATATGCTATCGTCTGGTTTTGCGGCGCGGCGTTGTGACCGTTCCCGCCAAGCCGCAGACGGCCACGGAATGAGCACGATTCGCTCCACCGACTTCACCCTCGTTGAACGTGCCGGCGCCTACGTGGCGCTGACCAAGCCGGACGTTTCCCTGCTGGTGCTGATGACCACCGCCGCCGGCTACTACATGGGCTCCAGCGCGCCCGTGGACTGGCTCAAGCTGGTCCATACCGTCTTTGGGACGCTACTGATTGCTTCCGGCACTGCCGCCCTGAACCACTACATTGAGCGCGAATCCGACCGGCACATGCGGCGCACCGCCTCGCGGCCCCTCCCCAGCGGACTTTTGCAACCGGGGGAAGCGAAATGGTTTGGCATTGCGCTGTGCGTGGCCGGTGCGCTGGACCTGTGGCTTGCCGGCGGCTGGCTTGCGGCGCTGCTGGGCTTCGCGGCTTGCTCGAGCTATCTATTGGCCTACACCCCTCTCAAGAAGCGCACCGTGTGGGCCACGTTCGTTGGGGCATTTCCGGGAGCGGTGCCGCCGATGATTGGCTGGGCTGCGGCAACCGGCGGCCTGGGCAAGGGTGCCTGGCTGCTTTTCCTGATTCTGTTTGTCTGGCAGTTCCCGCATTTCCACGCCATTGCCTGGATGTACCGCGAAGATTACGCGCGTGCGGGGATCCAGATGCTCCCCGTGGTGGACCCGCAAGGGAAGCGCACCTTCCGGCAGATTGTCGGCATGGCGGCTTTGCTGGTTGGCGTCAGCGTGCTGCCGGCGCTGCTCGGCCTGACCGGCGGGCTGTACTTCTTCGGCGCTCTCGTGATCAGCACCGCCCTGGTGCAGGTCAGCTTGTGGGCGGCCAGCAACAAGACCAACCTGCGCGCCAAGTGGCTGATGCACGCCACCGTGCTGCACATGCCCGTGCTGCTTCTGCTGATGGCGTTGGATAAGGCCGGGAAGTAAACGGCCTTGTTCTCCCACGCCGCTCTGAACGCGACTCTGAATGGAACCAGCGCGATTCTGCTGGCTGCCGGCTACGCCGCCATACGCTCCGGCAAGCTTGCGGCGCACAAACGGTTCATGGTCTCCGCGTTCGCGGTCTCGTGCGCATTTCTGGTTTCCTACCTCGTTTATCACTACCGCGTGGGCCATGTGGCGTTTCAGGGGCAGGGAATCATCCGGCCCATCTATTTCGCGCTGCTACTGACGCACACCGTGCTGGCGGCCGTGATCGTTCCGCTGATCCTGATTACCCTCAACCGCGCGTGGAAAGAACGCTTCGATAAGCATCGCGCCATCGCCAGGTGGACTTTGCCGCTGTGGATGTATGTCTCGGTGACCGGCGTGATCGTGTACTGGTTGCTGTACCAGGTGTATGCGCCGGGAAAAGGCTAGCGCGGCAGGGCGGCGATCAGCGCTTCGGTGAATTCCCTGGTGCCCGCATTGCCGCCGACATCCTTCGTAGTGTGCTTGGCCTCGCGATAGACGGTCTCCAGCGCAGCCTCGATGCGCCGCGCCGCGGAACGCTCACCCAGGTGATCCAGCATCAGGATCGCACTCATCAAGAGCGCCGTCGGGTTCGCCAATCCCTTGCCGGCGATATCCGGCGCCGTGCCGTGCACCGCTTCAAACATCGCTCCGGTGTCTCCGATGTTGCCGCTTGGCACCACGCCCAGTCCGCCCACCAGACCGGCCGCCAGATCGCTCATCACGTCGCCGTACAGGTTGGGCAGCAGCAGCACATCGAACTGCTGCGGGTTCAGGACAATCTGCATACAAGCATTGTCCACAATGAGCTCTTTGTACTCGATTTCCGGATAATCGGCGGCCACAGCGCGGATGCTCTTCAGAAACAGCCCATCGGAAAGCTTCATGATATTGGCTTTGTGAATGGCGTGAATGCGCTTGCGACCTTCGCGCTTGGCGTACTCAAAGGCGAAGCGCGCGATCCGCGTGGAAGCCCGTTCGGTGATGATCTTCAGGCTCTCCACGACGCCGGGGACGACTTCGTGCTCCAACCCGGAGTAAAGATCTTCCGTATTTTCGCGGACGATGACCACGTCCACGTTCTCAAAACGCGATTTCAAACCGGGTAGATTCTTCACCGGCCGCAGATTCGCGTACAGGTCCAGCGTCTTGCGCAATGCCACGTTTACGCTCGGCGCGCCGCCGGCGACGGCCGTGGCCATCGGGCCTTTCAGTGCGACCCCGTTGCGGCGCACGGATTCGATCGCGGTCTGGTTCACGCCCGCGCCTTCGCCGGCCGCGCGCGCGTCGATCTCTTCCCAGTCGATCTGTACACCCGCGGATTCCAGAATGGTCCGTACCGCGGAGGAAACTTCCGGGCCGATGCCTTCGCCCGGCAGCAGCGTTACCTTGTGTCTCATAGATGCATCCAATTGTAGGGAAATCCCGCTGCGATGGGAACGAGCGCGCGCGGAGATGTTTCCGGTTGCGAACGCAGCGCCCGCGGGGCGCCATGCAGCGGCTGGCGAGTTTTGTTATACTGTAGTGGTTAAGATTCTCCGCGGACGTGCCGCGGCGGGAGGCCTAGGAAGGTATGATCAGCCTGACGTCTGTAGCAAGCGACAAGGTCAAGGAAATCATGGGGATGCAGAACCCGGTGCCGACGGCGCTGCGTGTGGCCGTAGTGGGCGGCGGTTGTTCGGGCTTCCAGTACCATATGGCTTTCGAAAATCAGACCAACGAAAGCGATGAACTCTACGACTTCAACGGCCTGAAGGTGGCCATCGACCAGATGAGCTCCATGTATCTGGACGGGGTCGAGATCGACTACATCGAGACGCTCGAAGGCGCAGGCTTCAAGTTCAACAACCCGAACGTGAAGAGCACCTGCGGTTGCGGCAGTTCGTTCAGCGTGTAAGGCTTCGGCCGGACAGGCCGGCGCGGCGCAAACGCCGCGCGCGAAAAATTCAAGGCTCCTGGGCAGGGAACACGTTCCTCTCAGGAGCCTTCTTCTTTTCTGTGGTTTGCAAAGAGATGTACGCGACCGTATTCTATAGTCAGACCTGAAATGAAACTCGCGCTGGCGCAGTTCAATCCCACCGTCGGCGATTTCGCGGGCAACACGGCACGCATCCTGGAGATGGCCGGCAAGGCCAAGGAGCGGGGTGCGGAACTCGCCGTTTTCTCCGAGCTTTGTCTGTGCGGATACCTGCCGCAGGACCTTCTGGAACGTCCCGCCTTCATCAAACGCAACCTGGACGCACTGAAGCAACTGGCGAAGGAACTTCCTGTGCCGGCGATCGTCGGCTACGTTGGCAAAGCCACCAGGGATCCCGGAAACGGCATTGCCAACAAGGCCGCTCTGATTCGCGAGGGCAAAGTCGTTTTCGAGCAGAGCAAGATGCTGCTGCCAACCTACGACGTCTTCGACGAGTCGCGCTACTTTCAGCCCGCCAAGCAGCAGAGCGTATTCGCGTTCGGCAACGAAAAACTCGGCATCACCATCTGCGAAGACGTCTGGAACGACAAGAACTTCTGGGCGGTGCGGCGCTACGAGCGCGATCCCGTCAGCGAACTTGCCGGCCAGGGAACCAGCGTGCTGATCAACATCTCGGCCTCGCCCTATACCATCGACAAGCGTTCCCTTCGCGTGGACATGCTGCGTTCCATCGCGCTCAATTACAATCTGCCGGTTGTGTACGTCAATCAGGTCGGCGGGAATGACACGCTGATTTTCGATGGCGCAAGCGTCGCGCTCACCGCGGACGGCAAGGTGGCGGCGCAGGCGGCGGCGTTTCAGGACGACCTCGTCCTTTTCGATACCGCCAGCGGCGGCGGCGAAATCCATGAGCAGCCCCGGCAGGAAATCGAGTACGCCTTTCGCGCTCTGGTGCTGGGTGCGCGCGACTACGTCCGCAAATGCGGCTTCAGGAAAGTCCTGGTGGGCCTCAGCGGCGGCATTGACTCTGCCGTGGTGGCGGCCATCGCCGTGGAAGCCCTGGGCGCGGAAAACGTCCTTGGCGTTTCCATGCCCGGACCGTTTTCCTCGGAGGGCAGCAAGGCCGATGCCAAAGCCCTGGCGGAGAATCTCGGCATCGAGTTCCGCACCATTCCCATTTCACCGGTCTTCGACGCCTATCGCGAGGCGCTGAAGCCGGTCTTCGGCAATCGCAAGCCGGACGTGACCGAGGAAAATATCCAGGCGCGCATCCGCGGCAACTACTTGATGGCGCTTTCCAACAAGTTTGGCTCGATGGTGCTGAGCACCGGAAACAAATCGGAATTGGCCGTCGGGTATTGCACTTTGTACGGAGACATGGCCGGCGGGCTGGCGGTGATCTCCGACGTGCCCAAGTTGATGGTGTACGAACTGGCGAACTTCATCAACCGCGAAAGGGAAGTCGTGCCTGCCGCGACGATCGAGAAGCCGCCCTCCGCGGAACTCCGCCCCAATCAGAAGGACGAAGACAGCCTGCCGCCCTACGACGTTCTGGACCGCATCCTGAAGGCCTACATCGAGGATTTACGCAGCCCGCAGGAAATTGCCGAGAAGTATGGCTTCGATCTGAAACTGGTGCGCGAAATTGCCCTGCTGGTGGACCGCAACGAATACAAGCGCAAGCAGGCGGCGCCCGGGCTCAAAATCACTTCGCGCGCTTTTGGATTCGGCCGGCCGTTCCCGATTGCCCAGCGATTCATTCCCTGAGACATCTTCTGAGAGACGAGGCGCCTTTCATGAATTCCGCCCCAGCCACGCAACGCAATCTGTGGATGAGACATGCCGTCGCCGCACTGCTCCTGTGCACAGCTTTCGTCCAGCTCGCCGCCGCCCAGACGCAGCCCCTGCCGCCGGAAGAGCTCCGGCGCAAAGTGGACGCCTACGTCCGCAACATGTTTGCCTTTGGTCCCGAGGTGAAGCTGACCATTGCGGACTTTAAGGAAACGGGAATTCCGGGCCTTCTGGAAACCGATATCACGCTGACCGTCGGTGAAAACAAGGAAGAGTCGAAAATGTGGGTCAGCAAGGACGGCCGCTATCTCATGCGCGGCGAACTGAACGACATGAACCGCGACCGCCTGGCCGAAAACCGCGCCAAGCTGGACCTGAAGAACGCTCCCGCACTCGGCAAGCCGGACGCCGCGGTTACGGTCGTGGAGTTCGCTGACTTCGAGTGCCCCGTCTGCCGGCAAATGCATCAAGCATTGCGGGAACTCCTGCCCAACTACCCGCAAGTGAAATTTGTCTTCAAGGATTTTCCCCTGGAACAGATCCACCCCTGGGCGCGTACCGGTGCCCTGGCCGGACGCTGTGCCTACCAGCAGAACCCCAAGGCCTTCTGGTTCCTTTACGACAAGATGTACGACGATCAGGACCTGATCTCCGCGGCCAACGCCTGGGACAAGGCCGTGGACTATGCCGGCCAGGCCGGGCTCAAGACCGACGAGTTCAAAGCCTGCCTGGCCAGCGCCCAGGCCGGGGCCGAGGTGGATGCCAGCCTGGCCAACGGCAAAGCGCTCGAGGTTGGCAGCACGCCCACGCTCTTCGTAAATGGCCGCCGCATCGTCGGAGCCGACGCGCGGACACTCGAGCAATTCATCCAGTTCGAACTGGCGCGAACCGCGAAGGCCGCAAAGTAAGTTTCCACCACGCGTCACTCGCCGCAATCTGGCGGCAAATAAGACCTACCTGCTGAGAGGGAAGCCGGCCGGGGTTCAAGGGCCTGCCTAAGTTCTATAAGGTATATTCCACAGGCCTTGCACAGGGCCAAAAGTCAGACCGATTTCTTAATTAACATAATATAACTTATAGGACGTACTGTCAAGAAGAAAGTGCGCTTGTTAAGGACGTCTGTGGATATCGGCTGGGATGCCTGGCTTCTGCCAGAGGGCCGCCTGTCATGTGCCTTCCCTCTGCTGGCGCGGGGGGTGCGCCAGCAGAGGCGGCGCCCCCATCGGCCGATTGTGTGCGTCCTCGCGCGGATCGCAGGCGCGCGGCAATTGCGGCAGTTGTGTTGTAGCGGCGTGGCGAGTCACGACACCGCGGCTTTGTCAGCGGCAATGGCCGGTGGCGCAAAAGGCCGCCCCGGCGATGGCCGCGTCAATGGCGAAGGCCGTGGCTCGTTTGAGGGCCCGCCGGGGCCATGAACCGCCCGCGGCAGCTCGCTTCCAGGCGTCTCGTTCGTGCTGGGTCAATGCGAGCTGTTGCTTCGCCGCCGCCAGCTGTTGGGCGGCCAGGCTGGCCTGCCGCTCTTGGGCAGTCAGGCGGATGCTGCATTCCTCGCAGGAAAGGACGTACGCTTTGGCCTGCGGAGCGTCGGGAAGCGGAATCTGGGCTACCGATTGGCCGGTGGTTGGCAGCAGCGTCTCGGCGGCGCTAGCGCGGCCGGGTGCGACAGGGGATTTGGCCGTACCGGAGCCGCCTGGCAAAGCGACAATCTGGATCGGGTCCGGCAGGTGCATGGTGCGGGACAGGAGGTCGGCCACCTGCTTCGGTGACTGGGCCCGGTCATAGTCCTTATGTAAGGCGTCGAGCTGGTTCTGCGCATCGGCTTGCACCTGCGCGAGCTGTGCGCTCAGTGCTTGCTGCCGTTTTGCGAGCTGTTCCAGTTGTAACTGGTCCGAGGCGATGGTCTGCCGCGCACGTGTGTAGTCGGCGCGGGCCCGCAGCCACGCCGCGGCGAAAAGGACCGTCAGTGCGGCGAGTAGCGTGAGGCTGGCGGTGAGTAGTTTTGCGGTGAGGGGCATACGGTTGGGGATCCGGGTATGCAAGAAAGAAGCTGGTCTGACCGCCGGCGCTGAGGCGCCATTGAGCTGCGGCGGCAGGGCATTCCTGCTGAGCGACTTCCCTGCTGCCAATATCTGCGTCGCGTGCAGCGGCTACAGATAGTGCGGGCGGCGGCTCAGGACTTGCGCGGCGTAATTGGGGTTGCCGCCACCGTTCCAGGCCAGGAGGCCGCGCGAGGCGTCATTACCGGCTGCGTCGAGCTTCTTGCGCAGCACCCGGCAGCCATACTCGAGGCCGGTCGCCGGATCACAGAGCGCCGACAGAAACGGCTCGGTGCAGCCCTGTTCCCGGGCGACTTGCCCCATCACTTGCATGAGTCCCCAGCTGAAGCCGCGCGCGTAGGCTTCCGACGCGGAAATTTTGTTGTTGGTATAGAGCGGCGCGACGTATTTGGCGAAGAAGAGCGGCTCGTAGCGCATGGCCCAGGGGTTCCACGAGGATTCCTGCTCGATGACCGCGCAGACCAGCGGCGGGTCGAGTCCGTGTGCCTGGGCCGCAGACCTGGCGGCGGTGACGAGCGAGCTTGGTGACATGAAATGAAAAGAAAAGAGTGATCCGCGATGGGTCGTCAGGAATCAGAAGACAGGATGCGGAAAGGGACGACGGCTAATGCGGTTTGCCGCGGTCCGGTTCCTCGAAGTCCATGAAGTGCACGCTGGGCGGCAGGCTCAGCAGGATTCCCTGCTTGGCGGCGATCTTGTGCAGCGCCTCGTAGATGTGCGGCAGGTGGTGGTGCGCAATATCGCGAATGAACTGGCGGTTGACTTCGTCGTCGCGCATGCGGCGGTGCAGCCAGCGGAGAAGGACGACCAGCTGCGCGCCGGCAGAGGCCGCGGTCAGGCTGATGGTAATGAGACTCGGTGTAGGCATGAGCGGAAGGAACGCGTAGTCAGAAATCTGTGATCAGAAATCTGTGGTCAGAAATCAGTGATCAGAATCAGCCGAGCGGCCGTGGCACCGGCCTTAAGCCGGGGGTTTCGGTCACAAGAACGCTCCAGGCAATGCGCCGAGCGTCCCGCCCAGCGCAGAGCCCAGCGACGTGAAAAATCCGCCCGAATTGCGCGCGGAATTTGCCCGGACGTTCAACAACTCGGCGGGAATTCCCAGGGTGCGCGCCAGCAGACTGCTGTCCATGCCATACAGGCCGCTCAGCCCTTGCAGCGCGGCCATCTGCCGCTGGAACGCGGTGTTGGAGAACTCGAGCTGGTTATTGGCGGCCAGGTTCGATTGCGCAATTCCCTTCTGCCGCGCCAGGTCGTCTTCGAGATCGCCGAAGCCCGCGGCGTTGCGGGTGCGGGCCACGCGGTTCTGCGCGGCCTGCTGCAGCGAATCGAAGGCGCTGGAAAGCGCGCCCTGCGAATCGGAGCTGACCGCGGCCTTGTCCGCGGCGCTGAGGCCGGGATTCGCGAGAATGCTCCGGTACTGCGGGACCAGCAGATTGCCGGCTTGCTGCTGCGCGCCCAGAAACTGATTGTTTAGCGCGTTGATGCTGGAGAGCTGCTGGTCGGTGAGCTGCTGGGTTTGCGTTTGTGCGCGAGACATTTGCGGGTCCTTTCCGAAGCTGCGAGCAGAGCGAAGAGCGTCGCCACGGAGTCACGGGGTCAGAGAGTCACAGAGTCACGGAGGGCGACAAGCGAGAGACGAACTGCGAACGCCGGCGGCTGGGCGATCCGGCCGCTTCTGCGCTGCTCTGCGAACTCTGTCGCAGGTGGTTCTTGGTCGGTCCTTATCCGGCGAAGCGCCGGCAATAGGGTGTCCATGCGTCGTCGCGCTGCCAGCCGAGCTGTGCCAGACGCCGGCCGAAGCGCTCGGCCACCGGCGGCGGCAGCCAGGCATGCACGTCTTCGAGGCCGCGGGCAGCGGCGTCCTGCTGGGCGGCGGATTGCAGCGCCAGCACCGCGTTCCAGCGCTCGCGCGGCGTGCCTTTGCCCGGATCGAGCAGCAGATAGGCTTCGGCGGTCAGGCGCAGGAGCGCGGCGCCAAGAATTTCGGATGTAGCGCAGGGCTTTAGCCCGGACGGGATGGCCGGGTCGCGCGTCAGCACCAGCTTTGTAAGGAATAGCGGGTTGCTAAGGTCCGGAAAGGCGTAGGGAAACTTTTGCGCGGCGTGGATGGCCCGCAGGGCAGCCTCGTCGTCGGCGGTGTAGGCGCGGATGGGCATGGAGGACGAAATCAGTAATCAGGACGCAGCGGCTTGCGTCCGCTGAATCACGCCGCAGACGTGCGGCTGATGCGCGCGCCGGGTTGCGTGCCGAAGCCATTGCCGCCGGGAGCCAGACCGTTCGCCAGTGCGCCGCTTCCCTGCGAGGGCAAAGGCGCCGGTCCGCTGCTTCCCCCGCCTGTCACCGCGATGGGCGGGGAGCCATACGCCACCGGCGACGACGGCAGCGATCCGATGTACTGCGAATAGGCGCGCCAGTAGAGCGTCTGGTTTCCGAGCTGCACATAGAGATTGCGCGAGGCGCCGAGGAAATAGACCCGCGGGTTGTTGAAGCCGGGCGTGGTGTCCGACTCCGCGAAATAAAAAAGCCCGGGCCGCACGTTGGAAGGGTCGGCAATCGCCAGGTCGAACCAGCCGTTGGCGGCGCGCACCGTTAAAGAAGCAATGGCCGTCGGGGCCGAAGCCTGGGTCGCCGGGTCAACTCCCGATTGTGTGCTGGAGGCATTCATCGCCGAAACAATCTTCGCCAGCGTCTCGTACAGATACGGATCACGCGCCTTCAGCGGCGCCAGTTGCGCGACGGTAAGCATAGGCTTGGCGCTAATTCACTCCCCGGACCGGCGCCCAGGGATCGGGCCGCACGCTCGGAGTGAATTTTTGCAGGCGGAACCAGGCGCCGGGCTGGCTGGTGGCCACCTGAAATGCGACGCGTTCGGCCAGCAGATTGATCGGCAGCTCGAGGTCCCTGGTGGAGGGCGAGCTGAGCGGCAGCGTCTGCTGCGCCTGGCTGACGCTGGCGCTGTCGAGATACGCGGTCAGCGACAAGTTCCCTGCCCCTTCCGCATACAACGTCAGGTAGCTGAAGAGTTTGCGGTGCGCGCCGAGATTGAGCGCCTGCTCCACCGCGCGCTCCGGAAAATAGTGTGTGGTGTAGTAACTCGGAATCGCGCTGCCATCGTCGGAAAGCTGCGCGTCGCTGAGCTGATAGATTTTCCCGGCCGGCCCGCCTCCGCCGACGCCCGGCGAACCGCCGCCGAACGCAACCACCGCGGTGCCGTCGCTGCGTTCCAGCTGCGCGCAGGAATTCGCTGCGATGCTCCAGGGCGACCATTTGCGCGTCTTGTCGGTGGCGGTCTTGCGCCCGGCGTAGGTGATATTGATCGGTGGCCGGCCGGCGATGTCGTCAGCGTCGTCCAGGTCGCGGTAGTCGAGCATCAGGATGCGGTTCGGCGAAGTGGCCGAGCCGAACGGCGCGCCAATGTAGATGCGCCGCTCTTTCGTATCCACAGTGACCCACAGCGTGTGCGCATACTGCCAGTTGATTTGGTTCCAGGTGGGCTGGATCTCCTGGGAAATCTTGATGGGCTCGCCACCATTGAAAATATAGAGCCCGGTGCGGTGCGCGATCACCACCCAGTCCTCGCCGATGCCGACGCCGCGCACGCTCGGCGTGCCCACGCGCCGGGAAATTTCCGCCACGCTCCACAGCGCCGGTTCGTTGATGCCGTCGTCCTGGGTGGCATGGAGCGAGTGTTCCTTCACAAAGTACAGGCGCTCGCGCAGCTTGAAGGCGGCGCGGATGGCTTGCCCGTCGTTCTCGCTGACGCTGAGCAAGCCGTCAATCCCGTCATAGCTTTCCGGGTCTGCCACGCGGCTGGCGCGCACGATGGAATTGTTGAGCGGCGTGGCGGTGGGGAAAATCTCGATGGCGTCAATGTAGAACTGGCCGTTGAGGTTGGGCGTGCCGTCGGCGAACACCCGCAGTTGCAGGTCGGGAGGAATGCCGGCAAGCGGCGCGGTCAATTGTGCGGTGTACTCGGCGTACGCGGTAGTGAGCTGCGCGGCCGTCAACTGCAGGCCGGTGGTGTTGATGCCGCCGCTCGCGCTGTAAAGTTGCACGTGCAGCGTGCCGGCCGCGAGTGTGGCGTTGCAGGCGCAGCGCGCCCGCACGGTGTAATCGGTATTAGCCTGGATGAGCGGTGTGCCGAGCGAGTCGGCCACCGCGGACTGCGTGATGAGCCCGCGCGTCGGCGTGGCGCCGTTGCCGACGATCGAGTACGCGGCGCCCCACGCGACGAACGATTCCTCGTCCGTGCCGCCGGGCGCGAAAACCGGGTCCGGCGTCCAACCCAGCGGATAATGCGGAAACGACGGCCCGGTAAAGCCGCCGTCAAAGCCCAGATTCACCCAATTGTTCATCTGGTTGCGCTCGCCCCACCAGAACAGCCGCTCGGAGTAGCCCAGCACTCCGGCACAGCAAGGCAGCTCGATCAGGCGGAACAGCGCGTCCACATTTGTTCCGGCAAGCAGAATCGCGTCGGAGAAATCCACGGTCAGCGCGGTCGTGGTGTTATCGGCCAGCAGCATATTCCCGCCGAAGAGCGTCGCGCCCGCGGCAACGTAATAGAAGCTCGCGCCACCGGCGCCGGTGAAGCAGAGAATGCGCGCGACCACGTTGGATGGCCCGGTCGGAATATTGGTGAGGACAATGCGCTTGCCGCCGCTGGCGGTCCAGGAGGCCGCCGGTCCGGGCCGGGTAAGATAACCCTGGCGCGTTTGAAAGAGCACGCAGACCTTATGCACGCCGGAAGCAATGCTGCCCGCGGCGGAGGCCGTTCCGCCGCCGGAGCCGGCCAGCCCGCCCGTCGCGGCGGTGAACGTGAAATGTGTGGCGTCCGGCACCGAGACAATCGCGAACGTGCCGTTGTAGCCGCTCACGCCGACTCCGGCAATGGTGACCAGTTGCCCCGCGCTCAGCCCGTGCGCTGCGGACGTCTGAATGGTGGCGGTCGCGTTGGCGGAGGTTCCGCCGCCGGACGCCGCAAGCCCGGCTACTCCGGCGATGTAGGTGAACTGCGTGCCGCTCAGCACCGCTACCACCGGATACGTGCCGTTGTAAGCGGACACCGCAACCCCGGCGATGGTGGCGGACTGGCCCGCCGACAGGCCGTGTGCCGCGCTGGTAGTGATCGTTACCAGAAAACCGTTTTGCGTGGCGCCGGTTGGGCCCGCAGCAATGCTGACCGCCGCGGGCTGCGTTGCGCCGCTGGGACTCGCCGCAATCGCCACCTGAATATTCTCTTCCACGGGTGTTGGCGCGGCGCCCGGGCCGCCCTGGCTGACGCGGTCAAAATTCGTGTCGTCAAACTGGCGCGGCAAATCCTTGCCGCTCTTGCCGTCGC
This sequence comes from Dongiaceae bacterium, assembly GCA_035542235.1. Classification (GTDB taxonomy): domain Bacteria; phylum Acidobacteriota; class Terriglobia; order Acidiferrales; family UBA7541; genus Acidiferrum. The sequence goes on from DATKLU010000110.1 coordinate 31,638, forward strand.
TGAACGCCAGATACTCCCGGCCGAAGAGCGTCGTCGAGTTGGCGTAGGCGTTGCCTGTCAGCCCGGAGGCCACCGTAGCCAGAGTGCCCGGCGTGGTCTCCTTGTACAGCGTGCCCGCGGAATCGAACGCCAGCGCGCGCAGCGTGGCGCCGGGCGTTTCGTAGGTCTTCAGATAGTTGATGGTGGGATTGCCCGCGAGCGGCCCGAACAGCGGCTGCAGGCCGGGGCGCGTGGCCACACCGCCGGAGCTGAACACCACGTCCTGGCAATCGGGCGAGACGCCGTGCGGCAGATCGGCAGGCGCCATGTCCGAGACAAGGCCGCTGAAAATTTCGATAGGAGCGTCGTAGGAGCCGGCGGTAGTCATAGGCGATTGGGATCAGCGGTCAGAAATCGGTCAGCAGTGATCGGGGATCTGCAAACGTCGTGGCGCCATGCTTCCGCCTGGCAACCGGCGATGCAGTGCGCGCTGCTTACTTCGCGCGGCTTGCCTGCGGCGGCGCTGCAACGGGTTGTGGCGGCGCCACCAGGCCGAATTGCGCGGCTTTGGCGCGGTCGAGAATCGCGCCGCAGGAGCGGCAAACCGCCACCCCTGG
>DATKLU010000111.1:0-25004 GCA_035542235.1 Dongiaceae bacterium
GACCCTTTCTGTCGGCAAACTTCCCTCTCCCGTGGTTCCGTGCGAGACTCGGACGAATCTTGGCTTGCGGAGCGATCCATGAAACTTGCGGAAGTGGCGGAAAAGCTGGGCTGCCGGCTGGAAGGCGATGCGGCGGCCGAAGTTACAGGCGTAGCCGGAATGGAACGAGCCGGACCGGGAGACGTCACTTTCCTGGCCAACCGGCGCTACTTCCCGCTGCTGCGCTCCACCCGCGCTTCGGCCATCTTTATTGAGGACGGCATCCGCATCGAACGCGAGACCGGTTTGCCGCCGCTGGCCGCGCTCCGCTCGTCCAATCCGTATCTCGCCTTTGCACGCGCCATTGAACTCTTCTACCAGCCACCGGTCTATGCTCCGGGCGTGCATCCGACCGCGGTGATCGCCAAGTCCGCGCAAATCGGGCGCGACGCACATGTCGGACCCTACTGCTTCGTGGATGAGGACGTCACGATCGGCGAGAATGCCGTGTTGCACAGTTTCGTCACGATCTACCGCGGCGCTAAAATAGGAAAAAACTTTTTTGCCCACGCGCATGCGGTTGTGCGCGAACACTGCCAACTGGGCGACCGAGTGATCCTGCAGAACGGCGCGATCATCGGCGCCGACGGCCTGGGGTTTGCAAAGTTGAAGGACGGCTCCTGGTACAAGATGACCCAGTCCGGGCCGGCCGTGCTGGAAGAGGACGTTGAGATTCAAGCGAACGCTTGCGTGGACCGCGCAACCGTCGGCGAGACCCGCGTGGGTCGAGGCAGCAAGATCGACGACCTGGTCCTTATCGGACATGCTTCGCGCGTCGGGGCCAACGCGATGCTCTGCGGGCAGGTGGGCCTGGCCGGCTCGACCCAGATCGGCGATGGCTGCATCCTGGCGGGACAGGTCGGGACGGCGGGCCACTTGAGCGTCGGCAACGGGACCGTAATCACGGCAAAAAGCGGGGTGCCAAACGACGTGCCTGCGGCGGCGCTTTATTCCGGATACCCGGCCGTCGAAAATCGCCAGTGGCTGAAAATGCAGGCAGCGCTGAACCGCCTTCCGGAGTTGCAACGCAAGGTCCGCGAACTGGAAAGCGAACTGGAAAAGCTGAGAGCCCGTTAGGGACTCAGGCCGCACCCGGGAAACCGAGCGGGCGCTGGTCGGCAGGCAGGCCCGCGGCCATCGCCGCGTGAACGACATCGTTCAATTCCTCGCGCTGCTCGAAGGAAAAACGCGAGGCGTCAATCGGTTCCAGAAATTCCACAAGAATCTCGCCGGAACGCATCTTTAAGGAACGTTTTTCCATGATGCGATGGGCGCCGGAACAGGCCACGGGCACAATCGGCACGCCGGCCTTGATGGCCATCACCACCGCACCTTTCTTGAAGGTCTGCAGACGCCCGTCCGGGCTGCGCGTGCCCTCGGGGTAGATCAGGAACGACTGGCCCTCGCGCATGGCCTCGATGGCCTTCTCCAGGCTGGCGATTGCCGAATCGTGGCGAGAGCGGTCTACCGGTATGAAATGCGCCAGCCGGAAGGCCTGGCCCACGATGGGGTACGTGAACAGCGACTTTTTCAGCAGAATGGCGATCCGCCGGGGGATCGCTCCAACCACCGCCGGGGCGTCGGCGGAACTGGTATGGTTCGCCACAAAGAGACATGTGCCCGGGGGTATGCGTTCTGTTCCCCGCACGCGGACTCGCACGCCCGCGGCCCGCACGAAAAACATGACACCCTTCACGCCCGCCCAATACAGCGGATCTGGATTGCGTGAAATCACCGTGAAGATCAGCAAAGGAATTCCAGCAAGGATGATGTACAGCGAGAGGAAGAAGGCGATAAGCAGTGTGCGCAGCATGAACTCGGATCCAACGTTTCAGCGGGCGGCCGCCGCAGCGGGTGCCACGGGCTGGCCGCGCAGAATGCCTTCGCGAATGGCGCGCGCCTTCGGCGCAGCCGCCGGATCTTCGGCGACGACAAACATGGTCGCGGTGCTACGGCCAAGGGGGAACGCGAAATCCTGCGTTTGCTCGTTGCGCAAAACGCGCAGCCGCAGTTCATCGCCCGGTTTGCGGCTACGTATCCAAGCTTCCGGCCGGCGCGGCACCGCGTCTCCGGCCCACTGCGTCACCTCATCGCCGATTCGCAGCCCGGCGCGGTCGGCTCCTGAACCTGATTCCACGCTGCGCACAAACCATTTGCCCGCAGAATCGCGTTCCAGGTCAAAGCCCAGCTCGGCGTGAACGACTTCCTGCTTCTGCAGAAGCAAGCCGGCCTTGCCGAGGACAGAATCGTACGGGAGCGGCTCGGCGCTGGCGACATAGCGGCGGAAAAACTCCTCGAAGGAGCCTCCTGCCACTTCCTCCGCGGTCAGCCGCACATCCAGGCTATCGCGGTAGGTCTTCCCCTGCCGGGCGAATTGCGTGTTCATGCGGCGCAGGACGTCGTCGAGCGAGCGCGCGTCCGAAGTGCGGTCGCGGATCAGAATATCCAGCAGCACACCGAGCACCTGGCCCTTGGTGTAATAGGAAACGCTGAATTCCGGGCCGCCGTAGTAGTCGTACTTGTCCAGCCAGGTATCGAGGCTGGATTGCTCAGCGCTCTGCCAGCGGTTCGCCGGGCGCGCTTCCAACTGGTTGATCTGCGCGCCGAGATCCGCGTAGAAGTCCTGCTTGGACCAGACGCCGGAACGGACTTGCGCGTAGCGACCGTAGGTGCTGGTCACGCCTTCCGCGAACCACAGCGCGCGCGAATACTGCTCGCGGGTGTAGTCCACCGGCTCCAGCGACGCCGGGCGGATGCGCTTGACGTTCCACAGGTGAAAAAACTCGTGCGCGGAAACTCCGGCAACTTGCGAGCCGTTTCCGAGATTGATGGCCGTCGAGTTGGCGTGTTCCATACCGCCACCGGCGCCGCCCGCCGCTTTGCCGATGTGGTAGATGAACAGATAGCGTTTGTACGGCGCGCCGCCCATCAACTGCAGTTCGTATTCACAGAGTTTGCGGAGCGTACCCTCAATCTCGCTTTGTTTCCAGTTGTCGCCATGAACCAGCACGGAAACCGGCGGAGTCAGCCCGGCAATGTTGAACAACTTGAAAGTGCCGGCCTCGAGGGGGCCATCGGCCAGTGCGTCGTAGTTCGCGGCGCTGAACACGCGAGCGGCTGAATCATCGGCGCCGCTGGAGTCGAGCGCGGTCGCCACCTGCCACGTCTTTGGCACATCACGCAGGGCCAGGGTCACGTCTTCCAACCGTCGCTGCGGCACATACATCAGCACCATGGCGGGGTTGATAAACGCGTGCTCGTCGTTTAGCTGGGCATCAAAGGGGCCGGCGGTATCCCAATACACCGGATAGCGCAGGGTGACCGTGCCGTCGCCCCGCACCCGCCAAGTTTGCTTGTCGAGCTTTTCGACCGGCAGCGCTTGTCCGGAATCGGAGACCGCTTCTACGCGCTGCACCCGGCTGGCGAAATCGCGCACCTGATACAGCGCGTTCCATGCCGGCATCTGAACGACGAGTTCTCCCCGCACCCCGGGAACCGTCATGCTTACGTGGAACAGATGCTGCGCTGGGTTGCTGAGAGAAATTTCGTAGCGGATCGTGGCCGAGGCGGCCGCGCTGAAAATCCATTGCAGGGCAACCAGAAGAAAGAAGGAACGGAACAAGAGCTTGATCGGTTTTCGGGAAACGCTCACCTGACGTTGGCCTCGCTCGTGGCTGGCTGCGGCGCGTCCAATTTTTTCAGAAGCTTTTCGCAAAGTCCATCGAAGCTGCCGTTGGACATGATGAGCAGCAGATCGTTGGGCTGGGCCTGCGACGCCAGGAACTCGGCCATTGCTTCCCCGCCCGCAACGACCTCGGCTTGCTTTCCGAGCCTGCGCACCGAGGAGGCGACGGTTTCCGGGTCCAGCCGGTTTTCATCGCCAAGCTGCTGCGCGCGGAACACGCCGCCCAGGGCCACGCGGTCGGCCAGCGCCAGGGCCTGCGGCAACGTTTCCTGGAACACTTTTCGCCGCATGGAGTTCGAGCGCGGCTCGAGAATCGCCCAGACGCGCCGGTCCGGCCAGCGGCCACGGGCCGCTTCGATTGTGGCGCGCACGGCGGTCGGGTGGTGCGCAAAATCATCCACGACGAGCACGCCGCGGTGTTCACCCTTTACGTCCAGGCGGCGCTTGACCGATCGGAAGGTAGCCAGAGCGTGCTGCAGGGCTTCGAGCGATATGCCCCGGCCTTGCGCCACGATGACCGCGGCCAGCGCGTTCAGCACATTGTGTCGGCCGGACGCTGTCAGCGAAAACTTGCCAAAGGCTTTGCCCGCATGGCGCACTTCAAATTGCATCGCGTCGCCAGCGAATTTCGGTTCACTCGCGACCCAATCGTTTTGCTCCGAGAAGCCATAAGTGACGACCGGGCAAAATGCTTTGCCGGCAGCCTCGCGCAACGCCGGCCCGGAATCCGCGGTGTCGCCCCAGAGCACCACCCGCCCGTTTCGCGGAACCAGGTTCACCAGGCGCTTGAACGCCAACTGGTACGTGGCGAAGTCCGGGTAGATATCGGCGTGGTCATATTCCAGCGCGGTGATGATCAGATCGTCCGGATGGTAATGGAAGAATTTCGGCCCGCGATCCCAGAATGCGGTTTCGTACTCGTCGCCTTCGAGAATCATTTCCGGACCGGAACCGAGACCGTAGCTCTTGCCAAAATTCTCCGCTACCCCGCCCACGAGGAAGGTCGGCTGCCTGCCCGCCGAATGGAAAATCCAGGCAAGCATCGCCGTTGTGGTGGTTTTCCCATGCGTGCCGCTCACCACGATCGAGTGTTTCCCGGGAAGAAACACTTCTTCGAGGATTTCAGGCATCGAACGATACTGCAGTTTGCGCTCCAGCGTCTCTTCCAGCTCCGGGTTTCCGCGCGCAATGATGTTTCCCACCACGACCAGATCAGGTGCGGGTGTCAGGTGCGCGGCAGCAAACGAAGGAAAATACGAGATGCCCAGGCTGTCCAGCAGGGTCGAGGCCGGCGGATAGACGCCGGAGTCCGAGCCGGTGACCCGGAATCCCTTTTCGCGCAGCATCCCGGCCAGCGGCGCCATGGCCGAGCCGCCAATCCCGATTACGTGAACATGTTTGCCCTGAGTCATCGCCGTCTGGTGATTTCCCTTCGTCACTCCATAACCGCCGCTTCCAGAATCGTGAGTTTGCCCGTGCCACGGGCTTCCAGCCGCGCGCGCACGCCAAGCGGCACGGTAAGCATCGGGCGCTCGGTGTGGCCGACCGGCGCGCCGTATACGATGGGCAGGCCAAGCGGCGCGAGAATGCGCCGGCAGACATCGCGCACGGACGGACTGCCGGGAACCGGCGCCGGACAATCCGGAAAATCGCCGAGCACGATTCCGCGAACCTGCGCCAGCTTGCCGGACAGTTTCAAGTGCATGAGCACGCGGTCCACCTGATAAGGCTTCATGCCGCGATCCTCGAGCAGCAGGATGGCGCCCGCAGTATTGAGTTCCCACGGCGTGCCCAGCGTGGATTCGAGAAGGGTCATCGCGCCGCCCAGCAAAACGCCTTCAGCCGAACCGTCGTTCAGCGACTCGCCCTGCAGCTCGAGCGACCAGCCGCCGTGGGTGTCGGTGAGCGCGCTCTCAAACGAAAACTTATCGTAGCCCCTGGGTTCACCCGCGCCGTAGTTCAATCCCGCGCCGAGCATCGGCCCGTAGAAGGTGATCCAACGATGTTTTTCCCAGAGGTAAATCTGCAGGGTCGTGATGTCGCTGAAACCGGTAACGGGTTTTGGCGGGGGGAGTTCGCGCGGCATCTCCCCATCGAGCAAGTACACCGAGCCATACCCGCCGCGCGTGGCCACCAGCGCGTCGGCACTCTCATCTCGCAAGGCGCTGAGAAACTCTTTGCGGCGAGCTTCGGCAGGGCCGGCAAAGTAAGCTTCGGGGGAAAGCGGAGGCTGGTCCGACACCGCGTAGCCAAGGCGCTCCAGCTCGCGCCGCCCGACCTGCAACGGCTCGGCCGGGCTTGGCGATGCCGGGGCAAACGGCATGAACCGCGCACCACGTCGCAGCGCTCTCGGCTTCTGCACGGCCGCCAACACGGTCATCCCGTCTGCCTTTCCACCGGCAGCATCTCGACGGAAACGCTGGGGCGGGTCAGGCTGGCGATCACTTCTTCCTGCTGGCGCTGGGTCACGTCCGCGTCAAACTGGATGACGTGCTTATCGCCGACAACCAGCACCTGGAAGTTGTCGAGCTTGATCGCCTGCCCGGAAAACACCTTGTGAACCTCGGGCACCATATCCGCCGCGGAGTCCGTGGTCACGCGAAACAACATGTAACGGCACTTGAGCTTGAGGCCATTTTCCACATAGATCAGGCCGACCAGCGCGACCAGAACGATGACCGCGGAGACGCCTGAAACAAAATAGAAACCCGCTCCGGCGGCCATGCCGATCGCGGCTTCGACGAAAATCGCGGCCGCCGTGGTCATGCCGACAATACTGCCGCGCTCGCGCAGAATCACACCCGCGCCAAGAAAGCCGATGCCTTGCACAATATTGGACGCAATGCGCGTGGTGCTGGCGTCGCCAGTGGCCTTGGCATATTCCGCGGAAAGTATGGTGAACAACGCAGCGCCCATGCAGACGCACAGGCTGGTGCGCATCCCGGCGGGACGCTTTCGAATATTGCGCTCCATGCCAATCACCGAGCCGAGAAACGCGGCCCACAACAAGCGGTACGCTATGGCGCTGAGAGGCAGCATGTTTGCGCGCCGATTCCGGCGGACGGAGCGGCGTTAACCGCAGTGTACACGCTACAGTTTGAACTGGGTGAGTTTCAGAAAGTGCCGTGCCCTGGCGTGTATCTCGCTGAGCTTGAGCTTGCGCAGCCGTTCGGGGCCAAATTCTTCCACCGCAAAGCTGCCGAGCACCGAGCCGTAGACCATGGCGCGGCGAAGCGAAGCGTCGCTCAGGCTGCCGCAGCCGGAAAGGTAGCCCATGAAGCCACCGGCAAAGGAGTCGCCGGCGCCGGTCGGGTCGTGCGGTTCCTCCAAGGGAAAGCCGGGGACGCTGAATACCCCGCGCTTGTCCACCAGCATCGCGCCGTACTCCCCGCGCTTTACGACCAGGGTCGACGGGCCCATGCGGAAAATGTGCCGGGCGGCGCGCAGCAGGTTGTGTTCATTCGAGAGCTGCCGCGTTTCCGAATCGTTGATCATCAGGATGTCCACATGCTTCAGCGTCTCGCGCAGCTCCGCGGGCGTCCGCTCAATCCAGTAGTTCATGGTATCGAGCGCGGCGAGCTTCGGCTTGCCCTTCACCTGCTTCAGGACACTGCGCTGCAGGTCCGGCGCGATGTTGGCCAGGAAAACGTGGCTGGAGGAGCGGAACTTCTCCGGCAGTTTGGGATTAAAGTTGGCGAACACGTTGAGGTCGGTGGCCAACGTGACCCGCTCGTTGAGGTTCTCCGAGTATTTGCCGGCCCAGAAGAACGACTTCCCGGGCGCGCGCTCGAGCCCCGCCGTATCGATCTTGCGCTTGGCGAAAATCGCCTCATCGCGCGAGGTGAAATCGTCGCCGACGATGCCCACCAGGTTGACGTGGGTGAAAAAACTGGCAGCCACCGCAAAGTACGTGGCCGCGCCGCCGACAATGCGGTCTACCTTGCCATAGGGACTTTCAATGCCATCGAACGCAACGGAACCGACGACCAGCAGTGACATCCTTCCTCCTCTAGAGCCTGCGATGCGTTCACAGCGCGCGCGACGCCACTGCCGCGGCTACGAAATGTACTTGGCGATGATCGCCGCCAGCCGCTTCTTGGTGGCCTTGGGCACCAACTTGGGATCGGTGATCAAGGCGTGAGCCAGGGCGCTGCCGCACTTGCAGCTGTGTTCCACTGGCAGAGAGCGGACGGCTTCGCGCAGGACGCGCTGCGCGTTCTCCGCGTTTTGATTCAACGTCGCGATGATCTGTGCTCCGGTCACCGACTCGTGATCCGGATGCCAGCAATCGTAATCGGTGATCATGGCGATGGTGCCGTAGCAGAGCTCGGCTTCGCGCGCCAGCTTGGCTTCGGTGACGTTGGTCATGCCAATGACATCGAAATTCATCGCGCGGTGCATGTTCGCTTCGGCCAGCGTGGAAAATTGCGGGCCCTCCATGCAGATGTAGGTTCCCTTGCGATGCACCTTCACGCCGCAGTGCACGCTGGCGTCGGCCAGAATCGAAGAAACCTGCGGGCAGGTAGGCTTGTCGAACGTCACATGAGCGACCAGCCCGCCGCCAAAAAACGTGGAGACGCGGTTCTTCGTGCGATCCACAAATTGGTCGGCCACCAGGAACTCCCCCGGCGCCAGTTCTTCCTTGAGCGAACCCACCGCGCTGACCGAGATGATGCGGTCCACGCCCAAAGACTTTAGCGCGTAGACATTGGCGCGAAAATTGATTTCGCCGGGAAGGATGCGGTGACCGCGGCCGTGCCGCGCGAGAAAGGCCACCCGCTTGCCCTCCAGCAGACCGGTAACGATGGCATCCGACGGGTCGCCAAAAGGCGTCTTCACGCGGATCTCTTTTGTCTCGCTCAGCCCCTTCATGGAATACAGGCCGCTGCCGCCGATGATGCCAATGCTGGGCCCGCTCCTGGTCACACGCTTCGCCTTCGCTGTTTTCAATGCCGACTTCCCTTCCGTCTTCTGGATTGGGGTTCAACCGTCGAGCCCGGCGGGCTCAAATTCGATCCTGGAATCGCGTTCCTGCAGCGTGGCGGCCGGAACCTCGGAGTCGTGGCCGAATACGACGATCCAGTTCTGCTGCACGATCGCCTGCAACCATTTTCTCTTGGTTTCCAGCGTCTGCAAAGGGTAAAGGTCGTAGGCCATGATCCACGGGAGCGCCAGGTGGTGACGGGTTGGGAAGAGATCGGCCACGAAGAAGACCGTCTTGCCGCCACCGCTGATGCGGATGGCCTGAATGTCCGCATTGTGCCCGGGGATGCGCACGGCGGAGACCCCGGGGAGGATCTCGGCGTCGCCCTCGATTGCATCCCACTGGCCGGAGGCATGGAGCGGCGCGAAGTTCTCGGCAAAGTAGCTGGCACGGTCGCGCTCGCTCGGGTTTTCGGCGTGCGCCAGTTCCCCGGCCTGGACTACATATTGCGCGCGTGGGAATGCCGCAACGATTTTGCCATCGTGGAATTTCGTATTGCCGCCGGCATGGTCAAAGTGCAGATGGGTATTGATGACGAGGTCGATCTCCTGTGGCGCAACGCCGGCGCGGTGCAGCGAGGCGACCAGCGGATCACCGTCCTCGACGCCGTAAATGTCACGCAGCTTCGGAGTCCATTTGGTGCCGTTGCCGGTCTCGATCAGGACGTTCTTTCCTTTGACCCGCAACAATAATGAATTTGCCGCGAGTTTGATGCGGTTGCGCGAGTCCGGCGCGGACTTTTTCTCCCACAGCGGCTTCGGCACCACGCCGAACATCGCGCCGCCGTCCAGAAAGAAGTGGCCGCCGTGGATATGCCGGAGTTCGATGTCGCCAAGATGCATAGGAGTGGGGCGGTCAGGGCTGCGGCTTCAGGCCGCTCCGGGAAAGAATTTCGTTCACGGCGGTGAAGGGATCCTTGCGCCGCGCGGCCACCTCTTCGGCCAGCCGGTTCAAGGCGCTCTCGCCGCCGGCCGATTCCAGCACCCGTTCCATCAGCCTCGCTTCCAGCAGCTCCAGCAGGCGGTTGCGCCAGTGCTCCGTATGTTTGCGGGTACGCTCGCTGCTGCTGGCGAAGTGCGCGCGAAACGCCGCGACCGTTTCGGCAAGCGCCTCGATACCCTTGCCTTCGGAGGCGATGGTCCGCACCACCGGCGGGTGCCAGCCATCGCGCGGCATCACCAAAGCCAGCATCGCGTGCAGCTGTTCTTCCAGACGGTCCGCGCCTTCGCGGTCCGCTTTGTTCAGCACGAAGATATCGCCGATCTCCATCAGCCCGGCTTTCATATTCTGAATATCGTCGCCCAGCCCGGGCACCAGCACCACCACGACGCAGTCTGCCAGGCGCACGATGTCCACTTCATCCTGGCCCACGCCGACAGTTTCAATGACGATCTGCTGCTTGCCCGCGGCATCCAGCAGCAGCGCCACCTCAGCGGTTGCGCGCGCCAGACCTCCGAGAAATCCGCGGGTAGCCATGGAGCGAATGAAGATGCCCGCATCGCCGGCGTGACTCTGCATGCGAATCCGGTCGCCCAAAATGGCGCCGCCCGTATACGGGCTTGTGGGGTCAACGGCAATCACGCCGACCGGGATGGATTGCTTGCGGTAGTGCGCGGCCAACCGGTCCACCAGGGTGCTTTTCCCGGTCCCCGGAGCGCCGGTGATGCCGGTGAGATAGGCGCTGCCGGTCTGCGGAAACACCAGCTGCAACAGCGCTTCGGCTTCCGGATCATGATTTTCGATGGCTGTGATGGCCTGCGAAATGGCGCGGACTTCGCCCGCGCGCACCTGCTGCGCCCACCGCTCAACGGACGGCGGCATTGGGTTCCCGTCGCGCCTGGCTTTTCGGCATGCGGCTATTATTTCTTGCCAAGCAACTGGCGGGCAATGACGAGTTTCTGGATTTCGCTGGTGCCTTCGCCGATCGTACACAGCTTGACGTCGCGGTAATATTTCTCGGCCGGGTAGTCCTTAATGAAGCCATACCCGCCATGGATCTGCACGCACTCGTTGGCCACGCGCACCGCCACCTCGCTGGCAAACAGCTTGGCCATACTCGATTCACGCGTGAAGCGCACATCCTGGCGGTCTGCCAGCCACGCCGCCTGATATACCAGCAGCCGCGCCGCTTCAATCTCGGTGGCCATATCCGCCAGCTTGAACTGGATGGCTTGAAATTCGCTGATGGTCTTCCCGAACTGCTTGCGCTGCTTGGCGTACTTCACCGCCGCGTCCAGCGCGCCCTGGGCCATCCCCAGCGCCAGCGCCGCGATGGAGATTCGCCCGCCGTCCAGAATCTTCAAGCTCCCGGTGAAGCCCTCGCCCTCAGGCCCCAGCAGGTTTTCCTGCGGCACCCGGCAATCCGTAAGAATGATTTCCGAGGTGTCGCTGGCGCGAAGTCCCAGCTTGTTTTCCTTCTTGCCCGGTTTGAATCCGGGGGTACCCTTCTCCACGATGAAGGCGCTGATGCCGTGGGAATCCTTGCTCTTGTCGGTGACCGCCATGGCCACACACACATCCGCGTAGTGCCCATTGGTGGTGAACGTTTTCGCGCCGTTCAACACCCAGGTGTTGCCATCGCGCGTCGCCGTGGTGCGTGTGCCGCCGGCGTCCGACCCGGCCTCCGGCTCGGTCAGCGACCAGGCTCCGAGCTTTTTGCCCTGAGCCAGCGGGGTCAGGAACTTCTGTTTTTGCGCTTCGCTGCCGAATTTGAAAATGTGATTGGAGCAGAGCGAGTTGTGCGCGGCCACGATGATTCCGACGGAACCGTCTACCCGGGATAGCTCTTCGATGGCCAGCGCGTACTCGATGTAGCCGAGTCCTGCGCCGCCGTATTGCTCCGGAAAAATGATGCCGAGCAGCCCCATTTCCGCCAGCTTGGGGATGATTTCCGCGGGAAAGTGAGAACTTTCGTCCCACTCCATCACGTGCGGCGCGATTTCGCCTTCCGCGAATTCACGCACGCTGCGCCGCAGTTGCTGCTGCTCGTCGGAAAATTGGAATTCCACGGGCCCTCTCGGGTCGCCTGATAGCCCAAAGCAAAAACTATGGCCGACCTAAGATTATTTTATATCAAGAGAAACGCCGCGCGCTCACGGGTTTCCTGCGGGTTTCACACGCCGGCGCGGCTCCGGCCCGCGGCAACTTCGGGTAGGACGGCCAGCGCCCGATCGATCCCGGCGGCGTCCACATCGAAGTGGGTCACAAAACGCACCGAGTACGCAGCGGTATCGAGCGCCCACACGCCGTACGGCTTCAACGCCTCGCAGAATTGCACTGCATCCATACCCGTAGCCCTGCAATCGAAGATCACGATGTTGGTCCGGACCTTGGCAGGGTCAATTTTCAGGCCGGGAATACGCGCGATACCCTCCGCCAGCCGCCTGGCGTTCGCATGGTCTGTGGCCAGCAACTTGGGCGTCTCTTCCAGAGCCACGCGACCCGCCGCCGCGAGCACGCCCACTTGCCGCATGCCGCCGCCGAACATCTTGCGGTAGATGCGCGCCTTGTCTATAAACTCCTGCGAACCGACCAGCATGGAGCCGACCGGGGCGCCCAGCCCTTTCGAGAGGCAGAACATCACCGAATCCAGATTGCGCGCGATCCGGGCCACGCTTTCGCCCAGCGCCACCGAGGCGTTGAACACCCGCGCGCCGTCCAAGTGCACCTTCAGCCCCGAGGCGTGCGCCTGGCCGCAAATTTCGTCGATCTGCGCGGAGGTATAAACCGTTCCGCCGGCCATATTGTGCGAATTCTCCAGGCATACCAACGCGGTCTGTGAATCGTAGTAAATCTTCGGGCGGATCACCTCGGCAATCTGCTCCCAGGTCAGGATGCCGTCTTGGCCGCGCGCGATGCGCGGCATACAACCGGCGATCGCGGACATGGACGCCAGCTCGTACAGGTTTACGTGGCTGCGCTCTTCGCAGATCACTTCGTCGCCGTGATGCGTCCACACTTTGATGGCGATGAGGTTGCCCATGCAGCCGGTGGGCACGAACAGAGCCGCTTCCTTGCCGAAGATCTCCGCTGCGCGGCGCTCCAGCGCGTTCACCGTCGGGTCTTCCAGATACACGTCGTCGCCGACCTCGGCTTCGGCCATGGCGCGCCGCATGGCCGGCGTCGGCCGGGTCACGGTATCGCTGCGCAGGTCCACTACCCCTGCTGCTTGATTCGCGGACGCGATGCCGCGGTCCGGATCGGTCAACGGCGTCGTAGCCATGTCAGGCCCTCATTTCCATCGCACGGTAAAATTCGTTCTAGCGCAGCAACTCGACGAACACTTCGTTCGAGACACTCAATCGCTCCGGTGCCAGCCGCACCATACCGCCTTCGCGCTCGATCCAGCCGGACTTCTCGAGCGCCACAAACCGCTCCCAGAGCGGCGCATCATAGGCACGCTGCAGCGCCTCGATGTCTATTCCCGCAAGCTGCCGCAGTCCGAGGAAGAGTTCCTCCTCCAGCGCCTGCTCCATGGAGACGATTTCCAACTGCTCGACCGGGGTCTTTCCCGCGGCCACCGCTTGCACATAGGCTGCCGCGTCATGCGCGTTGGCCCAGCGCTGCGTGCCCGAAAAGGAGTGCGCTCCGGCGCCGAATCCCAAATATGGCTGGCGCCGCCAGTACTTGCGATTGTGCTCGGAGGCAAACCCGGGTTTCGCGAAGTTCGAGATCTCGTAGTGCTCGTAGCCCGCCGCTCGCAACGCCGCGCGCGCCGCGTCATACGACTCGGCCATGGCTTCGTCGCTCGGCACTGCCCGCGCCGAATACTTCGCCCCGCCGCGCAGAATCTCGCCGCCCAGCCGGCTGCCCTCGTCCACTTCGAGCAGGTACACGGACACATGGCGCGGTTCGAGCGCGATCAATTCATCGAGCGATCGTCGCCAGGATGCGGGCGTTTGGTGTGGCAGTCCGGCGATCAGATCGAAACTCAGATTGCCAATGCCGGCCTGGTGCAGGATCGGCACCGCTCGGTACACATCCTCGCGGCGGTGCATCCGGCCCGCGGCTTTCAGCTCCGTATCCGAAAACGATTGCACCCCGAAGCTGATGCGGTTGATACCTAGGCCGGCCCAGGCCTCCGCCTTGGCAGGGTCCACCGTCTCGGGATCGGCCTCCAGCGTTACTTCGCGCCAGTCGCAGGGAAAAGTGTCGCGGAGAGCCGTCAGGATTTGCCCGAGCAGCGCGGGCGCAAGCAAACTCGGAGTTCCCCCGCCAAAGTACACCGTATCCACGGGCAGGGCCCGCAGGTCCGCGGGAAGGGCAACCCCCGCCGCGCCCAGCCGCGCGCGGTGCTCGCGGATTTCGCGTGCGACCGCCCCGGCGTAGGGCGCGAACCGCTCCGCCGCAACCACGCCTGTATGAAAGTTGCAGTAGGTGCACTTCGTTTGGCAGAACGGCACCTGGATGTAAGCGCCAAGATTCATCGCAAAAACTGTAGCATACGGCCCGGCGCCGGCCCGATTCAGGAGCGAGCGGGGTCGGCCACGCATTTCACCCAGACGTTGCGGCTGCGCGGCCCGTCGAATTCGCACAAGAAAATCCCCTGCCAAGTCCCGAGCGCCAGGCTGCCACCGGCAATGAAAACGGTCTGGCTGGGCCCGGTCAGGATTGCCTTCATGTGCGAATCGGTGTTCCCTTCCGCATGCCGGTACGGACCGGAGTGCGGGATCAGCCGGTCGAAAATGCCTTCCACGTCGGAAGCAACGTCAGGATCGGCGTGCTCATTGATGGTCACGCCCGCCGTCGTATGCGGCACGTAAACGTGGCAGACGCCATCGCGCACCCCGGAGAGACGCACCAACTCCTCCACCTGCCGGGTGATATCCACGAACTGGGTGCGGCGGCTGGTTTTCACTCGCAGGGTCTGCATGGTCTGGTTTGGCTGGGCCTGCCGGTTCGTGCTTAAGGCACCGGGATGATGTAGTGCGCGCCGATGCTTTTCACCCCGGAGTGGCGGGAAATCTCTTCAAATGCATCCGCGCCCCAGCGAGCCGCGAACGGCAGAAAATCCAGCTGGCGCGATTGCAGGGTCTTGTTCGGATACAGCAGATTCGAAAGGAACACCTCGTGCGCCGCCAGCACGCCTTCCTTGTTCTTCAGCGCGCGTCCGATGCGCTCTTGTAGTTTTGCTGTCTGGTAGGCGATCTTCTTCTGCGCCGTCTCCACGGCACGGTTCAGGCTCGGATCCAGCTTGGCCACGGCCTGCTGCCATTCGGCTAATTTCCCGGCGATCGCCGTGGCACCGCTGTCCAGGGTTCGCGAGAGATCTTCCGGTACGCTGGCCCGGTTCAGTTTTTTCGCCAGTTCCTGCGCGCCGGCCCACACGTCCTCGACGTCCAAGCCGTATTGCGCCAGCAATCTCTGCGCCTTGGTGTCCACCAGGGTAAAGCCGGGCCGTGGCAGCATCACCGGCATGCGCCCCAGCACCGCTCGATACAGGACTTCCGACTGCGCGAAGTAGGAGATCTCCGCGGGCCCACCCACGTAACCGATCGTTGGAAGCAGATAATCCTGCGTCACCGGGCGAAATAAGGCGTTCGGGCTGAAATTCTCCGGCTCCCGGTGAATGGCTTGCAGAAGCTCGTCGCGCGTCCAGCTCGCTTCGCCGGCTTCGAACTTCGCTCCCGCACCGTTGCCGGAGACGGTAATCGCCTGGCGACCGCGCTTCGAAATGTGGAACAGAACGGTGCTCTTCGCGGTTACCTTCACCTGCGCCGGGTAACCGGCACTCTCGAGAGCCTTGCCGCGCTCCAGCAATGCCTGGTCGAGCGCGTCGCGGTCCTCGACCGCTTTCGCGAATAGCGGCTCCGCCAGCCGGTGCAGGCGCGGGTCGAGCGGGTCCATCAGGATGATTCCGTATCGCTCCAGCAGACGGGCAAAGAGCTTGCCGAACGCGCTGCCGTAGGTCTCCAAAGGGGTGTAGGTCTCACGCAGCAGCGTAGCCAGTTCGTGGTTCGCGCCCAGAATCTGCCCGGCGGCCTGTGCCACGTCTTCCACTTCCGCACCGAGCGCGATCTGCCCGACCGGCGCGCCGCCGCCTGCGCCGGCTGGCAACGCAAACTCGCGCAGCTGTCCCTCATGGAAAAAGAGCGCCTTGCGCACTTCGTCCAGATCGTGGTCTTCCGTGGCCATCCAGAAGACGGGCACGGCTTCGACGCCCTGAGCCGTCAAATCGGCCGCAACCCGCACCGCCGCCAGCGCCTTGTAAACGGAATAGGCTGGGCCGCCAAACAGGCCGACCTGCTGCCCGGAAACGATCACGGCCGCGCCGTTGGCAAAGCGCTCCAGATTCGCCAGGGTCGCTGAGCCGGAACCCAGCGACTGGTTCTGCTGGCGCAAAATCGCCGCGACGTCGCGACGCCGCCCGGCCGGAAACTGTAGTTCCTTTGCGACCCGCAGCAGGCTGTCCAGTGTCGGGGCGTGCTGGTAGAAGCCGCTCACTTTCTCAAACGAAAGCAAATAATCGCGCAACAGCTGAGGCTGATGAGGGAGAACGGGCAGAGGGATGGAACGACAATGCATGCGCGTTTAGATGATAGCCAGGCGATTCGGTGACAGGCAAATGGAGGCAAAAGAAGGCAAAGGGAAAGTGACGCGATCCGCGCTCAAGCGCAGGCCGCAGCGGGCTCCAGCCGCGCCACCATCTCCGCAATAGGCCGCTTCCTGGCCTCGGCCAGGGGCAACAAGGGCAAACGCGGCGCTCCTCCGCTCAGGCCCCGCGTGTCCATCGCGTATTTCAAGCCGGCAATCCCGCCTTCGGTCACAATCGTTCGCGAAGCCAAAGCAAGCCGTTGCTGAAGCTCTTGTGCCTGCGCAAATCGTCCGTTCCGCCAGTGCTCGTACAAATCCACGCATTTCTCGGGCAGCGCCGAAGCCAAAGCCAGTATCGCGCCCCTGGCGCCGGCCGCCAGTGCGGGAAACACCACACCCGCCCCGCCGGTCAGCACGCTGAAGGACTTTTCCGCTCGCGCGGTCACTTCGCCCACACGCTGAATCACGCCGGAGCTGTCTTTGATCCCAACGATATTCGGATGCTCCGAAAGCGTCACGATTTCGTCGGCTTCGAGCGAAATGCCGGTAAAGATCGGCACGGAATACAGCAGCACGGGAATCGGCGAAGCATCCGCAACCGTGCGGTAATGCCGGATAAAGGCCTCAGCCTTGTAGGCCGGCTTGTAGTAATAGGGCGTCTTCACCAGCGCGACCTGAAAGCCTGCCGCCGCCGCCTTTTTTGTCCTGGCGATGGTCTCGGCGGTGGATTCGGCGCCTGTCCCGGCAATCAGGAGCTTTTCCGGAGCCGCGGCCTCTTTTGCCGCCGCCAGCAGTGCTTCGCCCTCCGCCGCCGTCAGCAAGACCGATTCGCCCGTCGAACCCAGCACGACGTAGCCGGCGAGCCCGGTCTGGTTGTAGCGGGCGATATTGGCCTTGAACTGCTCCGGCGCGATGCTGCCGTCCTCGTGATAGGGCGTGGTCAGTGCCGGGAAAATGCCGGCGATGTTCGGTGCAGCGTTCACTTCAATCTCCCGCGCCGGACGAGCCCGAAACCGCAGCCTGTCCCCGGTGCAAATCCTGCAGCGCCGATACTTCGGTGCCCTGCTCGATCAGCGCCCGGATGCCGCGCGCCGCCGCATGAGCCGCCGCAAGCGTGGTGATGCACGGGATGTTGTAGCGAATCGCCGCGCGCCGAATCGATTTCTCGTCGTAGAACGACTCCCGTCCCAGCGGAGTATTGATCACCAGATCGATCTTTCCGGTCTTGATCAGGTCCACGATGTTGGGCCGGCCCTCGTTTACCTTGAACACCGCCTCGGCTTCAATCCCCGCTGCCTGCAGCGCCGCTGCCGTTCCGCGCGTCGCCGTCAGCTTGAAACCCAGCGAAGCCAGCTCCTTGCCGATGGTCGTCAGATGTTTCTTGTCGCGGTCGTTGACGCTCAGAAAGACCGTGCCCTTGCGGGGCAAACGCTGCCCAGCGGCGAGCTGGGCTTTCGCGAAGGCCTGTCCGTAAGAGGTGGAAATACCCATCACCTCGCCGGTCGAACGCATTTCCGGCCCCAGGATGGTATCCACTCCGCGGAATTTGTTGAACGGAAACACCGGGGACTTCACCGAATAGAACTCGTGCACCGGGATTTCCGCGACGCCGTTGTGATGCACCAGTGGCAGTTTCATATCGGCCAGCTTCTTGCCGGACATCAATCGCGCCGCCACCTTCGCCAGGGGCACGCCTGTGGCCTTGCTGACGTACGGCACGGTGCGCGAGGCCCGCGGGTTCACTTCCAGCACGTACACCGTGTCGCGCTGGATCGCGTATTGCACGTTCATCAGACCGACAACCTTCAACGCGAGGGCCAGGCGCCTGGTGTAATCGCGAATCGTATCCAGGATGGCCGGCGACAAACTCACCGGCGGCAGCACGCAGGAAGAATCGCCCGAATGCACGCCCGCCTCTTCGATGTGCTCCATGATGCCGCCGATCACCACGTTGGTCCCGTCGGCCAGCGCATCCACATCCACTTCGGTCGCTTCTTCCAGGAACTGGTCGATCAGCACCGGGCGCGCGGGCCCCATCAGCGCCGCTTGCGCTACATATTCCTGCACGGTGTTGACGTCGTAGGCGATCACCATCGCGCGTCCGCCCAGGACGTAGCTCGGCCGCACCAGCACCGGCAATCCGATTTCGCCGGCCAGACGCGCCGCCTCTTCCGGAACCAGCGCGGTGGCGTTGCGCGGTTGCGGGATGCGCAGTTCTTCCAGCAGGCGGCCAAAACGCCGCCGGTCCTCGGCCAGGTCAATCGATTCCGGCGCCGTTCCGATAATCGGCACGCCGTTGCGCTTCAGCTCCAGCGCCAGGTTCAATGGGGTCTGCCCGCCGAACTGCACGATCACACCCTGCGGCTTCTCTTTCTCCACGATCGCCAGCACGTCTTCCAGCGTCAGCGGCTCGAAGTACAGGCGGTCGGAAGTGTCGTAGTCGGTCGAAACCGTTTCCGGGTTGCAATTCACCATGATGGTTTCGTAACCGTCTTCGCGCAGCGCGAACGACGCATGGCAACAGCAGTAATCGAATTCGATCCCCTGTCCGATGCGGTTCGGGCCGCTGCCCAGAATCATGATTTTGGGTTTAGGCTGCGCGTCGGACTCGTCCTCGTCCTCGTAGGTCGAGTACATATACGGGGTGTAGGATTCAAATTCCGCCGAGCAGGTATCCACGCGCTTGAACACCGGCGCGACGCCGTAGCGCGCCCGCTGCAGCCGCACCGCCGCCGGAGTCGTCTTCCACATCTGCGCCAGTTGTTCGTCGCTGGTGCCGTGCCGCTTCACTTCGCGCAGCAACTCCCGGGACGCAGTCTCTACCGTGACCCCGGCCGCGCGCTTGTTCATCGCCACCAGCTCTTCGATCTGCTGCACGAACCAGGGATCGATCTTGGTCAAATCGCAAATCTCGTCGGCATGCAGCCCGCGCTCCACCGCGGTCAGCAGCCAGTGGATGCGGTCGGGCCGCGGCGTCGCCAGCTTCTCGCGCAGAAGCGATTCCGGAGTATCCGCGGGAGCCCGCCACGGCGTGTGCGGCTCGAGCGAACGAATCGCCTTCTGCAGCGACTCCTTGAAGGTGCGTCCGATGGCCATCACTTCGCCGACCGACTTCATCTGCGTGCCCAGCGTGCTGTCCGCGCCGGCAAATTTTTCGAACTGCCACTTCGGAATCTTGGTTACCACGTAGTCGATCGTCGGCTCGAAGGAAGCCGGAGTCTTCTTGGTAATGTCATTCGGAATCTCGTCCAGCGACATGCCCACGGCCAGCCGCGCCGCAATCTTGGCAATCGGGAAACCGGTGGCCTTGCTAGCCAGCGCCGAACTGCGCGACACGCGGGGGTTCATTTCAATCACGGTCATGCGGCCGTTTTCCGGATTGATGGCGAACTGCACGTTCGACCCTCCGGTCTCCACGCCGACCTCGCGGATAATCGCCGCCGCCGCGTCGCGCATCCGCTGGTATTCCTTGTCGGTCAGCGTTTGCGCCGGAGCCACGGTGATCGAATCGCCGGTGTGCACGCCCATGGGGTCGAAATTCTCGATGGTGCAGATGACCACGAAGTTGTCGCGGAAGTCGCGCATCACTTCCAGCTCGTATTCCTTCCAGCCGAGCACGGACTCTTCCACCAGTGCTTCGTGCACCGGGCTCATGTCCAGCGCGTGGGAGATGGCCTCCGCAAACTCTTCCCGGTTGTAGGCGATCGCTCCGCCCGTGCCGCCCAGCGTGAACGACGGGCGAATCACCAGCGGGAACCCAAGCTGCTCGCACAGCCGCATGGCGTCCTGCGCATTATTGATCAGCGCCGAGGCCGGCACCTCCAGGCCAATTTTCCGGCAGGCGTCCTTGAACCACAGGCGGTCTTCCGCCACCTTGATCGCGCGCAGCGATGCGCCAATCATTTCCACTTTGTGCTTTTCGAGGATGCCGCCTTCTGCCAGTTCCACCGCAAGGTTCAGAGCGGTCTGCCCGCCGACCGTTGGCAGCAATGCATCCGGCCGCTCCTTGATGATGATGGACTCCAGATACTCCTTCGAAAGCGGCTCGATGTAGGTGCGGTCCGCCATCTCCGGGTCGGTCATGATCGTGGCGGGATTCGAGTTGACCAAAACGGTCTCGTAACCCTCGGCGCGCAGCGCCTTGCAGGCCTGGGCTCCCGAGTAGTCGAATTCGCAGGCCTGCCCGATGATGATCGGCCCCGACCCGATGATCAGAATCTTCTTGATGTCCTTGCGCTTCGGCATCTTTTCCCTTCAACCTGGAGCTTCTTACCGCAGCTACTGGGTCCTTCGCTTCGCTCGGAATGACCGACGGCTCATCGTCGCGAACTGCCCGGCGACTTCCATTCCTTCATCAAATCGGTGAACTGCGTGAACAAGTAATGCGAATCGTGCGGCCCCGGAGACGCCTCCGGATGGTACTGCACGCTGAACAGCGGCAACGACTTGTGCCGCATGCCTTCGTTGGTGTTGTCGTTCAAATTCAGATGCGTCACTTCCACGTCGCTTGCGGGCAGCGAGTCCGGATCCACGCAAAACCCGTGGTTCTGCGCGGTAATCTCGATCTGGTTCGTCAGCAGGTTTTTTACCGGATGATTCGAGCCGTGGTGCCCGAATTTGAGCTTGAAGGTCTTGCCGCCCAGCGCCAGCCCGCACACCTGGTGGCCCAGGCAGATACCGAAGACGGGCACCTTGCCGGCCAGCTTGCGCACGTTCTGCACTGCGTATTCCATGGGCTCGGGGTCGCCGGGGCCATTCGAGAGAAACACCCCGTCCGGCTGCATACCCAGCACGTCTTCGGCGGAAGTATGCGCGGGGACGACGCCCACTTCGCAATGGTGATCCGTCAGCAGGCGCAGAATGTTCTGCTTGATGCCGAAGTCGTACGCCACCACTCGAAATTTCTGCGCGTCGTCGTGCGCCGCCGCCTCGCCCATCTCTTCCGACCACGGCGACGTCGCCAGCTCAATCGAACCCTTGGTCCAGTCGTACGGCTTCGCGCAACTGACCCGGCTAGCCAGTTCCTGCCCGGCCATCGTCGGCAATTGCTTGGCTTCGTGAATTAGCTGGTCGGCGGGCGTGCCGTCCGTGGCAACCATGCCGCGCAGCGCGCCGTGCTTGCGGATGTGCAGCACCAGGGCGCGGGTATCGATGTCCCAGATCACGGGAATCCTGTGCCGGTTCAAATACAGGTGCGCGGTCTCGGTGGACCGCCAGTTCGAGGCGACGTGCGAAAACTCCCGCACGATCAGCGACTCAATGTAGGGTTTCGACGATTCCTCGTCGTCCAGGTTGGCGCCGACGTTTCCGATATGCGGGTACGTCAGGCAGACAATCTGCCCGGCATAACTCGGGTCGGTGAATACTTCCTGATAGCCGGTAAGACTGGTATTGAAAACAACTTCGCCGCCACGGCGCGTGACCGCGCCCGCCGCGCGGCCGTTAAAGACGCGCCCGTCCTCGAGCGCCAGAATTGCGGGGCGATGCAGAATCTCGGTCAGTGTAGCCTCCGTTGCTCATTTTTCCTGCGCTTCGGCCGTCGAAAGCGAACCAAAGTGATCCACGGGCCAGTAGGCAAATACTGCGCGACCGTAGATAAACCGGCTGGGGACCGGGCCAAAAACGCGCGAGTCGTTCGAGCTGATGCGATGGTCGCCCATCACAAAGTACATGCTGGGCGGAACGCGCACCGGACCGTAATCGCTCAAATCCTCGTACTGCGCGGGGACGTACGGCTCTTTGATCTCCTGCCCATCCACGTACACCACGCCTTGCCGGATCTCCACGCTTTCTCCCGGCAGCGCAATCACCCGCTTGATGAACGACTTCGTGCGGTCAAGAGGATACCAGAACACCACCACATCGCCGCGATGAATCGGCTCGAAGCGATACACAAACTTGTTGATAAAAATGCGTTCCTGATCGGAAAGCAGCGGCGCCATGCTCGTGCCTTCCACCTTTACCGGCTGGTACAGAAAAATGATGATGACCAGGGCCAGGCCGATGGCAATCAGCAGGTCCCGCGTCCACACCCGGATCTCGTGCCGCAGGTGAGCGTGCCTCTCCGGAGCCGGCTTTTTCTCCTCCGGACCACGTGCGGAATTTTCAATAGAAAGGTCAGATGGATTCGCGTCGGAGGGTGGGGTGCGCTCGTCCGTATTCGACATTGCTGCGTCTCTTCCTTTTATAACACGCGAGGCGTTCGGCTGACCAGAATCAATCTGACGCTGCAGCGAGCGCTTGGGGATGCTTGCAATGTCGCGATTGCCGGGGAAGGACTACTCGCTGATCTTGTTGTAATCGAAGAGATTGAAATCTTTGCTCACGCCGAAGACGAAGCCGGAGCGCGGATCGTATTTATTCAGCCCGCGAACGCCCGCCAGATCCCAGGTGAAGCCGCCCGCCTTAATCTGCAGGCCAAAGCGCGCTTGTCCGCTGCTTTGCGTGCCGATCAGCGCGTCGTTGATGCTTCGCGAGGAGTAGATGCCGTTGACTTCGCCCACGATATTCACACGGGGATGAATGGGATACTTGAATGCCCCGCCGTACATGAGCACGTCGTTCTGGGTAAACAGCGCGTTCGGCGCCTGCAGGATCTCCAGCCCGAGATTTCCGAAGACCGTCAGCTTCTGAATCTGCTCTTCCAGCGCGAGCAGGGCGTAGACGTTGGTCGAGTTGGTCCCGATGCCGCGGGCCTGGTTGGAATTCGGCATGATGAAGCCGAACTTGAACGCCAGCCCGGGGCGCTTCCCTTCGTTCTTGAACAGCCGAATCTTCGTCGAAAGCCTGAAGTCGCCGGTATCGTGGGTGGAGTTGACGCCGGTCAAAGCCAGATTAGGCACGAACGATGTGCCTTGCGACTTCACATCCAGAAAATTCTGGATCGCGCCTTCGACTTCGATTTCCGCGATCTTGCCCACGCCCATGCGCAGGTCCACCACGCCAACCGAGGTCTCGTCCCCACGCAGGCCCGATAGCGGAAAGCCAACGTCCTGCAGGAAATCGAACCCGACCTCCGTTCGCAGCACGCCGGCCGGGACCGTCTGGGTGTCCACCGTTTGCAGCGGACGATCCTGCGCCGCCGCAGGACACGCTCCAGCCAGCAGCGCCGCGCACGCCAGGCCGCAGGCCAATCCGAAGTTTTGCCAGCAACGCATGCCCGTCATCCTACCTGCCTGTGGCGCAAACGCCAAGACTGCTCTGCAAGTTCAACCCCACGCAAAATTCACGCTGGCGAGCGCCGCGGTCACGGCAGTCTCGGTCCGCAAAATCAGCGAGCCCAGCGAGACCTCGCGGAACTCCGCGCGGCGTGCCAGCGCGAACTCTTCTTCCGTCCAGCCGCCTTCCGGACCGATGGCCAGGGCGACGCTCTCTCCGCGCGGCTCGTCGTTTAAGGCACTGCGCAGCGATTGCGCATCCGCCCGCTCCGAAAGCATGAGCTTCAAACGATGGCTGGCGTCGGCGAAGGCGGCGCGCGGCGCCGTCACCGGCAAAATCGCCGGCAACCTGACGCGGCGCGACTGCTGCGAAGCCTCAAAGACGATTCTTTTCCAGCGTTCGGCACGCTTTTCCGCGCCGCCCAGCAGCCCCTTTTCGCTGCGGGCCGCGGCCAGAGGCACAATGCGACTCACTCCCAGTTCCGTGGCCTTCTCGATGGCCCACTCGAATGCGTCGAATTTGACCACGGCCAGCAGCAGCGTGATCTCCAGGGAGGACTTTCCGGCGGCAATCTCTTCCACCAGCTCGAACGCGACTTCATCCTTGCCTGCGGACGAAATCCTGCCGAGCCATACCGACATGCCATCGCTCAACTCGTACAACTGACCGGGCTCCGCCCGCAAGACGCGGCCCAGGTGATGCGCGCCTTCGCCCGTCAGCACCGCGCGGCCGCCATCGAATGCCTCCACAAAGAACCGTCTGCGCACCGATGCTCCGCGCGGCTGGAATCAGCCGAAGATATCCTTCACTTTATCGAAAATGGAAGAGCCGCGTTCCGCCGGCTTGTTGTCCACCTTCAGCGTGGCGCCGAGTTGCTCCAGCAGTTTGCGCTGCTCGCGCGTCAGCTTGGAGGGCGTAATCACGCGGACGTGGTAGTAGAGATCGCCTTTGCCGCCGCCCCGCGGATCGGGCAATCCATGTCCTTTGACGCGAAACACCGCGCCGCTCTGCGTGCCTTCCGGAATTTTCAAGCGCTCTTCGCCGATGAGCCCCGGCACTGCGATGTCCGTGCCGAGCGCCGCTTGCGCCACGCTCACCGGAATCGTCGCGTACAGGTCCGCGCCGCGCCGCTCAAAGAAGGAATGCTCTTTTACTTCCAGCACGACGTACAAGTCGCCGGCCGGACCTCCGTTGGCCCCCGGTTCGCCCTCGCCGGGAATGCGCAGGCGCGTCCCGCTGTCCACGCCCGCAGGCACGCGCAGATCAATGGTTTTCTCGCGCTCCAGCCTGCCCTGCCCGCGGCACTCGGCGCAACGCTCCTTGATCACTTGCCCCGCGCCCTGGCACGCCGGGCAGGTTCGCGTGATCGTGAAAAAACCCTGCTGGTACGCCAGCTGGCCGCGGCCGCCGCAGGTCTGGCACGCGCTGGCGCCGGTGCCGGCCTTCGCGCCCGTTCCGTGGCAGGCCTTGCACAACTCCTGCTTTGGCAGCTTGATTTTGGTGGAAACACCGGAGGCCGCTTCGTCAAATGTCAGCGTCATGTCGTAGCGCAAGTCCGCGCCGCGCTGCGCCCGGGTGCGGCTGCGGCGCCCGCCTCCGCCGAAC
>DATKLU010000112.1:0-3248 GCA_035542235.1 Dongiaceae bacterium
CTGAAGTCTCGCGCAAAGATCGAAGCCGGACACAAAATCGTGTTTCGCTTCAAGAACAAAAAAGGCGACTGCGAGATGATTTACGAGCGCCGCGTGGCCGAGATGGGCAAGACTAACCTGGGCTGAACATTCCTGCGGCAGGCCCGTGTTCCGAGGCGGGCGGTTTTTTCCCACCCAAACCGTCAGCTCTTCTCCATCAGCTTCTCGAACAACCGCAGCGTATCCGGCGCGTAGCCCCCATAGTGATTGTTGGCGAATGCGAAAACCCGAATCTTGCGCTTCATGAAATTCCGGCAAGCCTCCACCCATTCCTGCAATTCGCCGGTCCGGTCCACGACCGTTTTGTCCCATAGCTTGGTGTGTTCTTCGATGCCTTTGCGGTCGCCCAGCCAGCGGATATAAGTGAAATCCGCGGTGATCGCGTCGCCCTTGGCGAACCATTCGCGCGGCCGCGGCATCCACGGATGATCGATCAGAGCCAGCGCCACATTGTTCTTGCGCAGTAGATCGAAAAGAGGTGGACCCAGCCAATACTTGTTGCGGATTTCGAGTGCGAAGCGAGGCGCTTTCGGGAGCTTGTCGAGGAATGGCTTCAGACGAGCCAGAAATTCCGCCGGGGAAGGGAACGCCTTCTTATTGAAATACGGAAATTGCAGCAGGATTACCGCGAATTTTTCCCCCAGCGGTTCGGTGGCGAGCAGGAATTCCTGGAAGACCGGTTCGGCGTCCGTAAGCACTTTTTCGTGCGTGATCTCCTGCGGCGCTTTCAAGGCAAACAGGAAACCCGGCGGCGTCTTCGCGTACCAGCCCTTCGTGGTCGACACCGACGGGATGCGATAAAAGGTGGCATCTACTTCAACGGCAGGGAACTGGGTGGCGTAGTAACTGAGATAGTCGCGCGCCTCGGTTCCTTTGGGATAAAACGATTTTTCCCAGCCCTCCGCGGTGAACGAGGATGTGCCCAGCACCAGAAGCGGTTCGCCTGCTTTCGTCATGCGCCAAATGATACTGCAGCCGGCGCCAAAAGGCAGACTGGCCCTCTCCACAGCTCGGGGTTGCCGCGTGCCGCCACGCAAGCCCCGGCCTGGAGCGCTACTTCTTTGCCGTAGAAGCAGCTTCGAGTCCGGGCGCCACCACCGGATTCAGGAACGGCATCATCGCGCGCAGCTTCAATCCGATCTGTTCGATCTGCTGTTGCTGTTCCGCCTTGCGGCGGGCAAGGAAGTTCGGGCAGCCCTTTTCGTTTTCTTCAATCCATGCTTTCGCAAAACTTCCATCGCGAATTCCCGCGAGGAGCTGCTTCATCGCCTCGCGCGTCTGCGGCGTCACGATTTGTTTGCCGGCGTGATAATCCCCCTGCTCGGCCGTATCGCTCACCGAGTAGCGCATATAGCTCAGGCCGCCGCGATAAATGAGGTCCACGATCAGCTTCAGTTCGTGCAGGCACTCGAAGTAAGCCACTTCCGGCTGATAGCCGGCCTCGACCAGCGTCTCGAAGCCCGCCTTGATCAGTTCGCTCACGCCGCCGCACAGCACCGCTTGCTCGCCGAAAAGATCGGTTTCCGTCTCTTCGGTGAACGTGGTTTCCAAAACGCCTGCGCGCGTGGTGCCCAGCCCCTTGGCATAGGAAAGCGCCTGGGCCTTCGCGTGCCCCGTGGCGTCCTGCTCCACCGCGATCAACGCCGGCGTGCCTCCGCCTTCGACGAACACTTCGC
The DNA here is from genome assembly GCA_035542235.1 of Dongiaceae bacterium. Taxonomy (GTDB): domain Bacteria; phylum Acidobacteriota; class Terriglobia; order Acidiferrales; family UBA7541; genus Acidiferrum. The sequence continues at coordinate 1,716 of DATKLU010000112.1, forward strand.
GCACGCGGTGCCCTGGCGCTTTCGGCGCAATCATGCTGACGTCCACGTTCTTGGGCGGCTTGATCGCGCCATAGCGAATGTTGAACCCGTGGGCAAACATCAGCGTTTTGCCGGCGGTCAGGTGCGGCTCGATGGCTTCCTTATAGAGTTTCGGCTGCTTGGTGTCCGGCGCGAGGATCATGATGACATCGGCCCAGGCCGCGGCTTCCGCGGGCGTCTTCACGGTGAGGCCGTCTTTTTCCGCCTTGGCGCGGGAAGCGCTGCCCTCCGGCAGGCCCACCGCTACGGAAACCCCGGAATCGCGCAGGTTGAGCGCGTGTGCGTGCCCTTGCGATCCATAGCCGATGATGGCGACCTTCTTGCCTTGGATCAGGGAGAGGTCCGCGTCTTTGTCGTAATACAGGTTAGCCATTTCATTCCTTTCGTGAGTAGCGGCCACCTCAGGTGGCCAAGAACTTGTTCGCCGGCGTGGCCGTTTTTACCTCCCCGCAGGCGTTTTCGTCGCCGCCGCTTTTTGTCCCGATTCCGCTGGCGGCCGCAGCAGATCATTCCCGCGGGTCATCGCGATGCGGCCCGTGCGCGCCATCTCCAGCACGCCGAACGGGCGCAGCACCTCGAGCAGCCCGTCGATCTTGTCCACCGTGCCGGAAACCTCCACGATCAGCGATTCCGGAGCCACATCCACCACTCGGCCGCGGAATACCTTGATGAGTTCCATCAGGTGCGGGCGGTTCTGCTGGTCCGCGGCAACCTTGATCAAGGCCAGATCGCGCTCCAGCATCGGCCGATCGGTAATGTTCTCCGCCAGGAGCACATCCACGAGCTTCTCAAGGCTCGCTTCCAGGCGGTGCGCGCCGCGCTCATCGGTGTGCGCGCAAATCGTCATGCGGGCAATTTCTTCGTTTTCCGTGGGGCCCACGGTAAGCGAATCAATGTTGATGGCCAGGCGGCGGGTGAGCGACGCCACGCGGTTCAGCACGCCCGGCTTGTTTTCGACATAAGCGACAATCGTTTGCATAGCTTCCTCAACTCTTGGTGGCACAGGCATTCCTGCCTGTGCAGCCTAATGTCCTTCGCGGTTCAGTCCGACCAGCTGGCTCTCGATAAACGTTCATCTCTTCGCCAGGCCCTACGCACCCCGGCAACTCCACCCATGCCGTGTAATTTCCCTCGCCGCTCACGCGCGCAGCCAGGAAGGGCTGTGCTACGGTTCCGAAGCTGTTTCGACCAGCGGGTTGTTCGGGCGGCGAATCATGTCGTGCAGCGCCGCGCCCGCAGGCACCATCGGGTACACCGAATCTTCCTGCTCGACGTGGAAGTCGATGAGCACCGGTCCGGGATGCTGGCGCGCGGCCTGCACTGACGAGATCACGTCCGCGCGGCTGCTCACCGACATGGAACGAATGCCGTAGGCTTCCGCAAGCTTGGCGAAATCGGGATTCACGAGCGGCGTTGCGGCGTAGCGCTTGTCATAGAAGAATTCCTGCCACTGGCGGACCATTCCGAGGAATCCGTTGTTGATGATGGCGATCT
>DATKLU010000113.1:0-4111 GCA_035542235.1 Dongiaceae bacterium
TCGAGATTTTTGTTGGTGGCGGCGATGACGCGTACGTCCACGTGCGTGGTCTCGTTCGACCCGACGCGTTCAAAGCGCTGTTCTTCCAGCACGCGCAACACCTTCGATTGCGTCCGCAGGCTCATGTCCCCGACTTCGTCCAGAAACAGCGTACCGCCGTCGGCCTTCGCGAATTTTCCGATTTTGTCTTCGCTGGCTCCGGTGAAGCTGCCCTTCATATGGCCGAAGAGTTCGGATTCGATGAGCTCTTCGGGGATGGCGGCGCAGTTCACCTCGACAAAAGCACCTTTGCTGCGCAGGCTGGCGGCGTGCAGAGAGCGCGCGACGAGTTCTTTGCCGGTGCCGCTCTCCCCAAAAATCAAGACGCGGCCGTTGGTTGGGCCGGTCACGGCGATCTGCTGGCGAAGGGCCTTCATCGGCACGCTGTCGCCGACGATGCGATAGCGGTGGCCAAGCTCGGAGCGCAGCAGCTGATTTTCTTCCTGCAACCGGCGCTGCTGGATTGCGTTGCGAACCAGGACGATCACTTTTTCGAGGGAGAGCGGTTTTTCGATGAAGTCGAAAGCGCCCAGCTTTGTGGCGCGCACGGCCGTTTCGATCGTGCCGTGGCCAGAGATGATGATAACCAGCGGCGGCTGCGCGAAGCTCTGAATGCGGCTGAGGGCTTCCATGCCGTCCATCCCCGGCAGCCACACGTCGAGGAGCACAACGGCGTAAGAGTCGGCGGCGATGCGCTCGAGGGCGACCTCAGCGGACTCCACCGCTTCTACAAAATAATGCTCGTCGCGAAGGATGGAGGCGAGTGACTCGCGGATGCCGGCTTCATCATCCACGATGAGAATTTTTGGGTAAGCGCTCATCGATCCTGGTCGTCTCTGGCGGTTTCGGCTCCGGCGCGTTCGGGGGCGGTGGCGGCGGGCTGCTCGGCAACGGGAAGTTCAATGACGAAGCGCGAGCCGCGCGGCTGGTTGTCCTCCATGCGCAGCGAGCCGCCATGCTCGGAAATAATGCGGGCGGAGATGGCCAGTCCAAGCCCTGTGCCGCGATCCTTGGTGGAAAAGTGAGGCAAGAAGAGTTTGTCCTTGTCCTCCGGCGAGATGCCTTTGCCGGTGTCGGAAACGGAAATTTCAATAGTATCGGATTCCGGGCGCAAATGCGTGGCGACCCCGATTTCGCGGAACGCTTCGCCTTCCAAAGCCTCGGCGGCATTGTCGATTAAATTGACGATCACGCTGCGCAGCAGCTGGCTGTCGGCGCGAATCGCGGGGAGATTGCGCTCGAGCGAAGTCTTGAGTTGAATGCCATCGAGGCGTCCGGAAAACAGCTGGATGGCCTCCTGGACGGTCGTGTTGGCGTCGCTGGGTTGGAGCCTGGCGGTGGGGAAGCGGACGAACTGTGAGAATTCGTTGACGAGCGAAGAGAGCGTGGCGACTTCCCGAACGATCAGGCCGGAGCATTCCTGGGTGAGGCGCGTCAGTTCGGGATCCTTGGCAGGTTCGTTGGATTCGGCGCGGCGTTCTAAGTGGTGGGTCAGGCGCTGCGCGGAAAGCTGGATGGGCGTAAGCGGATTCTTGATTTCGTGGGCGATGCGGCGGGCCACTTCCTGCCAGGCGGCGGAACGCTGGGCGAGGAGGACTTCGGTGAGGTCGTCGAAAACGAGAATGTAACCCAAGTTGGCGCGGCGGGGGCCAATGGAACTAACGGTGACCGCCAGGTGCCGCAAGCGGCCGTTTACCGTCACTTCGATTTCGCGGGAGACGACCCCCATACGCAGCGCGCGCCGCATCAGGGCTTGCACGGTGCGATGCGGTTCCACGCCGAGCAGCGATTCCAGCGACTCAACACCCTTTTCTCCGAGATCGAACATCCGCGCCAGCGCCGCGTTCGTCCGAAGGATGGCGCCCTCGGCATTCAGAGAGATGACGCCGGCGGGAATGTTTTCAAGCACCGTTTCCATCAGCTGGCGGCGGCGTTCGAGCTCCTGCACGGCTTGCTGCAGATTCCGCGTAAACTCGTCAATCTGCGAGCGGGAATCGCGGAGCTGCGTGGTCATGGTGTTGAAGGAATGAACCAGAACGCCGAGTTCGTCCTGGACCTGCTCTGGAACTTGATAGTCGAAATTCCCGGAAGAGACCTCGCGCGTGCCCTCGGCAAGGGCCTGGATCGGGACGGTGACTTGCTTGGCGAGGAACAGGGCGACCCACATGGCGGCGGAAAGGACCAGCAACGTGAAGAAAAATAGAATCAGGAGCATCTGGCGCTTGAGCGCGCGCAGGTTCTGCTTCACATTTTCGTATTCGCGGGTCTGCGCTTGAATGACTTGCAACCGGCCGAGGAAGTCCGGACTGGTGCGATACGCGGTAACCAGGGAGCCCGTTTCCGTGGGGCTGAGCCGCACGGGGATGGCGGCCGCGAAGTACGTCTGTCCCTTGGCTTGCCATACTTCGACGCCGCTGGGCAGCGTGGTTTTCAGCGCACCCTTTTCCCCGTCGATGATGCAGGTGCTTTGCGAGCGGTCTTCGGGCTGCTCGTCGCAAACGACGCCCCCTTTCAGGAAATTTCCTTTTGCGTCATAAACCCACACGGCGTCCAGGCCAAGGGCGAAGGCGCGCTCCAGGAAGGGATCCTGCGGATCGCCGGCGTGCGAGGCGAGTTGGTAGCCGAGGGTATGCAGTCGGGGAAGAGAATTGTGGCCGAGATCGTTCAGCAGCTTCTGGGTTTCTTCGGAGGCGATTTCGAGGGGGCGCGGGAACCAGCGGCCGAGGGTGCGGTTCAGCAGGGAATAGCTGACGAAAAACATGAACATAATGGGGAGCAGGGAAATGGCCATCGCCCCCACGACCATCTTGGTCTTAAACCGCGCGCCGAGCTGCGCCTTGCTCTGCTCCATGCGCAGGCGAACGATGCCGCGGATCAGGATCAGGCCGAAGATGAGCAGGGACGCGGTGATGAAGCTGTTGACGGCGAAGAGCGCGATGACCTCGCGCCAGGATTGCGGCTCGATGGGCACGTCCAGCGAGCCCATGGTGAACACCGCGCCGAGGAGCAAAGTGACGAAGACTCCGCCGAGTATGAGCTGCACGCGGAGCTTGTTGCTGGCGGGGCTCATCGGGAACCTTCAACGGGACGCGGCAGGAAGGGGCGAAGCGCGCAGCTCGAACAAACCGGGGCGCGCTTGAAGCAGTGGTGCTTGCCGGTGCGGACGATCAGGGCATGAAATTCGTTGAACAGCTGCGGGTCGTTCGGTAGACTTTGCTCGAACAGCCCTCGCACTTCCTCGTAGGATAGTTTTCCATGTGCGAGCCCATGACGTTCGAGAATACGCCGGGCATAGGCGTCCACAACAAACACCGGGTGGTTCCCTGCATACAGCAGGATGGAGTCGGCGGTCTCCGGGCCGATGCCGTGCACGCCCAGGAGTTGCGCCCGCAGCTCTGGTGTCGGCGTCCGGAACATCGCCTTCATCGACCCGCGATGGTGCTCGCGCAAGAAGCGCACGAAGGCCTTCAGCTTCCGGGCCTTCTGCCGGTAGTACCCCGAGGGGCGCACCAGGCGCGTCAATTTGGCCAGCGGGACCTTCTCCACGGAAGCGGGCGTCAGCAGCCGGGCGGCCCGGAGATTCGCGATGGCACGGGCGGCGTTGATCCACGCCGTGTTTTGGACCAGGATGGCGCCGACAATCACCTGGAACGCCGTGCGGCCGGGCTGCCACCAGTGCTGCTCGCCGTGCGCCGCGAAAAGTGCATCAAAATATTCCTGGAGGACGGGGAGGGGCGGCGGCAGCTTCCGCCGCGGGTCCGATCGCTTGTGCCGTGCGGGGCGAACCGGAGCGCGCTGCGATGGGGAGTCTGGCAAAAAGAGGCTTGTAGACATCTCTTTCGCAAGATATCCAGCGCCCATCGGCAAGTCAAGGATGCGACACTGGCCGCGCTTCCTAGACCCTGTTCAACTGTACAGGTATTAGCGAATTCACAACGGGGTAACAAAAACTGGCAACGCGCAACCAGCCTCTTTGCTATGTTGAGCGTTGGGTGCACGTTTTCCAGGGAGCGCTGCGGATGTCTGTCCGTTTAGGCGAAATTCTACTAAAGGAAAGCCTCATTACCCAGGA
>DATKLU010000114.1:0-16705 GCA_035542235.1 Dongiaceae bacterium
CAGTTCATGGACCAGACCAACCCGCTCAGCGAAATCACCCACAAGCGGCGTCTCTCCGCGCTGGGACCCGGCGGTCTCTCGCGCGAGCGCGCGGGCTTCGAAGTGCGCGACGTGCACCCCACGCACTACGGCCGTATTTGCCCGATCGAAACGCCGGAAGGTCCGAACATCGGCCTGATCAGCTCGCTCAGCTGCTTTGCCCGCATCAATGATTACGGTTTCATTGAGTCGCCCTATCGCAAGGTCAAGGGCGGCCGCATCATTGACTACGTGCAGGTGGTCAACGCCGGCGATTCCGAATTCAAGGCCGGCGAAATCATCGAACGCGACCGCGTGGAAGAGCTCAACGACGAGCTGAAGCGGCGCAAGGTCGTCTACGAACCCTATTGCTTCTATCTGTCTGCCTGGGAAGAGGACAAGTACGTGGTCGCCCAGGCCAACGTCGCGCTCGATGAAAGGCTGCGCATCACCACCGAGCTCGTCAACTGCCGGCAGGCCGGCAACTTCGTGCTGAAGAACCGCGAGGAAGTGGACTACGTTGACGTTTCGCCCAAACAGCTGGTCAGCGTTGCCGCCAGCTTGATTCCGTTCCTCGAAAACGACGACGCCAACCGCGCACTCATGGGTTCCAACATGCAGCGCCAGGGCGTGCCGCTCATCCGCGGCGAAGCCCCGCTGGTCGGCACCGGCATGGAACGCGTCACCGCTCGCGATTCCGGCGCGGTCGTGCTGTGCAAGCGCGACGGCATCGTGGACCAGGTGGACTCCGAGCGCATCATCGTGCGCGTGGAATCCGACCATTCCGGCGTGCTCAGCCGCGAAGTGGGCGCGGACATCTATACGCTCATCAAGTTCAAGCGCTCCAACCAGAACACTTGCATTAACCAGAAGCCGCTGGTTCGCGTGGGCGACCGCGTGAAGAAGGGTCAGGTTCTTGCCGATGGTCCTTGCACCGACCGCGGCGAACTGGCTCTCGGCCGCAACGTGCTGGTGGCTTTCGTGCCCTGGCGCGGCTACAACTTCGAAGACGCCATCCTGGTCAGCGAGAAGCTGGTCAAGGACGATTACTACACCTCGATTCACATCGAGGAATATGAAATCGAAGCGCGCGATACCAAGCTCGGTCCGGAAGAAGTCACGCGCGACATCCCCAACATCAGCGAATCGTTCCTGCGCAACCTCGACGAAAGCGGCGTCATCCGCATCGGCGCGGTGGTCAAGCCGGGCGACATCCTGGTCGGCAAGGTCACGCCCAAGGGCGAAACCACGCTGACCCCGGAAGAAAAGCTGCTGCGCGCCATCTTCGGCGAAAAGGCCGGCGACGTGCGCGACGCTTCGCTCTATTGCCCGCCGGGCATCGAAGGCACCATCGTGGACGTAAAAATCTTCACCCGTAAGGGCGGAGAAAAGGACGAGCGCCACAAGGCCATCGAAGCGTCCCAGGTGTTCAAGCTGGAAAAGAACCTGGCCGACGAAATCCGCATCCTCACCGACGAGCGCCTCAAGCGTCTCTCCGATCTGCTGGGCGGCAAGATTCTCCAGGCCGACCTGCACGACGAAAAGACCAACAAGCGCCTGCTCGTAAAGGGCACCGAACTCACGCGCGACCTGATCGAAAAGATCTCCACGCGCAACTTGAAGCGCCTCAAGCTCAACGAGAAGGATCCCCTCTTGATCGAAAAGATCGAAGAGGTCGAGGAGATGACGTCGCGCCAGATCGACGTCCTCCGCAAGATCACCGAAGAGCGCAAGGAAAAGCTCAAGAAGGGCGACGAGCTGCCCCCGGGCGTCATCAAGCTGGTCAAGGTGTATATCGCCATGAAGCGCAAGCTTTCCATCGGCGACAAAATGGCCGGCCGCCACGGCAACAAGGGCGTTATCGCGCGCATCGTTCCGGACGAGGACATGCCTTACCTTCCGGACGGCACCCCGGTCGAAATCGTGCTCAACCCGCTCGGCGTGCCGTCGCGTATGAACGTCGGACAGATTCTCGAAACGCACCTCGGCTGGGCCGGCAAGGAACTCGGCAACAGCTTGAAGCGCCTGCTCAGCAAGGAAGTGCGCGCCGAAGCGGTCCGCCGCTGGTTCCGTGAAGTTTTCACGGATACCGCCATCTGGAAGTCGCTCGCCAAGCTGGAAGACGACGAGCTTCTGGAAATTGCCGAAGGCTTCCGCGACGGCATTCCGTTCGCCACGCCGGTGTTCGATGGCGCACGCGAAACGGAAATCCGCCACCTGCTGGAAGTCGCGGGCCTGCCGAACGCCGGCAAGATCAACCTCTTCGACGGCATGACCGGCGACATGTTCGACCAGCCGGTCACCGTCGGTTACATCTACATGCTCAAGCTGTCGCACCTGGTGGACGACAAGATTCACGCTCGCTCCATCGGTCCGTACTCGCTGATCACCCAGCAACCGCTGGGCGGCAAGGCGCAGTTCGGCGGGCAGCGCTTCGGTGAAATGGAAGTGTGGGCGCTCGAGGCCTATGGCGCGGCGCACATTCTCCAGGAGTTGCTCACGGCAAAGTCCGACGACGTCTATGGCCGCGCCAAGATTTACGAGGCCATCGTCAAGGGCGAGCCGGGCATCGAGCCGGGCGTTCCCGAATCGTTCAACGTTCTGGTGCGCGAGCTGCAGTCGCTCTGCCTGGACGTGGAACTCATGAAGCGGCAGAAACCGGCGGAAAAAGCCGCCGACTGATTCTTCCGGTTGGGGCGCGGCGCAACCCGCGCCCTCACCTCGGTTTTGTCGCCTGGGAATTCAGCCCTGGGCAGTGGAACGGGTTCTCAGCCGGATCGCCTCAAAAACGATCCGCGGCTCCGGCGAAAGCCGGGGCAGGGAGGAAACAACCTTGTATCGCAGCAGCCCTTATGATCGCGCTAGCCTGATCGCCGATTTCGATTCCATTCGCATCAGCCTCGCCAGCCCGGAGAAAATTCGCTCCTGGTCGCACGGTGAAGTCACCAAGCCGGAGACCATCAACTACCGCACCTTCAAGCCCGAGCGGGACGGCCTGTTCTGCGCCAAGATTTTTGGTCCGGTCACCGACTGGGAATGCCTCTGCGGCAAGTACAAGCGCATGAAGCACCGCGGCGTCATTTGCGACAAGTGCGGCGTCGAAGTCACCTTGTCCAAAGTCCGCCGGGAACGCCTGGGCCACATTGAGCTGGCTTCGCCCTGCTCGCATGTCTGGTTCTTCAAGGGCCTGCCCAGCCGCATCGGCTACCTTCTGGACATTTCCATGCGCGACCTGGAGCGCATTCTCTACTTCGAGGCGTTCGTCGTGGTGGATACCGGCGAAGTCGCCATCCTCAAGGAACGTCAGGTCCTGCAGGAAGAGGAATACCGCAAGCTGGCCCAGGAATATCCGGGTCAGTTCACCGCGCGCATGGGCGCCGAAGCCATCAAGGAACTGCTCAAACACGTGGATGTGGACAAGCTCGCCGACGAACTGCGCGAGAAGATGAAGGTTGATGCGTCGCTGCAGAAGCGCATTAAGTACGCCAAGCGCCTCAAGGTGCTGGAAGCCTTCCGCAAAAGCGGCAACAAGCCGGAATGGATGATCCTGGACGTGATCCCGGTTCTTCCCCCCGAGTTGCGCCCGCTGGTGCCTCTCGATGGCGGCCGCTTCGCCACCTCGGACCTCAACGACCTCTATCGCCGCGTCATCAACCGCAACAACCGGTTGAAGAAGCTCATGGAACTCCGCGCCCCGGACGTCATCGTCCGCAACGAAAAGCGCATGCTCCAGGAAGCCGTGGACGCGCTGTTCGATAACGGCCGCCGTGGCCGCGTTCTGCGCGGCACCAACAACCGCCCGCTCAAGTCCCTCAGCGATACGCTCAAGGGCAAGCAGGGCCGTTTCCGCCAGAACCTGCTCGGCAAGCGCGTGGACTACTCCGGCCGCTCGGTCATCGTCGTCGGCCCCGAACTGAAGCTCAACCAGTGCGGTCTGCCGAAGAAGATGGCTCTCGAACTCTTCAAGCCCTTCATCTATCACAAGCTGGAAGCGCAGGGTCACTGCACCACCATCAAGCAAGCCAAGGAAATGGTGGAACAGCAGGAATCCGTGGTCTGGGACATCCTGGAAGACGTCATCAAGGAACACCCGGTTCTTCTGAACCGCGCCCCCACCCTGCATCGCCTGGGTATTCAGGCGTTCGAACCGACCCTGGTCGAAGGCAAGGCCATCCGCATTCACCCGCTGGTCTGCACCGCGTTCAACGCGGACTTTGACGGCGACCAGATGGCCGTGCACATTCCGCTCTCGCCCGAATCGCAGGTCGAAGCGTCGGTGCTCATGCTCAGCTCGCGCAACATTCTTTCTCCCGCGCACGGTCTGCCGCTGGCCGTTCCGTCGCAGGACATGGTGCTGGGCATCTATTACCTCACCAAGTCCAAGCCCGGTGCCAAGGGCGAAGGCCGCGTCTTCGGTTCCGCCGAAGAGGTCATCCTCGCGCTGGAAGCGGGTGAAGTCGAACTCCTCACCCCGATCCGGCTGCGCTACACCGGCGAAGTGATCGACCTCGTCACCGCCTACGACAACCAGGACGTCACGCATACCGAATCGGTGAAGATGGAGCGCCAGTTCATCCAGACCACCGTCGGACGCGTGATTTTCAACGCGCACTTGCCTTCGCACATGCCGTACATCAACGGCTTGCTCAAGAAGAAGGGCGTGCAGCAGCTGGTGTACTTCGCCTACCTGCGCTACGGCCTGGAAGGCACTGTGGCCCTGCTCGACCGCCTGAAGGCGCTGGGTTTCACCTACGCCACCAAGTCCGGCATCTCCATCGGTATTGACGACATGCTGATCCCGGGCGACAAAACCAAGCTCGTGGACGGCGCCGAAAAGGAAGTCATCAAGGTCCAGCAGCAATACCTCGATGGCGCCATCACCCACGGCGAACGCTACAACAAGATCATCTCTATCTGGGGCGACGTGACCGAAAAGGTCGCGGACGAAATGTTCAAAGCCCTGGAGAATCACGACAAGGAAGGCGTCATCAACCCGGTCTACGTCATGGCCGACTCCGGCGCCCGCGGCTCCAAACAGCAGATTCGCCAGCTTTCCGGTATGCGCGGCCTCATGGCCAAGCCCTCCGGCGAAGTCATGGAGACGCCCATCACCTCCAACTTTCGCGAAGGTCTCACCGTGCTGCAGTACTTCATCTCCACGCACGGTGCCCGTAAGGGTCTCGCCGATACCGCGCTCAAGACCGCGGACTCCGGCTACCTGACCCGCCGCCTGGTGGACGTGGCCCAGGACGTCATCATCAACGAACTCGATTGCGGCACCAATGAAGGCATCTACGTCGAGCCCATCATCGAAGCCGGCGTGGAAGTCGAACCGTTGCGCGACCGCATCGTCGGCCGCGTTTCCCTGGATAAGATCAAGGACTTCGAAGGTCACGTCATCGTCGAGGTCAACCAGGAGATTACCGAAGAGCTGGCCAATGCCGTGCAGGCCGCGGGTATCGAGCGCGTGCGCATCCGCTCCGTGCTCACCTGCGAATCCCGCCGCGGCGTTTGCGCCCTGTGCTACGGCCGCAACCTGGCCACCGGCCGCATGGTCGAACTCGGTGAAGCCGTCGGCGTCATCGCCGCGCAGTCCATCGGCGAACCCGGCACGCAGCTCACCATGCGTACCTTCCACATCGGCGGCACCGCCACGCGCGTCAGCGAGCGCTCCACCATCGAAGCGCGCAACAACGGTATCGTCAAGTTCGTGGACCTCAAGTACGTTGAGGGCCGCGGCGGCGCTGCCATCGCCATGAACCGTTCCGGCCTGGTCGCCATCGTGGACGAGAAGAACCGCGAAAAGGAACGCTACCACGTGGTTTACGGCGCCCGTCTCCGCGTGGTGGATGGCGAACACGTCACTCACGGCCAAACTCTAGCCGAATGGGATCCGTTCACCTTCTCCATCCTCACGGAAACCGGCGGCTCGGTGAAGTTCGATGACCTGCGTCCCGGCCTTACCATCGAGGAGCAGGTGGACGAAGTCACCGGCCTCTCGCAGGACGTGGTGACGCTGCCTCCCGGCGACGAAAAGCACCAGCCGGCCATCCTCATCCGCGACAACGCGGGCAAGGTCAAGAAGAAGTACCTCATGCCCTCGCGCGCGCACTTGATGGTCAAGGACGGCGACGACGTGCAGCCCGGCGACATTCTCGCGAAAATCCCCCGGGAAACCACCAAGACCAAGGACATCACCGGCGGTCTGCCGCGCGTGGTGGAACTCTTCGAAACCCGCAAGCCCAAGGACCCCGCGGTCATCGGCGAAATCGACGGCGTCGTGCGCTACGGCGAAATCAGCAAGGGCCTGCGCAAGATCTACGTCGAAAGCGAAGACGGTAAAACCACCAAGGAATATTCCATCCCGCGCGGCGTGCACATCAACGTGCAGGAAGGCGAGCACGTGAAGGCCGGCGAGGCCCTCATTGACGGCCCGCTCAACCTGCACGACTTGCTGGCCGTGCTCGGGGAAAAGTTCACCCAGGCCTACCTCGTCAACGCCATTCAAGAGGTCTATCGCCTGCAGGGTGTGAACATCAACGACAAGCACATCGAAACCATCGTTCGCCAGATGATGCGCTGGGTCAAAGTCGAAGACGTTGGCGATACCACGTTCCTTCTCGAAGAGCAGGTGGACAAGTTCCGCTTCCGCGAAGAGAACGACCGCGTGATCGCCGAAGGCGGCCGCCCCGCAACGGGCCGTCCGCTCTTGCTCGGTATCACCAAGGCTTCGCTCTCGACCGACTCCTTCATCTCCGCGGCCAGCTTCCAGGAGACCACCCGCGTCCTCACCGAGGCGGCGGTCGCCGGTAAGGTGGATTACCTGCGCGGCCTCAAGGAAAACGTCATCATGGGCCGGCTCATCCCCGCCGGTACGGGCCTCGAGCACTACCGCAGCCTGCAGTTGCTGACGGAAATGCCGCCTCCCGCTCCGGTGGAAGAGCTGCTGCCGGAAACCACCGACCTGCTTGCCGACGACGGCACCGGGCTGGACTTCCTCGGCAAGGATGGCGACGCCGATACCGAAGCCGACGCCGCGACCGAAGGCTAAAACCGGCTACCCGGCGCGCAAGCGCCGCTGCGTGGCAATCAAAACGCAAAACGAGGGATTCGGCCTGGCCGGGTCCCTCGTTTTATTTCTGCCTGGATTTCTTGCGAACCGGTTTAGTGCGCGGAGACTTTTGGCGCCGCTCTCGGATTGTTCTTGCGCAGCGTGAAGGACAGCAGGAACATCAGCCCCGCCGCCACCGCCAGCACGAAATAGGTATCTATATAGGCCAGAGCCGCCGCTTGCGCTTGCAGCCCCGCGTAAAATCGCGCCAGCGCGTGGCGTTGCGCATCGGCGAAATTCATGCCGCCCTCCGCCAGCTGCCGCGCAATTCCCGCAATCGTTGCCTGAAAATCCGCATTCAGCGGCGAGGCCCGCTCCGAGAGCCGGTCCTGGTGCAACTGCGAACGCCGCGCCAGCAGTGTCGTCACCACCGAAGTGCCCACGCTGCTGCCCATATTGCGCACGAAGTTCACCAGCCCTGCCACCGCGTTGTTCTTCTCCGCCGCCACGCCGTTGTATGCCGCTGTGGACGCGGGAATAAAAATGAATCCCAGCGGAACGTATTGCAGAATCCGCAGCCACGTCGCGGAAGCCGCGCTGATCTGCAGATCGATCCGCCGCGTGGAGAGATACATCGTGCAGGTCAGCGCCAGCCACCCGAAGGCGATGAGATAGCGCGCCTGTATGCGCGTAGTCAGCTGGCCCACGAACGGCAGCTCGATCAGCAGCATGACCGCGGCCACCGACATAACCACCCCGGCCTTCTGCGCCGTGTACCCCAGCAGCGTCTGCAGAAATTGCGGCATCAGCACCGTGGAGGCAAACGAAATCGCGCCGACCATGAACATCATCATGTTCGCCGTCGCGAAGTTGCCGATTTTGTAGAGCCGCACATCCACGATCGGTTCCTTGTGGTTCCATTCGTAAAACACCAGCGCCACCAGGCACGTCACCGCGATCACCGTCAGCGTCACGATGAAATTCGATCCAAACCAGTCGTCTTCTTGCCCCTTGTCCAGCAGGATTTGCAGCGCCCCGATCCCCAGCGCCAGCAGCCCGAAGCCGATGTAGTCAATGCGCAGCGATTTGCCCACGTTTCGCCGGATGTAGTCCGGATCTTCGATCAGCCGGTACACCAGAAACAGCGCAATGATCCCCACTGGCAGATTGATGTAGAAAATCCAGCGCCACGAGTAGTTGTCCGTGATCCACCCGCCCAGTGTCGGCCCGATCGAGGGCGCCACGATCGCCGTCACCCCGTAAAGCGAAAACGCCAGACCGCGTTTCTCCGGCGGAAACGTATCGGCCAGGATCGCCTGCGCCAGCGGCTGCAGACCTCCTCCTCCGGCTCCTTGCAGCACCCGCGCGAACAGCAGAAATCCGAGGCTCCATGCCACGCCGCACAGCAGGGAACTGATCGTGAAGATCAGGATGCACAGCATGAAGAAGCGCTTGCGTCCGAAAATTCCGGTAAACCAGCCGCTTACCGGAAGGATGATCGCGTTCGAAACCAGGTACGACGTCAGCACCCAGGTGCTTTCGTCCGTGCTCGCGCCCAGATCGCCGGCGATGTGCGGCAGCGCCACGTTGGCGATGCTCGTGTCCAGCACTTCCATGAACGCAGCCAGCGACACCACCACCGCAATCAGCCACGGATTCACTTCGCTTCTTGCAGGTGCGAACGGAGCGGTCGATTCCTGGCTTGCCATCTCGTGAGCGGGCTTTCCGGAAACGGTTGGACGTCGCAGCGAGGCAGGAGTTTACCGTCTTTTTCGAATCGCTTCCAGCAACGGTCCGGTCACCATCCGGCAACCGTCCGGCTATTTCTGCGGGAGCCATTGCAAAGCGCCGCGGCCCCTGCACTAATATGTTTCCGTTGAGCTGACATGATTCGAAACATCTCCCGCCGTTCTTCGCTGAAGTGCCTGCTTGGCGGCACCGCATTCGTAGCCGGCCTTTCCTCAGCGTGCCGATCGCCGTTCGACGGCGAAATATCCAGCACCGAGAAAAAGGCCATGGCCGAATCGGCGCAGGCATATCGCCAGCAATTTTCCGCCCCCGGCCTGTCCGTTGCCATCGCGCGACACGGTCGCATCGCGTACGCCGAAGCCTTCGGCCTGATCGGTCACGGCTTCGACGCTCCGCTGACGACAGAAAATCTCTTTCGCATCGCCAGCGTCAGCAAACCCATCACGTCGACCGCCATTTTTCTCCTGGTGGAGCAGGGGAAGCTGAGGCTCGACGACACGGTGATCGGGAACAACGGTTTGCTCGGCACCCAATATGGCACCCGGCCCTACGGGGCAGGCATCGAACGCATCACGATTGACCATTTGCTGACGCACACATCGGGTGGCTGGGATCCCGGCCATGATCCGATGTTCGCGCACCCCGAGCTCAGCCAGGCCGATCTCATCTCGTGGGCCCTCGATACCATCCCGCTGCAGAATTCACCCGGCGCCAAATTCGCTTACTCGAATTTCGGTTACTGTCTGCTCGGGCGGGTCATCGAAAAGGTCAGCGGCCAGTCTTATCGCGATTTCGTGAAGCAAAACGTCCTGCAGCCCTCCGGCGCCACGGACATGTCCATCGCCGGCAATTCGATCGCGGAGCGCGCCCCCAGCGAAGTTTTCTACTACGGTCAGACCCTGGTTCCCGGCGAGCAGCATTACGACGATCCTTACGCGCTCAACGTGCAGCGCATGGATTCGCACGGGGGCTGGATCGCCTCGCCCTCGGATCTGGTTCGCTTTTCGCTGCAACTTGATGGCCCGGAAGCGAGCGGCAAGATCCTCCGCGCCGAAACGGTCGCTTTGATGACCACTCGCAGTCCCGTCGCGCCGAACTATGCTCGCGGCTGGGCGGTCAACGACCGGGGCAATCGCTGGCACTCCGGCGACCTTGGCGGAACCAGCGCAATCCTGGTGCGCACCGCTGGCGGTTTCCATTGGGCCGCGCTCACCAACACCCGCTGCGCCCGGTCTGCTGCGGCACTGGACGACCTGGTTTGGGAGATGGCCCGCAAGGTCCGCGCCTGGCAATCGGCACTCGGTTGAACCCAGCCAGTTCAGCACCGTTGGCCCTCTCGGGCAGGTACCACTAAGCTACCGCCGTTTGCCGCCCGGATTGCCGCCGCCCCTGCCCGTGCGGACAATAAGAGGAAGGCGCGCACCAGCCTCACGCGCACCCAGCAGCGGCGCCATGCCAGAACTCTACCCGCACGATTCGCGCCAGCCGTCTCGTCCCGAAGACCCTCAGCGTCTCGGCGTATCGGACCGCCTTGCCGAGTTTGAAAAGGGCCAGCGCCAGCTTTGGCGCATCACCTACGTTCTTCTCGGGCTCCTGACCGTCGCCTATGTCACCGCTTCCTGGGACAACATTCGCGCCCTCGCGGTGCGCTACGAGGCGCTGCTTCCTGGACTCGTCGTTCTCGTCGGCCTTTTCATCGCCTATGCCTGGAAGCGCAACCAGGAAATCGCCGAGCTGCGCGGTTTGGTTCGCGGCATCGAGCATCGCGACACCGCCCCGCCCAGCGACCGCCAGCTCGACCAGCTTTTTGCGGTGATTGAACGCTCGCAGCAGGGCTACCGTGACCTGATTGACTCCTTCGACGATCTCCTGGTTTCGGTGACCCTCGAGGGCCAGATCCGCGCCGCAAACCGCAGCTTCGCCGAGCTGGTCGGCGCCAGCTTTCAGGAAATCATTGGCCATCCGCTGACCGAGTTTGTGGAGGATGTCGGCGGCGAAAGCGCCGAACTCATCCAGCGCACCATGCCGAAATTCATGGAGCGCCGCCACTGGACCGGCGTCGTGCAGGTGCGCCTGCGCAAACGCAACACCGTTCACTACTTTGATTGCGTGGTCCATGCCATGCTGCGGGATAACCAGGTACACGGCATGACCATCCTGGGCCGCGATATCACCGCGTCGCGCCGCAACGAAGCGCGTTTCACCGAACTTTTCGAGACCCTGCAGGAAGGCATCTATATCGTCACACCGGAAGACCAGGTTCTCGACGTGAACCCGGCGCTGGTCCGCATCCTCGGCTATGACAGCAAAGCCGAGCTTCTCGAGAAGAAAGTTTCCGAGGTCTTTCCCGACGAGCCGCTGCGGGTCACTTTGCAACAGGAAGTCGAGCGCCAGCCCCTGCTCGAAGGCCGCGAGATCACCCTGCTCAAGAAAGACGGCACCCGCATCACCTGCCTCAACACCGCGGCCGCCGTCCGCGATCCCTCCGGGCGCGTGATTCGCTACCAGGGAGCGCTGATGGACGTGACCGCGCGCCGCGAAATCGAGCGGCGTCTGCACCAGCAGCAGGAATTCGCCCGGCGCCTGGTGGACAGCTTCCCGGACTTGATCCTGGTTCTGGACACCAACTCCAACTACACCTTCGTCAGCCCGCGCGTCCGCGACGCCTTCGGCCACCCGGCCGAGGACAACAGCGTCAGGAAGCTGGGTGGGCGCACGCACCCGGAGGATGTGCCCAATCTGGAAGCTCTCTACAAGAGTGTGGTCACGGGCGCTACGACTTTTGGTTCCGTCGAAGTCCGCGTCATGCACCGCAGCGGGGAATGGCGCCGCGTGCTTTTCAATATGAGCCCGCTATTCGACGAGAAGAACGCCATTGAAGGCGTGGTGCTCTCCGGCCGCGACGTCACCGATATGAAGCGCATGGAAGAGCAGCTCATCCAGTCGGAAAAGCTGGCCGCGATGGGCCAGATGCTGGCCGGCGTGGCTCACGAGCTGAACAATCCGCTCACCGCGATTCTGGGTGTCACCGAACTGGTTCGCGAGCGCGAAGGCCTGGAAGCCTCCATGAAGCGCCAGCTGGACCTCACGCACCGTCAGGCGCGCCGCGCTGCCCGCATCGTGCAGAATTTGCTGGAATTTTCCCGCCCCGCCTCGCCGCAGAAGAAGCCCATCGACCTGAGCACCATTGTCGAACGCAGCCTGCAACTTCATGAACACTCTCTGCGCCGCAACCAGGTGGAGGTAGATTTCACGCCTCGTACCGACCTGCCGCCAATCATCGGCGACGCCAACCAGCTGATCCAGGTTTTCCTGAACCTCATCACCAACGCCGAGCAGGCGATCCGCGAAGTGCGAGAATCCGGCCGTATCCAGATTCGCATCAACCAGGTTGGCGAGAATCTCGTCGCGACGGTGCAGGACGACGGAGTCGGTATCTCGCCGGAGGCCATGCCCAAACTGTTTGATCCCTTCTACACCACCAAGCGGCCCGGCGGCGGCACCGGCCTGGGCCTCAGTATCTGCCTCTCGATCGTGCGCGAGCACGGTGGCACCATAACCGCCGAATCGCTGCCGGGCGGCGGCTCGGCCTTCAGCTTGTACGTGCCCGCCGCGCCGGAAGCCGACCCGCAACGCGGCGAAACCACGATTCGCAAGAAGGACGCAGAGTCCGACAGCGGCTCGGACCGCCATCCGCTGCCCACGCCGACGGTTCTGAAGGGCATCCGGGTATTGGTCCTGGACGATGAAGAGAGCATTCGCTCTCTGCTGGAGGAAGGGCTTTCCGCCCACGGACTGCACGTTGTCGGCGCGGGAACCGCCGAGGAAGCTGCCGCGCTCATCGCCCAGCAGCCTTGCGACGCATTGCTCTGCGATATGCGCCTAAAGGGCGCCGCGTTCAGCGACGGGCGCGAGGCGGCCGCCCACGTTCTGGCCGCTGCCGGCAGCAGCAAGCCACTGGTGATTTATATGACCGGCGAATATGTGGACCCTGCCGTTAGCGGCGGCACGCCCTTCCTGCAAAAACCCTTCCGCATTCTGGACGTCCTCGCGCTGATGCGCGAGACCTTCATGCTCGCCAGGCAGGGCCGCTAGCCGCGCGCTTCATTTTTTCTGCGGAGCCGGCGCCGCAGTGCTTTTCCGGTCCACGCCAAAATCCCAGACGTACAAATTCAGTCCATCCGGCAGAATCTCCGCGAACGCATATTCCCCCGCCGGCAGGTCCTGCGACAGCGTAAAGCGAAAAACGTTCGACGCCAGATCCCAGCGCTGGGTGCTCACCAGGTTAAGGTTGTCCGTAACCTGTTCCCCAAACAGGGTTCGAATCGACTGGATCTCCCGCTTGTTGCCTTTCACTGTCAGGCGGAACAATCCGATTTCCGGCCCGCGTTCTCCCGGCCGGCTGCTCCGCTGTATCGGGGAGACCCGGTCCGGGTCCTCCGGAGCCTCCCGCAAATAAAATTCCGGCCGCTCGGAATTAATTCGCCGCACCGAGTGCGCTCCCGGCAGCTCCACATTCCTCTTGCTCGGCACCAGCGGAACCGGCGAAAGAATCTGCTTCAGCACCTGCTTCTTATCGGTGTGCGTTTCCGCGCCCACCTGGTTCAGCGGCGTCACCGACTTTCCTTCCACCGCGAACATTCCCTCGCCCGGCGGCAGAAACACTCCCGGCGCAATCTGCAGGCTCGCATCCACGTCCCACGGTATCTGCGCATTCAGCTCTTCTTCGATGTGGTGTACTTTGCTAACCAGCTCGTCGTCATCCTTCTTCGCGGACGCCGCCGCTTTCGTCGTGGCGTCCCAATCCACCAGCGCCGCCGGCAGCTCTTCCCAGTCGCCGCGTTCCGCGCTCAGGTAGCGCACCCGGTCGCCGTTCCGCTGGTATTCCCGTACCAGTTGGAACGTGCCGTCCTTGAGGACCAGCTTCTGCCCTCGGGATCCATTCTTGTCCGGCAAGGTCTTGGCTGGCGAAGCCGGCGGGTCCTGCGGCGCGCGCGCAGCCAGCGAAAGTAGGGCACAGGCAGCCAACGCGCAAAGCAGGGTAGTGGTATGCAGTACCTTCATCGGCGGCCATTCGTTCAGGTATCTCACTGCGAGCAGCTCATCGCAGGCATTTTACTCTTTGCAACACTGCAATTGCTGCGTGAGATGCCTGGCGCCCGCAAAGCTTTGCCTGGCGGCGCACTCACCGCGCTAAGGCATCGCCGCCGCCAACCTCGGGCATACGCCGTATGGCTTCCGCATCACGCCGGGCGTATCAATGTTCCATCAGGCCGGCGGGGGCTTAGCACCTCAACTGGCCAGGATCATTCCTCCGACGTACCCCGAACGGGAGGGACTCGCAAGAGTTCCTCCCTCTCCACTTCGCTGTTGGTTTGCATCGCGGCCCGCGGGGCGTCGTCGCCTCGCAGTTTCCAGCTTAAAGCGGCTTGGGATGCGCCGCCAGCGCGTCCCGGAACACCTTCACGTTGCTCTTGTCCACCACTGCCGTTCCCGTGTCCACCCATGCCGGCATGGGCGACACGGGTGCCGTGCGCCAGTCCTTGAAGTCGTGTACCGCATTGTGGTGCAGATCGTCGGCAAACTTCAGCGCGTAGTAGGCCATCACGTACGGCTTCTGCGTAACCGTCGCCGTAATCCCGTCGCGGTCGATCCAGTCCAGCGTTTCCGGATCCTTATCGAAGCCCACCACCGGAATCTTCGCGTCCAGCCGGTGCAGCGCTTCCGCCGCGCCCGAGCCTCCCGATGCCTCCAGGCACACGATCCCGTCAATCTTGGTCTTCTTCGCCAACAGCGCCGAGATGGCGTCGTTCGCCACGCGCGGGTCGCCATTGTCGTCAATCGTCTGCAGGGTCTTGATGCTGGTGCTTTTCAATGCGTCGTTCAATCCGCGCGCGCGTTCCTCCAGGTTCAGCTGCCCCGGAATCGTAATCAACACGATTTGCCCCTGGCCTTTCAGCAGGCTGGCAATGCGCCGGCCGCTTTCCTGCCCGGCGCGGAAATTGTCCGTGCCCACGAACATCACACGCTTGGAATTCGGTGCGTCCGAATCCACCGCAATCACCGGAATACCCTGGGCGATGGCGGAGTTGATCGCGTCCTGCAGGAGCTCGGGCCGGCTGACGGACACCAGAATACCGGAGGGCTTGCTCTCCACCACCTTCTGGAACGCCTGCACTTGCGCCTGCGGATCGAATTTTTCCGGACCGGTGAGTTCCGCCTTTACGCCCAACTGCTTGGCCGAATCGGTGAGCCCCGCCTGCGCTTCCTGCCAGTACGGCAGGTTGATGTTGGTCGCCACGAAAACGTAGCGCTCTTCCTGTTCGTGATATGGCGTCTGGCACGACGAAACGGCCAGTACGGAAAACAGAAATGCGGCAGCCACAACCAGGCGCTTGGTTTTCATCGTTGATCCTCCAACAAAACGATCGCGAGCAGACTAGGGCGCATCGGGGTTTACCACGCGGTGCGAATGGGGAGAGGGTATCACAAACGAGGTGAGCAGGGCGGCCAAGCGGCGCAAAAAAAGGGGCGGGAGCGCCGAGCGCCACCCACCCCTTTACAAGATCGATATGATCTTTGCCCGAGGCTCTCCGCCCTAGGGCTTGGCGATGACGCCGCACGCAATGCGCGCCGGCGCTCCGGTATCTGTTCCGCCTGCCACCGCATGAATCACGATCGACGTACCGCCGTTGCTGAACACCGAGTTGTTGCCGGTCCCCAGCGTCAAATTCGGTGCCACTACCGAGACGTGTGCCGTCCCGTCCGCGCTCACCACCAGGGAAAAGTTCGGAATGTCACCCGGCATTGCCGCGCTATGGTCGTGCATTCCCGAAGCCCCGGCAAAATGCGGCCCCGCGCTCTTAAAGTCCGGCCCCTCGCACTTGGCGAATTGATGGATGTGGATGGAGTGTTCGCCCGGCTGCAGCGATCTGATATCCAGCTTGATGTTCACGCCCTTCGGCGAAGCTTCGGTCAAGGTAGCTGTGCCGATGTTCTTTCCATTGGCGTCCTTGATTTCTACCATGACGGGTTTTGGCGCGGGAGCGGCCACACTCACTGCGGAGGTGGCGGCAACCGCGGCAAGCAGAGCGGCGCTCAGGATGAATTGCATCTTTCTCATGGAACTCCTTGTTGATTGCCGGTCCCGGAGCTGCGAGACACGGCGAGCTAATAGGTCAGATGGCCCTTTCATACTGTACAAGGGGCAGATTGCTCGCCGGTGAAGGTGTAGCCAGTTGAGCAACGGGACTACCCGGGTATCCGCCGGGCTTAGCGGTAGACCTCAGGAAGATTGGCCTTCAGGTGCTCAATCTTCGGAAGATCGTTGTAGCGGATGTACGGCTGATCCGGATGGCGATTCAGATAGTCCTGATGGTAGTTTTCCGCCTCGTAGAACGCCGAGAAGGGAGCCACCTGGGTGACGATCGGCCGGTCATATACTTTCGCTGCGTTGATCTGCGCGATGTACGCTTCGATGATCTGCTTCTGCTCCGGGGTCTTGTAGAAAATCGCAGAGCGGTATTGCGTGCCGATGTCCGGGCCTTGCCGGTCCTTCTGCGTCGGATCGTGGGCCACAGAGAAGAAGACCTTCAGCAGCGTTCCGAACGTCACTTTCGATGGGTCGTAAATGACTTCCACCGATTCCGCGTGCCCCGTCGTTCCCGACGAGACCAGCTCGTAGTACGGATTCTTCGTGGTTCCGCCCGCGTAGCCGGAAGTGGCCTTGGTCACTCCCTTCACGTGCTGGAACACGCCCTGCACGCCCCAGAAGCATCCGCCGGCAAACACCACGCTCTGCCGCGAAGATTTTTCAGCCAGCGTCTCGTCCATCGCCGGGCTCGGGAACGGCTGCCGCGGATCGGCCGGACGCCCGGAAGCTACCCG
>DATKLU010000115.1:0-45060 GCA_035542235.1 Dongiaceae bacterium
GAGGAACATACGCCAGCGCGATGTTTTTGCACAACGTCGGAGAAGGCGAACCGCTGGTTATCACTCCGATCTCTTCTCCCGCCGCGTCGAACACCTTATAGCCGTCGCGCGCGATGCCGCGCTCTACCATCTCCAGGCCGACCAGCACGCGCTTCGGCGCGCTCGCGGATGCTTTGGCCAGCGCCGCACGTCCGATGAAGCCGGGTTTCTCCAGCTTGCAGTAGCGGTCCAGCCCCGCTTCGAACACGTCAATCGTTTCGCTGATCTCGTGGCCGTAGAGGGCCATCTTGGCTTCCAGGCGCAGGGTGTTGCGCGCGCCGAGCCCGCAAGGAAGTATGCCGAACTCCTTGCCCGCATCCAGCACCGCGTTCCACACCCGCTCGCTCGTCGCTGCGTCGCCCGGGATGTAAATTTCGAAGCCGTCCTCGCCGGTGTAGCCGGTGCGTGCAATGAGCCGGTCCGGCAGGCCACAGAGCGTTCCGTGCGTGAACCAGTAGTTCTTGATCGGGTCGAGCTTGGTATCCGTCAGTTTCTGCAGAACCTCGGCGGCCCGCGGCCCCTGGATCGCCAGCTGGGTGTACGCGTCGCTTAGATCTTCAACCACGCAGTCGAAGTCCCGGGTATTTTCACGAACCCAGGAGACATCTTTTTCGCGGGTGCCGGCGTTGATGACCAACAGAAAATCGTCCTGGCCCAGGCGATGCACGATCACATCGTCAACAAAGGTTCCTTGCGGATAGAGCAGTGCGGAATAGTGCGCCTGGCCGATTGCCAGCTTCGCCGCGTCGTTCATGCTCAGGTGCTGGACCGCGGCCAGCGCGCCGCCCGGCGTCTTGCCGGTGCGCAAGCGGATGTCGCCCATGTGGCTGACGTCAAACACACCCACGCTCGTGCGCACCGCTCTGTGCTCGGCCAGCAGGCCGCCGTTTGCCGGGTACTCCACCGGCATATCCCAGCCGCCAAAATTCACCATGCGCGCGCCCAGCTGGCGATGCAGCGCGTTCAATGGCGTCTTGCGGAGTTCCGTCGGTTGGGGAGTTGGTACGGAGTCCATTCCGTTGGCTCAAGCAGAAACAAAATGTTAGCACGCGCCGTAAACACAGGTCAAAACGCGCGGTGCAGGCGAATCTGTGCGCGTTCAATGCCTGGAAATGCCTTGCTTTGCTGATGTTACCGCCGAATAATGCGCAGCAAACGCATGCCTCCGCATAATCCCGCCGACGCCGCAAAGTTTCGCCAGGTCTTCCCCGCGGTGCTCCTGCTCGCACTGGGCGTCCTCATCAACTACGTGGACCGCGGCAATCTTTCCATCGCTGCGCCGCTGTTGCTGAAAGAGTTGCATCTCAGCGCTTCGCGTCTGGGCGTCTTGTTCTCGGCGTTTTTCTGGACCTACACGTTCTTCGTTTTTTGCTGCGGCTGGGTGGTGGATCGCTATCCGGTCAATAAGGTCATGGCCGGGGGTTTTCTGATCTGGACCATCGCCACCGCGCTGACCGGCTTTGCCAATGGCTTCATCGTGCTCTTACTCTGCCGGCTGCTGCTCGGCGTGGGCGAATCGGTGGCCTTTCCCGCGTCTTCCAAGATTCTCGCGCGCAATGTCCCGGCGTCGTATCTCGGGCTGGCCAACGGCTGCATCACCTGGGGGCTGAAGATCGGCCCGGCGGTCGGCAGCCTGGGCGCGGGTTTGCTGATGGCCAAATACGGCTGGCGGCCGGTTTTCATCTGGATCGGCCTGGGCTCGCTGCTCTGGATTCCACTCTGGTGGAAAGTCATGCCGCGCCCGGAGCCGGAAGCTCACACCGACGCCGGCCGCTCGGAAACGGTTGCCGACATTTTCGCCGAAGGGTCGTTCTGGGGAGCCTCGGCCGGTCATTTCTGCGGCAATTACATTCTCTATTTTCTGGTCACCTGGCTTCCGCTGTATCTGGTGCGAGACCGCCATCTCAGCATGCAGAGCATGTCCAAGACCGCGGCGCTGTAC
Source organism: Dongiaceae bacterium (assembly GCA_035542235.1). GTDB lineage: Bacteria > Acidobacteriota > Terriglobia > Acidiferrales > UBA7541 > Acidiferrum. The sequence goes on from DATKLU010000115.1 coordinate 1,982, forward strand.
TACGTCGTGGAGTCTTCGTTCGCGCTGCTGACCGGCTTCTTCACCGACTTCATGATTCGCCGTGGTCACAGCCAGACCCTCGTTCGCAAAGGCGCGATGGTCTTGGGCCACCTGACCTCTGCCACGGGATTGGTGTTGTGCGTTTTCGCCGGCCCCCGTACGTATCTTGCCGCGCTCTTTGTGATCGGCGTGGGTTGCGGCCTGGCGGGCTCGGGCATTTTCACGTTTGCGCAGATTCTTGCGGGGCGCCGCGTCGTCGGTCGGTGGGTCGGCTTGCAAAATGGCTTTGGCAACTTTGCCGGCATCATCGGGCCGGCGCTTACGGGCGTGGCCGTGGATTGGACCGGCAGCTTCGCGGCCGCCATCTTCATTACGGCAGGGGTTTCCATTTGCGGCGCGCTTGCCTGGAGCTTGCTGATAGGCCCCGTCGAGGAGATCCCGTGGCGGCGGAGAACGACCGTTTTACTTTCGGCAAACGTCCTGCAGGAACATGGCCGCGTTGTCTTGCCGCCCCCTCCACCCTCAGGTACAGTCTCCTGAGGAGCCGCCATGCCGCTAGGTCCCATCGTATGCGGGCAGTGCGACAAACCCGAATACCAGTGCAACTGCGAGAAGTACTGCACGATTTGCAAGGGCATGGAAAACGTGCGTCTTTGCGTGGATGGCTTATACTACTGTCCGGATTGCCGGGAAGCTTGTGACGTGAATCTCGCGGACTCCAGTGGCAACTGACGCAAAACGCATCCATTTGCAGCTCGACTCCGACCCGCGCTTCGCCGCCGCCGCCGGAGGAGCGGTGCGCTATCTGGCCGAGGCTATCGGCTTGCCGGAACACGAGTGCCGCGAGTTTCAGCAGGACACGGTCAACGCCTGCATGACCGCCTTTTCCGCGCACAACGCGCATCCCCACACCGTGGAACTTTGCCGTTTTGAGGACCGACTTGAAGTTACCGTGGACCCGGCCTCTGGTTCCGCCGCACAGCGCCTTTCCCGTTCCATCGTTCCGCGAGGTTAGCCGCCGGCCTTAGTTCTGGCCGCAATGGAGGGCGTAGACCCGTGCGTCTTCGCTGGTAAGTTCGCGTGCGAATCTGCTGTCCGCCTCCGCCACCTGAAAGTTGGAAAGGTCGGACCGTACATCCAGCACATGGGTCACGCCGAACGCGCACGGTTCGCGCAGCACGTCCGAGGCGGAAGGCCCGCCCGGCAGAGTGCGTTCGCCCCAGTGTCCGACCGGCTTGAGGTAGGGTACATCCAGGAAGTAGGGCGCGAGGTGCCGGTCCAGAACCAGTATCTTGCGAACGTCGGTGCGAGCGTTCACGAAGCGAAAGGCGTCCGCGTACTGAATGTCGCGGCGATGGCGAAATTCGGCGAAGCCCGGGGAAACCACGGCGTGTAGTCCGTCCTTGCGGTCGCGGAGCGTCATAAATAGCCCGTAGCTCACGGAAAGCGCCACAACCGCTGCCGCCAGCCACCGCAAGAGCCGCGGGCGCGCCTGCAGGTCGCGCCAGGCTGCGACCGCGAGCACCGCGCACACCGCATAGACGCTGATCAGGAAGCGAGACTCTTGCTGCGTAACAAACCACACCGCCGTGGTCAAGAAGGCAAAGACGCCAAGCGCTTGAGTGCTGCGATCGAAGCGGCGAAAAACCAACGCCAGCGGCGCCAGGGCCAGAGGGCACAATCCAATTCCCCCGGCGCCATGAAAGCGCGAGGTCTCGTAGGTCAGGTTGAAGGGCAGCAATAGAAACGCCAGTGGCCCGCGGCCCAGGCCTTTCCCGCGCTCGCGAATGTAATCGTGAAAGCTTTGCACCACGGCGGGGGAGAGATATTTCGGCGTGCAAAAGTGAGCGTAGCCGGGAGGTGGCGGGTAGATCGGGCAGCCCAGCACGATCCAGTTGCGCAAATAGTATGGCGCGCCGATGAGGCAGGCGAGGATCACGCCTCCCACCGCATATCGCGTCATGCGTCTCCCGTCGTTCGCGTGCCGTGCCACCACGAGTGCGACCAGCGCGACGATGGGAAGGGCCAGCAACCCTGTGTACTTGGTGGCGATCGCCAGGCCGGAAAAGATGCCCAGGGCCAGCCAATTTCGCGGGTCGTTCGTATCGAGGGCAATGCGCAGCGCCGCCAGGGCAAAAGCGGCGTAGATGCCATCCACGAATGTCGCATGCGTTCCGACGTATACGGCGGGCATGGTGCACATCACCGCGGCAACCCAGTAAAGCCAGCTCCGCGCGAGGCCGAGCTTCCTTCCGAGAGACATGGCCACACACAGCAGCAGCGGGAGGGTCAAGACAGCGGAGGCGTCCGGCGCGCGATCGTTGCCGACGGCCATCAGTGCTGCGAAAAGGGTTTCACCCGTGGCTGGGAAGGCGGTGTGGCAATTGTCGGCCACCGGACGAATCAAGCCGTCGCGCAGCCAGACCTTGGGGCCCAGCAGGTGATACGAGACGGCGTCCATCTCCCAGTTGCCGACCGGCTCAGCCAGACCGGAAAGAAAAGTCAGGGCCAGGATGAAGAGTACGATCGCCGCCGCCGCTCGTCCGTGCCTTGCAACGTGTTCCGCGTTATCGCTGCAGGCCGCGCGCAAGAGCCGCCACGCCGGGGCGCCTTGCACCAGCAGCCAGATTGCGCTGATAGCCAGTACGGTGAACAATCCGAAGTGCAGTTGCCCGGCGAGAAAAAGCGTCGAGGAGAAGAAACCGAGGCCGCCCAAGGCGCAAAATCCCGCTCGCTCGCGCGCTGAAAGGGAATCCGGCAGCAGCCTGCCCAGAAAGCTACCGGCGGAAAGGGAGGTAGCCGCAAGCCACAACAGCGCCAGCATGGTGCGCAGGGTAATCAGGATCATCGGTGATGCTCGACGAGCCGCTGAAATGTGCCTGACCCAAAGATGCGCAGCACAAGAAAAGCCGCCAGCACCCCCGCCAGCCAGAGCGCGCAACAAACCTGCCCGAGCCGGCCAATCTTTTCTGCCGTACCCGGTTTCTGTTTCGAACCTTGTTCGACCATAGGAACGCCGCCGCGAAATAAATTCCGCGCCCCACAGTCTATAGGAGCCGTCTCGAAATGTGCTAAAGGCCGCGGGCCGGCGGCGAGAAAGATTGGCCGGAAGTCGTTCCGCCGAACTACATCTTCAGCGCAAAGGTATTCTTTTTGATCAGCGACGTTATCTGGTCATCCGTGAGCGCCAGCCGCAGCACCACCCGGTCGCCGGAAGGATTCACTTGTGCCTGCCCGAGCAAGTCCGCCAGCTCCGGGCTCTGCTGTTTCGCCTGATACTGCTGGTACATGAACGCGAGCTGCAGCAGCTGCGCAAGGGTCGTTGCGTCCTCGGTCGAGCCGCAAATCGCCTGGAACTTGCCATCAATGCCGTTGCTGGCCTGAATGTTGATGAGCAGGTTTTGCATGCGGGTCACCAGCTTCGCCGCTTCCGGATACTGCTGAATCTGCGGAGCCAGCTGCTTCATGGCCAGGCGCGTGTAGGCGGGATTCAAGACCGCCCAGACCAGGCCGCTGCCGTTGGCATCGCTGATCAGCGAATACATCTTCTCGTTACGCAGCAGTCCTTCCGCGCCGCCGTAGCGAACGTCCAGCATCTTTTCCAGTTCGCTGCGGTGCCCGAACGCGGCGGTATTCGAATCCAGGAACAGGAAGAACAGATCGGTGGCACCGGAGCCGCCGCCGAACGCGTACATCGTGAAGCCGTGCGACTTGAAGGTCGGCAGTTTCTGCGCCTTGAAGTACGCTTCCGTGGAATCCGGGTTATAGCTGCCCATGGCCACGCCGACGATCTCTTCGCCGGTCGGGACCGCGCTGGAGCCGGTACCAGCCGTCTTGTCGTTCACACCCTCCGCGACCAGGCCCCAAGCCAGTTCTTCCACCTGCGAGTTCGGGTCCACTCCGGCGGAGGCCAGGAACTTCTCGAATTGCTTGAATCGCTCCGGGAGCATTTGTTCCTGCAGTTGGGGAAACCATTTCTGCGAACGCGCCTGCTTCAGGTTGGCGTAGGCAAATTCGCCCACGTTCTTCGGGAAGAGCGCGATGGTATCCGGGCCCACGCGTTGCGCCCGTGCGGCTTGCGCGGCACAAAGCGCTACAACCGCCAGGAGCAGCGCTAGGAAAGTGCGCGAAATCTTCTGCATGGATTTCATTGAACAGCTCCTTCGTTCAAGTCGGAAAGCCGGAAGGCTCTCTCAGGCCACCGGCGCTGCGCTCAACTGGTCCCGCAGCTCGGTGATGCGATGCCGGGTCGCGGCCACATAGGCCTGGTCGGTGATTCCGTCCAGGTTGATTTCCACGTTGGCGATGGCGCCGCGCGCCCCTGCCTCGGCCAGCAACTTTGCCACTTGTAAGTCTGACTTCATGGATGCGGCGGCGATAGCCTGCAGTTGTCCCAGGCGTGCGAAGAGAGCAACTGCCCGTTCGGCCACTCTCAGCGGCACCTCGGCCGCGCCCTTGGTCGCGATCTGAATCTGCTCCTCGCGCAGCGCGGTTTCCCCCGCGTCGCCTTGCGGCAACTTGAAGGCCGACAGCACCGAGTCGTACGACGCCGCGTCCTTGTCGATCGCTTGCGAGAGCGCGTCCGCGTCGCGCCGCAGGGCGTCAAGATGCTCGGAAAGTTTGTCCACGTGCGCGGCTTGTGATTTTTTCTTGCGCGAAAGTCCCGCCACCATCTGCCCCAGCGCCGCCGCCAGCGCCGCCGCATGCGCCGAAACGCTGCCGCCGCCCGGCGTGGCGTTCGGCTCCGCCACGGCTTCCGTGAACGCGCGGGTCATCGCCGCGAATTTGCCCTCTTTCTTGTCGCTGAGCGGCGCGCCGCTCAGGGCCGCGGCCAGCTTGTTTTCGAATACCTGCGCCGGGGAAAAGTTCTCGAGTTGCAGGAAGTAGTCGGCCGCCATTTCCAGCGCCTTCTTGGGCACCAGCCCCACGATCTCGCTGCCCACTGGAACCGCGCCGTAGCGCTCCGCTTCCCGCTTCACCAGCGCGTACACCCGGTGCATCGGCGTCTGTTCGTAGTCCGTCAAATTGATGGACACCTGCGCCAGGTTACGCGCCTTAAGCTCCACTCCCATGGACTTCACGTAGCGCAAGCCGCCGCTCGAGTGTCGTATGGCTTTGGCGATCTTGTTGGCCACGGCGATGTCCGGCGTGTTCAGGTTCACGTTGTACGCCACCAGGAACTTGCGCGCGCCGACCACGGTCACGCCGGCCGTCGGATGCATCTTCGGCTCGCCCACGTCCGGCTGGCGGTCATGGTCCTTTTTTAAGACCTCGCGCAAGCCTTCGAATTGACCGCGCCGGACATTCTCCAGGTTCACCCGGTCCGGCCTGGTAGCCGCCGCTTCATAGAAAAAAATCGGAATCCGGTAGCGTTTCCAGATTTCCTGGCCCACTTGCCGGGCGATGGCCACGCAATCTTCCAGCGTCACGCCGTCCACGGGAATGAAGGGCACCACGTCCGTCGCGCCGACGCGCGGGTGCGCTCCCCGGTGGTGATTCATGTCAATCAGTTCGACGGCCTTGCCGGCTCCGAGCGTTGCCGCTTCCGCTACCGCGTCCGGTTCGCCGGCCAGGGTGATCACGCAACGGTTGTGGTCCGCGTCCATCTCGTGATCCAGCACCCACACGCCCGGCACCGAGGCCATGGTCTGTATGAGCGCGTCCACCTTCGCTGGGTCGCGCCCTTCGCTGAAATTTGGCACACACTCAATCAGTCGTCGCATGAAGTCGTCGCACCGCCGGGAGATTGTGTCGGACCTGGTGTCGTGACGGGCTCACCGGTGGCTCAGTCGCGCAGGTAGACCACTTCGCCGCGCTTCATCGTCATCCAGCAAAGGTTCACCCCAAAATAGTAGGGAATTTCCCGATAGTCCGCCACTTCGAAGACGGCCAGGTCCGCCTGTTTGCCGGCTTGCAGCGACCCGATGCGGTCCTCTCGCCCCAGCGAGTACGCGGCATTGACCGTGGCCGCCGCGATGGCTTCGGCGGGGGTCATGCGCAGTTGCGAACACGCCAGCGAAAGGACCATCGGCATACTCAATGTCGGACTCGTGCCCGGGTTGAAGTCCGTCGCCAGTCCGACAATCGCGCCGGCCGCAATCAGTTCACGCGCCGGAGCATAGCGGTCGAGTCCAAGATAGAAATCGCAGCCCGGCAGAAGCGTGGCCACGGTCTTTGACTGACCCAGGGCGCGAATGTCCGCTGGCTTCAGATACTCCAGGTGATCGCAACTCTTTGCTCCGAGGGCGATACCCAGCCGGGTCGAGCCGGTGTTAGAAAGCTGCTCGGCATGTACCCGCGGCGCCAGTCCATGATTCTTCCCGGCCTCCAGCACGCGGCGCGATTCCCGCACGGTGAACGCGCCGCGCTCGCAGAAGACGTCGCAGAATTCCGCCAGCCGGCTTTCCGCGACTTCCGGAATCAGGCGCTGCGCCAGCAGGTCCACGTACGCCGCGGTTCCTCCGGCCTTTCCGCGATACTCAGCCGGCACCACGTGCGCGCCGAGAAACGTGGACGCAATCTGTACCGGTTGTTCCGCGTGGAGTTCGTGATGCAGGGCGAGAATGCGCAGTTCGCTGGCGATGTCCAAGCCGTAGCCGCTCTTGGCCTCGATCGTGGTGGTTCCGTACTCCGCGAATCGTTCCAGAAATCCTCGTGCCCGCCGCTTCAAATCTTGAGCCGTGGTTGCGCGCAACTTCTTGACCGAATTCAGAATCCCGCCGCCCTTGCGGGCAATCTCCTCATAACTCACACCCTGGATCTTGAGCTCGTATTCCTCTGCGCGGCTTGCTGCGTGAATCAGGTGGGTGTGCGCATCCACGAAACCCGGCAGCACCACGCGACCGCCGACATCGAGTTTTTCCGCGTCCTTGCTCTCCTTTAGCGATGCGACCTTTCGGGAAGGACCAACCGCGGCAATTTCACCGCCGCGGACAAGGATTGCTCCGTCGCGCAGCACGCCCGGGTCCGCCAATGCCTTGCCGCGCCGCGGCCCGGGTCCGCGCAGCGTCAGAATCTGCGAAGCCCCAGTGATGAGCAGGGAAGGGGGCAATGCGGATCAGGCTCCTGCCGCGGCTTTCGCGTTGTATGCGGGCGCGAACACTTCCTGGGCAAAGGCCTCGATAGAGGTGGGAGTGGTTGTAGCCGCGCTGCGCGGCTGGGTCGGATCCAGCAATCCGTCGTTGGCCGCTTCGTTCAGTTCCGCCATCAGCGCCGCGGTCTTGCCCGGCAATCCCATCTGCTTCATCGCGCTCTGCACCATGAAGCTCGGAAAACGCTGGTAGGAGAGTTTGGGCTTGCCGATGGCCGAGCCGAGTGCCGCGGCCGCCTCATCGTGCGAAATGTCCCGTTGCCCGTGCAATTCGCGCACCGCGATGCCGGAAAACGTGCCGTCGAGCAAAGTCTCCGCTGCCGCGGCGCCAATATCGCGGGTCGCGATCATCGGCATCTTCAAGTCCGCTTTGATGCCGCCGGCCAGGAAGCCCATGCTCTGGATCAATCCGATGAGCATGAAGAAATTTTCCATGAAGAATGCCGGACGCAGAAAAACCGCATTGAGGTTGGGAACTTGCCGCAACTTGTTTTCGAACCAGTGCAAGCCCAGGATCGGCCCCGTCTTGGCGTCATGCTGCGCGCCGACGCTGCTCAACAGAACCACGTGCGACACCCCGGCGTTGCGCACCGCTTCGCTCATCGCGCTGCTCATACGATCACTGGCCGCCAGCATGTCGGCATCCTTCAGGCGCGGCGGCACCAGCAGATACGCACCCTTCGCGCCCGCAAACGCTTTTGTTAGCGCAGCGGACTCGGTTACATCGCTCACGAACGGCTCGGCCCCCAAACGCGTCAGCGGCTCCAGGCGTCCCGCGTCGCGGCCGACCACGCGCACCTTCTCGCCCTTCTCCAGCAATTTTTTCGTGACCACCGAACCGGTATTCCCCGATGCGCCCAGCACCACAAACATGAGCTGTCCTCCGTGTTGAAGCTACTTGCCGGACGTCTTGCCCGCCAACGGCACCTTCACCTGATGCTTCTCCGCAAACTCCGCCGCTTGCGGGTAGCCGGCGTCCACGTGCCGCAACACGCCCATGCCCGGGTCGTTGGTCAGCACCCGCTCGATGCGCACGGCCATTTCCTTGGTGCCGTCCGCCACCGTCACCTGACCCGCGTGCTGCGAGTAGCCGATGCCCACGCCGCCGCCGTTGTGAATCGAAACCCACGAGGCGCCGCTCGCGGTGCTTACCAGCGCGTTCAGTAGCGGCCAATCCGCGATGGCATCCGAACCGTCCAGCATGGACTCCGTCTCGCGATACGGCGACGCCACCGATCCGCAATCCAGGTGGTCGCGCCCAATCACCACCGGCGCCTTCAACTCGCCCTTGGCCACCAGGTCGTTCAGCGCCAGCCCGAATTTGTCGCGCTCGCCATAGCCCAGCCAGCAAATGCGCGAAGGCAGCCCCTGAAATTTCACTTTCTTCTGCGCCATACCGATCCAGCGCCTCAGGTGCTCGTTTTCCGGGAACATTTCCAGCACCAGTTTGTCGGTACGGGCAATGTCGGAAGCCTCGCCGGAAAGCGCCGCCCAACGGAACGGGCCCTTGCCCTCGCAGAAAAGCGGCCGGATGTAAGCCGGCACAAAACCCGGAAAGTTGTACGCGTCCTTCACGCCTTGCTGATAAGCAAACGTCCGGATGTTGTTGCCATAATCAAACGTCACCGCGCCCAGCTTCTGCAAATCCAGCATGCCTTGCACATGTGCCGCCATCGCCGCCAGCGACCGACGCTTGTACTCCTGCGCATCCTTGGTTCGCAGTTCCAGCGCCTCGGCCAGCGTCATCCCGTTCGGGACGTAGCCGCCGATGGGGTCGTGCGCGCTGGTCTGGTCCGTCAGCAGATCGGGCACGATGCCTCGCCGCGCGAGCTCAGGCATTACGTCCGCGCAATTGCCCACCAGTCCGACCGAGGTGGCCTCGCCTGTCCGCACCGCGTTCTTCAGGATGCGAAGCGCCTCATCGAGCGTCGTCACCATCACATCGATGTAGCCGGTCTTCAGGCGCTTCTTGATGCGTTCCGGGTCAACGTCAATTCCCAGGAACGCGGCGCCGTTCATGGTCGCTGCCAGGGGCTGGGCTCCGCCCATGCCGCCGATGCCGCCCGTCACCACCAGCTTGCCCTTCAAGTCCCCGGCAAAATGCTTTTGCGCCGCCGCGGCAAATGTCTCGTAAGTTCCCTGCAGAATTCCCTGGGTCCCGATGTAGATCCAGCTGCCTGCCGTCATCTGCCCGTACATCATCAGGCCGGCGCGATCCAGCTCGTGAAACTGATCCCAGTTGTTCCATTGCCCGACCAGATTCGAATTGCACAGCAGCACTCGTGGCGAATGCTCGTGTGTCCGCAAAATCCCTACCGGCTTGCCGGACTGTACCAGCAACGTTTCGTCGTTCTCCAATCCGCGCAGCGCCTTCACAATGGCGTGGAAGCTTTCCCAGTTCCGCGCGGCCTTGCCCGTACCGCCATACACCACCAGGTCCTGTGGTCGCTCCGCCACGTCCGGGTCCAGGTTGTTCATCAGCATGCGCAAGGCGGCTTCCTGCTGCCAGCCTTTGCAGGAAATCTCGGTGCCTCGCGCCGCGCGGAACGGTCCTCGTGACAGGACCTCGCCCGCGCTCGACGACGTGCTCGGCGAAGTGCTCGACAACGTGCTCGTGCTCATGTTCGCTCCCTGGCCATCTTAGCGCAGCGCGCCGCTTCTGACGAACCGCCTGCGATCGCGTCCTGTGCCGTGATCTGTTCCCCGGCCGCGGTACCAGCCCCGGCGTTTGATTGCGGCTCCTTCGCGAATACGCTAGAGTCATGCAGAATCTATGACCTACGGCACCCTTCCGTCCAAGTTCCTGCACGCCGTAACCACGTGGCCGAGCCCCCGCGCGCAGATGTTCCGCACCGCCGCCGGTTGGCAAAGCATCTCCAGCGAAGAATTTCTTCGCCGCACCGCCGGCCTTTCCCAGGCGCTGTTCGAACTTGGCGTCAAACCCGGCGACCGTGTCGGCCTCCTTGCCGCGAATTGCCCGGAGTGGCATACGGCTGACCTGGCCATTAGCGGCTGCGGGGGCGTTACCGTGCCGGTCTATTATCGCGAGTCGCCGGAACGCACCGCGTACATCCTCAATCACTCCGAAGCCAAGGTCATATTCGTGGCCGGCAGCGACCAACTCCTGTCCCTGCTGTCCATCCGCAAGGAGATCCCGCACCTGGAACATATCGTCGTCGCCGACGCCGGCGATCGCCTGCCACCCGAGTGCCTGCACTATGAAACACTGATCGCCTCTGCCGGAGGGGCCGAGATCGCGTCCTACCGCATGCGCGCCGGCAATGTCCTCCCGGGACAGCTCGCCTCCATCATCTATACCTCCGGCACGACGGGCGAGCCCAAGGGCGTCATGCTGACGCACAACAATTTTTGCTCCAACGTCACCGATGTCGGCTGCGACTTTGCTCTGCGCGCCCAGGAAGACGTGGCCATCTCGTTTCTGCCGCTGGCCCATGTCTACGGCCGCACCCTGGACTACATCTATCTCTTTCAGGGCGTACCCATCGCGTACGTTGATCAGATCGAAGGTGTGGCGCAGGCCCTGAAGGAGATCCGCCCCACGGTCATGGCCGCCGTTCCGCGCGTGTTCGAAAAGCTCTACGCGCGCATCATGGAGCAGGGCGGCGCCAGCACCGGCCTCAAGAAGAAGATCTTCCGTTGGGCGATGACCATCGCCGAACGCTGCGCCTCCTGGCGCTGCGGCGAAGAGGACGCCGGGGTCATCCTGCAAACCAAGTGGGGCATCGCCGACAAACTGGTCTATTCCAAGATTCGCGAAGCCACCGGCGGCCGCTTGCGCATCGTCTCCTCCGGCGGCGCGCCCTTGGCCGCTCCGCTGGCGCGGTTTTTCTGGAGCATTGGCGTACCCATTTACCAGGGTTACGGGCTGACCGAAACTTCGCCCATCCTCTCCAGCAACTTCCCAAACAACCGCATCGGCAGCTCCGGCCTGCCCATTCCCAACTGCGAAATCAAGATTGCCGCCGACGGCGAAATCCTGGCGCGCGGGCCCATGATCATGCAGGGGTACTACAAGCGACCCGAAGCCACCCGCGAGGTGCTGGAAGACGATGGCTGGTTCCACACCGGAGACATCGGCTATCTCGACAAGGACAACTACCTCTTCATCACCGACCGCAAGAAAGACCTGATCAAGACCTCGGGCGGTAAGTTCGTGGCGCCGCAACCCATCGAGAACGCTTTGAAGTCCAGCGCCTACATTTCCAACGCGATGGTCGTCGGCGACCGCCGCAAGTTCATCGTGGCCCTCGTCGTTCCCAACTGCAAGGCCGTCTCCGCCAAGGCCGCCGAGCAGGGAATCAAGATCGAGAGCGGCGAGGAGGTCGCCGCGAGCCCTTTTACCCGCAAACTAATCGAGGAGGAAATTCAGCGCCTCACCGCCAACCTGGCGCAATACGAGACCATCAAGCGTTTCGCTCTTCTGCCCTCGGACTTCACCTTCGATAACGGTGCCCTCACTTTTACGCTCAAGCTCAAGCGCCGCGTCGTGGAGCAGCAGTACCAGAACATTATTGAATCCCTCTACGCCGAGTTTGCCGAGCCTCGCCCGGTCAACCAGGCCTGACGCGCCGCAGCGGCCCGCCGCGCCGCGCGATTTGTTCCTTGCGCCTTACCGTTCTACAATTTCGTGTTAAGAGAATTCGCGAGCGAACCTGAGGAACCGCTATGTCGGACCAGTTGGTCATTGCAGGCCGGGCGTTTTCTTCGCGCCTCATCGTAGGCACCGGAAAGTACCGCAGCTTCCCGGAAATGGCTCGCGCCCACGCCGCTTCCGCCGCGGACATGGTCACGGTCGCGGTGCGCCGCGTGAATCTGACCGACAAGTCCAAGGAGTCCCTGCTCGATTACATCCCGCGCGACAAAATGTTCATCCTGCCCAACACTGCCGCCTGCTACACGGCGGACGAGGCCATTCGCACCGCGCGCCTCGGACGCGAAGTTGGTCTTTCGAATTGGGTCAAACTGGAAGTGATTGGCGACCAGCAGACGCTCTATCCCGATACCGAGCAGCTGATCGAAGCCACGCGCGTTCTGGTTAAGGAGGGTTTCGTCGTTCTGCCCTACACCAACGACGATCTCATCGCGGCCCGCAAGCTGATTGATGCCGGCGCCGCCGCCGTTATGCCGCTCGCCGCGCCCATCGGCTCCGGCCTGGGCATCCAGAATCCCGCCGCGCTGCGTATTCTGCGCGAACGCATCACCGAGGTTCCCCTGATTGTGGACGCCGGGGTCGGCACAGCTTCCGATGCCGCGGTGGCCATGGAACTCGGTGCCGACGGCATTCTCATGAACACCGCCATCGCCGAAGCTACTGATTCCGTGCTCATGGCCGAGGCCATGCGCGACGCGGTCATCGCCGGCCGCAAAGCCTTCCTTGCCGGCCGCATGCCGAAGAAACTCTATGCCTCCGCCTCATCCCCGCTCACCGGCGTCGTACGTTAAGACCCCGGTCTGTTAAGTCTTGCCGGAACCGCCGCCCTGTTTACGACGTACCTTGTGCCGCCTTCTTCGCCTGCGCCGAATCGTAGCTCTCGCCATAGATCGCCGGGACCTTTGCCCCCATCGGCCGCAAATAGGTGGAAAGCTGGCCACGGTGATGAATTGCGTGCACCAGCCCGAACTGCAGAAACATGATTGCCGGCAGTTCGAACATTCCGCGAAAATCCACGATCTTCGTCAGTTGCTCCCCCGGTAGCTTCGCCAGCGATTCCAGGTTCGCCGCGTGGCGCTTCTCATACCACTCCGCCACCTCGGCCGGCGTCTTCACGGTCTCCGGAATCTGGGTGGCCGCAGGGTTGAAGACTCCGTTCAGGACCGCCTCGATGAAAAAATTGTCCGCGGTCGCGATGTGGCGCAAGAGTTCGCGCGCCGACTTGGCGTTGGCGTCGGGACGATAGTCCGCCTGATCCGCGGGCACCGCGGCCAGTATCTTCTTGGTCGTTGCGCCCTCTTTCTTCAGCGTGTCCAGAAAAAACGTATTCAGCGCGAACACCGCCTGCTCCGCCGTCATACCAGACATAAGCACCTCCTTGAACCACCGGGTCTTCGCCGGGCCGGTACCCGAAAATTGAGTCGCAGCGCTGCCTTGGCATTCTACTCCCAACCCCGCTGTGCCAAATCGCAAGAAATGCCCGCTGGCGCGTTCTACCGGCGTGGATTAGGATGCCGGAACATCTCATCCGTGCCAGGGGGAACGCCGTGCCAGTCGCCGACGACCGCAAGTGGAAGGAAATGCAACGCGCAACCGCCGCCGTCGCCATTCTGCTCTCTCTGATCGTCGCCGGCTGCGGCTCAAGCCAGCCAAAGACCGATCCGGCAGTGGAGCGACGCATCGCTGCGGAGAAAGCCCTCGCCGAATTCCAGAAGCGCATCGCCCAGGAGCAAGCCAACTCGCCGCGAATGAGCCTCGACGCCTACGACAAGCTCTACGAAAAAGTCTCCCGTGAACAGGCTGAGCGCGCCGCAGCGCAGGCAGGTCAGACACCTCCGGCGGTCACTCCTCCGCTTGCGCAGACCTCGACGGAGCCGCAAATGGTCCAATCCGACACACAGTTCACGCAGCTTGTTCGCGCTGCCGGCTATGCACCCCGCACCTGTTGGAAAGACTATCCCTGCTTCGACGCGTTGCCGGAAGCGCAAGCCCGGCAGCTCGGCGTGGATGGCCCGTTTGTGACCATCTACAAACTTCTGCCAAACAAGAACGCACTCATCTTTTTCTTTGCCATCCGCGGGTTGCGCACGGAAGAGGATATGTCGGCCATGATGGGCGGCCCGCACGCCGCCGAGCTCCTAGCCCGCCTCAATAAGGTCAATCCCCACCCCGAAAATTCTCAGTTTGTCGCCACGGAATTGCTCGGCGTTCAAATGGGCCAGACCAAGGTGAGCATTCCCATGCTGCTTCTGGAAGTCGCCATCGCCAACCGCGATGCCGATCCGAAGCTCGTCAATCAGGCTGTCACCGAGGCTCGCGACATCGTCGCCCGTACTGCCCAGACCTGGAAGTAGCCAGCGGCCCTTGCGAGTACGAGTGTCAGGAAAGATGGAAAGGGGACGAACGGCGCGCCTTACGCGTCGTCGTAGTCTTCGGTCAACGCAATCAGGAACGCCACCAGCGCATCCACATCATCCGCGCTCAGGGACATCCCGGCAAATTCCGCCGGCGCGTTCCGCAGCTTTCCCTGGCGTGCCAGTTGCGAACTGTTGATATAGAAATTGACCACGTCGTTGAATTTCGGCTTGGAACCGTTGTGAAAATACGGCGCCGAATCTTCCAGGTCGCGCAGCGTCGGCGTCTTGAACTGCGCGATTGTCGTTGCCAGCCCTTGATCCACGGAACAATTCGCGGGCGTGGCGCACACCACGCTGTTGAGGTTCGCCTGCGGCTTCGGGATGTCGGCATTCAGATAGACATTCCACAATCCCAGATCGGCATACTGCGGGCTGCCAGCCACCGCAGGGTGTCGGAACCGTTCGCTGGCATTCGGGTGGTTCTGCGAAGGCGGCAAGTAGGCATCCGGGTTCGCCGAACGTGTCGCCAGGTCCGGGATCGCCAGCTGCAGGAATGCGCCTGGTCCGTTCGCCGCATCGTATTCTTCCTGTGAAACCCCGGTGTTGTGAAACTTAAAGTCCGTAAAGTTTGGCGGCGCGTGGCACGAGGCACAGTTGCCGGCATGCTGCGAGCCGTCCGCCGCCCCCGCGGCCGCGCGCAGGAAAATTTTGGCGCCGGCAAGCTCCGTGGCGCCGAATGCGAAGGCTTGCGGGTGATATGCGAAGCTTCCGTATCGGGCGTCCACAAAAAGCGGCGAGGAAAGATTCTCCAGCAGTCCCAGCAGGCGCTGCGCGTATTCCTGTTCTGTTTCTCCGGCCCTCGGCTGCTGTGGCAAATGGTTCACGCGCAGGAAGACATCGAACGGCGAACTGGTGTAGCGCCCCTGCTCATCCTGCTTGAACACTAGCCCTTCCGCATACTGCGCCACCACCTTGCAGACCGCGGCGACGATCTCGTCGTCCGACGCCTTGCTTACGTCCACCCGGTACTGTGGCGGGAGCAACGAGTCCGCCGGAATGGACTTGTCCGTGCCCAAAAAAATCTGCGCGTAGGTGAAGCCGTGCGTGTAGATGTTGGAAGGGTCGTTCTTCCCGTTGTCTTCGCGAATCACCCGCGCGATGTGTGCCACTGCCTGCTGGTATTGATCGAGCGACCAGCCGAAGTTCCGCCCCGTAATCGTCGCCAGCACCAAGTCTTCGCCCGAGGCGAATTCGCCGTCGAAGTGCAGGAATTGCGGCCCGCTGTGCGGCTGGAACGTCCCCACCATCTGCATGGAATTGCGCGGGGTGGCAGTCACGCCTGCAATATTCCGGGGCAGCGGGCTGCGGGTCACAAAATCCGCGTACGTGCGGTTCTTCACGCCGGCCACATCCGTGAATTCCGTCACGAAATGGCAGGAGCGGCAGTTGATGGACTTGCCCGCGAACGGCCCGGGAATCACCCCAGCCGGGGTGCTCACCGTCGCTACCACCGGATCGCCCGCTGGCAGAGGATCGTTCACCCCGGTCATGTGCTCGGCAAAATACTCCGCAAACCGCGTATCAATGAAGACCCGTTCGCCGACGTTCTGTTCCGCCGGCGCGCCCTCGCTTTCCGCGGGTGGATCGGGCGCTTTGCCGGATCCGCAGCCGGAAGCCAGCAGCGCTCCTGCCAGGATCACCGCAAGCACCTGCGTGGTCAGAATCCGTTGCGCGCTCACTTGCCCGCCTCCGCATGTCGCGGCGCGACCCCGTTTGGCGCGCCCTGATTCTCGGAAAGAAAACTTGTGCCCAGGCTCTTGATGTAAGTAATCACCTGCCAGCGCATGGGCTCCGGCAGGGAATTCCAGGTCGGCATGTTTTTCGCCGGATTGCCGTTCTTGAGCAGCCAGAAGAGCTCGCCGTCTGTCGCGTGCTGCACCCGCTCGCTGCGCAAGCTCGGCTTCTTGCGCCGCCCCATCGCGTCGTCACCGTGGCATTTGGCGCAGTGGTCTTCGAAAATCCGTTTACCGGCAGCCGCGGCATCCGCATTTCCGGCATATGGGTTCGTGCGCTTGCGGTCCGCGTCGGAGACGTGTTTTAGCCAGCTGCCGTCTGCCTCCGCGAAGCACACCCCGGCCAGCACCAGCATTGCCGCGGCCAGGCTGGCCATCTTTCGCTTGTTTGCCATGGATCGTCGCACGTCTTGCTCCTGCCCCTAGTGGTGAAACCGGCTAAAAATCTGTTCGATCTCGTACGACACCTTGAACCGCCAGAGGACCCCGACCGAATTTGCATTCAGCCCAAAGCTCGGCTCGAATGCGATGGACGGGCCCTTGGGCACGTTGAACTGCAGCACCGGCCCCAGGTACTGCGACGTCTGCTTATAGCCGAAGCCGTTTGTCGTCCCAAGCCCGCCGAACAGTTCGGCGCCGGCTGCGAAATTCTCCCGGCAGAACGTACACGCCTTTTTCCCCGCGGAAAGCCGCAACGGCCGGCTCGCCGCAAGGGCATACCCGAATTCCCAGGGCTCGCTTTCATTGAGCGCCTTCTCCGTGATGAAATTCTCGGAAATATCCCAGCCCTTCACCTTCGAAGAGAGAATCAGCTTCAATTCCACGGAACGCTCGGTCGTCGCCCGCCCCTGGGCGTTGGTCAGAAACAGATCCGCGACGGAATCGTGATCCATCACCTCCAGAAAGCTCCGGTCCGCCTTGTTGACGTTTTCGTATTCCACATAGAGGACCGGATTGATGAAGTGGTCTCGCGTGAGCGGGCGGAAGCGGTTCTCCCATCGGAACCCGGTAAAGACTGTTGAGTCGTTTTGGGTGGACTGACCGTTGAGGTAGAACTCGGTGGTCCACCAGGCCTTCACTCCATATTCCAACTCCAGCGTCGCGCTATTGAAGGCGTTAGCGTTTTTCGGGGCCGCGTTGATTCCTTTGAAGGAAATTTCCAGATTGCCCGGTTCTTCCATGACGTCGGAGTAGGTCACAAAGTAGGGAGGTTCCTGGGCGTGCAAGGGGCCAGCGGCGAGCAGCGAGAAACAAAGAAGGGGAAAGCCGAATCCGAGGTTTTTGCAACAGACTTGCAACAAGCGACGCGCCACATCGTTCCACATGCCGGACACTCCACCCAGTTTTTCTGCGATTCGGCGTTCGAATCGAAGCGAGGTGAATTAAGACTAACTTAGTCCGCTTTTAGATGCAACTGATTTACAACTAGCTACTGCGCCGCGGGCGCTGAAAACAGAAAGTGCCACAACACATCCACCGCACCGTGTACCAGGGCCGAAGCGAATATCGAACCGGTCCGGCGCCAGGTCCAGCCGTAGAAAAGGCCCGCAATCGCAGCCAGCAGGACGTACCGCCAGTTCGGAAAGCCCACGTTGGCGATGTGCGAGAGCCCGAACAGCAGCGAAGCCAGGATCCAGCCGATCGTCGGGCTCAAGCGCCGCGACAGCAAATTCTGCAGCAGTCCGCGAAATAGAAACTCCTCCGGCCACGCCGTGAAAAAGAGAATGCCGATGGCCAGCGGCAGAAAATTGAGCCACTCCCCGTAGCGCGGGGCATACGCGATGAAATGAAGCTTCAATCCCAGAGGGATCGCCACGCAGGCAAACGCGAAGAGTGAGCCGAGGACCGCAAACGTCCAGCCCGGCCCCCAGCCGATGCTGTAACCCGCGCCCTGAGTTCTGCGCAGGAGCAGAAATCCCGCGATCGCTGCGTTGACGGCGAGCAGGACCGAGAGGATATACGCCAGCCGCCCGCCCGGATACGGCCACAGCCAGTGCGTCGGCCCGAACTTGACCGCCGTCCATATCAGTAAGATGACTGCAAAGTCCTGCCAGCTTCCCGGCGGCGCGCCGCCCGCGCCGGCGAGCAGGAGCAACGGCAAAAACAGGAATGCGCCGATTGCGAGCAGTCGCAAGCCGGAAGCGTAGCCGGTTCCCACGGCGTAGAGAACGCAGGCGATCAGTAGGAGCGCGGCGCAGAGCCAGCCTGCGCCCGGGCCGAAACTCGCAAATCGTTCCAGGACGCCACGCGCGGCGAAGAGGACCGTTCCGGCAAAGAGTACCGCGAAGGCCAGGAGCTCTGCGCCGAAGGCCCGTCCGCCGAGCCAGTGCCCGTGAGCCGCCACAATTTGCTGCCCGATCAGAAAACCGCACGGCAGCGCCCATACACAGAACGCGGCAACCACTCCGATTTGGCGGGTCGAAGACAAATCGCTATTGTATCGTAACGATTTGCAGCCACGTTCGCTGGGGAACTGCCTTACCCGCGATGAAGCGGCTGGAAAACATCGACTGGATGCGTCGGCCGCTTCGCGGCCGCCAAGGAAAAAGCGTGCCGCGCCGAGAGGAGGGACGCAGCACGCTCAGGAAACACAGACGATGAAGCGCCTGGAATACATCGACTGGATGCGCGGCCTGGCTTGCGTGCTGATGTTTCAGACGCATTGCTATGACTCCTGGCTTAGCGCCGAAGCTCGGAAGTCGCCGCTGTTTGCCTGGTCGCAGCTCGGCGGGACGCTGCCGGCGCCGCTCTTTATCTTTCTTTCCGGCGTCTCCTTTGCTTTGGTCACGGAGAAGCTGCGCGAACGAGGAGCGCCCCGGGGAGCGATCGCTCGCCAGACCATCACCCGTGGCGCGCAGGTTTTTGGGCTCGGCCTTGTGTTTCGTTTGCAGGAATATCTCCTCGGATATGGCTACTCGACCTGGACCGATCTCCTGCGCGTAGATGTGCTGAACATCCTCGGGATCTCGATGATGCTGATGGGTCTGTTGTGCTGGGTCACCGCTCCCCGTGATTCCAGGGACGCGGGAGCGTCGCTCGTTCGTAGCCTGACCGCCGCGCTCGCAACCGCTGCCGTCTTGGCCCTGGTTACGCCGCCGCTGTGGACCACGCTGCGTCCGCGGTTTCTTCCCTGGCCGCTTGAGTCCTATATCAACGGCGTGCACATCTTTTCTGTGCCGCAGCCGTGGCTCTTTCCGATTTTTCCGTGGACGGCGTTCGCGTTTGCCGGACTCGCTGTCGGCTTCTGGCTGTTTGGCCCTCAGGCCAAGCGCCTCGGCGATCGCGTGGTTGCGATCATCGTTGTGGCCGCGGCCGGATGCGCCGCGCTGGCGCTGCTTTTCGACGGCTCGCGTTTCCGGCTTTACGCCGTGTACGACTACTGGCACACCAGCCCCAATTTCTTTCTGATGCGCTGCGCGGTGCTGCTGGCGATTCTCGCGTTCGCCTACGCCTGGTGCCGCTGGGGACTCGGCTGCGCCGGGTTCAGCCCGCTCACCCAGCTCGGCAAGACCTCGCTGCTCGTGTACTGGGTACACATCGAGCTCGTCTACGGACGACTTTCCATCCTGCCCAAGGGCCGCTGCAGCATCGCGCTGGCGACGCTGGGTCTGCTGACTATTTTCCTGGCGATGCTGGGGATTTCGCTGCTGCGCACGCGCTGGAAGCAGCGGCGGCGCGAAGCTACTGCGCGTGGAACTGCTGTCCCTGCGGAATCTTGACCACGGTGTCGCCGGGCTTGGCCAAACCGAGCTCGTCGCGGGCAATGCTCTCAATCAATTTCGGATCGGACTTGAGGCGCGTCACCTGTTCGGCGAGTTTTTCATTCTCTTTGTTCAGGCGGTCCAGTTCGCTCTGCGTCTTTGCGATTTCCGCCCGGGTGCGGCGCATCGCCAGATAGCCGTGCGCGCCAAAGATATCGTGCAGCAGCAGCGCGAAGACACACAGCAGCAGCACCGGGCGTCCGTATTGCGCCCAAAGATTGGCCAAGAGCGTCGGTTGTTGCGGCATGCGGTTCAGCCTTTCAGGATCCAATCGGTGGCTTCGCGCACGAGTTTAGCAGACGCCGCCGGCGTTTCCGCTTCGACGTAGAGTCTTAGTAACGGCTCCGTGCCCGAGAGGCGCAGCAGCATCCACGAGCCGTCTTCAAATGCGAACTTGGCGCCGTCGGTGCGATCGATGGATTGCACCTTGCGCCCCAGCAGCGTGCTCGCATCGGTTTTCGATTTCTCGATGGCCACGGCTTTTTGCTCATCCGAAAGGTGCAGGTTCTCGCGCGTGGGGGCAAAGGAGCGGCCCACTTTCTTGAAAAGAGCCTGCACCCGTTCGGCGACCGAGGCGCCGCGCGCCGCCATCATCTCCGCTACCAGCAGGCACGCCAGGATTCCGTCCTTTTCCGGCACGTGGCCGCGAATCGTGAGCCCGGCGCTCTCTTCGCCGCCCAGCGCGATTTTGTCTTCGCGAATCAGCTGCCCGATGTACTTGAAGCCGACCGGCGTCTGAAACGTGGTCTGGCCGTGCGATTTTGCGGCCGCGTCCACAAGTTCCGAAGTAGCCACGCTGCGCGCGGCGGGCATCTTCCAGCCGCGCGATTCCACCAGATAGTCGTAGACCAGGCCGAGGATCAGGTTGGGCTGCACCCAGGAGCCGTCGGAATCCACGATGCCGAAGCGGTCGGCGTCTCCGTCGGTGGCCAGCCCCGCGCTGGCCTTCGAAGAGAGCACCAGGTTGCGCAGCGGCGCGAGGTTCTCCTCGCTGACGTCGGGCCCTGTGCCATCGAAAAGCACGTCGCGCTCGGCGCGAATGGTTTCGACGGGAACGCCGTGCATCGCCAGAATCTGGTTGAGATAGCCCGCGCCGCAGCCGTGCAACGCGTCCACCACAAACCTGGTCTTGGCTTTTTTCAGCACGTCGAAATTGACCAGTTCTTCCAGGCGCTTCAGATAGTTTTCCCGGAGGTTGGTTTTCTCCACCGGCTTGTCCGTTGCTTTGACCGCAGGCACGCCGCCTGCAGCGAAAAGCTTCGCGGCGCGGGCTTCGATGTCTTTGGTGACTTCGGGCAGCGCCGGACCGGCATCGGCCGAGGAAAATTTCAGGCCGTGATACTGGGCCGGGTTGTGGCTGGCGGTGAAGTTGATGGCGCCATCGAGCTTGCTGCGCTGAATTTCGTAAGCCACGGCCGGCGTGGGCGTAAATGTATCGCAGAGCAGCGCGCGGACGCCGTGCCGCTGCAGAATCGCCACGGCCAGCGCCGAGAATTCTTCGGAGTAAAATCGCGTATCGTAGCCGACGAGCAGCGTGGGGCTGGCTTTCTTCGCGGTGACGTGCTCGGCGATGGCGGTGACGGCAAGCCGCACATTGGCGAAGGTGAAATCGTCGGCGATCAGCCCGCGCCACCCGGAGGTGCCGAATTTGATCGGGGACGGCGCGGAACTTGGTGCGGCGGTCATGGTGGCGTTCTCCTCGGCTGAGCGGTGCGTAGTGTAACAAGAAGAGGCAAGCAGGGAACAGTTGGGAGAGGTGGTAAGGATAATCTGTGAAGGGTAATCAGTCGTCGGTGATCAGTAAGCGGCGGAGGGCGATGGTGACTAACAGGCAAGCGCGGGTGGTGCTGGTGACGTGCGGTACGCGGGGCGAGGCGCGGCGGATTGCGCAGGCGGTGGTGACGGCTGGGCTGGCGGCCTGCGTAAATATCATCAGCGCTCCGGTGGAATCCGTGTACCGCTGGAAAGGGAAGGTCGAGAAAGCGCGGGAATTTCTGCTGGTGGTAAAAACCAGCGGAAAGCAGTTGCGCGAGCTGGAAAAAACGGTCCGCCGCCTGCACAGCTATGATGTGCCCGAATTCCTGGTGCTGGGCGTTGCCGGTGGCTCAAAGGGCTATCTGCGATGGCTCCTGACGGAATCTTCCAGCCGCGCCGCAGGTCAGTGAGACCGGCAGGGCGCTCGAACCTATCGAATGGCGATGCGCTCGGCGGGCGATTCGATGGTGCGGAACATTTCGCGGATTTGCGGCGCGGCGATGTGCTGGTAGTCCGGCGAGAGCAGGCCGTAGGTTTCAAGAGAATCGTACTTCCGGCTGTAGCCGGAAGACTGCGTGCCGTTCAGCGGCCAGTAGCTCCAGCTGAGGTTGCTCTCCTGTAGATATTTCACAAACCACGCGAACCACTGGCTGTTGTAGCCGCAATCGAGCGTTTGGCAGGTGCCGAATTCGCCGACCCACAGTGGCACCGGCTTGTCGCCCAGCTGCAGGTAGCCGGCGCGCGCGTCGAAGACCTGTTTCATCTCCTCGTAGCTGGAAAACTTGTGCTCTTCGGATGCGTAAGCGTGCGGCGAATAGACCAGCCGCCCCGGTATCTTGAGTTTGACCGGCAACCCGCCGACGGCGGTGAAGTTGGTGGAATACTCCGGCCCCTCGACAAACACCAACAGCTTCGGATTCGTCTCCAGGACGGCGTTGCCGCCGCGTTCGGCGGCCGCATGCCAATCAAGTTTCGGATCGCCGCCGCCCCAGGCCGCGCCGCTGCGCAATTCGTTACGCAGGTCTGCGCCGATAACCCACGGCTGCTTCTTATAGCGGGCGGTGATGGCGCGCCAATCGGCCAGCCATTTCTCTTCGGGATACTCGGCGGTGTACCACAGGCCGTTGCCGTCGTCGTCCTTGCAGCACCAGTCGGCGCGGCTGACGTGGTTATCGAGAATGACCAGAATTTTGTCGCGGGCCAGCGCCGCGATCACCGCGTCCATCACTTCCATCGCGTGCTTGCCCCGAAACTGCGGGTTGGCCTTCACCGCGTAGTCGGGCAGCAGTGGATCTTTTTCCAGGGTTTCGTTGGCCCAGGGCAGGCGCACGGCGTTCAGCCCAAGGGCGTGAATCTGCGCGATGATTTCCGCCAGCGGCGCGTGGTCCAGTCCTCCGGCGACGAACTCTTTTTGATCGAAGCCGTACCAATTCGCCGCGTTCAGGCGAACCGGCTGGTCCTTGGCATCCAGAATCTGCCGGCCTTTGGTGTGCAGGGGCGGGGTAGGGGCGTTTTGCGCGCGCAGCGTCGCGCTGCCCATCGCCAACGAGGCGCAGAGAATCGCGGAAGCCAGTCCGGCGTGAAGGATGGAGCGCATGGCCTTAGACGTAAAGCAGCGCTTGGTCCAGATCGGCAATGATGTCTTCCAGGTCTTCAATGCCGACCGAGAGCCGCACCAGGCCTTCGCTGATACCGATGCGTTCCTGCACTTCCTTGGGCATCGAAGCGTGGGTCATCAGCGCGGGCAGGGAAATCAGGGTTTCCACGCCGCCGAGGCTTTCCGCCAGGGCGCAGAGCTTGACCTGATTCAGGAAGCGGCGCGCGGACTCAAGCGAACCAAGATCAAAGGAGAGCATGGCGCCCGGGCCGCGTTGCTGCTTGCGCGCGATTTCGTGCTGCGGGTGCGAGGGCAGGCCGGGGTAATAGACCTTGCGCACTTTGGCGTGGGCATCGAGGTGCCGGGCAACGGCAATGCCGTTGGCGTTGTGCTGCAACATGCGGATCGCAAGAGTCTTGATGCCGCGAGAGACCAGGAAGCAGTCCATCGGGGCCAGGCCGGCTCCGGCCGAGCGCTGGATGAAATAGATCTTCTCCGCGTCTTCGGGGCGGGAGAGCACGACGCAGCCGCCCGTCGAGTCGCTGTGGCCGTTGAGGTATTTGGTCATTGAGTGCACGACGATGTGTGCGCCGAGTTCGATGGGGCGCTGCAGGTACGGGCTGAGGAAGGTGTTGTCCACCACGAGCATGGCGTTGCGGTCGGAGGCCAGCTTGGCGATGGCGGCGATGTCGGTGATGCGCAGGGTTGGGTTGGTCGGCGTCTCGACGTACAGCATGCGGGTGTTGGCGCGCATCGCGGCCAGCACGAGGTCCGGGAAAGACGTGTCCACGAAGCTGAATTCCAGCCCGAAATGAACCAAAAGCTGCGTCGCCAGGCGATAGACACCGCCATAAACCGCTTCCGAAAGGATGACGTGATCCCCGGGGCGGAGCAGCCGGAAAACGGAGTCAATCGCTGCCATACCCGAGGAAAAGGCATAGGCCGCGTGGCCGCCTTCGAGCTTGGCCAGGGTGCGTTCGAGCGCTTTGCGATTCGGATGGTTGGTGCGCGCGTAATCGAAGCCTTTGTTCTTGCCGAGCTCCTCTTGCACATAGGTGGAGGTCTGATAGATGGGAGCGACGATAGCGCCGGTGGCGGGGTCGGGCTCCTGCCCGACGTGAATAGCATTAGTGGCGAAACCCATGGCACTCTCCTTGCTTGAGCGGGGACATCGCACCGGAAGAGGCAGGGCGCGACTCAGAGGCGTCCGATTAGGCGGAAGCCACGCAGTTGAAACAAATTACAGGAGGCCTCTGGTTCCGTCAATTCGTTGCAAAAGAGATACGAGCGAGCGCGCCACAAAAGATTGCCGTTATGGAGCACGTGAGCAACTGACTCGGGGTCGTCCGGCGTCTTGACGTCATGGCAGGTTTGCAGGGACGATGGGGAGGGACGGAAACCCATGAAACATTTGAGCGTTGCGTCAGGGAAACGAGCGCGGCCCAGGGTGGGGCGGGTAGATTTGTTCGGCTTTGGAACGGGATTACGGTTCGCGATCGCCTTGCTGGCGGCGACATTGCCGATTGCCTCGGCCGCCGCGCAAGACAAACCAAAGCAAGGCGACACGCTGGCGCCATCCACTGCGCCGGCAAGCAAGCGGCTGACGATTGAAGTGAACGGCGGCGACAGGGAAGTGCCGGTGGAGAATGCCAGCGTCTACCTTAAGTTCACGGAAGAAAAGAAGTTTCAAAAGGACAAGCGTTACGAGCTCAACGTGAAAACGAACCGCGAGGGGCGCGCGCATATTCCCGATCCGCCGGTCGGGCGTGTGCTGATACAGATTGTGGCTGAGGGATGGAAGACGTACGGGAAGTATTTCGACCTGACCGACCCGGGAATGACCATCAAGATTCATCTGGACCGGCCGCCGAAGTGGTACTGAGCGAACTGTCCGCGCGGCGACTGCCCTGAAATTGTGCAAACCGCATTACGCTGTTGTAACACGTGGAGTTAGCGGTGCCGCAGACCGGTTTTTACACAGAGTTATCCACACTTGTGTTGAAAACTTCATGGACGCGAAATATTTTTTGGTGAATTTCGGCAAGAACAGTGCTTAGGGTCACGCGAAAAAGTTTTTGCACGCGGAAACGGATGGAAGAAAGCTAAGGAACTGACGCGGGGGAAGTAGCGGCATGGACGAGACGTTCGCAGGTAGGTTCGCGCAGGCACAGCTGCTGTGGGGGAATATCGCGGCACGCCCGTTGCGCGCGGTGCTCAACATTCTGGCCATCACCATCCAGGTTTTCCTGGTGCTGATGATCGTCGGCATGACGTCCGGGATGATTTCCGAATGGGGCAAGCGCGTGGAGGGCGTGGGCGCGGATATCCTGGTGCAGCCCCCGAATTCTTCCATGTTCATGGCGTTCTCGCGTGCGGTGCTGCCGCAGGCGGTGGCCGACAAAGTCGAAAAACTTCCCGACGTGGATGAAGTGGCGCCGACGATGGCGCTGATGGACCAGAAAAACTTTATCGTGGTGTACGGGATCGACTACCAGCGATTTAATGCGTTAAGCAAAGGCTTTTTGTTCCGTTCGGGCAAACCCTTCGCCAAGGATGACGACGCCATGGTGGACGACATCGTGGCCCAGTCCAAGCGGCTGAAGGTCGGGGACAAGGTGACCATCCTGAACCGCGAGTTCACGATTTGCGGCGTGGTGGCGCACGGCAAGGGCGCGCGATTCTTTATCCCTCTGAAAGCGGCGCAGGACATTGCCGGGGCCGAGGACCGCGTCTCGATGCTCTACGTCCGCAGCAAGGGCAACACCGAGGCCGCCCGCCAGCAGATCATCGCCATCGCACCGGGTTATGGCGTGAAATCCATGGACGAGTACACCACGCTGATGAACTCCTCGAACCTGCCGGAACTGCGGCCCTTTATCCGCACCATGGTGGGCCTCGGAATGGTGATCAGCTTCCTGGTGGTGCTGCTGAACATGCACACCATGGTCATGGAGCGCACCCGCGAAATCGGGATCCTGAAAGCGCTCGGAAGTTCGCGGCTGGACATCGTCAAATTGCTGCTCGGCGAGGCGCTGCTGCTGGCGGTGCTTGGCGGTTTGTGCGGCATCGTGGTCACGCTGATCGCAGAGTTCATCTTGCGCGAAACGCGGCCAACCCTGCAGATTTTGCTGACACCGGGCTGGCTCGGCGGTGCTTTGCTGCTGGCCATTGCCGGAGCTGCGGCAGGCGCCCTGTACCCCGCGCTGCGTGCGGCGAGTTACGATCCGGTTGTGGCCCTCTCGTACGAATAAGCCCCGCGAATTCTGTTGCCGGCGCTTCCAGACAGAACCTGTCCCTTGCCTCGTTCGCTCCACACTCGCGCATTGTCTTGGCGTCCAGAACCTGATATGACTTTATTCCCGCAAGGGATTCGGCGAGCTGGTTTGCGATGGTTCTGGTTGAGAAGACGAGCGGTGGAGCGCAAACGCGGCGGCCAGCCGGGTCCGACCCAAGGAGACGATCATGAAGCGCAAGATACTGGTGCTGGCGGCGGTGGCATGTCTGGCCGGGGCCGCGCAAGTCTACGGACAGTTCGGCGGATTGACCACCATCAAGCGGCCGAACATCGCGAACATCTTCAAGCCGGTGGTGGGCAACGGCGCGATTTACGACGAGACATCGAAGGACGGCTCGAAATCCACTATGGAAATGTCCGTAGTGGATTCCGAAATGGTGGGCACGCAAAAAGGTTACTGGATGGAAGTGGGCCACAGCGAAGGCAGCGACGAGAAAAAGTACGCAAAGCTTCTGGTGACGCCCGACGATTTCGTCTTCCACAAGATGGTGATGGTGATGCCGGGCAGCCCGCAGCCCATCCTGATGGACATGGATGAACGCCGCGGCGATAAACAACGCAACGAATTGAAGGACAATCTCGACAAATGGCACCAGGTGGGCTCGGAGACCATCACCGTGCCGGCCGGGACGTTCAGCTGCGAGCACTGGACCAAGGATGACGGCAAAGGCGACGTGTGGGTCAGCTCGAAAGTTTCCCCTTTGGCCCTGGTAAAGTCGGTCGAGGACGGCCGCACCATGGTGCTCAAGCAACTCATCACCGGTGCCAAGACGCACATCACGGGTACGCCGGTGAAATTCGATCCGCAGATGATGATGCGGCAACGCCAAACGCAGAAGCCTTGACCGAGCGGCGGGCGCGAGCCCGGCGGCCCCTCGGCGCCCCTGCTCACCGGCGCCCTGGCGCCCTGGGGAATGACCCGAATGCTGCGAACGATTCGAATGGTCTAGAATGATGGCCCGGCGCAGGGTGCTCCGCCGGTTGCTGCAATTGCCAGGGCCGGCATTCGAACGGGCAGACGTCGCGGACGTCAGGAGAACAACGCATGAGCGAGCTGCACTTGGGACCGGTGGGGGAGAAGCACTATGTCGCGACCATCCTGGAACGCCGCGACATCGCCGAAGACCTTTGGCTGCTCAAGGTGGATCCGGGCGGCCCGTTCAAGTTTCTCGCCGGACAATACGCCACGCTGGGCGTGGATCACGAGGGCAAGCGAATCGAACGGGCTTACTCAATCGTGTCGTCTCCCTACGAAGAGAGCCTGGAGTTTTTCCTGGAACTGGTCCCGCAGGGCGAACTGACGCCCAAGCTGTACAAGTTGCAGGTGGGCGACAAAATGTTCTGCCGCAAGATCGCCAAGGGCCGCTTCACCCTGGACCTGCGTAGCGGCCGCACCAATCACTTGCTGCTGGCGACGGTCACCGGCCTCGCGCCCTATGTGAGCTATGTGCGCACGCTCTATCGCGACTGGAAGTCCGGTAACTCGCCGATGCCGGGCAATCATAAGTTGTTCTGCCTGCAGGGTGGCAGCCGCTCGTGGGAATTTGGCTATCGCGACGAGATGGAGAGGTTCGCTGCGGAAGCGCCGTGGTTCAAGTTCGTGACCACGGTCAGCCGGCCCTGGGAAGACACTGCCTGGCACGGCGAAACCGGCCGCGTGGACGACCTCATCCGCAAGTACACCGATGCCTGGGGGTTGCGGCCCGAGAACACCACCGGCTACCTCTGCGGTCACCCCAACATGGTGGAGAACGGCCGCGGAATCCTGCAGC
The DNA here is from genome assembly GCA_035542235.1 of Dongiaceae bacterium. Lineage (GTDB taxonomy): Bacteria > Acidobacteriota > Terriglobia > Acidiferrales > UBA7541 > Acidiferrum. The sequence continues at coordinate 30,074 of DATKLU010000115.1, forward strand.
GCGCAGGGTGGAAGAAAGATCAGATGTTCGAAGAGGTCTATTTCCAGCCGGCCAAGGAAGACTAGAGCCGGCCGCGCGTCAAAGGCCCTTGGCGCGGCTTTCCAACTGGCTGAGCACGTCGTCTAGGGTGGCCAGCGGCACGGCTACGTGGACATTTTCGTCGGGGTCGTCCACGTCAATTTTGATGCGGGCGCCATCGGTCGAGACTCGAACGTGGGTGCGCTCGTTCTGGTCCTCAACCTCCACAAACGTTGTATTCGGATAGTTACGCAGTTCCTTGGCTAGAGCGCGGGCGACTGGACCGAACTCCTTGACATGCGCGCTGGCCTCGCGCAGGTTCTCGTCAGGCACGAAGCGCATGGCCGTCGGAACGGCCGCAGCCGGCACCCACAGGTGCACGTGCGCGCCGTCGTCCTTGTATTCGTCTACGTCCACGCGAATCACGCCTTCGCGGAAAGTGTAGGCTCCGGCCAGAAAGATGGTTCCGAAAACTCCAGCGGCTACCTTGGCAAGAATCATTGGCGTATCTCCTCCGTATCCGGCGCCTTAGTCCGCGATGTTCTTGGAATCGAGCCAAACCCGCACGATGTTGTCGTCGCTCTTGACGGACACCAGTTCGGTGTCGCCGTGCGCGGACAGCGCGCGCAGCGCGGCCACGATGTCCAATTCGTCCTTGCCGGCGGAAAAGAGCGCTTCCACCACCTTCATGGGGATCTTCACTTCAACCTTGGATTTCTCGATGGACTTGCCGTTCTTGCTTGCGCCGCCCTTTTCCGTCACGTGCACGAACATGTAGCCGCTCTGCTTGGCCACGCGGACGTCATTCTCGCCGCCCTGAACGGTGACGTACTCGCCGTCCTTGGCCGTGCGCACCGCGTCGAGCAGGGTGCGGAAATCCACCCCTTCCATGTCGCGGCTGTCAATCCGGACCTTGCCATCGTGCAGGCGGTCTTTGTTGATCGCCGGGAGAACTTTTTCGGCCATTTCCAGGGGCACATTCACGCGAACCGTCTCACCCTTGGACTCGTTGCTGACGACCCGAACGTGCAGCCAGCGTTCGCTATTCGAGGCCCCGCTCTGCGGGCTGCTGGAGGCCGAATTGGCGGACTGGGCGAGCACCGCAACCGGGCTCAACGCCAACGCCAGCGCGGCGCCCGCTACCGACAGCCGAAAATAAGGGAGATAAGAGTGACGCATGATTCCTCCTGAAACGCGGCTGCCCTGGCCTATCACCCCGTACTCGGCTGGCCGGGCGGCTTTCCCATAAGTACGCACCGCCCTCTAAAAAGTTCCAGAAACCTGCAGGCTCTCGGTAACCTTCGCCGGACCAGCCACTCGCATAACTGCGCTGGGATGGCGGGCCCCCTCCCTCGCACTAAACGCAAGACTTAAGGGATGGGAGACACACTCATGTTTCGATTCACGATGCGCACGATCCAGACCAGCCTGTTGCTGGCAGGCATGGCCGGCTTCCTGGCCGCGGTTCCAGCGGCGCAGGCCCAGGACGCCATGAAGCAGGACGCCATGAAGCAAGACGCGATGAAGCAGGATGCTATGAAGCCGCAGGACGGCATGATGACTGGCAAGCAGGACGCCATGCACGGCGATAAGGCCCCTGGAGCCAACGCCAAGACCCTCTTCACCGGCAAGTTCCACGGTAAGGTTCACAAAACCGAAGGACGAGCCACCGTTTACCAGCAAGCCGACGGCAAACTGCTCCTTCGCCTCACCGGTTTCAGCACCTCCAACGGCCCCGACGTCCACGTGATTCTCGTGGCCACCAAGAACGCCGCCGACGACGCCAACTTCCTCAAGAGCAACACCGAGCGCGTCGAGCTCGGGAAGCTCAAGGGCAATCAGGGCGACCAGAACTATGAAATTCCCGCCGGCACCGACCTCAGCAAGTTCACCGCGGTTTCCATCTACTGCGAGCGCTTCAACGCCAACTTCGGCATCGCGTCGCTGGAGAAGTTCTAAGACGACCGAGAATACGCGGGGCGGCATGGACCGCTCCGCGTCTTCCGGGGAAAAACGCCATGACACTGTTCAACAGGTTCTCCACGAAAGCCAAGGTGATTACCCTGGTGGTTGCGCTGCCCGTTCTCCTGGGCGCCTGGTATGCCTTCCGCCCCGAAAAGCTCTTCATCAACCAGCAAGTCAGCGAAGCCGCGCCGGCCGCGCTGCAGGGCCAACCCGAAGCGCTCTTCACCGGCAAACTTGAAGGCAAAGCGCACCCGACCGCAGGCCGCGCAACGGTTTACCAGTCGGGGGGCAAGCAATACCTGCGGCTCACGGACTTTTCCACCTCCAACGGCCCCGATGTCCACGTCATCCTGGCCGCGGGCGACGACCCTGCACTGAACCAGCAGATCGTGGCAGGGAACCTGAACTACCTGGAGCTCGGCTCGCTGAAAGGCAACCAGGGCGACCAGAACTACGATCTACCGGCAACCGCCGATCTGGCCAAATATCAGGCCGTAGTCATTTACTGCGAGCGCTTCCACGCCGTTTTTGGGGTCGCGCGCCTGGAGAAGTTTTGATACTTTCGGCAACGATGGCTCCGCCGGTCTTCTTCCGGCGGAGTTCGCGTGTTCGGCCGCCAGCGGCCGCCGCGGCAGGGAGCGCAGCGCATAACTTGATGGAACGCGACGAAGCCCAACTGATCCGGCGCATCCTGGCCGGCGAAAAGGATCTGTTCCACGAACTGATCCGGCCCTACGAGCGCATGCTGTACATGACCGCGCTGGCCATCGTAAAGAATCCGACCGACGCCGAAGAGTGCGCGCAGGACGCCGTCGTGAACGCCTATCGTCACCTGGACCGTTTTCGCGGCGACGCCAAATTCAGCACCTGGCTGGTGACCATCGTCATCAACGAAGCGCGCCAGAAGCTGCGTAAGGCCAAGCGCTCCAAAGAGGATTCGCTGGACGAAACCATTGAAGGCCAGGACCAGGAATTTACTCCGGCGCCGCTGACCGACTGGCGGGAAATTCCGCTGGAAGCGCTGGAACGCAAGGAACTCCGCGACACGCTGCAAGCCGCGATCGCCGAGCTGCCCGACATCTACCGCCAGGTCTTCAACCTGCGTGACCTGCAGGAAATGAATATCGCGGAAACCGCGAAGGCACTGGGAATCAATGAGAACATGGTGAAAGTACGGCTGCACCGCGCGCGCATGATGCTGCAAAAGCGCCTGGCGCCGTACCTCAAGACCACGGCTCCCGCACGCAAGGGTTTCTGGGGGAGGATGCCATGGAGCTGAACTGCAAGCACGTTTGGGCTCACATCTCGGAATACATTGACGCCAGCGTTGACCCCGCGCTGCGCGCCGATATCGAGCGCCACCTGGAGCACTGCGAAATCTGCTCGGCCATTCTCGACTCCACGCGCAACATCATCGTGCTCACCGCAGATAGCCGCACCTTCGAGCTTCCTGTCGGGTTCAGCGATCGCCTGCATGAGCGGCTTCGCAGGGAACTGGGGGAAAGGGAAGAACCGCTCGAAAAGAAGTAAGCGGCAGCGCGCGCCGCCTACGGAACCACGTGCACCATCGGGTGCGTAATCCACTCCGCCGCCAGCAACAGCAAGGTGATCACGGAAAGCGCAATTTGCAGATTCTCCGCGCGCCGCTTGCTCTTCGGCACGGCTTGCTGCCGCCAGCGCGCCGCGGGATTGGCGCGTAGCCTGCGAATCTTCCAGATGACGTAGAGATTCACCAGCGAGCCGGCCAGGGCAATGGCCATCATGGGGATTCGTATCGCGTCACGGTGAAACCCGTGCGCCGGGGCATGGATTCCCGCCGCCGCGGCCAGCGCGCTAAGCCCAATGGCCACCCTGACGCCGCTGATGACGATCACCGCGGTGCATACGCTCTGCAAGATCGCGAAAATGACGCTGGACCAGGTCCAGGCGGCAACGGCGCGCGACAACTCCGGCGCGTTGTCCGGACGCACCTCTTCCACGCTGTTGGTCGAGCTGTTGGTTGAAGGGAGCGCATCCGCCATTACCGCAGTCTAGCGGACGCGCGCGACTCCGCGCAACGCGTCTCGGCACAAACTCCGCTATTCGTTCGCTTCGCGATGTTCGGCTTGGGCCTTGGAAAAATCATCGTGCTGGAACTGCACGAAGAAGGCGGTGTTTGACTCCAGGGGTTTTTCCAGCCTGTCCTTCTGCGCATCCACTTCTTGGCCGTTGACCTTCACCCGCGCTTCGAGTGTGTCCCCGGCGTTCGGATGATCTGCGCCCAACTCGACATAGCCGCCAACACCGCTTGGCACGCTCACCGTCCAGGTATGGGTGCCTGCTGGAATCTTTTCCCAGGCCTCCAGGATGATCTGCTTGCCTGCGGGTTTGCTGAGGTCCTCGAAGGAAAGGCGCAGTGTGGCCGGGGTGGAAGCGTCGGCGAAGATCTCCATGGTGTTGCCGCCTTCGAGAATTTTGTCCGGAATGTGGCTGATGGCTTGCGCCGTCGAGCCCTTGTCGTGATACGTCCACCACACGAGAGTTGCTACGCAGCCAAGCACCGATAGTCCGACCCGGATGAGTATTTTGTTCATGTAGGGCTCCGTCTGGTCCGTCAGTCCGTCACGGAATGAAGTACTGCCTTGCGACCAGTATAGGAGCCTTGACCAGCGTCCTTAGCGCACGGCGCGGACGGTGTGTCGTAGCGGCAATTGGTCTACGGATTATTTACTTGACGAAAGTTAAACTCTCTTCTCACGGACACAAGGAAGTGGTTCTCGGCATCCGCAAGCGCAATGGCGATCTGCGCTTCTTCCATACCAAAGACGCCAAGTCCGGCACGATGGCTCAGTACATCCGCGAGAACATCTCCGAGGACGTGGAAGTTAATGTTCACGGATGACTTCTATGCGAACACTGTCGCAATGCGTAAGGCCGGAATCAAGAATCACAAGACCATCATTCATAGCAAAGGGCAGTACGTTAACGGGGACATTCACACCAACACTGTCGAATCCGCTTTCTCTCTTCTCAAGCGCGGCATCATGGAAACGTGGCATAGACTCAGCGCAAAGCATCTCGCGGCCTATCTCGAAGAGATGGAATGTCGCTTCAATCGCCGCAATCGTTCCGATTTGTTCTTGGACACCTTGCGTCATATGGTTACGGCACCTGTTCGAACTTGTGAAAAGCCGACGGAATAGTAGAAATAAAAATCTATCCATTTCTTGCCCATTCTGGCTCTCCTGAAATTTACTGCTTTTTCGGCGGGGGGTTGTTTACGCCCCAATAACCGAACGTTTGGAACATTGATAGCTGTGCCCAAATCTGCTCAGTTGCCTCGTTGCCTGGAAATCTAGGTAGCTGCTCCCACATCTCACGTAGTTTTTTCACCTGATAGGAATCAAATACCGGGGATTTGTCGGATTTCGATTCCATGACCGTGAGGATTGTTTCTTCCCCGACTCCATCGGCGGATTCAGCAGCAAATTTTGCGGCCACCATTCCAAATATGGCCTTGGAAAACGGCAGATCGCTTCTAAATCCATAACTGGAAAGAGCCAGTGCGGCTCGCACAGCACCGCTACCGATTGCCGCATAGCCCTGTTTATCGCAGTAAGAAATCTTCCCGTGCTCGCTGATAACAAAGAGATGAGCATTCCCGTTTTTGTCAAACCCCGTAAATAATAGGTTCCACCCGGATTCTTCTTCCCTGACCTTGGCCCTGAGTTGCTCGAAATATTCCGGGTCTGATTTCTTTAATTCCATGTATTCGTCATAACTGTTTATGTCGTAGTCCCCCAAAATCTCGTTCTCAATCAGTTTCTTCCGTTCTTCCTGATAAACCTCTCTGCATAATCTCGAAAACGCAAGGAAATTCATGGGGCGCACCCTTTTCGTCCGCATTGCCATCGCCTCAACCATCGCAGTCATCGGCGAGACTGGCCCAGCAAACATCACAGCCCAATCCCTGTTAAGTCCACTTATCTTCATAGCTACGCCATCAGCGGATGCCCATCCGCCAAAAAAAGAAATCTTACGGTCACAAGAGGCAATGATGTACGGACGGGGATTGGAATGATTAATTGCAGCAATGCAAACGGTCATAGCGGCAGCTCTCCTGCTCTCATGCCGCTTTTGTCTAGGCGATAATCTTTCAGCGGCTACGAGCACTTATACTCCCCTCGCCCCTTTTGTGAAGTGAATAATCCTGATAGGTCTCACCGTGCAGACCGGTAACCCGGCCCCACCAGGGCAGTGCCGGGAGGTTGGCGAAGCTGTGCCGCGGCGAGATGGAAGGTTTCAGAGCGCTGCGGCTATTCCGGAGTCCATTTCAGGAACACGGCTGCCAGAGGAGGCAGCGTAAGTACCAGGGAATACGGCCGGCCCTGCTGCTGACCCTTGGCCGCTTTCTGTCCGCCGATGTTGCCGATGTTCGAACCGCCATACGAGCTGGAGTCGGTGTTCAGAACTTCCTTGTAAAAACCGTCGCGCGGTACGCCCACGACGTAGCCTTCACGCACCACCGGGGTCGCGTTCAGCACCACCACCATGAGGTCTTCCGGCGTTTTGCCCAGCCGCAGGAACGACAGCACGCTGTTGTCGGCGTCGTTGCAGTCGATCCATTCGAATCCGTGCCAGTCAAAGTCCACCTGATGCAGCGCCGGTTCCGCCGCCAGCAGATGATTCAGGTCGCCGACCAGCCGCTGTACGCCGCGGTGCGACTCCCATTGCAGCAGGTGCCAATCCAGGCTGCGCGCCTCGCTCCACTCCTCGCGCTGGCCGAATTCCTGGCCCATGAAAAGCAGCTTCTTGCCAGGATGCGCATATTGGTAGGCAAAGAGCAGGCGCAGGTTGGCGAATTGCTGCCATTGATCTCCGGGCATCTTGTGCAGCAGGGAGTTTTTGCCGTGAACCACTTCGTCGTGGGAGAAGGGCAGCACGAAATTCTCGCTGAAGGCGTACACCAGCGAGAACGTGACCTTGTTGTGCTCGTACTTGCGATAGATGGGATTGGCCGCGAAGTATTTCAGGGTGTCGTTCATCCAGCCCATGTTCCACTTCAGGCTGAAGCCCAGGCCTCCCAGATAGGTTGGCCGCGAGACCCCCGGCCAAGCCGTGGACTCTTCCGCGATGGTCATGATGCCGGGGAAACGTCCATGCGCCACCGCATTGAGCGTCTGGAAAAATTCGATGGCCTCCAGGTTTTCCCGGCCGCCATAACGGTTCGGCACCCACTCGCCCGCAGGGCGCGAATAGTCGAGATACAGCATCGAAGCCACGGCATCCACGCGCAACCCGTCAATGTGGTACTTGTCCAGCCAGAACAGCGCGTTCGAGATCAGGTAGTTGCGTACCTCGTTGCGGCCGTAGTTGTAAACCAGCGTGCCCCAGTCCGGATGAGCACCCTGCCGCGGGTCGGCGTGTTCATAGAGATGCGTGCCGTCAAATTGCGCGAGTCCGTGCGCGTCGCGCGGAAAATGCGCCGGCGTCCAATCCAGCAGTACGCCAATACCGGCTTGATGGCAACGATCCACGAACTCCATAAAATCGGCAGGCGTGCCGAATCGGCTGGTGGCGGCGTAATAGCCGAGCGTCTGGTAACCCCAGGAGCCGTCGAAGGGATGCTCCATGATGGGCAGCAGCTCGATGTGCGTGTAACCCATTTCCTTTACGTATGGGATCAGCTGATCCGCGAGCTCGCCGTAGGTCAGCCAGCGGTTGTGATCCTCGGGAACCCGACGCCAAGAACCGAGATGGACCTCATAAATCGCAACGGGCGATTCCAGCCAGTTCTTCTGCGCTCGATTGCGCAGCCACTCCGCGTCCTTCCAGGTGTGCGCCTGCAGATTGCCGACGACGGAACCATTGTTGGGGCGCAGCTCCGCGCGGAAGCCATAGGGATCGGCCTTCAGCGGCAGCAGGTTGCCGTGCGGGCCGAGAATTTCGTACTTGTAGACCGCGCCTTCACCGATTTCCGGCAGGAACAGCTCCCAGATGCCGGACGAGCCGCGCGGCCGCATCGGATGGACCCGCCCGTCCCAGTGGTTCATATCGCCCACGATGCTTACGCGGCGCGCGGCCGGGGCCCACACCGCGAAGTGCGTGCCTTTGACGCCGTTCATGGTGCACAGGTGCGCGCCCAGCTTTTCGTAGGTGTCGAAGTGCTTGCCTTCGCTCATCAGGTGCAGGTCGAAGTCGGTCAGGCGATACGGAAAAGCGTAGGGATCGAAGACCTCGAAAGTTTCGCCGTAGTTCGTACGTCCTTGAATTTTATAGCTGCCCGGCTCCGGTGCGCCGGGCTGGTTCGAAGGCCACAGCGCCTCAAAAAATCCCTCCGGGCGCAATTTCACGGCGTCGGCAATCTTGGCTGGCGAGTGCGCGGGATTCTTGAAGACGATGCTCGCCTCCGCGGCCCACGGGAGAAAAAAGCGAATGGCCCAGCCGGTCGGCACGGGATGCGGGCCGAGCACCGAGAAGGGATCGGCGTTCTGCGCCGCGAGCAGCGCGTTCACGCGGTTGTTGAAGTCGCGCTGCGCCGCGCGTTCTTCTGCGCTTTGGGCGGTCGGTCTGGTGTTTTCGGCTGGCAAGCTCGCAGCTCCGTGTGCCCGCTGGGGAAGGCGGCGCAAAACCAAGGGCATTCTAGTCGCAACCCAGGCAAATGCCAATTCGCAGATTCCCGCATGTGTGGGCGCGGGCGTTGCGCGATTGGAAACCGTTCTCGCCCCCGTGCCAGTCGTTGTATAGTGCCTCTCGCTTCGTCGCTCGAAAACCAGTGGAGGACCGATGGCCGGTTTTTGTGGAAATTGCGGGACACCTGTGAGCGAAGGCAGCGCGTTTTGCGGTGCTTGCGGTGCCCGCGTCGCCTCCGCCCCAGCTGCCGCCCCTGATCCCGCTATGAATCCCGCGGTTGATCCCGCTCCGGCTCCTGCGGCTTCGACCCCTGTCACCCCACCCGTTCCACGCGTTGTGGCTGCCGCTCCTGCGCCGGCTGCCGCCGCTCCGGTTTCCGCTCCCGCGCAGAAGAGCGGAGGCTGCGGCAAGATTCTCTTAACCGTCGGCATCATTTTCGTTCTTCTCATGCTCGCCGGCCTGGCCGGCTTTGGCTACCTGGCCTATCGCACCAAGAAAAAAGTGGACGAGATCAAGCAGGCTTACAAGGAAGGCGACGCCGATAAGATGGCCGGTGCGCTCACAGGCAAGGAAGTCATTTCCAAGCCGGTGGACAACATGCCGGACTATCCGGCGTATTCCGGCGCCGTGCCCAGTGTTTTGCCTGGCGGAAGCAGTACGCCGCCCGCGGGCGCCGAGGGAGAAGTCTCCATCGGCAGCGTGGTGCCGATGAAAAGGGGCCTGCGCATCACCACCGCGATCCAGCAATCCGTCGGCGACTACGAATCGATGAAGACCATCACTTCGGTGAGCGGTGAAGCAGTAAAGATGGATTACACCGCAGACGTACCCAAAGCCAAGAATCCCTTCGACAATAAGCCGCAGGGGAACTCCGCCGACGAGGACAAGACCCAGAAAGTGCGCGCGCGCCGCAGGATTCTGCGCACCGACCTCGACGCCGCGCACGAGTACGCGGAGAGCTTCAACAGCAACGGTCCGGAGACGATTCCGAACACCACCGCCCTCGGCGTATCCGCCAGCGTGCTGAACGATCTCAAGAGCAAAGGCGAAGCGCAGTTTTCCTACGCGGCGATAGGTTTGAAAGGCGCGCTCGGCAACTTGATCGGCGGGCTCAACTCCATGACCGGCGGCATGCAGAATGCCCCTGGCGGCGCGGGCGGCACGCAAAGCAAAGATGCCGATGATGCCATGAAGGAACTCGCCGCGCTGGGCAAGGAAACCTGCACGCTAAAGCGAGTCGATAACGTCACCCATGCGTTTCCCGTGCTGGTCAACGGCCAGCGCACTACGCTGCCCGCGATTCGCGCCACCTGCAAATCCGACGACGACGTTAACGCGGAATTCTATTTTCTGGATGATCCCGGCAATCCGCTTTCGCTGACCTGGAAGCTGGGCTCCAGCGACCGCTTGCAGGTCATCAAGATCGATTACGTTCCGGACACGCCGGCTGCTCCCGCGCAGGATCTGGAGCAGAAACTCGCGAAAAACGAGAAGGTGCAGATCTACGGCATCTATTTCGATTTCGCGAGCGCGAAAATCAAACCGGAATCCAAGCCCACTCTGGATGAAATTGCCGCGGTGATGAAAGCGCATCCGGACTGGAAGCTGCGCGTGGACGGCCACACCGACAACGTGGGGGGAGACGCCTTTAACCTGGAGCTTTCCCGCAGACGCGCGGCCTCGGTGAAAGCGACGCTGGTGGAAGATTACGCCATCGCGCCGGAGCGGCTGGATACCGAAGGGCACGGTGCTGCTGTTCCGGTGGAAACGAATTCGACGATGGAAGGCCGGGCTCGCAACCGGCGCGTGGAACTCTCCCGCGAGTAGCTTTGCGGTGCTGCTGAGTTTCGTGCGGTGCGCCGCCGAAGACCAAGACGGCGACTGAAGGTTTTCCGCGCCCGAGTCCCACCTTCAGCCGCCGTTGGGCGATGGCCGCTTGCGCAGCCATCAAGTTCGTTCCATTCGGGGGACCGAACGTCTTGAGTGTGCGGCGGTGCGGTGGCGAACTCAAGACGCTTGCGCTGGCCGCAAGCAACTCCATTGAACCGCAGTTAACCTTTGCCCCGAACATTTCCTGGAGAGAAAAAGGAGCCCTGAAATGACCCAAATCCGAGCAGGCCACAGGTTTGCCGCGACGCTGACCTTGCTGGCGATTGCCCTACTGGCCGGTGCGGCGCGCGGCCAGGATCGCGGGCAAGCCCGCTCCATGGTGATTTCCCGCGGCGGGGTGGTGGCTTCGGAATCGCCTCTGGCGTCGCAGGCAGGGGTACGGATTCTGGAGAGCGGCGGCAACGCCGTGGATGCGGCGATCGCCAGCAACGCCATGATGGGCGTGGTGGAGCCGATGATGAACGGCATCGGCGGCGACCTCTTCGCGATTGTGTACGACGCGAAAGCCAACAAGCTCTATGGATTGAACGCCAGCGGGTGGGCCCCCAAGGCGCTGACCATCGAGCTGCTGCAAAAGCAGGGTTTACGCGAGATGCCGCAAAAAGGAATCAATGCCGTGACCGTACCCGGCGCCGTGGACGGCTGGCAAAAACTCGCGGATAAATTCGGCCGCAAGAAACTGTCGGAAGATCTCGCGGCGGCGATTGCCACAGCGCGCGGAGGATTCCCGGTGCCGGAAATCACCGCGAGCTACTGGAACGGCGAGGTGGACCTGCTGCGCGCGAACGAAGCGGCGACGAAGACGTACCTGCCGGGTGACCGCGCGCCGAAGACCGGCGAAATCTTCCGCAACGAAGATCTGGCGTGGTCGCTGCAGCAGATCGCCGAGCACGGGCGCGACGCCTACTACAAGGGTGAAATCGCGAGCAAAATCCTGGCCGCGGAAAAAATGCACAATGGGCCCATGGTGGAAGAGGACCTGGCGAAATATTCGGCGGAATGGGTGGAACCGATCTCCACCACGTACCGCGAGTGGACGGTGTACGAGCTTCCGCCAAACGGGCAAGGATTGGCCGCCCTGGAAATGCTGAATATTCTGGAAAACACGCCGCTCGGCCAGAAGGGCTACGAATTCGGCTCAGCGAAAGCGCTGCACCTGTTGATCGAAGCCAAGAAGCTGGCGTACGCGGACCTCAAGCAATACATCGGCGATCCGCGCGGCCAGAAATTGCCGGTGCGGACGTTGCTCTCCAAGCAGTGGGCGGCAGCCCGCGCCAGGCAGATCAGCGACGAGCGCGCGAACTGCGACGCCGCGGCGGGCGAATTGCCGGCAGGTCCGGATACGACGTATCTCAGCGTGGTGGACCGCGAAGGGAACATGGTGTCGTTGATTCAGAGCAATTACTCTTCGTTTGGCTCGGGCATCGTGGCGCCCGGCACGGGATTCGTGCTGCACAACCGCGGCGGCCTGTTCACGCTGGACGCAAAATCGCCGAACGCGCTCGCGGGACGCAAGCGGCCCCTGCACACCATCATTCCCGCGTTCGCGGAGCACGGGACGACGCGCGTGGCGTTCGGGATCATGGGCGGGTGGAACCAATCGCAGGCGCACGCGCAATTCGTGACCGACCTGGTGGACTACAAGATGAACATCCAGGCGGCGGTGGAAGCGCCGCGGTTCACCAAGCTGACCTTCGCGGGATGCGATGTGCAGATGGAGAACCGCTTTTCGCAAAGGGTGCGCGACGAGCTGACCGCCAAAGGCCACCAGATCAAGGTGCTGGGGACGTTTTCGGCCACGGTGGGTGGAGGGCAGGCGGTGCTGCGCGACTTTGCCACGGGTGTGAACTTTGGCGCCTCCGATCCCCGCAAGGATGGGGAAGCGATCGCGGAGCTGCCGCCGAACTGACGGAAGCGGCGAATAGGCAATCTATTGCCGATTTGGTGGCGAGGGTTTTGCAGCCTTCGGGTTCCGGCGGCAAGGCTCCTGCCCTTGAATTGTCAGGAGGTGACGGGGCGGGCGCAAGCGGCCTGGAGACGGTCGAGTTGGTAGGTGTGATGAATCATGTGAACGGAAAAAAAGCCGAGGATGGATTCGGCGTTCATCCAGCCGCCGACGGGGTGATAAAAGATGCCGCGACGAAGGAGTTGCGGCGGAGAACTGACGAGGAACTGGGAAAGATCGAGACGGACGGCGTCCCAGCGGTCGCGGACTTCGGAAAAGCGAAGGGCGGGTCCGGGAAAAATCTGGGTGACGTGTCCGGGAGCCTTAACCCGGCGGCGCGAACGGAAGATGCGCTCAAGGAAGGCGGTGCGCAGGCGGTCGGTGAGTCCGATTTTGCGAGGGCTCAGCAGACCGTCGCGCGCGGCCTGAAGGATCGCCGATTCGGTGCGAACCAGATGGTCGAGGACGTCGAGAGCGGACCATTGCGCGGGAGCCGGGCGGAAATAGAGTTGCGGCTCAGGCCACGCTGCGAGGCGGTCCAGGAGAGCGATTTTCTGGGTTTCGATGAGGGCGAGAGAAGTCATGTTCGGAATCCGGAGGTCACGGTTTGGCGGCCAGATGTCTGGCGGCCTCGAGGACGGGGTCCCGATCGTTGGCGATGTCTGCGACGGACGGTGTCACCAACAGATCGGGGGTGAGGCCGGAATCCGGCTGAGGAGAAGCAGGGAAGGTGCCGATGAGCGGCAGATCCATTTCCAACTGGGAGTGGGGGAGGCGCAGAAAGAAAAAGGCTCCGCCGTTGATGCCACGGAGACTGCCGCCGGTGGGCTGGCCGATCAGGGTTCCGAGGTGCTGCTCGCGGACGAGGCGCGCGAACTGGAAGGTCGCGGAGCTATTGCTGGCGTCGATTAGGACGATGAGCTTGCCATGAAACGGCTTGCCGGCGGCGGGAATGACTTCGTTGCCGGAAGCGTCGTCATCAAAACGAGTGAGACCGAAGTAGGGAACGGGCGGCGCGGTGGGCCACGGGGAAGGCAGGTCCGTGGCGTAGGTCCCCCAATCCTTGAAGCTGGGATCCCAAGTATCGAGATAAGGGATGAGAGCCGCAGGCGCGGAGCGATAGCGAACCAGACGGCGATAGGAAGCGAGCTTGAGGTCGGAGCGAACGAGGCGCTTGATGAGTTCATCGCCGACGTCGTTGCCGCCCTCGTTGCCGCGCAGGTCCACGATGAGAGCGGGAGCGTTGCGGTCGGCGAGCTGATCCAGGCGGCTGTTCAGCCAGGACTTCCAATCCCATTTGGAGTCGTACAAGGCCCAGGTGGGCATACGGAGCCAAGCGGAGCCGTCGCTGAGATAGGTCCAGTCGAACAAGACGGCATCGCCTTCGCGGCGGCCCGTCTCGCGAGCGTGGATGGGGGCGATGCGCTGCTCCCAGGTAAGGGCCTGGACCACGGCGGAGGCAGCTTTTGCAGAACCTGGGCGCCGCACCCGGAGTTGAAAGTTCGGATTGGCGGGCGGAAAGAAGAGCGGAAAGTAGACGTCGAAGGCTTCGAACTCGCTATCGCCCGTGACTTCGAGGTAGGAGCGGCGTTTGGCGTCGTTGGAGCCGTCGGCGCGGGCAATGGTCAGGAGGCGGGCGAGGATGCGGCGCGCGGGAATGCCATTGATGGAAAGGATGCGGGTGCCACGGGGAAGAGTGTGATCGGGCGTGAAGTCCTGGATGACCACTATTTCATCCCGCAGCCAACGGAAGTAGAAGGGAACGCGGTCCTGGCCTTTGAAGAGAGCGGCGGCGACCGCTTTTTTCTGGTTGAAGAAATTGGGATAGGTATGACCGCAACGGATCTGCGCGGCGAAGACGGAAAGGGCGAGATAGGCATCGGCGAGGGTGCGGTCGCGGGAAAACTCGGCGCGCAAGCGGTCGAAGCGGGCGTCCATTTCGGCCCTGGAGTTGTAGCGGTAGAGACCCGGATGCATCTCCTCATAGGCCTGGCGGAGGATGGCGAGATCGGCGAGCAGATCGGCGGATGGAATGAGGCGGTTGCGAGCGAGCGGGGGAGAGGCCGGGAGGTCCTGAGAGGTGGCTGGACCCAGGAAAAGAGCCAGGCACACAACGAGGAGAGCGACTAGGCGCAAATGGAACAAGGAGGTCTCCGAGGGCGCGGAGGCGTTTGCTAAGATTCCGCGGGCAGGAAGGAGCGCGCAGAAGGGACGCTTGAAGAATAGCGGGAGTCAGGTGGGGTTGTAAATCACCGGGTGGCGGTAAAGGGGAAACGAAGACAGGCGATGGACATACTAGACCGGCTGTTGGGGCACAACTCCACGGCGTTCCGGCAGTTGCTGGAGCTGAGCCGCGGATTAAGCGAGGAGCAACTGGACCGGAAGTTCCCGATTGGCCTGGGCTCCGTGCGCGCGACCATCCACCACATTCTGGAAAGCTTTGAGTGGTGGACCGATCTGATGCTCGGGAAGGCGCGCCGCAAGCTGGCGGAAGATGCGATGACGCTCGGCGGATTGGAAGCGCGATTCGAAAAGGTGTCGGCGGAGCTGGCGGAAG
>DATKLU010000116.1:0-14485 GCA_035542235.1 Dongiaceae bacterium
GGTCGTGCAGGTTTCCGAATTTGCGCCGCAGGAAACGGTGCGTTCGGTCATCGAAACCGCCATGCGCGAGGGCCAGGTTCCTGAACCGGAGCGCGCCGCGCGTTTTGCGGAAGTTCTCGGCCGGGCCGGATTCAGCGACCCGGAAGCTTTGGCCGCCTCGCTCTCGGGCGGCTGGCGCAAGCGACTGGCGATCGCGGCCGGCCTGGTGCAGCAGCCGGAGATTCTCCTGCTCGACGAACCCACCAACCACCTCGACCTCGAAGGCATCGAGTGGCTGGAATCCGTGCTGGCTGCGGCGCCCTTTGCCTGCGTGGTGGTTAGCCACGACCGCTACTTCCTCGAAAACGTCGCCAACGCGATGGTCGAGCTCAGCCGCTCCTACGAGGATGGCTTCCTGCGCGTCGCCGGCAACTATTCGAAATTCCTGGAAGCCAAGGAAAACTACCTGCACGCCCAGCAAAAGCGCCAGGAAGCCCTGGAAAATCGCGTGCACGTGGAGCTCGAATGGCTGCGCCGCGGCCCCAAGGCGCGCACCACCAAGGCCAAGGCCCGCATCGACAAAGCGCACGAACTGATCGGCGAGCTTGCCGATGTCACAGCGCGCGGCAACTCCGCCGCCGCTCGTATCGATTTTTCCGCTACCAACCGGCAAACCCGCCAGCTGGTGCAACTGGAGGACGTGCGCTATTCCATCGGCGGGCGAACGCTTTTTGAAAAGCTCAATTTCACGGTCACTTCCGGGATGCGCGTCGGGCTGGTCGGACCGAACGGCAGCGGCAAGAGCACGCTGCTACGGCTCCTGCTCGGCGAACTGGACCCCGAACGCGGTTCCATCAAGAAGGCGGAGCAGCTAAAGATCGTGTATTTCGATCAGAACCGCCGGCTTGATCCCGATGTGCTGCTCAAGCGTGCGCTGGCGCCGGATAGCGACTCGGTCATCTACCAGGACCGCGTGATTCACGTGGCGTCCTGGGCTGCGCGCTTCTTGTTTACCGGCGAAGACCTCAATCGGCCGGTCGGCCGCCTTTCCGGCGGAGAACGGGCGCGGGTGCTGATCGCTCAGCTCATGCTGCAGAAGGCCGACGTGCTGCTGCTCGACGAGCCCACCAATGATCTGGACATTCCGACGCTTGAAATTCTGGAAGAGAGCCTCCTGGAATTCCCCGGCGCGCTGGTACTGGTCACGCACGATCGCTTTCTGCTCGACCGCGTCTCCACCCTGGTGCTGGGTCTGGATGGCGAGGGCCGCGCGGAGCGCTTCGCCGACTATTCGCAGTGGGAAGACTGGCGGGCCGCGGAAGAAAAAGCCCGGGTAGCTGCGGCCGCGAAGCCGGCCAATTCGGCACCGGCGGCACCGGCAAATGCGCCCAGCGCTGCGGCGGCTGCGAAAAAGAAACTGACTTACAAGGAAGCGCGCGAATTCCAGTCCATGGAGCAGACCATCGCCGGCGCTGAAGCCGCTCTGCAGGAGAAAATCGCGGCAATTCATAACCCGGAGATCTCTTCCGACGCCGGGAAACTCCACGCAGCCAGCCTGGCTCTCGAGCAAGCGCAAAAGCGGGTGGACGACCTTTATCACCGCTGGGCCGAACTCGAAGCCAAGCTGCAGTAACCGACTCTCACCGCATGCTTCTCGCGGCCGCCGCCGCCGAAGCCCAGGCCCACTGAAAGTTGAAGCCGCCCAGCCAGCCTGTCACATCCACGACCTCTCCGACGAAAAACAGGCCTGGCACCTTTTTGCTTTCCATGGTCTTGCTGGAGAGTTCTTCCGTATCCACTCCCCCGGCCGTGACTTCGGCCTTCGCGTAGCCTTCCGTCCCTGCCGGCCGCAAACGCCACGCATGTATGCCCCGTTCGAATTTCTCCAGGGCGGCGTTGCTCAGCCCTTCCGGAGGATTCTTGGCCAGCCAGCGCTCCGCCAGACGCTTCGGAAGGATTCCCGCGAACGCTGTCTCCAGAGCCTTGTGGGTGCGCGCAGCCGCGGCGCGGATTGCTGCGGTCACATCGCGCCCCGGCGCCAGGTCCAATTCGATGGCCTCGCCCTCTTGCCAGTAAGAGGACGCTTGCAAAATCGCCGGCCCGCTCAGCCCGCGATGTGTGATCAGCATTTTTTCGCGAAACTCCGCTTCACCGCACCTGGCGATTACCTCTGCCGAGACGCCCGCCAGATCGCAATAGGCTTTCTGCTCCTGGGCTGCGAACACCAGCGGTACCAGCGCCGGCCGCGTGGACACTACCCGCAAGCCGAACTTCCGGGCGACCTGGTAGCCAAACCCTGTTGCGCCCATTTTGGGAATCGAAAGCCCGCCGGTTGCCACCACCAGAGCCGGGGCGCGAAATTCGGCTCCGCCCACCTGCACCTCAAACTCCGCTGCCTTGCGCACTTCACTGATTCCATGGCTGGTCAGCACTTGCACCCCACCCGCGCGGCATTCGGCCTCCAACATTCCCAGAATGTCCTGCGCCGAGCCGTCGCAAAACAGCTGGCCGAGCGTCTTCTCGTGGTACGGAATCCGGTATTTTTCCACCAGCGCAACGAAGTCCCGCGGCGTAAACCGGGCCAGCGCCGACTTCGCGAAATGCGGATTCGCCGAGAGGAAGTTTCCCGGGCTGGTGTGCAGGTTCGTAAAGTTGCACCGCCCGCCCCCGGAAATAAGAATCTTCTTGCCGGCACGCTCCTCCCGCTCCAGAACTGCCACCCGCTTGCCCAGCCTTCCGGCTTCGGCTGCACAAAATAGCCCCGCCGCCCCTGCCCCCAGTACCAGCACATCGAATTTCCGGCTCATCGCGCCCCGAATTCTCTCAGTTTCACGGCCAGGCGGCACTCGCTTTCGCCGGAATGAGACGCAAGAGGCCATAGACCGACAAAGCCGGGACTCGGTCTACGGGATTGCCCGCCCAGCGGACCGGACCTCCGGCAGCCCTTGGTCTAGCTACCCCAAACGAGCGACACCACGGCGCCAATCAAATGAGTGAAATGTGAGGGAAATCGGGAACAGGCAGGGCGGAATCAACAAACAGGTCAGCGCGGCGGCAGAAAGGTCGCCGCCGGCTCGAATCCTAGTGCGTGCATCTCGGAAACAGCGTCGTCAGCACCATCAGATCGGACAGCGTGAACAACCACTGATCCGCCTGCGCGCCCGCTTTCTCCGCTGCGCGCGCGATGAAGCCCAGGTGCCGGCTCTTCGCAAAGTTGTGCAGGTGATCGACGCAAATTCCCGTGAGGCTGGCGACTTCCGAGTCGGTGAAAATCTTCTGACTGGACTTGACGGTGACCATGGTCTTGCTCCTCGAACCACGCCCGCTTGCGTTCTGCTCTAACGGCTCCGCTGCTCTTCCATCCGTTAGATGCTGATCGCAGGTTAGGCGCTGCCAAATTTACCTGCAATAGTCGTTCCGTTTCGTTTTGGCGAAAACCGCCGGTCTAGTACTTTTTCCAAAGCACTCGGAAACCTTCAATTTATGCGGCTTTTTGCAATTCGTGACAATCGCTGGGGAAATTTATTGCGGAATTTTGAACGCACTGCAGCGTGTGAAATCTACCACTTCCGCGAACTTGCTACGCCTTTTGGAAGATTTGGGAAATTTCGTTCATCTGTTTGCTGTGCCGATTCTGGTGCATCGCCACAAACTCGAACCACTCGTAGAAGCTCAATCGTCCCAGGAACGGATGTCGCCACGCGTACACGCCCAGTTCCCGATCGCGCGTCTCCTCCAGAAACGCCCGCGTCCGTTCGCGCACTCCCCGCAGCTCCGCCAGCATGGTCTCTTTCTCGGCCAGTAGCCCAGGATCCTCCGGAAACGGCGATTTCCGTCGGATCACCCGCTGCTCCACCAGAAACAGTGGGAAGTGCAGCCGCTTCCACACCGGAAAGTGCAAGGGCGTCTTCTGGATGATCCGATCCGCAGAACCCACCACCCCTCGCTCCACTTGGCACAAGTGCGCCACCACCTGCGCGGCAGACCAGCAGCCCGTTCTGGGAGCCTCCTGCCAACGGCCGGAGCCCACAGCATCCGCCAGGCGCAGAAACCTTTCCTGCGCCCGACCCAGCTTTTCCAGGGTTAAATCCACTCGTGCCACGGCCGCCGAGTCTACCCCTCAAGCCCCCAACTACGCCACCGATCGCAGCTTACGCTGACGCTCACCTTTTGTTCTCAGTGCTTTGCGGTCGGAAGAGAAGGGAAGGCGCCGGCAGACAGGCAAGCGTTCATAGGGACGATTGCAGGCGGCGGACGTCACTCAACCGCGATTGCCGCCGGCCTGTTCGAAGGCGTGCGCCAGCCTGAGAATCTGCGATTCTCCGAAGGCTGGCCCGAACATCTGCAAGCCGACTGGCAAGCCTTGCGGCGTGTTTCCGCACGGCACAGAAATCCCCGGCACGCCGGCGAGGGAACCGGTCACGGTATAGATATCCGCCAGATACATCGCGAGGGGATCGGCAGTCTTTTCTCCCAGCTTGAACGCCGGAATGGGCGAAGTAGGGGTCACGATCGCGTCCACCTTCTGAAAAGCGTCGCGGAAATCCTGCGCAATCAGGGCGCGCACCTTCTGGCCCTTCAGGTAGTAGGCGTCGTAATAGCCGGCGCTCAGCACGTAGGTGCCAAGCACGATGCGCCGCTTCACTTCCGGGCCAAAGCCCGCGCCGCGCGTCTTGCGGTACATGCCGAGCAGGGTTGGATCATCCACGCGCAGGCCGAAGCGCACACCGTCGTAGCGCGCCAGGTTGGAGCTGGCTTCCGCCGTGGCGATGATGTAATAGGTCGCGATCGCATAATCGGTGTGCGGCATGCGGATGTCCACCGCCTCGCACCCGAGTTGTTTCAGTAGCTCAATGCCGGCCTCCACCTTGGAGCGGACTCCGGCGTCCAGACCCTCCGCGAAGTAGTCGCGCGGCACGCCGATGCGCATGCCTTTCACCGGCTTGCCGATTTCGTCGGTGTACACCGGCACCGGCGCCGTGGTGGAAGTGGAATCGTTCGCATCGCGCCCTGCGATCACCTGCAGAACCGCAGCCACGTCCTTCACCGAATGCGCGAAGGGACCGATACGGTCCAGAGAGGACGCGAACGCGATCAGCCCGTAGCGGGAAACCCGTCCATAGCTGCCCATCATCGCCGGAATGCCACAAAGCGCGCCTGGCTGGCGAATCGAGCCCCCGGTATCGGTGCCGAGCGAAGCCACCGCGAGGTCCGCCGCCACCACCGCCGCTGAGCCGCCGCTCGAGCCGCCCGGAACGCGGTCGGGCGCAACGGGATTCTTCACCGGGCCGTACGCCGAGTTCTCATTGGAGCTGCCCATCGCGAACTCATCGCAATTGGTCTTGCCGAGCAGGATCGCGCCCGCCTCTTCCAGACGCTTCACCGCCGTCGCGTCGTAGGGGGGAACGTAGTGCTCGAGAATTTTCGATCCACAGGTGGTCACCGTGCCGCGCGTCGAGAGCACATCCTTGACGGCGATGGGCACGCCGCCGAGCGCGGGCAGCTGTTTGCCGGACGCGATCAGCGCGTCCACCTTATCTGCCTGCGCGTACGCGCGTTCCTGCGAAAGCGCCAGATAGCCGTTGATGGCCGGATTCTTCTCGGCGATGCGCCGGTAGAACTCCGCCGTGAGTTCGCGCGCCGAAATCTTCTTCGTCGTTAGCGCTTCCTTGACGCTGTCGATGGTCCAGGAGGAAGCCATGCTACTTCTCGATGACCTTGGGCACGCGAAAGAAGGGCGGTTCGGGGTCGGGCGCTCCGCGCAGGACTTCCGCGGCGATGCCGCAAGGCACTTCCACGTCTTCGCGCAGCGTGGCGTCTGCGGTCTGGTCGTCGGTCAGCACCTGGGCCATGGGCGCCACGTTGCTCGTGTCCAATTCGTTCAGCTTGCCGATGTATTCGAGAATTTCGTCGATCTGCGCGCGGTACATCTCCAGCTCGGACTCGCTTAAATCGAGATACGCCAGCTCCGCCACCCGCGACACGTCGTCCCGCGTAATCTTCATGGGCGAAATTTTAGCACAGGGCGCAGAGCAACCAGCCGGGCGCCAAACGTTCAGCCGGCGACAGGCGCCGATTTGCGGGGGAATTTGGTCGCGATGTAGTTGTCCACGAGCGTCTGGAAAGCCACGGCCAGTTCGTCGTAGGTGCCTTCCAGGGTGACATCCTTCTTGCCATCGATGTACACCGGGCAGCGCGGGGCTTCGCCGGTACCGGGCAGCGAAATGCCGATGTTGGCGGCCTTGGATTCGCCCGGGCCGTTGACGATGCAGCCCATGACCGCGAGGGTCATGGTTTCCACTCCTTCGTACTGCGTCTTCCACGTGGGCATCATTTCGCGGATGTAGGCTTGCGTGCGCTCGGCGAGCTCCTGGAAGGTCGAGCTGGTAGTGCGGCCGCAGCCGGGGCAGGCAGTGACGCTCGGTGAAAAGGAGCGCAGGCCGAGCGACTGCAGCAATTCGCAAGCCGCATACACTTCTTCGCGGCGGTCTCCGCCGGGTCGCGGCGTCAGCGAAATGCGAATGGTGTCGCCGATTCCATCGTAGAGCAGCACTCCCAGCGACGAGGCGGACCACACCAGCCCTTTCATGCCCATGCCGGCTTCGGTCAAACCCAGGTGCAGCGGCTGCTGGGTCTTGCTGGAAAGGTCGCGATAGACGGTGATGAGGTCGCGCGGCCGCGAGGTCTTGCAGGAAATAATGATCTGGTCGTTGCGCAATCCGTTTTCCAGCGCCAGCTCCGTGGATTGCAGCGCCGAAAGCACCATGCACTCGTTAATGATCTCTTCGGAATCCAGGCCGAGATTCTTGTCGGTGTTCTCCTGCATGCGCGCCATCACCAGCTCCTGATTCAAGGAGCCCCCGTTGACGCCGATGCGTACCGGCTTGCCGTTGTCACGCGCGACTTTACAGATGGTGGAAAATTGCTCATCGCGGCGCTGCCCGGCGCCGACGTTGCCAGGATTGATGCGGTACTTATCCAGCGCTTTTGCGCATTCGGGATATTTTGTCAGCAGCACGTGGCCGTTGTAGTGGAAGTCGCCGATGATCGGCACATTGCAGCCGGCTTCGAGCAGGCGCTTCTTGATTTCCGGCACTGCCGCCGCCGCTTCGGGTACGTTAACGGTCCAGCGCACGATCTCCGAACCCGCTTCGGCCAGTTCCAGGGTCTGTTTCAGCGTGGACTCGATGTCGGCGGTGTCCGTATTGGTCATGGACTGAACCACGATCGGCGCGCCGCCGCCGACCTGTATGCGGCCCACCTTCACGCCAAGGGTCTTGCGGCGCGGGTGGCGCGAGCCAGTTGCGTCAAAACCGTTAATTTGCGTGAGCGCAGACATGAACCGTTAGTTTAACAGCCGGGAGCAATTCGCGGAAAGAGGTGTGCCGCCGGTTGCCGCTCGCAAACTTGCGCAACTCGAGGCGGCCCGGGAGGACAAGCCCGTTTCAACCCTGCGGGTAGGGAGCTGTCAGCAAGCCACCATCAATTCCGATGTATTGCCCGGTGGTAAACGAGGATTTGTCGGAGCAGAGCCACAATACCGCTTGCGCGACCTCGATTGGTTTGCCGAAGCGTCCCAGCGGGTGCATTGCGCGCACCCGCGCGTTCGCAACAGGGTCGGAAAAGGCGCGGTCCGCCATAGGCGTTTCGATGACCGCGGGGCACACAGCGTTCACACGGATTCCGGCGGCCGCGTATTCGACCGCCGCAACCTTCGTCAAGCCTAGTACCCCGTGTTTGCTGGCCACATAGATGCCCGAACCGGCGAAACCCATCAGGCCGGCGACCGATGACATGTTCACGATGGCGCCGCCACCGCCCTGCTTCAGCATCTGTTGCACTTCATATTTCAGGCTGAGCCACAATCCCTTTAAATTGATGTTGTGGACGTAATCCCAGTTTTCCTCGGTCTGCTCGACCAGAGGGCTCCACTGGCCCTCCACGCCGGCGTTGTTGAATGCGATGTCCAGGCGGCCGTAAGTCTCGACGGTTTTTTGCACCAGGGCTTGTACGTCGGAAGCCTTGGCTACGTCGGACTTCACGAAGGTTGCTTGGCCGCCGGCGGCCTTGGCCAGTTCGATGGTTTCCCGGCCTTCCGTTTCGCGCCGGCCCGAGATCACGACCTTTGCGCCTTCCTTTGCGAAGAGTACCGCGGTGTCCCGGCCTATCCCGGTTGTGCCGCCGGTAATGAGAGCTACTTTGCCTTGCAGTTCGCCTGATGTGCTCATGGTGCTTCCTTCGATGTTGCCGGGTGTCCGAGGGTTATGTCGCTTGTTGTCGCAAAGAAAAGCGGGCGATGGCCCAAGACTCTAGCAGCGCAAGAGAAAACCAAGAAGCAAAAAAGCCTGCAATGAAAGGAAAAAGGGCGGCCTGTTCAGCCGCCCTTCAGACTGCCTGGGACCGAGGGAAGTAAACTTAGTTGGACTTCGCCAGTACCACCGTCAGCGTCGAGTTCTGCACCGACCCGAGATTGGCGTTCGCCGGATTCAAGCCCATAGACACCTGCCAGACCATGTTGCCGGAGCCGTCGGTCAAGTTCAGCGCAACCTGAGCCTGGCCGATCAAGCCAAGCGCGTCCGGAGAGGAAACCAACGGGCAGGACGCCTGACCGTTCACCAGGGGCAGCGCCCCGCCGAGGGTCAGAAGAGAAGTCGAAACCGAGTAGTGCAGCGAGCCGGTGACCGGCGTCCCATCCGGATAGGTGAACTTCAGCGTGAGCTGCGGAGCCGCCGCCACCGGAAGAATCTCGATAGCGTTGATCTTCGCGTTCTGCACCACGTTGTCGAACTCGATGACCATCTTGCCGTTCGAAACTGTGGTGTTGAAGCTCTCCGTCACCGCCATATTGGCACCGACTGCCGCGAAGATGTCGAAGTTCTGCAGCACCGTCGCGCCGTTGAGCTTGACGTTGAAGACACGCGCGCCGACCGCGCTCTGGCCGCTGCCGTTTTCCGCGAAGAGCAGATTCACGCGGTAGTTGCCGTTGGCCACGGTGAACGTGTAGCTCATCGGCACGGACGAGCCGTTGTAGCGGTTGCTCTTGTAGATCGCCGGGTCGCTGGTACCGGTCGTGGTGGCGGTATTCGTGGAACTGGTGCCGGTGTTGTAGCCGTTGTCCGCCGCCCAAACCTGATTGTTGCTATCGGTGTACGCCGGGCCACCGCACTTCACACGAATCGGCTGTTGCGCCGTCTGCGCCGCCGCCGGCAAGCTCACCAGCACCATTCCAGCCGCAAATCCTAAAAACTTTTTCACACTTCCTCCTAAGAAGCTTTCCTGCGAAATCGCCTAAATCTTTGTGAGCGAAGCGTGAGAGGAGGTATTCGACGAACACCGCGCGTTCACTACGGCGCCACTGTAGCGGCGGACCGCTGCGAAAACAACTGCTCGCGAGAACGGAAAGCGTGCAGGGAGATGGGCCAGACAAAGAGCTGCACGATGGTATGTACCAAAATTGGACAGTGCCTGGCCGTACAGTGCCGAGGATTTCGAATATTCTCGAGGAAATGCGCGGGCCGAGGAACGAGAAAAGTTAACGAAAGGGGTCCCATCCTTTTTCAGCCAGCGGTTCGGTGCCTCCGTGCGAGGCGAGTACAACTTCCTTGTGGCGAGTGATTTCGCCGATGCGGGTCACGGTTACCCCGGCAAGCCGCTTCGGAATACGGCGAAGGTTCTTTCTTGCGACCGTGAAGAGTAGTTCGTAATCATCCCCGCCGTGCAAAGCGGCCGAGAGCGGATCGAATTTCGGCAAGGGGTTGCGCGAGGGCAGTTTGACCTTCGGCAGCTTCGCCGCGTCAACCCGGGCGCCGACGCCGCTTGCCATACACAGGCGCGGCAAATCCGACGACAGGCCATCCGAGAGGTCCATCATTGCGGTGGCCAGGCCAAGCGACGCCAGGCGGGCGCCGACCGCCAGCCGGGGTTCCGGACAAAGGTGCTTTCGTAAACGAGGATGGTGGGGTCGCACAGGGCCGCGCGACGCCAGCACGAGTTCCAGGCCGTACTGCGCCTCGCCAAGCCGCCCGGTGACAAACACCGCGTCACCCGGCCGAGCTCCGGACCGCAGCACGGACCGTCCGCGCCGCACCTCGCCGGCGACAGTAATATTGATAAGCACTTGGTTCCGGCGGGTGGTATCGCCTCCGGCTAGGGGGCAGCGCAGTTTCCGCGAGGCTGACCGCAACCCCTTTAAGAAGCCATCGAGCCAGGCTCCGGTGCGACTGTCTGGGAGAGCGAGGCTGAGCAGGAAGCAGCGCGGCGTGGCACCCATGGCGGCCAGATCGCTCGTTGCGCGAGCCAGCGCCTTCCAACCGACAGCCTCAGGGGGATGCCGGTCAGGCAGGAAGTGAGTTCCTTCGAGGAACCAGTCACAGGTCAATGCCAGCACGCGGCCGGGCCGCGCACGCAGCAAGGCCGCATCGTCGGTTGCCCCGATCGGCAGGTAGGAGGGCCTCCGCGCAGAAGTCGTCCCAGCCAAAATGCGTGCGATCAGCGACGATTCGGACGGTCCCACGGGAGGTTTCAAGGCGTTGCGCGCACCTGTCAGGCAGTATAACGCCGCCCTGGCGCAAAGTTTTGCGCCAACTGGCCGAACGGACAGGTGAACAGGAATCCACAGCCTGACCCATCGACCGCAAAATACAGGATTGACCTCATCTGCCTACAAAAATTAGTATAGGAGGGAAGTCGCGAACCAAAACTCACGGTTCAGATTGGGACTGTTCGGTAGTTCTTGGTTGTTCTCGGCGGTTCGGTGCGGGCAACAGGGCAAAGATAGGCCCGCGAAGCAAGAGAAAGTTAGCGAAGGAAAGGTCTGAGGGGACCTGCTTGTGATCAAGGGCAAGAATTATACGTTTTATGTAGCCTCGACTCCGGGACAGATGCGGAAGCTGGTGATACCGGCCTACGCGCTGCACGGCTTGGCGGCCTTTGCTCTGATCGGCATTATCTCCGTGGTTGGGCTCGCGGGCTCCTATACCCGCATGCTGTGGAAGGTCGGCAACTACAACGCCGTGCGCCACGAGCTGGAGTCCACCAAGCAGCGCTACCAGCAGCTGCAGACTTCCGCCAACGACACCCAGCAACACCTGGATTCTTTGCAGTCTCTGGCTACGGAAGTGGCAATGACGTATGGCGTGCTCCGGTATCACCCTGCGGCTTTTGATGTGTCCGATAACCCGGTGACCCCGGCGGACGCGTTCGACCGCTCCGTCGAGCAATACACCTTTTTGAAGAAGAATGCGGCGGCCATCGCCGTCTCCTCGGGCGGACTGCGCCTTATGCCCGCGTTCAGCTTTGCGGATTCCAGCTATACGCCTTCGATCTGGCCGGTGCTTGGGCACATTACAGATGGCTTTGGCGAACGCCTGGACCCGTTCAGCGGTGAGGGCGCCTTCCACACAGGCGTGGACGTGGCGTCGGATTACGGCGCTCCGGTGCATGCCACCGCGGACGGCGTTGTGGTAAGCGCGGAGAATCACGCCGGCTACGGGCGGGTGGTTGTGATTGATCACGGCTTCGGCATTACCACCTGGTACGCGCACCTGTCTTCGTTCTCTACGATTGCCGGCACCCGCGTCAAACGCGGCCAGGTTGTGGGCTATTGCGGTATCAGCGGCCGCTCCACCGGCCCGCACGTGCACTACGAAGTCCGCATGAACAATGCGCCGGTCAATCCCTGGCGCTACATGAAGTCCAATCCCGCCGGCGACTAAGTTCGGCGGCTAAGCCCGCTCCCTGAGTCCGAAATTCCTTCCCGACGTGCTTGCAACTCTAATTCTTCTTTGCCGGTCTCGGCGCCGCAGGCTTGGTTGCGGGTGTTGGTTGTGATGGCGGCGGGCCACTCTGCGTCTTGGGAACCAGCGAGGTTCGCGCGGCCACGTCGAAAAACTTAGGCGTAAGGAACAGTGAAACCCGCACCGTCTTCCACTGCCCGCGATCGATTTTTTGCACGTCGGCCGATTGCAGGAGTTCCAGATAGGCGTCGCGTTCTTCGGGATTCATCTGTTGCCGGAGCTTGGGGTCGTTCAAGCCCGTTTGCGCCATCACAATCACGCCTTGCAGCAGTTCGCGCAGTTGCGATTCGGCCGCGTCGCTCAGCGATTCTCCGTCTGCGATCAGCAGTAGCCGGTCGCCGGCCGGCTTGCCCGCAATCGAGATCCACAGTTGCTGCTCGAGCAGCGAAGCCAGCTGCGGCGAGCGAAAACCTCCCGGCGTGGCTGCAGTCAGCGCTTGCTGCATGGCCGCATCTTGCCGGATGACCGCGAAAACCGGAGAACCGGCTACGCGCTCAAACCGCGTGTTCCAGTCGGCGCGGCCTGCTCCCTCTGCGCTCGCGGCCGGAGTTGGCACAGTCTCATCCGTGAGCGCGATCCGCGTGTCGGAGAGAAATGTCAAAGAGACGGGCTTCTGGCCGGGCGCGGGCTTCAGCGTGAAAATGGTTTGCTGGCCCTGTTGGGTTGCCGCGGAATTGCGGGCCAGAAACGCTTCGATTTTCTTGCGGTCGAATTTTCCATCCGCCACGGCGAACAGTTCCGTTGTTTCGCCGCGCCGGGAAATGCCAATCGCCATGCGGTCCAGATCGCGCTCGTACGAAAATCCGGTGTCGCGGAGGAATTGCGCATATTCGGAATCAGGCGGAGGCTGTGGCGCCCAGGAATTGAGCCTGGCGAAAAACGGCGAAGCGCGCAGTTCCGCAAGGTCGATGTAGATCACGGAGGAGGCGTCCGGCGAAATCAATTGCAGCAGTTGCCGCCGCGCCGCGAGCTCTGTTTCGCCCGAGTTGCGAAAAAATAAAGCCGCCAGAAGAACGGCGACGAACAACGGAATCAGCGAGGCGGCGATTTTCTGCTTGCGGGTTAGAGCCATTTCGTTCGTCGAGCTCCAAAAGGATCGCCTGCATCTTACCGGAAGGGGGCAAGAAACATCTAACTGCGGGGTAAGTAAGGAGGATCTGGGACGAGTTTTGCACAGCTTGATTCGACGGGTGCGTCGGCATTGCCGGTGCGATCTTTCAACCTGTTTATTATGTGCAACTTATAAGTTTTCCGAGTATGGAAACGGCGCACGTCTTTTCCACAATACTGGCACGTTCCGTGCTCATAACTGGAACCAGCCCCCTTGCAATTTGAGTGCCCAGTCTGCTATTCTTGTGCGGTTTGAGCGACGCTGGCGTAGCTCAGCTGGTAGAGCATCTGATTTGTAATCAGAGGGTCGGGGGTTCAAATCCCTCCGCCAGCTCCACCATGAGTTCGGCAGGGGAGTGAGGCGGAGCAATCCCGGAAGTTACAATTGAACGGGCTGGTGTCTTTGGACACGAGTCCTTTTTGTGTTTCCGTGATCCGCTAGCTGTCGAACGCTGAATCAAGTTTTGGGACACGAACTTTGCGTCCCGCGGGTTTCGGGATTTTCGCTTCACGAATTCCGGAACGCCAAGCCTGGGACGGGTGGGTGAGTGGCTAAAACCAGCAGACTGTAAATCTGCCGCTCCTTGCGGGCTACGAAGGTTCGAATCCTTCCCCGTCCACCACGCTCTCGTAACGCGCCATCCAGCGCGGGGCGGGAGCCGGCAAGTGAAAAACCGCAGGGCAACCACATGCGTTGTTCATAGGCGGTCTGAATTTCGGCGCCAGCGCCGGTTGGGCGAGGTGCGCCGTGCGGGTCAGTTTTTCGGGCTCGAGGGGCATGCGGTTCGGGCGAGTTTCGCAACGCAGCGAAGCGGGTTTGGCCTGGGTAGCTCAGTTGGTAGAGCGCGTCCTTGGTAAGGACGAGGTCACCGGTTCAATCCCGGTCCCAGGCTCCAGGATTGAGCCTTGCGCACTTAGTGCGGAGGGTTTTGCGGCGCGGTCAGCGCGGGAGAGTTTGGTGATGTACCGAGCGGGGGTAACTCAACGGTAGAGTCTCACTCTTCCAAGGTGATGGTTGCGGGTTCAAATCCCGTCCCCCGCTCCAAAGGATTCGCAGTTATGTGGAGCGTTTACGCGCTGCGAAGCAAGAAAGACGGTTGGCTGTACGTGGGAATGAGTTCGGAAGTGGAAAGGCGCGTCGAGCAACACAACCGGGGCTACAACCGCTCTACTCGATCGCGTGCAGCGTTTGATTTGTTTTACGTGGAGCAGTGTGGTGCGAGAGAGGTTGCTAGGACGCGAGAGAAGTTTTTGAAGAGCGGCAAAGGTCGGGAGTTTTTGCGGAAGCGGCTGGCGGACATGAACTGAGTGGTTGCGGGCCTGCCTGCCGCAGGCAGGTTCAAATCCCGTCCCCCGCTCCAAAGAGTTTGAAGTCATTTTCCCGTCTGTCTTGTGCAGGCGCGAGAGGGTGAAGAAACATGGCGAAAGAGAAATTCGAGCGCAGTAAGCCGCACGTGAACATCGGGACGATCGGGCACATCGATCATGGCAAGACGACGTTGACGGCGGCGATCACCAAGGTGCTGTCGAAGCACAACCCGAAGGTGGCGTTCCGGGCGTTTGACACCATCGACAACGCGCCGGAAGAGCGGGAGCGGGGT
>DATKLU010000117.1:0-13699 GCA_035542235.1 Dongiaceae bacterium
AGCCGGCGCGATCCGCAAACGGACCACAAGATATGGGCATATTGGGAAAAACTTCATCCACATTTTGCGTTTTTCTCTTGACAGGATTTTTGCTCGCGTTGATACTGCGAATCCAGATTCGGGGGATCGTGGAAGCGCCAGACGAACCCAGTCGAGGGACTAAGGTTTGTTTTTTCCACGGTACTGTCCGGGTTTTCGAATCACAATCCAGCGCGAAGTAACTGCTCCGCGCTCGAACAGCGCGAAGTAGCAGGCTTGCTGTCAGGCTCTGTTGAATCGCACAGGGGATGGCAGGTCATTTTCGTTTGCGATGGCCAAGCATGGCTTCCGCAACGAATTGTGCTGCAAGGATTTGCGAAAACTCGCCTTCCGCGGTCACCCGAATCGGCTCGATAAGAGAAAAGTCACGAAGGAAGACGGCGCGGCACCTCTGTGGCGGCAGAGGGCTACAATAAAAGGGTTCCCCAATGGGAGCCCGGCGCTCTGGAGGAACAGGATGGCTACGGTGAAGCCGGTGTTGAACGGCAAGACGGTTGCGACGGAGACCCGCAAGGCGGCGGGTAACCGGACGGGCTTGACCTTCGAGCGTTTCTTCACAGATGGAAAGATTTCGCCGTTCGACAAAGTCGAATGGGAAAAGCGCGACGCCGTGATCGGCAACGAA
The DNA here is from genome assembly GCA_035542235.1 of Dongiaceae bacterium. GTDB lineage: Bacteria > Acidobacteriota > Terriglobia > Acidiferrales > UBA7541 > Acidiferrum. Next base: position 665 of record DATKLU010000117.1, read on the forward strand.
AAGGGCGTGACCATCTTCCGCCAGGAAGATGTGGAAGTTCCGAAAACCTGGTCGCAGACCGCCACCAACATCGTGGCCAGCAAATATTTTCACGGCAAGCCGAACACGCCGGAGCGCGAAGGTTCGGTGCGCCAGTTGATCGGCCGGGTGGTCAACACCATCGTGAAGTGGGGCGAAGAGGGCGGCTACTTCGCGGACTCCGCGGCGCGCGACACGTTCAAGGATGAACTGACGCACCTGCTGGTGGAGCAGAAGATGAGCTTCAACTCGCCGGTGTGGTTCAACGTCGGGGTGCAGGCCAAGCCGCAGTGCTCGGCGTGCTTCATAAATTCGGTTTCCGACAGCATGGAATCCATCATGGGCCTGACCCGGACCGAAGGCATGCTCTTCAAGTGGGGTTCGGGCACGGGAACGAACTTCTCCGCGCTGCGCGGCAGCAAGGAAACGCTTTCGGGCGGCGGCATCGCGTCCGGGCCGGTCAGTTTCATGAAAGGCTTCGACGCGTTTGCCGGAGTGATCAAGAGCGGCGGCAAAACGCGGCGCGCGGCCAAGATGGTGATCCTCAACGTCGAGCACCCGGACATCGTCGAGTTCATCGAGTGCAAGTACAAGGAAGAGCAGAAGGCGCACGCGCTGATCCGCGAAGGCTACGATGCGGCGATTGATGGCGAGGCGTACACCTCGATTTTCTTCCAGAACGCCAACCACTCGGTGCGCGTGACCGACGATTTCATGCGCGCGGTGGAGGAAGACAAGGACTGGTGGACCAAGAACGTGACCGACGGCCAGCCCGCGGAGAAATTGCGCGCCCGGGACCTGCTCTACAAGATGGCCGAATCTACCTGGCACTGCGGGGATCCGGGCATGCAGTACGACACCACGGTGAATCGCTGGCACACCTGCAAGAACACGGCGCGCATCAACGCCAGCAACCCTTGCTCGGAATACATGTTCCTGGACGATACGGCGTGCAACCTGGCCTCGCTGAATCTGATGAAGTACGTCAACTCCAGCGGGCAGTTCGATGTGGAAGCCTTCCGGCACGCGGTGGACGTGACCATTACCGCGCAGGAAATTCTGGTGGACTTTGCCAGCTACCCGACGCCGAAAATCGCGGAGAACTCGCACAACTTCCGACCGCTGGGTCTGGGCTACGCCAATCTGGGCGCGCTGCTGATGTCCATGGCGCTGCCTTACGATTCGGATGAAGGGCGCGACGTTGCCGGAGCGGTGACCGCTCTGATGTGCGGCGAAGCGTACGCGCAGTCCGCCCGGATTGCGGAAAAGATGGGGCCGTTCCCCGGCTACAACGTGAATCGCGAGCCGATGCTGGACGTGATTCGCATGCACCGCGATTCGACGCGCGGGATCAAACCGGAAAACGTACAGCCGCAGCTTTTCCTGGCGGCGCAGGAAGCCTGGGACCACGCGCTGTCGCTCGGCGAACAGCACGGCTACAAGAACTCGCAGGTGACGGTGCTGGCTCCGACCGGGACCATCGGCTTCATGATGGATTGCGACACCACGGGCATTGAGCCGGATCTCGCGCTCGTGAAGTACAAGAAGCTGGTGGGCGGCGGGGTGATCAAAATCGTCAACAACACCGTGCCGCAAGCCATGATGCGCCTGGGTTACACGCCGGAGCAGACCTCGGAAATCGTGGCCTACATCGACAAGCAAGGCACGGTCGCCGGCGCGCCACATTTCAAGGACGAGCACCTGCCGGTGTTCGATTGCTCGCTGGCCCCGGCGGGCGGCGGGCGTTCGATTTCGTGGACCGGCCACGTGAAGATGATGGCCGCGGCGCAGCCGTTCCTTTCCGGCGCGATCTCCAAGACCATCAACATGCCGGAAGATTCCACGATCGAAGACATCATGGCCGCGTATATGGAGTCCTGGAAAATCGGGCTCAAGGCGGTGGCCATCTATCGCGATAATTCGAAGCGCTCGCAGCCGCTCAACGCCGGCGGCAAGAAGGACGACAAGAAAGAAGATAAGAAGGACGCTCCGGTGGCCGCAGCAGTGGCTACCGTGGCGGAACCCCTGCAGCGCGAACTCTTTGCGCGCGCGCAGCGGGAAAAGATGCCCGCGGAACGCTCCTCGGTCACGCACAAGTTCAGCGTGGGCGGACACGAAGGCTATATCACCGTGGGTCTCTATGAGGACGGCCGGCCGGGCGAAGTCTTCATCAAGATGTCCAAGGAAGGTTCGACGCTTTCCGGGGTCATGGACGGCCTGGCGCTGACGATTTCGATTGGCTTGCAGTACGGCGTGCCGCTCAAGGTGTTCGTGGATAAGCTTCTGAACACGCGCTTCGAACCGAGCGGCATCACCGCCAACCCCAACATCCGCTTCGTCTCCTCCGTGTTGGACTACATCGCGCGCTGGCTCGGCGGGCGCTTCATCTCGTCGGACTACCTGAAGTTGAACGGTGTTTCCGGGGAAGCGGCAGCGGCGGCTCCGGCGCTGGCGACGATTCCCGCGGCGCCGATGCCCAGCAGCAGGCCCGCGGACATGGTGACGGCAAAGACTTCTCCGAGCAACGCGCACGAAGGCGCACCGACTTGCTCCGAATGCGGCATGCTGATGGTGCCGAACGGGGCCTGCTACAAGTGCGAGAACTGCGGGAGCACCAGCGGGTGCAGCTGAGCACAGCACAACGCAAACGGGAGCCACATACACGATGAGCGCCTCCGCACCGCGCCAGGCACTCGCAAGCAGCCCCGTCGTCTCTGTTACTCGCGGTTTTCTTCATATTGTCCGGCACGGCTCCGGTCCGCTGGCGGTTTACGTCCTCACCTACCACCGCTTGGACACCGCCAAGGGCGTTTCCCGCCCGTTTCTCGCGGAAGGCGCGCAACCGCTGCTCGATTTGCTGGACAAGCTTGGCGTGGACTTCCGGCTTTCGGAAGTTCGTGGCGCTCTGGAAGATATTCTCCGGCTGGGCTCAGCCAACATCCCGAACATCTGGCTGAGCGATCAGGAACTGCTCGAAAAAGGACTCGGCGAAGCGCAGGCGTTCTGAACCCGGCAGGCCTGCCATCCGCTCATCACCCACATTTTTTTGGAGATGCTAGCGCGGGCGCGGCCGCAGCGGCGGCCGGGCGGCCAGCACGCGTGGCCTCATGCGCAGACGCGGGCCGATCGGCGGAGGCACGGCCTGCAGCGAGTTGCCGCAATTCGGACAGAACTCCAGCCCGGCATTCGGACCGGAGAGATGAGCCCGCAGCCAGTGGCCGCGCGCGGGACATTCCTGGTTGATGCACTGCACGGTCCAGCCCGGAAGATATTGCATGCGCTTCCCCCAGTGGTCGCGGCGAGCCGGAAGGGAGACGGTCGCGCGCCCGAAGCAGCAAAGATGGCGGGGATTGTGGCGCGAGCACGCAGTGGTGTCAAGAACAAAGCACACAAGATATGGTGGTGGCGTTGCGAAGGCGGGTCGCGCTGTGGAAAGCGTGAGGAATTCGTTGCGCGGGCAGCGCGGGCGCGCGGTTACTGCGGCTGGGAAGCGGGCTGCCTGTCTTTGTCCGCGGACTCACCGGCGGCCGCTTGAAGATCGGCGACGCGCGCCTTCAGCGCATCCACCTGATCTTTTTTGTCCGCGATTTGCTGCGCTTCGGCGTCCAGCCGGGCCTTGCCGTCGGTATCGCGCTGGTAGTCGACCTTGGAATAGTACGCATCGCTATCGAGAGCCATCTGGCGTTGCAGCACGTCGAGTTCTTTCTGCGCCCGCTCCAGGTCCTTTTTCGCTACCTCCAGGTCCGCCGATGCCTTGGCCTTCTTTTCCTTGGTTTTGGCGTCCGTCGCTTTGCTGTCGCCTGAAACCGTCCCCGTGGCCTGGTCAACTGCGGGCGCCGCATTATCCGGATTGGCGGCCGGCGTTACATTGGCAGGGGCTTGCGGAATCTCGTCGTTGGTGATGGTCTTCGCCGGCTTGGCGGCGTTCTTTTTTTGTTCGCGGGCACGGCGTGCCGCTTCGGCCACGGAAGAGGCGCTGTCACCCTGGGATTGCGCGAACGCCGAAACGGACAAGCCGGCGCAGAGCGCGAGCGTGCCGAGGACCCGAATCGATCCGCGCAACATTGGCTTGCTCAGCATTTAGGCCTTCCTTGGCAGTGTGAGAACAACTGCTCCAAATTCGAACATACTCCCGCAAGCCGCACCGCGCAATTGCACAGCCCGTGTCGGCTTCTTATCAATCAAGACTGCAATCAAGACTGCCCGGTTTTCCTTCAAAACCAGCGATGCCGTACAATCCGAAAGGAGCCGCCTCTGACCATGCCGCGTCACAGCCTCATGTTTCTTGTGCTTGTCGCAGTCCTTGGGGCAGCGTCCTGCGCAAGCGCACAGTCAGAGATGCAACCGCCGCGCCTGGACACCGTGGCTCTCAGCTTGCCGCACGAATCGCGCCAGGGTGCCGCGTTTTCTTGGTCAAACCCTTCGTACGCCGCGCGGCCGGCACAAGGGGTGACGCAGCCGCCTGGAGCTGCTGCCGAACATGCCTTCTGGGACAAGGAAAACGACTGGCTTTTCGCGGCGGTCGGCGCGTCGCGCACGCTCGATTATTTCTCCACGCTGAACATGCGGCGCAGGGGCCGCGACGAGATTCTGCTGACCAATGAGATCGTGGATAATCACGCGGCTTTCGCGGCCATCGAGGCCGGCGGCGTGGCGGTCTCGATCGGCGCGTCGTACCTGTTCCATCGCTATCATCACCACAAGCTGGAGCGCTGGACCTCCATCATTCACGCCAGCCTGGCCACGACCGGGGCCGTGCGCAACTACTGCCTGAAGACCGCCCACCCGGGACCCTAAATCCGGCCTCAATTTCAGCACACCTGTGCCGGTTGGTGCTTTCCTTTCCCGCTAACCGCCATCCAACTCTGTAGAGCCCGCAGCGGCGCTTCCTGCAGTCGCAGCAGCCGCGCGACAGCCGCCTGTCCAGCCCCGCCGCAAGTTGCGCCGAGCCGCCGGCTACGGCATACTCTGCGCGCTTAGAGCCCCAAGAAGCGCCCGTTGGGTTACGGGTACGGAGAGACCATCGCCAGATGGCACTTGCACGCAGTTTCGGCGGGTTGTTGCTTGTACTGATCGCGAGCCTGGTGTTTGCGATTGCGCCGGGCGCCCGCGCGACGCAAGAAGCGCCAACCATGCGTACCGCGCCACCACCTGCGGTGGAGCCGCCATCCGAGGCGCCCGCGACCGAATCCAAAACCGAAGTGGAGCGGTACACGCTCTCGCACGACCGTTACGAGAAGGCCGTCAGCTACTCGCGCGCCGGGTACGCGCTCTATTTCCTTTCGGTGTTCGTCACGCTGGCCACCCTGTTCCTTGCGTTGCGTCTCCAGGTGGTGGCCCGGATACGCGATGCGGCCTTGCGGGTCTCGGAAAATCGCCTGGCACAAGGATGCGTCTTCATCGCCCTGCTGGTGCTGCTGGTGGATCTGGCCGAGCTACCTGTGCACGTCGCCTGGCACGCGCTCTCGCTGCAGTACCAGCAATCGGTGCAGCGCTGGCCCTCGTGGTTTGCGGATGTGGCCAAGAGCGAGGCCATCAACGCGCTGTTCATGCTGCTGATGGGGCTGATCCTGTTCTTTGTGATTCGCAAGAGTCCGCGGCGCTGGTGGTTTTACTTCTGGCTGGCGGCGCTGCCGATTATTCTGGCGGCATTTTTCCTGGAGCCGCTGGTCATTGATCCGCTCTTCTACAAGTTTCAGCCGCTGGCCAAGAGCGATCCGGAACTTGCCGGCAAGCTGGAGAAACTTACCGCGCGCGCCGGGCTGAACATTCCGCGCGAGCGCATGTTCCTGATGAACGCCAGCAGCAAGACCAACCAGTTGAATGCCTACGTCACCGGCTTCGGCGCGTCGAAGCGCGTGGTGATCTACGACAACCTGGTGCGCAACATGACCCCGCAAGAGACGCTTTTCGTTTTTGGCCACGAGTCCGGCCACTACGTTTTGAACCACGTTCGAAACGCGATCCTCTTTTTCGCGGCGTCGCTGCTTTTCGCGCTGTGGCTGGCGTACCGTTTACTGAACTGGAGTCTGAATCGCTGGGGAGCGCGCTGGAAGGTCTACGGACCCCAGGACTGGGGTGCGCTGGCAGTGCTGTTGCTGCTGCTGGAAGGGATTTCGTTCCTGGCGCTGCCGGTGGTGAACGGGTACAGCCGCGTCGTTGAGCATAATGCCGACGTGTTCGGGCTGGAAGTGATTCACGGACTCGTTCCCGATTCTTCGCGCGTGGCCGCGCACGCTTTTCAGATCATGGGCGAGATCGATCTTTCCGACCCTAACCCTCCGCCCTTTATTACATTCTGGCTCTATTCCCACCCGCCGCTGGCAGAGCGATTGGTGTTCGCCCACTCCTACGATCCGTGGAGCAAGAACCAGGCGCCGCGCTATATCCGGACGAAGTAGGCACGGCCTTGCGGGAAAGAGGCCGGGGAGTTTGCGTCAGGCGTGATGTGCGCGGGCTTTCAATCCTCCGCGGCGGCGCGTGAAGGCAGCGACCTTGCTGCGGTTGCCGCATACCGACATGGCGCACCAGCGGCGGCGGTGAGTTTCGGAGTCGTCGTAGTACAGCAGTTCGCAACGCGCGCCATCGCATTGCCGCAGATTGCCGGTGGGGCCTTCGGCGATAAGCTCTGCCCCAGAACGGGCAATGGAAGCGAGTAACCACTCCAGGCCTTCGTCCTTGGCAACAAAGCCCAGTCGCCACTGGTTTCCGTCCCATTCCAGCTCATCGTGGCCCTCGGTAACCCGAAGTATGCGATTAATCGGTTCTACCCATTCCGGGGCGATCCTGCGGCCTCGCAGCAGGCAGCGGAAGCACTGGCGCATCGCGTCGGATAATTCTTCCGCCGCTACAAGTAGCGTCTGTGCCGCCGCAGCATTCTCATTTGGAAGCACTTCCAGCTGCTCCGTTCTTTCGGGCGAGACAATTTTCTTGCGGGTCAAAAAGTCAATGAGTTGAGGCCAGCTGACCTGCCGCGGCGTAGGATCGCCGGGAGCAAAGGCTAGATTCACGAAGTCCAGGGCAAGGCGGTTAGCCGCGATTTCTTCGAGTGACTGCTGGTTCATGGTGACCTCGAGCAACCGGTTAGCCGAAATACTAACCACCACACTTTATATTCGTGGTTAGGCGATGGCAACGGGCATTTTCAGAGCGAGCTCGCGCTGCTTGGCGTGCGCCACGCGTTTCTGTGATATCACTCGACCATGCCGAGCGACCTTCCAGAACCTCTTCCGCCAGAGCCCCAGTTCGACAACGCTCCTTCGGCTTCCGCAGAACCAAGGCAATTCGGAACGCCGCTACAGCAGCCTTCGCTGCATCCTGCTGTTCGTTTTTTGCTCTATTTCCTGGCGGTTGGTTTCTGTTGGTTCTTGTTGATCCCGTTCCTTTCCTATTTGTTTCATGCGCGGCACTCGCTGGAAGCGACCGAGCTTTTGAGCGAGACGCTGTTGTTCGGCTCGGCTTACGGTTTGGCCGCGATATTTTCCGTGACGGAAAGACGACCGCTGGCCGACTACGGCTTGCCGCTCACACGGAAGGCGGGATCGCTGTTTCTAAGAGGGAGCGTCCTGGGATTGCTGGAAATTGGGCTGCTCATCGGCTCGATTGCCGCGTTGGGCGGTTATTCGTTCGGGCCGGTGGCACTGCGCGGTCCGGCGATTTTGGGCTGGCTGCTCTACTGGTGCGTGCTTTTCGTTCTGGTAGGGTTGGCGGAGGAATTTGCGTTTCGTGGTTACACCCAGTTCAGCCTGGCGCAGGCCATCGGTTTCTGGCCGGCCGCGGCCGTGCTGTCGCTGGGATTCGGCGCGATTCATCTGGGCAATCCCGGCGAAGGGTGGGTTGGGGCAGCCAGCGTTTCCGCCACGGGCTTGCTCCTGGCCTTCACGCTTCGCCGGACGGGGAATTTATGGCTGGCTGTCGGCTGGCATGCGGCGTTTGACCTGGGCGAGACGTTTCTCTTTTCCGTGCCGAACAGCGGGAACGTGTTCGAAGGGCATCTTTCGAACGCCAGCCTGCGCGGGCCGGTCTGGCTCACGGGCGGCAGCGTTGGTCCGGAGGGCAGTGTCTTCTGCTTCGCCATCACCGGAATCATGGCCCTTGCGGTGCACATGCTATTTCCCGCCGCGAAGCAAGCGGCTTCCGCTGCGCCGCACGATTAACGGACCAGTTCGGAAACCAGCACCAGCCGTACGCCTTGCGCTCTGGCTTGCGGGAGCATTTCGCGCAGAGCCGACAAAGTCGCCGGGTGGGGATGCCCGATCGCAATCACCTCGCCCTTTTCTTTCGCTTTGCGAATCGCGACGGACAGCTGCCGCTTGACCGCGCCGCTTTCCTGCACATCGTCGAGGAACGGTGTGTTGCGGAAAGCGGTCTTGACGCCAGCTTGCTTCGCGGCGTCGTAGGCCACGGTCGCGGCCGTGGTGCGGCTGTCCACATAGAAGACGCCCGCTTCTTTGAGCACCGGCATCAATTCGCCCATGAGCTGGCCGTTGGCCGTAGCCTGCGACCCCTGATGATTGTTGACGCCGTCGGCTTCAGGCACGGCCTCGAGCATCGCGTCCACCATGGACTCCACCTGTTCGCGCGAAAGACCTGGGCGAAGTTCCTGCTGTTCCGGCGATTCGTTCGCGAGGGACTGCATGGGCAGATGCAGCATCACTTCGCAGCCGTGACGCTTCGCAGCCTGGGCAATTTCGCGCGAGTGCTCATGATACGGCAGCACGGAAATCGTGATGGGCAGGTGCAGCGCGAAGATCTCTTCCGCCGCGGCCTGGTTGCTCCCCAGGTCGTCGAGCAGAATGGCGAGCCGCGGTGCAGCCGAGGGCGCGCCGGCCGCTTCCGCTTGCCGCGGTCCCAGAAGTTCCAGTTCGACGCGATGGGTAACGATTCCGGCGCTGCGCAGCGTCATAATTTGCCGGCTGCCGCTCTGCGTCGGAGCGTCCATGGTGAGCCCGTACTCCGTGGCCACACCGCTCAGGCTCTGCTGCACCGCGGTCAACGCTGCGGAGTTTCCGCGCACGCCGATATACACTTCGTCCGGCGCGAGAGTTCCATTCGAACCGCGGTTGCGCCGCCGCGACTTGATGAGCGTATCCGCGGGGGCCGCCTGCGCGGCCGCCTTGGCAAGCTCCTGCGTGATCTGATGGGTTTGCGCGGAGGAGGGGCGCGCCGTGTGGCGCGTTTTGCAGCCACCCGCAAAACACGCCAGTCCCGCGAGAAGCGCAAAGCAGCGAATCAGATTGCGAAAAGGGAACCGTGCGAGATTACGCGCGGGCACGCCGCCACACACCGCTCGGCGTTACGCCGCCTTCTTTGCTGGCGTCTTGAGAAGCTCGATCGCCTTCTTGAAGACCGCGTCTTCGGGAGAAAGAGGGCGGGGCTCGGCCGGCGTCGGCGTGGACTGGGCCCCCGCGCTGTCGTCGTCGTCGCCGCCATCATCCACGTTCGCCGCTTCCTGGCGGACCACTTCGCCGGGCGTGACGCCGGCTTCCAGAATGGCTTTGCCGTCGGAGTTGTAATAGTTCGCAACGGTCAGAATCAGCGCCGAGCCGTCATCAATGGTGATGAGCTTCTGTTCCGAGGCCAGGCCGAACGTGCGTTCGCCCACCAGCTCGCCGCGATGGTTGGCCTGGATCGCCGATGCCAGCACTTCCGCCGCACCGGATGTGGTGCCGTCAATCAGGATCGAAAGCGGGCCTTTCCACACGACCTTGCTGGGGTCTGCGGCAAACGTTTGCGCGGAGACGGTTTGACCCTTCAAGGTGGTCAGGTTGCCGCTGCCGATAAACAGCCTGGCGATGGCCAGCGCTTCCGAGACCTGGCCGCGTCCGCAATTGCGCAGGTCGAGCACGATTTTCTTCACGCCTTGCTTCTCCGCATCCACCAGGCGCGCGCGAACCTCTTCGGCGCGTCCAGGTTCAAGCGATACCAGGCGAAGGGCGAGGAGGTCCGGGTCCACCTTTTCCGAGACGATTCTGGTCGGACCGAGTTTCTCGCGCACCAGGTCCAGCGACTCCGGTTCGCTCTTTCCCCGGCGAATGACCCCGACCTTCACACCCGAACCCGGCTGGCCCTTCAGAAGGTTCATGGCCTGGCCGACGGACATTTCGCGGGTGGTGAATCCGGCAACTGATTCGAAAATGTCGCCGCTGTGGATTCCAGCTTTTTGCGCCGGGCTCTCCGGTAGCACGGAAATGACCATGATGTAGCCGTAGCGCTTGCTCAGCGTCAGGCCGGTATCTCCCATGTTCGTGCTGGCGGACTTTTGTTTGTACTCGGTGTACTCGCGCGGGGTCAGATAGCTGGATGCGGGATCGAGCGATTCCAGCAGGCCGTGCAGCGCGCCGGCGGTGACCAGATGCATGTTGGGGTCGTCCACATAATCAGACTGAATCTTCTGCAGCACTTCGCCGTAGACCGTGAGCGACTTGTAAGCGCGCTCTTCATGCGTCTGACCGAGCACGTGTCCCAGGCCCGCGTAGCAAAAGACCGCCGCGGAAATGGCGAGAATGAGGATGCGCGCAGTCCGGTTCATTCGGGGTCGTCCTTTTAATGCGGATTTCGCCAGTATAGCACCGACCTTGGTTCGGACGCTGCCGGGAAAGGAAAGGAAGCCTGGGGCGACGAGTTTCGCGGGCGGGGCGAAGCGAGGGTGGGAGTCCACTTTTTGCCTCGGGTAATCCGCGATATTGTTGTAAATTTACCACGCCAACCGGCTGGAGCGAGTCCGATATTCAGTTAAACGATTGATAACAAAGCACAAAACTTCCCCGTCTCTCCTGGCATCTAACCTGCCGCATTGCTATTCTAAGACTGGGGCAGAATGTTTCAAACCACTATCCAGCGCGAGGTTTTTACCGAAGGCGTAGGCCTTCACACCGGCGTATTCGGTCACCTTCGCCTGTTGCCCGCGCCGGCGGATACCGGCATCGTCTTCCGGCGCACGGACCTGGACGATTTTTTGATCGAAGCCAGCGGACGCAACGTGGCGCGCGTCAGCTATGCCACGAGCCTGATGAAGCAGGGTGTGCTGCTCTCGACGACGGAGCACCTGCTGGCAGCGATCTATTCCTCCGGCATCGACAATATTTTCATCGAGATTGACGCCATCGAAGTGCCAATCCTTGACGGCTCCGCCGAGCCATTCATTCAGTTGCTGGAACAAGCTGGGGTGCGCCGGCAACGCCGCCGCCGGCGTTACCTGAAGATTCTGAAACCGGTGGAAGTGGTCGAGCAGGACCGCCGCATCCGCATTTCCCCCGCGGACGAGTTCCATATCAGCTGCTACGTGGACTTTCCGCACCCGCTCGTGGGCCAGCAGCACATTGAATTGACGGTCCAGCCGGAGAGTTTTCGGCAACTGCTTTCCCGCGCGCGCACGTTCTGTTTCGAGCGCGATATCGAGCCGCTGCGGGCCATGGGTTTGATTCGCGGGGGTTCTCTGGAAAATGCCATCGTGCTGACCGACGATGGCGTCATGAACGGCCCGCTGCGCTTTCCCGATGAGTTCGGTCGCCACAAGGCACTGGACTTGATCGGGGACCTGGCGTTGATCGGTATGCCGGTGCTGGGCCGCGTGGAAGCGCACAAAGCGGGCCACAGCCTGCACACGCAGCTGGTCAGCAAGGTGCTTGCCGATCCTTCCGCCTGGGCCATCACGACCGGTTCCGAAGATTTCACCAGGCCCGCAATTCTCGCCGAAGCCCCCGCCGCCGATTAACTTGCCCGAATCGCGCCTACCGCGCCTTGCCGCCGGGGTTGGGCTTGAGTTCGCTTTTCGGCATATCCACCGCACGACTGCCGGGTCCGATGTTTCTCGAGTTCGATTCACGGACAACGCCCTGCTCGTCCAGGTAGAAATAGCGCGGGTTGGTTGCTCCCGGTCGCGTCGGACTTGCCAGTAGCACGAACGCCAGCGTCTTTTCACCCGGCTGGGTGCCGGTGTGGTATTCAAACGTGTAGCCGTGCTGCGAAGGGTTCTCGGCCGTGAGCGCAGCGTCGAGCAGTTTTGCATGCTGGCAATCGCCGGCGCCCGGGCCGAGGCGTTCCAGGCGGTCCGGGTAGCCGAATTGCGGGCATTTTTGGTGATAGCGCTTCATGGCCAGGTTGTACTGGTTCATCGCAACCAGAGCCGCCGCTTCATTTTGCTTGACCGTCGCGGCATCGGCCGGCGGCTCCTCGTCATCGTCGTCGTCACCCTCGATTTTCGGCCCACCGGAAACTCTGGCTCCGCCTGCTGGCGGCGGTGCGTCGGGCACGATGCCGTCCTGATTCATGTAGAAGAGGCGCCTTCCGGTGCGGCCCGCGACGAGTGGCCTGGCGAGAAGCACGAAGCTTGCGTTTGGTTTGCCCGGTTCGGTGCCTGCGGTATAGACGAAGACGTAGCCCTTGTGAATGGCCTGTTTCGTAGCCAGATTCTGGGGGAGCAGGTTTGCGTGCTGGCACCTGCCGCCGAAGCCCGGCCCCAGGCGCCGGATGTCGTCCGGGTAACCTTCTTGCGGGCAGGCTTGCTTATATTGTTCGAGGGCCGTTTTGTACTGCGCGAGCGTCAGCGATGCGGAAGTTTCGTTCCTGGCGATATCGCCGCCCATGTTTGCGCGCACCATGAGGATCACCGCGACGACGAAGAAGATGCCAATGGCCAGACCGACGTAGCCCATGGCCAAGCCCGCGAAGGCCAGCCCCTGGCCTTTGATTCGCCCCGCCCCGCGCTTGATTTCGACCAGCGCTAAATGCCCGAGGATGATCGCTGCAATGGCTGCCGGCCAGAAAAGGAACAGAATTCCGCAAATCAGGCTGGCCAGGGCTTTGTTAGAACTCGTCTGCGGCGCGTCCCATGCTTGCGGGTCTTGCGGAGCCACCACCACCGGCGCCGCGGCGCCGCAGTAGGGACAAATCGCAACAAAGTCAGCCAGAGTACCCCGGCAATTGGGACACTGCTTCACAGCGTTCCTCCGCAGCAACGTGGCGAGGCTGCAAACTGTTGTGAGCCGCACTCTAAAGGAATTCGCGCGCTGCGTC
>DATKLU010000118.1:0-3728 GCA_035542235.1 Dongiaceae bacterium
GCAAAACAATCTCGCCCTGCCGTTTACGGTGAGCTATGAGGTGGACCTGTTCGGGCAGCGGCGAAGGACCATCGAGGCCGCGCAGGCTTCGCTGCAAGCCAACGCGGCAGACCTGGAGAATGTGCGCCTGGTTCTGACGGCCGAATTGGCGGCGGACTACTTCACTCTGCGCCAATTGGACACCGAAATTGCGATCCTGGTGCGCACCGTGGACACCCTGCAAAAGGGGCTCGACCTGGTAAATTCCCGGCACCAGGGCGGCGTGGCATCCGGACTGGACGTGGCGCAAGAGGAGACACTACTGAATGCGACGAAGACGCAGGCCACTTTGCTGCGGCAACAGCGGAAACAATTTGAAGATGCCATCGCGGTTTTGACCGGACGAGCGGCTCCCGATTTTCATTTGCAGGCGCAGGAGCTTTCCGCGCGGCCGCCGAGCCTCGATAGTTCCCTACCCTCCGATTTGCTGGAGCGGCGGCCGGACATCGCGGAGGCGGAGCGGGAGATGGCGGTGGCAAACGCGCAGATCGGCATTGCCAAGGCGGCTTATTATCCATCGCTGGTGCTTTACGGTCAGGGCGGGTGGAATTCCCAGAAGATTTCGCAGCTTTTCAACGCGGAGAGCGGCGTGTGGGCCGTGGGAGCCACGCTGGCCGAGAGCATTTTCACCGGCGGCGCTCGCCGGGCGCAGGTGCAATATTCGCAGGCGAACTACGACGCGACGGTCGCGGGTTACCGCGGCACGGTGCTGGGCGCGTTTCAGGAAGTGCAAGACAACATCACCGGCCTGGAGGTGCTGCAGACGGCGCAGCAATCGCAGGCGGAAGCGGTCGCAGCCGCGCGGCGGCAGTTGGACATCGCCACCTCACGCTATGTGGGCGGGCTGGTGAACTACCTGGACGTGGTGAGCGCGCAGCAGAACCTGCTGAGCAACGAGCAGGAAGCCGCGATTATCCACGGGCAGCGGCTGGTGACTTCCGTGCTGCTGGTGAAGGCGCTGGGCGGCGGGTGGGACGCGACGAGCCTGGCCGCGGTTCAGGAAAAGGCGCATTTCAAGGATATCGTCGCCCCTTAAGCGGAAGGCCCGTTGCAGCGTTCGCTCCAGCGGGCCGTGTTTTTCTCTCGTAAATTCAGCAAGACTCCGAAGAGAATGTTCCGCTAATTCTGGTCTTGCACCAGCGGGAGTTTCGAGGAGAGCTGCAGGTCGATCATCATGCCGATGCGGCGGTCCATCTGGAAAAAGGTGGCGGTCTTCGTGCCTGGGAGGACCTTGTTGATGATGGGCACGTACTTGGCGCGGAGCGCGGCGACTTTGGCGTCGACCTCGAGGGAACGATGGAGGAGGTTGAGCGCCTGGGCGTCTGTCATGGTTCCCCAGTTATCCGCGTATTCCTTAATGACCGCGTACTTGTCGTTGTTGATCTGGACGAGTTCAGCGGTGTATTGGTCGTAAACGGGCCAGAATTTGGTGGCTTCGGTATCCGTCAGGTTTAGATTGGCGGCGATCAGCTGCTTTTTCTTGGAGCGGATATCCTCGCGAAGGAGCTGAATGTCCTTCTCCGAGGCCACCTGGCCTGCCGAAGCCGAAGCGCCCTGAGACGGCGCGGCGGACGACTGAGCGAAAGCAGCGGACCCCGTAAACAGTAGAGCGCTCACACATACCAACAGCCCTGCTCTGATCTTCATAGCTACGTTCTCCTTTTGTACAACACCCTACAGCTATAAGGCGCGAAAGGCGCCTGGGAACTGCGTTTTGCGGGTGTCGATTCCTCCGTTTGGCTTGCAGGCGGCTTGCGGACGCGATCCACAGGTCCGGGCGAACACCCAGAGCTCCGCGGAAACAAAAGCGAACTGCGCATTCAAATGGCTTCGGAAGCCAGCTGCCGGGCGGCGAGGCAGGCGTCTTCAAGTGACCTGAGCACAAAAAGGGTATGGGTTTTCCAGTGATTTGACAAGTCGCACCGCGGACGGAGGGCGGCTCAATCGTCATTTTTGCGAAATCCCAGGAACGCGGGGCGGATGTTACACTCGGTGTCCACGACGGCTGGCAAAGGGGAAGCGCGTTTGCTGGAACACGTGGATATATTTCGCGACATCGCGATGGTCTTCGCGGGAGCGTTCGTTTGCGGCTTGCTGGCGTGGAAACTCCGGCAGCCGATCCTGCTGGGGTACGTGCTGGCCGGACTGTTGCTGAGCCCGTTGACGCCCGGGCCGCGCGTGCACGACACGCATAATTTCGAAACGATGGCGGAAATCGGCGTGATCCTGCTGATGTTTTCGGTGGGCATGGAATTTTCCGTGCCGGAATTGCTGAAGGTGAAGTGGGTGGCGCTGCTGGGAGCGCCGCTGGGAATCCTGCTTTGTGTGGGGATCGGGATCGGCGTGGGCGCGCTGCTGGGATGGCCGCTGGTGCAAGGCGTGGCGATCGGCTGCATCATTTCGGTGGCGAGCACGATGGTGCTGCTGCGGATCTTGATGGACCGAGGCGAGGTAAGCGCGGAACACGGGCGATTGATGGTAACCATGTCGCTGGTGGAGGACCTGGCGGTGGTGATCTTGACGGTGGTGCTGCCGAGTTTTTCGCCGCATAGCAACGCCACGCTGGGCCACGCGGTATGGCAAGTGTGCAAGGCGATCCTGTTGCTTGTGCCGATCGCGCTGGCGGCGTGGAAGCTGTTTCCCCCGCTGCTGGCGCGCGTGGAACGAACGTGTAACGACGAAATTTCGCTGCTACTGGCGCTGACGGTGTGCATGGGAATCGCGGCAATCACCGAGCAGGTGGGACTTTCGCTGGCGCTGGGAGCGTTCCTGGGGGGATTGTTCCTGGGAAAATCGCACTTCACGCACAAGCTGGCGATGCAGACACAACCGTTGCGCGATGTGTTCGTGGCGTTTTTCTTCGTGTCCGTCGGAATGCTGCTGGACCCGCGCACCTGGAGGGAAAGCTGGGGGCTGATCGCGTTGCTGGCGGGACTTGTGTTGGTGGGAAAATTCGTCGTGTGGACGGGGGTGGTGCGGGTGTTCCGGTACCCGATGTCGACGGCATTTCGCGTGGGCATCGGATTGACGCAGATAGGGGAATTTTCGTTCATCCTGGCGCAGGTTTCCAGCAAGGCGGGTTTGATCTCGAATCAGCTGTACCACTCGGTGCTGGCGGCCTCTTTTATCACGATCCTGGTGAACGCGACGTTGTTCCGTTTTGTGAAGGCGATCCCGGGGACGAGGGCGGATTCTTTTGCGCCGGTCAAAGTGGCCGGAGAGGTTTGCGACTGAGATCGCGGACAGCGGCGGGTGGGTTAGACTTCGTTGGACTCGGAGCGGGATTCAGAGAGCGTGGGCTGCAAGGTCTGAAAGACGTAACGGCCTTCGAATTCGACCTGCTCCAGGGAATCGCGCAATTCCAGCATCGCGGAAATCACACCGAACAGCATCGAAAGCAGACCTACAACGAAGAGTGCGGCGGCAAAAAGAGTAGCCGAAGGGAAAAACCAGCTCATCGCCAGCGTGAGGCTGCAGATAATCAAGAGCGCCACGGCGGAGAGAAGCAAGACCAGCGCGAGGCGAATCAGGCGGGCGCGCTCGGTGACACGTACCACCTGGGTGCGGAGAACTTCCAGAAGCTGTTTTTGGTCTTGCAATCCTTCGCGCGCCCATTCGTCTTGCACCCGGAGCATTTCGCGCTGGAAAGCGCGGAGGCGCGCGACAAGGGCCGCCAGGCGCCCGTACAA
>DATKLU010000119.1:0-3864 GCA_035542235.1 Dongiaceae bacterium
GCTTCGCGAGAAGGGTGATCTGCAAGGCGCCCTGGCGCAGTTTCAGCGGGCGCAGATTCTCGATCCCTCCAGCACCGCCGCCGACCAGGAAATCAAAAAGACGGTGAAGATGATCGCCGACCAGGCGCAGGCGAACCAGGCCGAAGCGCAGCCGCTGTTCGACAACAACGGCCAGCCGGAATTGGCCACCGCGCCGCCGGAATTGAAACCCCTTTCGCGGGCGCCGATCAACCTGCGGATGTCGAACGATGTAAAGGTGGTCTACGACACCATCGGGAAGCTCGCGGGGCTGACGGTGATTTACGACCCGGACCTGCAGGCGCGGCGCATTCCCGTGGATTTGAACAACGTGACCCTGGAGCAGGCGCTGGACATCGTGTCGCTGGAAGCCAAGGCGTTCTGGAAGCCGGTGACGGAAAACATCATCATGATCGTGCCGGACAACACGCAAAAGCGGCGCGATTACGAAGAGCAAGTGGTCCGCACCTTTTATCTAAGCAATATTTCGATCCCGCAGGACCTGACGGAAATCACCACGGGCCTGCGGCAATTGCTGGACCTGAAGCGCATCCAACAGGTGAACGCGCAAAACGCCATCATCATCCGCGATTCGCCCGACAAGATCGCGCTGGCCGAGAAAATCATCCGGGACATCGACAAGGCCAAGCCGGAAGTGGTGATCCAGATGGAAGTGCTGCAGGCGCGCACGGACAAACTGCGCAACCTGGGCGTGCTGCCGGGGCAGAGCGCGTCGATCGCCATCAACCCCAATTCATCCACGACCTCCTCGAGCAGTACAACCACGACGACGACCAACAGCACGCCCGGTACGGTTACGCTTGCGCAGTTGACGCACCTCAATCAGAACGACGTGGTGCTGACGCTGCCGGGCGCGACCGCGAACTTCGTGCTGACCGACAGTTCGACGAAGATCATCGACAACCCGGAGATTCGCGCGGTGGACGGACAACCGGCCAAGCTGCGCGTCGGCGACCGCGTGCCGGTGGCCACGGGTAGCTTTCAGGCGGGCGTCGGCGTGGGCTCCACGGCGGGCGCGGGCTTCGTGAACCCCCTGGTGAACACGCAATTCCAGTACATCGACGTCGGCGTGAACGTGGACATTACGCCGCACGTGCACCCGAACCGCGACATCAGCTTGAAGGTGTCCGTGGAAGTTTCCTCGGTGACCGGGGAAGCGACGATTGGCGGCATCCAGCAGCCCATCATCAGCCAGCGCAAGATCGAGCACGAAATCCGGCTGAAAGAAGGCGAAGTGAGCATTCTGGGCGGGTTGTTCGAACGCATTGATACACGGACCTTGAACGGCTGGCCCGGTCTCGCGAACGTGCCGATCATGCGCTACCTGTTTTCAACGGACAACGTGGAGCACCAGGAAAACGAAAACCTGATCGTGCTGATTCCGCGGATCGTGCGCATGCCCGACTGGACGCGCGAAAACCTGCGCGCTCTGTATTCCGGGCCGGAAAGCAATCCGGGCGTAAAGCGGGAGATTGATATGCGGTCGCCGGCTTCGAATCCGAACCCGACGCTACCTCCGGCAGCGGCGCCGCAAGCGGCACCGGCTACTCCGGCGGCAACGCCAGCGGGTGGAGTGGCGCCCGCGGCTCCGACGGCTGCGCCCCCAGCGCCGCCGACGGCGACTCCGGCTCCCCAGGCGCAAGTGGGTGGACCGCACATCCGGTTTGAACCGTCCACGCTGAATTTGTCGCCGGGACAAACCGCTACGATTGGCGTAGTGGTGGAAAACGTTACCGATCTTTTCTCCGTGCCCATGCTGCTGCAATACAATCCCGCGATCATCAGCGTGGAGGAAGTGCGCCACGGCGGCTTTCTGACCGGCGGCTCGCAAGAAATCGCGCTGGTCCAGAAAGTGGACAAAGAGCACGGGCAGGCGATTATTTCCGCGACGCGGCAGCCCAACACGCCGGGAGTGAACGGCACCGGGACGCTGCTGGGCGTGGTGGTGAAAGCGCTGGCCGCCGGCACGACCAATCTCTCCATCGTGCAAATCAACGCCAAAGACTCCCAGCAGCGGCCGATTCCGCTGGTTACGAGCGAAGCAACGCTGAACGTCCACTAGGCCGTCAAATTATCGAGGAACCAGGACCATTTTGATGCGCCGCCAGATCCGAAAAACATCCGAAGCGGGAATGACGCTGCTCGAATTGATTATTGCGTGCACGATCCTGCTGATTATTTCCTCGATGGCGTTGCCGATTGCGCGGTTCACGGTGATCCGCGAACGCGAAAAAGAGCTGCGCTACGACTTGCGCGAGATGCGCAACGCAATCGACAAATACAAGGATTTGGCCGACCAGCAGAAGATTCGCGTCGAGGTGGGCAGCGAAGGCTATCCGCCGGACCTCGACACGCTGGTAAAAGGCGTGGCGCTTGGGGGCACCGGCGCGGGCGGCAAGAATATCCGCTTCCTGCGGCATGTTCCCGTGGACCCGATGACCGGCCGCGCGGAGTGGGGCATGCGCTCGGTGCAGGACGATCCGGATTCGACGAGCTGGGGCGGGAGCAACGTGTTCGACGTGTATTCGAAATCCACGGGGATTGCCCTGGATGGAACGAAGTATTCGGACTGGTAGCGAGCGGCGATGGACGGTGCAGGCATGAGCAGCTTTTCCAGATCGCAGAGCGAGGCGCGCGGGTTGCGGCGCGGCGCTCGCACCGGCGCGAGGGGATTCACGCTGATCGAATTGATGATCGTGATGATGATCCTCTCGATCCTGATTGGCATGGCGGCGATCATCTATGACAAGACGGTGAAGCGCGCGCGCGAAGCCGTGCTGAAGCAGGACCTGCAGACCATGCGGCAGGCGATCGATAATTTCACTCTGGACAAGCAGCAGGCGCCGCAATCGCTGGACGATCTGGTGGAAGCGCATTACTTACGCGAAGTGCCGATCGACCCGGTGTGCCGGCAAAACGATTGGGTGGTGCACATCGGCGACACGGTCTTGAGCCCGGACCAGACCAGCACGGGCGTGGACGACGTGCATTCGGGCTGCGAACAGACGGCGCTGGACGGGACGCAGTATACGGCCTGGTGAGTTTCTGCGGGCGCGCGGCCCGCGGGAAAGATTCCCGAAAATTTGACGGAACGGCGACGCTTCGCTATAGTGGTTATGCGGGGTGGAGCAGCCTGGTAGCTCGTCGGGCTCATAACCCGAAGGTCGTCAGTTCAAATCTGACCCCCGCAACCATGGGCGCTTAAGAGGAAAATCCTCTAAGCGCCCTTCTTATTTACGGTTACGAGTGGAGCCGTAACAATTCCTTCGCCTAATTTAGCGCCGCAAAGTTGTTCCTGTTCTCGATATTGGGAACAACTGGGAACAAATCGCCATAGATTGCCCGTTCTAGAGCGATTGCAGCGTCGCGTTCCGCTTCCGCAGAGGTATGCGTGTAGATGTCTGCGGTCATCTTGATCGTGGAGTGCCCGAGGAACTTTTGCGCCAGCTTCAGGTTTCCAGTCTGCTCGTTAACGATACTCGCAGCTGAATGCCTGAATGTGTGAAAACCTGACGCGCCTTTCTTTCGCGGAATGCCTAGCCTGTCCAAAATTGGGTAAAGGGCGTCCTTTCGAAGCACGTCCGGGTCTAACGCCGACCCGTCTTTTTTGCAGAACACGAAGTCATCCGGTCCCCGATTCAACGAGCTTTCACGGTGATTCCTGAGAGTCTCGTTTAGGGCACTCCCCAAAGGGATGTCTCGTGTGCTTGCGGTCGTCTTGGGCGAGAGAAGCTGGCCTCGCCAAAGACTATGCTCAATTCGGAGTATTCTTCGCTCCAAATCAACGTGCTTCCATTTCAGAGCCAATACCTCACCCAACCTAGT
>DATKLU010000120.1:0-52916 GCA_035542235.1 Dongiaceae bacterium
ATTCTGCATCTGGGTTTGCGCGCGGCGCCGCGTTAGACTCGCTGTGCGCGTCGCAGCGCAGAAGTTCGAGGCTCACGAAAATGCCGGGCACATCGGTTCTCGACGATATTGAGCTGATCATCGAAGACATCGGCGGCGGACACGGCGGGCAACCGCCGGCGCGCGACGATGGCGGGAATGAAGGAGATTCGGGCAACGGCAGGCCGGAGCGAGGGCGGCGCGGCGCGCGCAAGATTGCGGCAGCGGTGGGGCTGCTTATGGTGTCCATCCTGGTGTTGTTCCTCACGCTGGCAGCGGCATTTGTCTTCCTGCGCATTCATCCCCTGCGGCCTTGGACGAGCCTGCGACTTCCCGGAATTCTTTGGCTCAACACGCTGGTGCTGGTGGCAAGCAGCGCGACGCTGGAAGTGGCGCGACGCAAGTTGTACTGGGGCGAGCCACGCGCTTTCAATCGGTGGTGGGCGCTAACGACGCTGCTGGGCGCCGCCTTCGTGGCGGGGCAGGTTGCGGCGTGGGGAGAACTGACCGCGGGCGGCGTCAATTGGGGTTCGCAGATGGCGGGCTGGTTCTTTTATGTGTTCACCGCATTGCACGCCGCTCACATTCTGGGCGGGCTGCTGGCCCTGCTTTACGTGCAGTTTCGGCGATTCGATGCAGCCAGCCCGGCGCGCGCCGCGGCGGCGGATGTCGCCTCATATTACTGGCACTTCATGGACGGGCTGTGGGTGTTCCTGTTCGCGCTGCTTTATCTGGGGCGATAACTTCAGCCGGCGCCAGCCCGGTCACGCCGCGTAGAATTCGCGAACGGCGGCCGCGACTCGCTCGATTTGCTGCGGCTGCAGCTCCGGGAACATTGGCAGCGAGATAACTTCGCGCGCGGCGCTCTCCGACGCCGGGAAATCGCCCGGCTTGTACCCGAATCCAGAATAGATCGGCTGCAGGTGCAGCGGGACCGGGTAATACACGGCGTTGCCGATCTTGCGTTCCGCGAGAAACTTCTGCAGGTCGTCGCGGCGTTCGGCGCGAATCGTGTACTGGTGGAAGACGTGTTCGAGTCCAGGCGGCGTTTGCGGCGTGCGCACGCCCTGCACCTCGGAGAGAAGCTGCGAATACTGCGCGGCATGTGCGCGGCGCGCGGCCGTCCAGCTGGAAAGCGAGCGCAGCTTGACGCGGAGAATTGCGGCCTGAATTTCGTCGAGGCGGCTGTTCCAGCCGGGTTCGACGCTGTTGTAGCGCGAGCTCTGCCCGTGATTGCGCAGGGTGCGCAGCCGGCTGTTGTGCTTCGCGGAATTGGTGACAACCATCCCGGCGTCGCCATAGGCCCCAAGATTCTTGGTGGGATAGAAACTAATGCAGGCGAGTTCGCCGAACGAGCCGAGGGGCCGGCCTTTGTAGGTGGCGCCGATGGCCTGGGCGTTGTCCTCGATGACGGGAATCTCGCGGGCCGCGGCGACCTTCAGAATGGAGTCCATTTCGGCGGGCAAGCCGTAGAGGTGAACGGCGATGATCGCGCGGGTCCTGGGTGTGATGCGGCGGGCGATTTCCTCGGGGTGGATGTTAAAGGTGGCCGGGTCGATATCGGCGAAAACGGGAGTCGCCCCCAACGCGCTGACGGCACTGCCGGTGGCGACGAACGTGAACGGCGGAAGAATGACTTCATCGCCGGCGTGAACGTCCACCGCACGCAGCGCGAGTATCAGCGCGTCGGTTCCCGAGGCCAGGCCCACACCGTGCGCTACGCCGCAGAGCCCTGCAATCTCTTGCTCCAGAGACTCGCCTTCCTTCCCCAGAATAAAGTGCTGTGAACCGAGGACTTTGTTGACGGCTTCGCGCAGTTCGCCGCCAAGTGCGGCGTACTGCGCGGAGAGATCCATCTGGGGAATGGGAGGAAGGTCGGGAATGGCGGATTTGGGCGAACTCATGACGGAACAGCCAGTATACGCCAAGCAGCCGGGCGCGCAGCGACGCGCGCAACGACTGCCAAACGCTTACAGGTTGCGAAGGTGCGCCAGACGGAACGGCGAGCCCAGGTGCTCGCGCAGTTCCATCCAGTGCTGCTCCGGGATGGAGAGGAAGGTCTCGACGACGCGCGGGTCAAACTGCGTGCCGGCGCAGCGCTTGATCTCTTCCCGCGCGTAGGAAAGCGGCAGGGCTTTGCGATAGGGGCGATCGCTGATCATCGCGTCCATACTGTCCGCGATCGAGAAGATGCGCGCGCCCAAGGGAATCTGGTCGCCTTTGAGACCGCGCGGGTAGCCGGTGCCATCGTAAAACTCCTGGTGCGCTAGAACGATTTCGGCGGCGTCGCGCAGGAAGGGAATGCGGATCAGCATGTCGTAGCCAATCTGGCAGTGCCTGCGCATGATGACTTTTTCGTCGTCGTTGAGCGGGCCCGGTTTGAGGAGGACGTTATCGGGAACGCCCATCTTGCCAATGTCATGTAGGAAAGCGGCGCGGGCGAGAATCGGAAGATAGGCGGGAGGAACCGGCATCGCGCGGGCGATCGATATGGTGAAGGCGGTTACGCGCTGGCAGTGACCTTCCGTTTCCGCATCCTTCAGGTCGAGCGCGCTGCCCAGAGCTTCAAGGGTGTCGTCGTACGACTGTTCGAGCTGCGCGAGAGCGACCTTGAGGCGCGCGGTGCGTTCTTCTACCTGATTTTCCAGGTTCTTCTGGTAGTTGCGGTTTTCGGCTACCAGGCGGCGGTGCTGCAGAGCGCGGTTTACCCCCAGATACAGCTGGTCTTTCTCGAAGGGTTTGAGGATGTAGTCGTAGGCTCCCTGCCGGATCGCTTGCAGCGCTGTCGAAATATCGTGGATGGCGGTCACCATGATGACCGGCACTTCCGGGTCGTATTGCCGAAGCCATTCAAGGAGTTTGATGCCGTCCATCTCGGGCATGATCATGTCGCTAAGCACGAGGTCGGGCGGGGTGCGCTTGACCGCCTCCTGAGCGGCGCGGCCGTTGCTGACGGCGGTGCAGCTGTAGCCCTTGGCTTCCAGCATGGTGGAGACGACTTCGCGGATCGCTTCTTCGTCGTCCACGACCAAGATTTTTTCGACGGTGTCGGTGTACACGGGTCCGGGCTCCTGATGTCCATTATACGAGAGGTCACAGAGAGCTTTGGGTACCCTTGCCCATTCAGAAAACAGCATGTTAGCGTCACTTTAGTTCTACTCCCGGAGCCCTGGTCTTGCCTGTCCCCAGGCCCGTCCCTCCGGGCAAACGCTTCATACTTGGGAGTGGCGTCAACGTGCCGGTCAACCAGGGCCTATTGGCTGTAGCCTTCTTTGAGGCCACGGCTTTCCTCATTTTGTTGGTCCTGTTCCTCCTATTGAGGAAGGACAACCCCTCTCGTTTTCTCAACATGTGGACGGCAGCGTGGGCGCTGATCACAGTCAAAGCGCTGACCGAGCTGACCCATCAGTGGCTGTTGATGCCCCATCTGCACGTGCTACGTCTGATGCTGCTGGTGGCCGCGCATCTCCTTTTCCTGCAAACAGTTGTGGGGCACACCAAGGGCAAGCGGGCCTCGTTGTCCTTGCTATGGCCGGCGCTCTTCTCGGCCGTTCTCGGTGTCTATTACTTCGAAACGCGCCAGGCTCCCGACATCGCGCACGTGACCTGGTTCACCTCGGTGGTGCTGGTGGCTAACGATCTTTGCGCGGGCTGGATCTTGTGGAGATGGTCGCGCACCGATAAAGGGCACGGGGCGCGCCTGATGGCCGCGCTATTTTTCCTCAGCGCAGTGCACGGGCTGGACCGTCCGTACTGGCACCAGAGCCCGTTCTTCGCCCTGCGCGTGGCCTTCGACCACCTGCTGGCGGTGATCCTGGGCGTTTCGGCCGTGGTGCTGGTGCTGGAAATGGCGCGTTCGCGCACCGAGGAATTGAACGACAAGCTGCGCCGGCTCAGTCTGCTGACAGCCTCCAGCACCCAGACACTCTCGGTGCGCGAGACTCTGGACCGCGTTCTCGTCAATGTGGTGGCGAGCCTCGGGGTTTCGCACGGACTGGTGCGACTCCTGGAGGAAACCGGCGACGGGGCCAAGCTGGTGGTGCATGCCTCAGTCGGTTTCGATGAAGGCTACCTGGCGCAGCAAAAAGAGATTCCGGCGAGCGACGCCTGGGCGCAGCGCGTGCTGCGCGAGGATTTTTCAGCGACGAAGATCGCCGACGAGCCGGACGAGCAGGCGCGCGAGCGCATGAAATCGGCGGGCGTGCGCGAAATCATTTCGCTGGCGTTGCGCGGAAAAGACGGACCGCTGGGCATCCTGGTGGTTGGCTGCGACCACGACGCGCGGCTGCAGGAAGACGAGATTGACTACCTGCGAAACATCGCCAACCTGCTGGGTTTGACGCTGCAGAATGTCGAGCTGTTCGAACGCGTGGATACCGTGCAGCGGCAATGGGCGTACACCTTCGATTCCATCGGCGATCCGATCCTGGTGCACGACAGCGAAGGACGCGTGCTGCGGATGAACCAGCGCATGTTGCAGTTGACGGGGCGCGATGGAAAGTCCTGGGTGGGGCGCACGGTCGCGGAACTTTTTTCGCGCAAGACCGCCGATTTCAAGACCTGTCCCTACTGCGACGGCGTCGCGGGCGAAGGGGACGACCCCGACCCCTGGCTCTCGGGATACTTTCTGGCTTCGAATTCGGTGTTTGCCGATCCGGCGGGGCGCCAGATGGGCGTGGTGCACGTACTGAAGGACATTTCGGAGCGCAAGCGCGCGGAAGAGAAGTACCGCACCCTGGTTTCGAACGTGCAGGAGGGCGTGTTCATTACCACGCCGCAAGGGCGGTTCCTGGATTTCAACGATGCGTTTCTGCGCATGGTCGGGTTCGCCACGCGTGAAGAATTGATGGCTGCGGACACCGCGACGCTATACGCGAACTTGGCGGACCGGGAAAGACTGAAGCGCCTGCTGGCGGAGCACGGATCGGTGGCCGATTTCGAGTTCGAAATCGTGCGCAAGGACGGCGAGCGGCGCACGGTGACGGAGTCTTCGAACGCGGTACGCGACCCGGCGGGGAATGTCATCGCCTATCAGGGCTTCCTGCTGGACATCACGGAACGCAAGCACGCGGAGCATGAAATCCGCCGGCGCAACCGCGAGCTGCTGGTGCTGAATTCCATCGCCAGCACTCTGAACGAGTCGCTGGACCTGAGCGATTCGCTGCACCGCACCCTGCGCCAGCTCACGGAGTTGTTCAGCCTGGACGCGTCCTCGCTTTATCTTTTCGATTCCGCGAACGAAATGCTGCGGCGCGTGGCCGCCGTGGGACACCGTTCGGAATATGCCCGGCACTTTCCTCCGACCAAGGTGCAACCGGAACTGATGCAGCATATCAAGGCGGTGCACGCCACGTTCCTTTCAGTGGCAGGACTCTCCCTGCCGGAAGTCTTCCGTGACGCGCAGAAGCAGGAGCAGATCGTCACCGCCTATGTGGTGATTCTGTGGTCAAAGGACAAAGTCATTGGCGGAATGGTGGTAGGCAGCCGCACGCAAAGGGAATTTTCCCCGGCCGACGTGAACCTGCTGATTGCCGTGGGCAGCCAGATCTCTTCGGCGATCGAGAGAACGCTGCTCTACGATCAGACGCGGCAGGCGTACGACGACTTGCGGCGCACCCAGGAGCAGTTGCTGCACAGCGAAAAGATGGCCGCCGTCGGTCAGCTGATTTCCGGCGTGGCGCACGAGTTGAATAACCCGTTGACGGCGATTCTTGGCTACAGCCAGTTGCTCACATCGTGCGGCCAAGTCGGGCCGCAGGGCCTCGAATACAGCGAAAAGCTTTATAAGCAGGCGCAGCGCACGCATCGCATTGTGCAAAACCTGCTGAGTTTTTCGCGCCAGCACAAGCCCGAGCGCGTGCCCGTGCACCTGAATCAGGTGCTGGAAGACACTCTGGCGCTGCGCGACTACGATTTGCGCATGAGCCGCATCCGGCTGCATCTGGATCTGGCGGAGGATCTTTCCGCCACAATGGCCGACCCGCACCAGTTGCAGCAGGTGTTTCTCAACCTGGTGAACAATGCCGTAGATGCGATTCTGGAGCACTCTTCGGAAGGCGATCTGTGGGTACGCACAGCCAAGGAAGGCAGCAAATTTATTGTGGAGTTTCAGGACAGCGGGCCCGGCGTGAAGGACGCCTCACGCGTATTCGACCCCTTCTATACGACGAAGCCGGTTGGCAAGGGCACGGGGCTCGGACTCAGCATTTGCTACGGCATCGTCACCGAGCACGGCGGTCACATCCGGGTGCGTAACGTGCCACCGCATGGAGCCTGCTTCACGATTGAAATTCCGGATCAACCGCCGGCTGTAAAAGAAGCGAATCAGGAACGGCTGGCGCCCGCGTTGAACGGTCCTGCGAAGTAAGCCCCGGGATTCATCGCGGTCTTCAAAGATGGCGAGCTTCAGGGCTCCGAGTGCAGGCTGAGTTCGGTAGCCAGAGCGGCGCGTTCGCCAAGTTGCGCCATGCTTTGCTGCATCTCCAAAGCCAGCGCGGTAACCATCTCGCCCAGGCCCGCGACGCGTGGCATTTCCGCCCCACCCAGTAAAATGCGGGCGCGGATCAGCTCAAAACGCCAGCGGAATACCAGCGAGAGACGCAGACGCGCATATTCATGAGACCCGGACACTTCCGGGGAAAGTACCGCGATCACCCTTGCAATCTGCAGCAGGTCTTCAAAATCGCTGCGAATCGCCTCCAGGTACAACACCAAAACCCGCCGGCGATCGGAACGCACCCGCGATGCCAGGGCGCGGCCGCCAGTCGTCGCCAGAAAGCGCAAATCAGCCTTGTCGGTCGCTTGCCGCAGCTGCGCCATATGGGTCAGATGGCGTGGCGCCGAGGTCAAGACATCCAGGCTCCTTCGGCGTCGCGACGAATCATGCCGGGCGCCGCGCACCGACCAGAAAAGCAGGCCCGCCAGGCCGATTGCCGCTGTCGCTGTGATCAGCAAGAAGATAGGATTCATGGCTGCTGGGAGTCCAGGTCCCAAAATTGAATTAGGTGTTCGTTCAGGTCCGCTAGCCGCTTGTTTACCTGCGGCATCACCAGTTCGTAAAGCGCCACCGGGCTGAGCCGGGGTTGCGGGTGCGCCAGCGGCGCCGGCTGGCGCACGGCCGCGATCCAGATCACCAAGGCCGCCACGAACGCCACCATGCCCGCGTTGTTCCACGCAATCGGGTGCGCGCGCAGGGCATTCTCCAGAATCACATCGTTGACGATCTTGAAGCACGAGAATAGGCCCAGGGCCATGCCCAGACTGCTGGTCGGCTGCGGGATCGATACTTCGTAGTAGCGCGCAAAAATAAAAAGTCCCGCGATTCCGGTGGCGATGAATGCTTCGCAGCCGATTTCGCCCGTCAGAAAAGCGGTCTCGTACCCGTGCCGTCCAAAATACAGCGCCAGACCCAGCACCACGAAGGCACAGGCGAGGATAATGCGCGACGCCAGCGCCCAAATGCCACGGTACGCACCCAGCGCGCGATAGCAGATTTCTCCTGCCGCGCATGTCCTCGCCAAAACCACCACCGCCTGACTGAGCCAGCCGATGAAATAAGCCTTCTCGGAGAAGAAGGAAAACCGACTATAGGAAACCAGGCCGACCGCCGTTTGCAGGAGGTTTATCGCGAGATAGGCGGAAAAGAAAGGGTAGAGGCGGTACCGGCTCCGGAGTACGATCAACAAAAAGAGGAGCAGATTGAGAGCAATCGAAAGCGCCCAGAGAAACAAGCTGGATGTTGGCAGGGATGTCAACACAGCGCCATCTTAGCACATTGCATATTATTTCAACATGCTAAGAATGGCGCTATGAAACTGCGGTATAACTCGACGCGCGAACAGATTAGAGAACCCTAACTCAGGCGCTCAGCACCTCCACGAAATCCCCCTTGGGCGGCGGTGGCGGCGGCAGCGGCATTCCGTCCGCCACCACGGCAACGGCTTGGCCCTTCGGCGGGGGCGGCGGGGGAATGGGCATCCCGTCGGCGATTTGCGGCGCGCTTTGGATTCCGGGCAAATTTCCGCGATGATTGACGACTTGGTGCGCTGGAACTAGGATGGAGCAGGTAAGCAGCAAGAAGCTCGAAGCAACGACGATTTTGGTGAGTCGCATGGACGACACCTCCTGCCGCGATACTCGGCGGTGTCGTTCGTGAACGAGTTTTCCGGGGCAAAACGTTCCGAATGCGGAACGCGGAGTCTAGGCGATGGACGACCAGATTCTCCGTAATCGCTCAGTGGTAAGGGACTTTACGACCACGACCTTGGCCGCGATCCCGACGGTGTACGGGCGCCTGACCTACGTCGCATCGTTGCGCGACCTTTCATCGGGAAAGTATGAGCACGCTGGATTGAGTGCGGTGTACTCAGCGCAAGCGCTGCAGGAAGCCCTGGAGTGCTGCCACTACGAGATCTTCAAGCGGATCCTGGAGACTCCGCTCGCGGAACAAGCGGAAGATCTGCAACAGTGCTTGGCCGCCATGGCGGGGCCTCTACCGGCTACCATTGCCCATTGGCGGACCATGGAGTCGTATCGCGTGTTGCCGCCGAGCAACGCGCCGGACTACCTCAGAGAACTCTTCTTTTCGAATTTACGCGCTCTCCTCGAAATTCTGGAGGGCCAGTGCTCCACGGCTCATTCAGCCGGGTGACAATCCCGATCACTTTTCCCACTACCTCCGCGTCTTCAGGAGTTCGCCATGATTCCGGAACGCAGCGGGAGAGCGGGTGCGGCTGCATGATGAGTTTGCCGGGAATCTGCTGGAACCAGCCGCAACGATAACCCTCCCGTACATCAACAAGATACATGGGCCGGTCATGCTCAGAAGCCCAGCCTTCTTCTTCAATTTGTTGAATTTCCGTATCGACCAGGACCAGGCTGCCCGGGCGCAACAGCGGCACCATCCGGCGGTCGCTCAGCCCCACGTACGCGTAACAATGCCGGGGATTCTCTCTGATCAGGGCTCCTTCGAAGTGGCCCCAGCGCTCCACCATGCGAGAGAGGAAGTCTGTGCGCCGCGGGTCGAAGCCGGGGTCAAACCGTACAGGAACCCGCAGGCCGCTCGGCGGCGCCGCCATGTGCGTGCGCGGCACAGGGAAGTGCACCCCGTCCTCAAAACATTCCTCCAGCGGCACATCGAACCAGCTGAGGAGTTCCAGCGGACTCAGATGATACAAAACGGAAAGGGTGTAGAGCTTGTGCAGACCGGGCACCACGTTGCGGTTCTCAATATCCGCCAGCCGGCTGATGCGGAGGATGAACTCGGGGCGGCCACGCCGCAGCGCCAGATCATAGCTGGCGGACTCGACGTTTCTGTAAGTCAAACCCAAACGCTCGCGGACGTGGCGCAGTCGCAACCCGGGCAGCATGGGAACCTCGCACGGTGGAGGTTGTTCCGGCGGAAGAGTACACCAGAATTACCAGTGTGTTAAGAATATAGAACAGAATAAAAAGAAAGCACCTGCGAACGTTGGTCCCCGGGGAATTTTTCCACTTCCGCGGAACCGCCAGCGCGGTCCGGTGGCCCGACTGGGACAATAGGAATCTGCTATTCTGAGCGAATGACGACTCTTCGGTCTCCGGGACGCCGGATTCCCCTGCCTCTAATGCATTTCCTTGCGTTCCTCCTCCTCTTGCTTGTTTTTCCGCTCCGCAACGCCGCGCAGGTACCTGCCAACCCACCCGCCAAGCCCTCTGCCGAAGAATTTGGCCAGATCGCCGACGAGGTTCTCGGCGATATGAGTCAGATCACCGGGCTCTCCCTGAAATCTCCGTTGAAGCGGACGCTGCGTTCGCGCGAAGAGATCCGGGCGTACGTTATCCGGCAGATGGATGAGGACAAGGACGCGGCGCAGCGCTACGCGGACGCGAAATCGGCGGAAGCGTTTGGACTGTTGCCGAAGAACTTCGATCTGGATGCGTTCATGGTGGATCTCCTGACAGAGCAGATTGCCGGGCTGTACGACCCGAAAGCGCACGAGTTCTATATTGCAGACTGGATCCCGGCGGACGACCAGGCGTCGGTGATGGCGCATGAATTGACCCACGCGCTGCAGGACCAGCACTTCCAGATTGAACAATGGCTGAAGGCCGCGCGGCCGAATGACGATGCAGAACTCGCGCGCGAGGCCTTTCTGGAGGGCAGCGCCACGGCGGCCATGATTGACTACGAACTTCGCCTGACCGGAAAGTCCATTCTGAACATGCCGGCGTTCGACCCCGCGATCTTCACCGGCGACATGGGCGACACACCGACGCTCAAGAAAGCGCCGCCCTTCATCAAGGATTCCCTGATTTTCCCTTATTTCAGCGGAATGGCGTTCGCCGCCGCGGTGCTGAAGCCGACGGGCTGGCACGGATTGTCGGGGGTCTTTGCACGGCCGCCGCTATCAACACAGCAGATTCTGCACCCGGAAGCGTACATCGCGGGGCGCGCGCCGGACGCACTGACGCTGCCGCCGCTTGAGAGCAAGCTGGGCAAGGACTGGAAAAAGCTCGACGAGAACGTCATGGGCGAGTTCGGCTGGCTGGAAGCGCTCAAGCAGTTCCTGGGGCAGGAGCGCGCCAAGCCTCTGGCTGCGGCGTGGCAGGGCGACCGCTACCAGCTGTTCGAACAGCAGGGTTCCAAGCGCTTGCTGCTGATCACGCGGATCCGGCTGAAGGACGTGGAGCAGGCGGGCCGGTTCTTCGGGCAATATTCGGAGCTGCTGGAAAAGAAGCACGCGGAGCGCAGCAATTTGTTCCGGCGGCCGAACTTCTTTTCGTTCGATACGCCCGAAGGCGGAGTGTTCCTGCGCTGCAGTGGAGCGGACTGCGTAACCCTGGAGGGCGGCGATAGGGCGGTGTTCATCGAGCTGAACAAGCAGCTGGAGCTGGGCGCGCTGCCGGAGCCCGGGCTGAAGCCCGCTTCCGCGACCACGACACAGGGTCAACTGAGCCGGCCCGCCTTACCCGGAAGTTGAGGCCAGTGCGCTAGCGCGCCGCTTCGCGAACGCGGTTCAGCAAGGGAGCATCCACCGGGGCCAGCCGGGCTTCCAGGCGCGCGATGCGCTTTTCGAGGCGCGCCATGCGAGAAAATTCCGCGGTGCGCCCGGTGCGAAGCATCGCGCCCGGATTACGGCGGCGCGCTTCGCGAAGTCCGCGGCGGGCAAACTCCAGCGCCTTGCGCGGGTCCTTGTTGCGGCTTTGCTGAAAAATTGCGAGTTCCTCGCAAGCCGCGGCGCAAAACTGAGGGTCTTCCAGCAGCTCGGTAAAGAGTTCGGCAGCGCGGGCAAATTCCTTGCGGCGCTTGGCCATGCGGGCGAGTTGGTAAAGCGCCTGAGCATCCACGGGCTCGGGCAAGCCGCGGTCGCGCGCTGCGGCACACGCGGATTCGGCGCGGCCGGCCTGGCCGCGGCGCTGCAGATAGCGCGACAGTCCAAAGAGGTCCAGACCTTCTCCGTCCGGATGGTGTGGTGTGCCCAGCAGGGAATTGAGTTTGCCGAAAAGCGCCGCCAGGCCGCGCAGGTCCATGCGATTGTGGCGAACCACGCCGGCCAGCGGCGTTGCCGGCCCCCCACGCAGGTAATCGAAATAGAACTGCGGGATCTGCGATGAGGGGACGTCGTCTTCGCGCGTCCAGCCGAGGCGCGGCGCGTCGAGGACATGGCGTTCTAATTCGACCAGTCGCACCGAGCCCAGGCGCAGCTTCCAGACCGCGCGCGCCGGATGCAGCAGGTCCAGGTGCGCCGCGAGTTGCGGGACGCGAATCGTGCGGGTCATCAGATAGCGGCTTTCGAGCAACGGCCAATCGAATGACTTGCCGTTGAATGTCACGAGCACCGGACGCTCCGCGATGCGCGCGGCAAGCTCCGTGAGCAGCGAGTACTCGTCGGAAAAATCGCGCATGACGAGCTGTTCGACCTGCAGGCCGCCGGCGTCCCACCAGCCGATGCCGACCAGGAAGGCGTAGGTGCCGGTGCCGCCGGCGAGGCCGGTGGTTTCGGTGTCAAGAAAGAGCCACTTTTCCGGATTTTCCGCGGCAGCCCGCCATTTGCGGCAGCGCACGGCGTCGCCGTGGTTGCAGAGGAGATCGAGCGCGGCCGCGGAGATGTCCGGAAGCTCCGGAGTGGAGTGCCAATTACTCACGCTGAGATGGGTGCCAAATTTCGTGCGCGCGACGCTGGCTCCAATCAGGCGTGCCAGCTCCGATTCGTGTTCGTCCAGGGCAGGCGCGGGGGCCGAGGTACGCACTTCGCGCGGCGCCATTCCGTTTACGGGACGCAAAGCCGCGAGCCGCGAGAATTTGTCGGCGCTGGCCATCCCTCAGGCGCCTAGCCTTTCCAGAATCAGCAGGGCGGCTTCCTTGGCGCGCGTGGCGAGGTCGCCCGCGGGGCCAACACAGGAAGGGCAGCCCGCGTCGCAGCCGCAGCCGGCGATGAGTTCGCGGGTCTTGGCCAGCAGCAGCTCGTGCGCGCGGAAGAGCGGTTCGGAAAAGCCGATGCCGCCGGGATACGCATCGTAGAGATAGAGGTTCGGCTCGAAGAACTCCTTGTTCACGGCATTCCTGGCCTCTTCGAGGGTGACCACACGGAACTCTTCGCCTTCGGCGCCGGGCTTGGGAGGGCGCTCGCCGATGGCGGTGCCGAGGTCGCGGCCATCGCACATGAGCAGCAACGTGGCCACGGAGGCCATGGCGTGCAGCAGGCCGAACATGCCGCTCTGCCGCTCGCTGATGGTGAAGGGCAGCGCGGCGACGAGCTCGCGCTCGAGCGTGAGCCAGTAGGAGGTGGTGTGCATCTCGTTTTCGGGAAGCTCCAGCCGACCGTCGCCGATGTTCTCGTTGGTGAAGAACTTGATCTTCTTGAAGCCGACGACCTGCGAGCGAACCAGCACGTCGCCGTGGGCTTTCAGGGCCGGGATCGCCGGGTGCGCGACGGATGAAGGTTCTTGTGCGGCGATTTCCAGGACCCGCACCTGCGTGTGTCGGACGGCATCGGTGTAGTAGTCCACGTCGACTTTTTTCACGTACGCTTTGCGCTCTTTGAAGTCCAGATGCTCGACGTGGTATTGCTCGCCTCCGTGCAGATAGATGGCCTTTTCGTGCACGGTGGTCAGCGCGCTGGGAAAATCCACCTCGCCGATCACGTCGGGCTGCCCGGTGACGTCAATGATGATGAAGTTGTCGCTGGTGACGGCGCGCAGGCTCACCGCATCGGCCGGATACGCTTCCTGCGTCCAGTGATAGTGACCGGCCACGCGGTGCAGGTAGCCCGCTTCCGCCAGGCGCGCGCAGAGGTCCTGCACGTCCACATCGCCAAAACGGTCTTCCGGAGCAATCGGCAGCTCGAAGGCCGCGCATTTGAGATGGTTGACGAGAATTTCCAGGTTATCCGGCTGGATGAAGGCGTGCTCCGGCGTGTTGCCGAAAAAATAGTCGGGATGGCGGACGATGAACTGATCGAGCGGAGCGGAAGACGCGACCATCACGGCGCAGGAGCTACCACTGCGGCGCCCCGCGCGTCCGGCGCGCTGCCAGGTGGCCGCGATGGTTCCGGGATAGCCGGCCATGACCGTTGCGTCCAGCGAGCCGACATCAATGCCCAGCTCCAGGGCGCTGGTAGAGACGACGCCGCGAATGCGGCCATCGCGCAAGCCGCGCTCGATTTCGCGGCGTTCGCGCGGCAGATAGCCTCCCCGGTAACCGCGAATTGTTTCTGGGGTGCCTGGGAACTGCGGGTTGGCCTGCTGCAAATAGGTCAACAGAATTTCCGTATGCAAGCGCGAGTTGGCGAAAACCATGGTCTGCAAATCGTTTTTCAGAAATTCCTGCGCGACGCGCGAACTCTCGTTGATGTAGCTGCGGCGAATGCCCAGCGCGCGATTGACCGCCGGCGGGTTATAGAAGACGAACGTTTTTTCTCCGGCCGGAGCGCCATTGGCGCTGAGCACGTCCACCTCATCCTCAATCAATCGTTCCGCCAGCTCGCCGGGGTTGGCGATGGTCGCCGAGCAGCACACGAAGCGGGGATTGCTGCCGTAGAACTTGGCGATGCGTTTGAGACGGCGCAGTACGTTGGCCAGATGGCTGCCGAAGACGCCGCGATAGGTGTGCAGCTCATCCATCACGATGTACTGCAAATTTTCGAAGAGCCGGGTCCACTTGGTGTGGTGCGGCAGAATGCCGGTGTGCAGCATATCCGGATTGGTCAGTACCACGTGGCCGCGCTCGCGAATGGCCCGCCGCGCGTCGCTGGGCGTGTCGCCGTCATAGGTGAACACGCCGAAGGATTGCGCCGCACCGTCGCCGCGTTCCAGGCGCTGGTTCAAGTCGTAAAGCTCGGCAAGCTGATCCTGCGCCAGCGCTTTCGTGGGGAAGAGGTATAGCGCGCGCGTGTCGTCGTTTTTCAGGATGGCGTCGAGGACCGGCAGGTTGTAGCACAGCGTCTTTCCCGAAGCGGTGGGCGTGACGATGACCACGTTTCTGCCACCGTGAACGGCTTCCGCCGCCAATGCTTGATGCGAATAAGGACGAGCAATGCCTTTGGCCACGTAGGCGTCGCGCAAGCGAGGCGTCACCCAGTCCGGCCAATCGGCATGAACCGCGGCACGGGCCGGGAAGCGACGCACGGCGGTCAGAACCTCGCCCTCGGGGTCCCGTTCGGCGAAGCCTTGCAGCACGGACTGCACCCGCTCGATTGCCGAGCCGCGCTTGGCCTCCGGTTGCCTTTCCAGAATGTTGGCACGACGAACCGCCAGGGATTCGGCCATAGGTTGCCCCCAGTGCACGGCAAGTGAAACAAAACAAAGCAGTAAGCGAGTGTAAACACAAAGAGGCGAATCCGCGATTCGCCTTTTGTTCGCTCAGGTTAGCATTGTGAGTCTGGCCGCGCAATGGAAATGCGCGGTTTGGTTAACAGCCAGCGCTGCGAGTCGGCGCCGGCGCTAGCGCAGTGTCAGAACCACCACGTCGTGCGAGGCGACCTTTGTCGTGAACTTGCCAGTGATCTTCCCGAGATCTTTGTGTGCCCAGAGATCGCGCACGTTCAGGCTCAACGTTTCCGGGTACGCCAGCGTGGTCCACGGCAGGGTGAAGTCCGCCTCGGCCGCGCCGCGATTCAGCAGCACCACCGCCCGGCCGCCATCTTTCAACGGCTTGGCCCAAACTTCCCGGTCGCCGTCTTTCCACACCCGCTTGGCCTCGCGCCCCAGCGGATCCTGGTTGATGCCGATCACTTCCTTGTTGGTGAGGATCTCCTTGATTTCCGGACTCATACTGCGCAGGTCGTTGCCCGCAATCAGCGGCGCGTTCAATACACACCACAGACTGAAGTGCGCGCGATACTCGGCAGTCGTCATTCCACCGTTGCCGACTTCCAACATGTCCGGGTCGTTCCAGTGGCCGGGACCCGCAAAGGTATCGAGTCCAACCTGCAAATCGAGAATGTCCAGCATGCCGAGCTCGCAGCAGCTACCGTCCGGCCATTTTCTCTTGCTGCTCCATTTGTCGGTGATGTCGCCGGTGGTGCGCCATAAGTTTCCGGTGTCCTGGGCCCAGAGCCAGGGCTTGGCCGTACCCCACTCGCACATGCTGAAGACGATGGGGCGTCCCGCGGCCTTTAGCGCGTCGCGCATGGTGCCGTAAGCCTCTTCCGCGTTGCGCTTGCCGGTGTAGCACCAATCGTATTTCAGATAATCCACGCCCCACTTCGCATAACTCAGCGCGTCCTGATACTCGTGGCCCATGCTGCCGGGGCGTCCCGCGCAGGTTTTTTCGCCCGCGTCGGAATAGATGCCGAACTTCAAGCCTTTGGAGTGGATGTAATCGCCGAGCTCCTTCATGCCGGAAGGGAAGCGCTGCGCATCGGGCACGATGTTGCCGTCGGCGTCGCGGCTTACCTGCCAGCAATCATCAATCACCACGTACTGGTAGCCCGCGTCCTTCATCCCGCTGGAGACCATGCCGTCGGCCATGGACTTGATTAGGTCCTCGCTGACGTTGCAGCCAAACTTGTTCCAGCTGTTCCAGCCCATGGGTGGTGTGAGGGCCAGGCCGTTATCGAGCGCTTGCGCCGAGAAGGCGGAAAACAGGACGGCAGCGAGGGTGAAGAACAGAATTCCGTAACGGCGCAGCGTAAGCGTTTGCAATTTGAGGCCTCCGGGCAGACTCTGCCGCCCGCGATGATACACAAAGTCCTGTTGGAGACGAAGAGCTAGTGCTTGGCGGGCGGGTACAGGAGCAGTCGCAAGCGCGCGCCTTCGAACTAGAAGCGCGCGGCGAGCCGAATGCCCGCCACGGAGAGCAACAAACCCGCCACCACACTGACGCCGACATACGTTGTGGCGCGCAGCCATTCTCCGCTTTCCAGCATCTTGGCGGTTTCCCAGCCGAAGCTGGAGAACGTGGTATACCCGCCGAAGAATCCGACCGCGATGGCCAGGCGCATATCCGGCGAGATCAGCATGCGGTTGAGTGTCAGCTGGCCAATCAGTCCGAGAAAAAAACAGCCGGTCAGGTTGATGAACAGCGTTCCGTACGGGAAGAACGTGCCCATGCGCGCGTGTACGATGCCCTGCAGCCCGTAGCGCGCCAGGGTCCCGACCGCGCCGAACAACGCAATGAGAAAAAGTTTCAAGCGTTCACCTCTCAGCAGAACTCTCGCTGGCGACGCTCAACAAAAAACTCCTGGCAACGCACCGCTGCCAGGAGTCATCAGCCTGAACCCGATCCATGAAGAAACGGCGTCCGGCGGTTATGGCGAACTCCATCGCCTTCGATTTTCCTCACGAGTGTATCGCCATCGCTGGGACCGCGCAACGCGACGATGGAGTCCGCATCTTTTTTTGATGAGTGTCAG
Organism: Dongiaceae bacterium; assembly: GCA_035542235.1. Classification (GTDB taxonomy): domain Bacteria; phylum Acidobacteriota; class Terriglobia; order Acidiferrales; family UBA7541; genus Acidiferrum. The sequence continues at coordinate 16,854 of DATKLU010000120.1, forward strand.
AAGTGGAAGCGGTAGCGCAACTCGCCCGTGAACTGCCGCGGGTAGTTCCAGTGCGTACCGCCGAAGGTGTTGGAATTGTCGATCAAGTAGCGCGAGTCGCCGATGTTCTGTGCGGTAAAGCCGACGGAGAACCTTTCGCCGAAGGCTTTGCTCAGGCTGAGGGAAAACTCGGTGTGATCCCCAAGATGCGCGGGCCCATCCCCGTCGAGAAATCCGGAACCGTAGGCAAGGTTTCCCGATGCGGAAATGCGCAACGGCAGCGAGGCGTGGAAGCCGGCGCTCAGCGTGTTGCGCTGGTCGTGGTCCAGGTAGCAGAAGCCGCCGTCATCGCAGAGCTGGCCGGGATCGGAGAGGAATCCTCCGGTGATCACGCCTGCGCCTTCCGCCATCTGGTTCGAATAGGTCAGGTAAACGTCCAGCCGCCGCTTGATGCGCGGCGAGCGGACGGTCGCTTCCCATCCGTGGATGCGGGCACGCTCAATGGTGAGCGGGAAAAAAATGTTGGAGTTACCCAGAGCATCGTGGTCAAAGAAGTTGCGGGCGTGGGTCTGAAAGTTCGAGAAGTCAAAAGTCCAGCCTTTCAGCGGAATCGTCAGGCCGAATTCGCGCTGCTCGTCGGTTTCGCCATGCAGCGGCAAGAAGGCAAAGCCCTGTTCCGTTGCGAGTTCGAGCAGCGGTCCGGAGACGGTGGTCAGAGGCGGCGCCTGGTAGTAGCGGCCATAGAATGCCCGCACCACCCAGCCCAGCTTGGGGATGTGCAGGGCGGCGCCGACGCGCGGGTCCACCTTGTCTTCGACCACGTTGGTTTGCGTAGAGGGCTCGGTGGTTCCGTTTACGAAGTGGGTGTAGCGGAGTCCGCCGTTCAGCGTAAGCCAGCTTGCGGCGCGAAATTGGTCGTCGGCAAACAAGCTGAAAAGACCACCCGAAGGTGTGTCGCGTTCCGAAGCCTGCTCGCCGGAGCCATCGGTCGCAACCACGCGGAAGAACGAATCGTCCTGCTGCGCAAAGCCGTACGCGCCAAAATGCGCGTTGTGCCGTCCGCGGGTAACCGCCAGCGACAACTGGCCGCCCTCATAGAGCGAGCGGTTGTGATCGGTCGGGATCGGCGGCTGATCGGGCAATAGGCTCGGGATGGGCGACGCGCCGTCATACGACGACTGGTTCCAATGGATGAACGGCGAAGCGGTGAAGAGCACGCCGGACTGCAAGGTGTGCACCCAGGAGAAATTCAGGAAACCATCGCGTTCGCGCTGCGTATCGCGAATCAGCGCCTGCTGCTGGTCGGTGGTATTGGGCACCTGAAAAAAGTCGGAACGCAAGGAAGCGGCGAGCCGGAACTGGTCGGCGGGCGACGCGTTATAGGTGAGCGAGGTGAATCCGCTGACGCCGTTGTTGTCGTCGTGCAGCGGCGCCGCTTCCGGCGGCATGAGTCCCACGTCGGTGCGGTTGGCGCTTACGCTGGCGTAATAGGCGAAGCGCTCGGTGTGGTCGCCAATGCTGATCTGGCTGTCGGTCGAGTGGTAGCTGCCGTAGGTGGCGAGCAACTCGATTTCGCGATCACGTTCGAATCCGGAGCGGGGGACCACGTTGAAGACGCCATAGGTGCGGTCGCCGTAATCGGCGGAGTAGCCGCCGCGTTGAATCTCCACCACGCCCATGTCCTTCGGATCGAACTGCGGCCCCACGTTGGAAGCGATATTGGTGTTGGGCACAGGGATGCCGTCCACCAGCCAGGACACCTGGTGGCCGCCGCGAACATGCAGCTGGTCATGCACCATGTAGGCGCCCGGCGTGAAGTCGGTAATCAGATCCAGGCTGTTGGCGCGCGAGGCGCCGGGAGTGGCCGCGATGGTCTCACGGGTCAGGGTAGTTCGCGCGGCCGAGGAGGTGGTGTCCACGGTCTGCGCGCTTTCGGAGACGACGACTTGCTGGGCTAGGGAAGAGAGCTCCAGCGGAAAGTGCCGCAGAGGCGCGGAATCCGCCACCACGGTCAGTTCGATTGTGGACTCGCGAAAGCCGTCATGCGTAATGCGCAGTGTATAGCTTCCGGCGGGGACGGCGTCGATCTGGAATTCACCCTCGTCGCTGGAGACGGCGGATTTTTTCCAATCGGAGTGCACCGCAGATAGTTCGATGTGCGCACCGGAAATCGGACGGTGCTGCGCGTCGTGCACGATGCCGCGCACGGTTCCGAAGATTCCGGCGAACAGCGCCGGCGCGGCGGCAAAACAGACGAGAAAAAACGAGCAAGCGTAAAGCGATTTTCTTCTCTTCGTGAATCTCTTCAAACCCATCTTCATGGAAACTCCGGTTCCCCCAAAAAGGATTGGCTGCACGGCGCACGCCGTGCAGGCTGGAATGGACGGACCGCTACGAGTGGGATCGCGCTGCGGGTTTCAGCGAGAAGCGCGCTCAGGAGGGGGAGACTGCGGATCGTGCAGGAACGAGAATGGTTGCGGCTCGGGCGCGGCGAAGCGCAGCGCAACCGCGGTCGGCATGCCAACGATCGCAGGCGGCGCCGCGACAAAAATGTGTCCATGGACCGCGGCAATCTGCGTCGTATGGCAGCAGGACAGCGAGCAGCTCATGGCCATACCCATGCCGTGGCCACAGTCCATACCATCCGGTTGCTTCGGGTCGTGGGAATCCTGGTGATGGTTGCCGTGCAGCGGGCACTGGCCGCCTTTGCAGCAGGCTCGCGACGCGTCGATGCAGAGCGCGCCTGCGATCGGAGCGTAGAGCGCGACCAGGGCCAGCAGACACACGGCCGCCACAATGCGCCGGATAGTGTTCTTCGAATTGGCCGAGCCACGAACCATCGTCGCCCTCCATCTTAACGCCCATCGGCGTTGCGCGGAAGCTCGCATGCGCCGCGGCAATCTTGACTAACCGCTCAGGTCACAGCAGACTGCCTGCATGGCCATCACGTACACTGTTTTCGCGTTCGGTTCGGACGAAGAGAAAGCCCAGAACGTGCGTCACCATCTGGATGTCATGAAGCAGGCCTTCCGCCTGGACAAGAAGCTGCTGTACAAATTTGAGCGCAGCGGGGACGCCGCCGAAGCAGGAGCTCCCGGGGTGCAGGAAGAGGAAGAAATCCAGCCTGCAGCGAAGAGGGGCGCGAAGCCCGGCAAGGCCAAAGAGGAAAAGCCCGCAAAAGCCGGGAAAACAGAGCAGGCAAAGCCGGGCGGAGACGTGACCCTGTATTTGCGCCTGGCGTTTTCGGCTCACGAGAAGATGACCGAAGAGCGCATCCTCAAGAAAATTGCCAGCGAGCAGCCGTTCGCCGGATACCAGCCCAAGCCGTTGCGCGCGGGCAGCGCCGGGTTTGACGACGCCGAAGCAAAATTCGAGGCGCTGGACTAGTCGCGCCGTTTATTCGCAGGCCAATTTGGCGGAGGCCTGCCGTGCCCACCGCGCACCTCGGCCCGGCGCCTTTCGCAATTTCGATATACTGATGGTGGAAGCGCCGGAACGTTCTTGCATCGAGGTGTCGCCGCATGGCTGTGCAGACTCGAGTGAAGCCCGCCAAAACGGATTCCGCCAAAGCCGAAAAACACGCCGGCTTGTCCCGCGACACCCTGATTCGTCTGTACCGCACCATGTACCTCTCCCGCAAGCTCGACGACCGGGAAATCCAGCTCAAGCGCCAGAACAAGATTTTCTTCCAGATTTCCAGCGCGGGCCACGAAGCGGTCACCGCGGTTATGGGGTTGCTTCTACGTCCCGGCGTAGATTGGCTGTATCCGTATTACCGCGACCGCGCCTTGTGCCTGATGCTGGGCATCACCCCGCTGGAGATGCTGTTGCAGTCGGTCGGCGCGGCGGAGGATCCAAGCTCCGGCGGCCGGCAAATGCCCTCGCACTGGGGGCATGCAAAATTTAACGTGGTCAGTAAGTCGTCCTGCACGGGCACGCAGTTCTTGCACGCCGTAGGCGCGGCGGAAGCCACGCTTTACTACGAGCATCATCCGAAAGCGCTGAGTCAGGCCAAAAAAGCGCCGCTCGGTTCGCTGGCCAAGAACGCTCCCGAAGAGATCGTGTACGTTTCCGGCGGAGAAGGCGCCACCAGCGAGGGCGAGTTCTGGGAATCGCTGAACGCAGCCTGCGCCAAAAAGCTTCCGCTACTCTATCTGATTGAGGACAACGGTTACGCCATCTCGGTCCCGGTGGAAGTGCAAACCGCTGGCGGCAGCATTTCCAAGCTGGTGCAGAGCTTCCCGGGTTTGCACGTCGCGGAGTGCGACGGCACCGATCCGATCGCGAGCTACGCGGTCTGCCAGGAAGCCGTAAATTACTGCCGCGAACGGCGTGGCCCGGCGTTGATCCACGCGCACTGTACGCGCCCTTATTCCCATTCGCTCTCCGACGACGAGAAGCTCTACAAAGTACCCGAAGAGCGCGAACAGGAAGCGCATCGCGATCCGCTCTCGAAGTTTGCGCTGTTCCTGGTACGCGAAGGGGTGCTCGACCAGAAACAGATCGAAGCCATCGAGGCCCAGGTGGAACACGAAGTGCGCCAGGCCGCCGACACCGCGCTTGCCGCCGAACCGCCGGAGGTTGCTTCGATTTTAGCGAACGTGTATTCGCCCGACGTCGATCCCACGGCAAGCGCATTCGAGGCGCAGGCGCAGCTGCATGGCGCGCCGAAAACGATGGTGGAAATGGTGGCGGCGACGCTGAACGACGAAATGTCGCGCGACGAGCGCATCACCGTGTTTGGCGAGGATGTGGCCGACGCCAGCCGTGAAGAGAATCTGAAGGAAGTGAAGGGCAAGGGCGGGGTGTTCAAGGCCACTGCCGGACTGCAACGCAAGTACGGTTCCACGCGCGTCTTCAACACCCCCATCGCCGAGGCGGCCATCGTCGGACGCGCCATCGGCATGGCCGAGCGCGGACTCAAGCCCGTGCCGGAAATCCAGTTTTTCGATTATATCTGGCCGGCCATGATGCAGATTCGCGATGAACTCTGCGTGCTGCGCTGGCGTTCGAACGGCGCCTTCAAGTGCCCGATGGTGATTCGCGTGGCCGTCGGCGGCTATCTGACCGGCGGCGCTGTGTACCACAGCCAGAGCGGCGAATCGATTTTCGCTCACTGCCCGGGATTGCGAGTGGTGATGCCGTCCACGGCGCTGGACGTCGCCGGGCTGCTGCGCACCGCGATTCGCTGCGACGATCCCGTCATGTTCCTCGAGCACAAACATCTTTACCGCCAGCCGTACAACCGCTCGGAATATCCCGGACCGGATTTCACGATTCCTTTCGGCAAGGCGCGCGTGGTCAAGGAGGGCAGCGACGTTACCATCGTGACCTACGGCGCCTTTGTGCACCGCGCGGAAGTGGCCGCCGCACAATTGCAGCGGGAAGGCATCTCCGCCGAGATTCTCGACCTGCGCTCCCTTTCGCCGTACGACTGGGACTCGATCGCCGCTTCCGTGGGTAAAACGCACCGGGTCGTTGTCGCCTATGAAGACATGCTCAGCTGGGGCTACGGCGCGGAGATTGCCGCCCGCATTGCCGATGAGCTATTCGATCAGCTGGACGCGCCCGTCAAGCGTATCGCCGCCATGGACACGTTCTGCGCCTACCAGCCCAAGCTCGAAGACGTGATCCTGCCGCAGAGTCAGAACGTCATAGACACAGTCAAACAGCTGCTTGAGTACTAGTAGCCACAGCCGCAGCGCTCGATAGGAAACTTTCCCGCACGGCTGCGCGTATCATTTACGGAATGCAGGCGCTGGTGGTGGCAGCAGCGTGGCGTCCTGCCTGCGGGAGGGTCTCATGGTCTGCAACAGTTGCCAACGAAACATCGCGGATGGTTCGCGCTTTTGCTACAACTGCGGTGCCCGGCAGGTGGTTACCGGCACGCAGGATATGGCCTCGGCCACCGGCGGCCCGAAGCGCCTGATGCGTTCCAGCACCGACAAGAAAATCGGCGGCGTGTGCGCGGGGCTTGCCGACTACTTCGACCTGGACCCGACCCTGGTGCGGATTCTTTGGGTGGTCGTGGTCTTTTTCGGAGGAACGGGAATTTTGCTCTATGTGATTCTGTGGCTGGTGCTGCCGCTGGCGCCGCGCCCGGTGATCGCGGTCACGTCCGAAGCGCCAATTGCCGCGCAGCCGAACAGCTGACGCCGCATCGCCAGGCGGCGGCGCGGCGCCTCAATCTTTAGCCGTTTTCGCGGAGCGCCGCCGCGCGCCGCCGCCTTCCCCAAATACCAGATGGTCCACGCTGACCAGTCCGGCGCCGACCGTGGCCAGCGCCAAGCACGCGCAGCCAAGCGCCAGCGGAAATTCGTAATCCTGCAGCGCCAGGACGCCGCGCGCGCTGTGGACTTTGCCGATCGCCACGCCCATCTCCACCGCCAGCAGCAATGCGCACGGCCGCGTGAACAGTCCGATCACCAGCAGCAGCCCGCCGAAGGTCTCCAGAACGCCCGCCACGTACACCAGCTGACCGGGCAGGCCGTGCTGAACAAAGAAGGCCTGCAGCGGCGCCGTCGGGCGCGTCAACTTCGGATAGCCGTGCACCAGAAAGATCGCGCCCAGCGCCGCGCGCAGAATCAGCAAGCCCAGCGGCTGCAGCGAATTCAGGAATTTCATCGTCCAGGCTCCAAAGGGGAGGATCGTCAGCAAGCAACCTTGGCGCATTCTAGCAGACGCCGCCGGGTTCGGACCGGCACGCGCGGTGACCCGGTATCGGGTAGAATTTAAGCCGCTTCCTTTTCGGGTGCGGCTTTGCTCGCGCTCGCTTCCGAGGAAGCGGAGGCTCCTGCGGAACGCGCATGAAGAGACGATTACTGATCGCGGTGCCGCTGCTGGCGTTGGTGGCGCTGACAGCCTGGTTCTTCCGCCCCAAGCACGAGTATCTGGGCGAAGCTTATGTGAGCGAAAAAAGCGTCACGCTGTGGAGCAGCCTGGCGCAGGTGCGCCAACCGCTTGGCATGCTGCACTATGGCGACCGTGTGGACACCCTGGTCAAGCACAACGACTTCGTGAAGGTGCGCACCGCTGCCGGCACCGTGGGCTGGGTGGATAACCGCCTGCTGATGGATCCCAGCCTGTGGCAGCGCTCGGAAAAGCTTTTGCAGCGCGCGGCATCGCTTCCTGTGCAGGGCAGCGGCCGCACCAAAGTCGCCACCAACCTGAAGATCGATCCGGGACGCACGGCTCCGCGCCTTTACCAGTTCGGCCGCGGGGTTCCGGTGCAGATTGTCGGACGCGCCACCGCCGACTGGGTGCAGGTCTCGGATGACAAGGAGCCCGCCGATCCGGCCGGCACCAAGAAGGAAGACTGGTACCTGGTGCGCGGCCTGGCCACGCGCCCGCCCAGCGAAACCACCGCTCGCGCGAATATGACCACGGCTTCCGATCCCGGCGACCAGAGTGTCCCCATCGCCGGCTGGGTCATCGCGCGCTTCCTCGAACTCGACGTGCCGGACGCGGTCCGCGAAGGGGCTGCGGCGGCCAACTTGCGGCCCATTGCCTGGTTCGAACTGAACAAAGTGGACGATCCCTCCGGCAGCAAAGCGCAGTACCTGCTTGCGGCCACGCGCGGGGCCGAAGGGCAGACCTGCGATTTCAGCGTCCTGCGCGTGTACACCTGGAACCGCAAGAAGTCTCGCTATGAAACGGCCTTCATCGAAAACGACCTTTGCGGCGAACTCCCCATTCGTCTTGCCACCACGGCGGCCGGCCAGCCGGAGTTTCGCTTCTTCACCACCGATGATTCGAACCACGAGCGCGTATACCGCCTCATCCAGACCGTGGTCCGCCGCATTCGGCAAGACAACGAGACCGCGCGTGCCGTCAAACCCGGCCGCAAGAAAGGGCACTGAACGATCGCCCGCAGGCCCGGACCTGCAAGCCAAGAGTAGGAGCGCCCGTGACCATTCACATCAGCGAAGCCGAAGTACGCAGCGTTTTCACTATGCCGCTGGCCATTCAGGCGGTCGAGGAGATCTCCCGCCGCCAGGCCGCCGGTGAAGTTCTCGTCCACCCGCGCCGCCGCTTCGAACTCCCCGGCGGCACCTTCTTTCACCACATGGCCGCGGCCGATGTGCCCGGCGGCTTTGTTGCCACCAAGCAATACACCTATGTCGGCGGCAGACTTTCCTTTCTGGTGAGTTTGTTCTCCATGCAGACCGGCCTGCCTCTGGCGCTGATCGAGGGCGACGCCCTGGGCCAGATGCGCACGGGCGCGGCCTCTGGCGTGGCCACGAAATATCTCGCCCGGAAGGAAGCCGGCATCGCCGGGATCATCGGCACCGGCGGACAGGCGCGAACCCAGCTCGAAGCCATCGCCGCGGTGCGCAAGCTCAAGTCGGTCAAAGCCTTCGGCCGCGATCCGGCCAAGCGCGAGAAATTTGCCGCGGAAATGTCCGCCAAGTTGGGCCTTGAGGTGAAGCCAGTGGCTTCGGCCGAGGAAGCGATTGCCGGTTCGGAGATTCTTTGCACCGCCACCACGTCCAGCCAGCCAGTCGTCTTCGGGGAGCGCCTCTCCCCTGGAACGCATATCAACGCCATCGGCGCCAACCACATGCGAAAGCGCGAACTCGACGCCGCCACCGTGGCGCATTGCACGCGCATCTACGTGGATTCCATCGAGCAATCAAAACAAGAAGCCGGCGACCTGGTGCTCGGTTTTTCCGGGCACGAAAACCGCTGGGACACGGTGCGCGAGCTTTCTTCGCTGGTCGCGGGCATTTGTCCGGGGCGCTCCAGCGAAGCCGAAATCACGCTTTTCAAATCCAACGGAATTGCCGCCTGGGACCTCGCAGCCGCGATCTGCGTTTTTCGGATAGCCCAGGAACGCGGACTCGGCCGCCCGTTGCCTTTTTGGCAGTAGTCTCGGAACTCGCCGCTTACCCGCAATTCGTGCCGGGGTATTCTGGACAGGCAGTCCACGAAGACGCCCGTCATGAAGACTCTCCCCGATCACCTGCGCAAAGGCATGAAGCTGGTCATTGTCGGATGCAATCCAACGGAATCCTCCGTTCGTACCGGCCATTACTACTCCGGCCGCGACAATCCTTTCTGGCCGGTGCTGTACGAAACCGGCGTGATCCCGGAGCCGCTTGAATACCGCGACGACAAGCGGATCATTGAATTCGCCATCGGGCTGACGGATCTCGTAAAGCGCCCGACCCGCACCATTGCCGAACTCACGCGCGAGGATTTCGCCGAAGGCCGCATCGTGCTCTCGCAGAAGCTGGGCGAGTACCTCCCGCACGTGATCGCCTTCAACGGCAAGAGCGTGTACGAACAGTTTGCGCAGCGCCGCGCCAAGCTCGGGCTGCAGAAAGAACTGCTGTACGGGGCCAGCGTGTACGTTCTGCCGGCCACCGACTCGCAGCACGCGCAGTCTTCCAAAGACCGGGTTTTCCACTTCCGAAAGCTTGCGGCATTGGTCAGAAAAGTCGAGAATTCTCGTACCGTCAAGCCGCTCTAAGATTTCGGAGGATGGAATGAGTGATGTCCCGGCCGCCCCCGCTGCGGAGAGCGTGCTTCTAGAAACCATCGAAAACGGCGTCGCGTCTCTGGTGATGAATCGCCCGGACAAGCTCAACGCCCTCAACAACGAGCTGGCCACGGCGCTGAACCAGGCTTTCGACCGCATCGGGAAGAACGAAAGCGTGCGCGTCGTGGTGCTCAGCGGGGCCGGCCGCGCGTTCTGCGCCGGCGGCGATTTGGCGGCGATTGCCAAGGGCAGGGAAGCCAGCGATATTTCGCAGCTCGAGCCGATTCTTCGCGCCGGAGTAGGCGCAATTCTTCGAATACGGACGATTCCGCAGCCGGTGATCGCCGCCGTCAATGGACCGGCCGCCGGCGCCGGCATGAACGTCGCGCTGGCCGCGGATGTGCGCATTGTTTCCGAAGCCGCGGTGTTCGGACAGAATTTTGCCAAGGTGGGATTATTCCCCGACTACGGCGGCACGTACTTCTTGCCGGAACTCGTCGGCCCGGCGAAGGCCGCGGAGCTCTTCTATACCGGCGACATGATTGACGCGCACACCGCCCTGCATCTCGGCATTGTCAACCGGGTGGTGCCAGCGGACCGCCTGGAATCGGAGGTTCGCGCCTTCGCCGCTAAGCTTGCCGCCGGACCGCCACTGGCGCAACGCGCCGTCAAGCAAACCTTGTTCGGCAGCAAGAAGGAAGCACTGAGCCGCGCCCTTGAAGCCGAAGTCCAGCACCAGCTGCGCTGCTTCCTCTCCGAGGACTGCCTGGAAGGCGTTCGCGCCTTCTTCGAAAAGCGCGTGCCCAAATTCCAGGGCCGCTGAACTGATTTACAATTCCAGGGCGGCTATGAACAACCTCGAAATCACAGTAAAAGACCTGAAGGCCAGGATGGATGCCGGGGAAAGGCTACGGCTGGTTGATGTGCGAGAACCGTGGGAACACGAGATCGGCCGCATCGCCGGCGCCGAACTCATTCCCATGCGCAGCATCCCTGCCAACCTGCAATCGCTCGACGGGGATGAGGACGTGATCGTCTACTGCCACCACGGGCAGCGCAGCCTGGACGTGGCCGCCTGGCTCCAGTCGCAAGGCGTCGCAAGCGCCCGCTCGCTTGCGGGCGGTATCGAACGCTGGTCCGTGGAAATCGATCCCCAGGTTCCGCGGTATTGAAAGTATCCGAGAGAAGCGATGAAAAAAGTAAAGGTAAGGTTCTACCAGAAGCCATCCTGCACCACTTGCCGCAAGGCCAAGGCACTGTTGCAGGAGCTTGGAGCCGAACTCGAATCGCGCGACCTGGACAAAGAACCGCTGTCCGAAGCTGAACTGGACACGCTCATCGGAACCCGCGACTACCAGGCATTCCTCAATCCGCGCAATGAGCTGTACCGCGAGCGCAACATGGGCGAGAAAACTCCATCGCGGCAGGAGGCCATCCGCCTGATGTCGAAGACTCCCAACCTGATCAAGCGACCCGTCGTGGTGCGCGGCAGCGAGATCGTTCTCGGGCTGGACGAAGCCGCTTACCGCAAGCTCCTGCGTTAGCACGGCGCGGGAATTCCACGGAGAGTTCCAGTGAGCGTAAACACGATTGGCGTCATCGGCGCAGGCACCATGGGCCGCGGCATCGCCTACGCGGCGGCGCTTGGCGGCTATCGCACTTTGCTGCAGGATGCGCAGCCCGAGGCCCTGCGGCGCGGAGTCTCCTGGATCGCCGAGTCGCTGGAAGAGGGTGTGCAGCGTGGCAAGGTGAAAGCCGCGGACGCGGAAGCCGCGAAGTCTCGCGTAATGGCCGTCGGCGCCGTTCAGGATGCCGCGCGCGAGAGCGACTTGTTGGTCGAGGCTGTTCCCGAAGACCTGAAGCTCAAGCTCGAACTGTTTCGGTTGCTTGACCAATCGGCACGGCCACAGGCCATCCTGGCGACAAATACTTCCTCGCTTTCTGTGGCGGAAATGGCCGGCGCCACGCGGCGTCCCGCGCTCTGCGTTGGTATGCACTTCTTCAATCCGGTGCCCAAAATGCGCCTGATCGAAGTGGTTCGCGCGGCGCTGACCGCCGATACCACGATCGCCGCATGCCGCGAAGTCGGCGCCCGCATGGGCAAGGAAGTGGTCGTCGTGAAAGAGTCGCCGGGTTTTATCACCAGCCGCATCAACGCGCTGATCGGCAACGAAGCGTTCGCCATGCTGGAAGCCGGGCTCGCTTCCGCCGAGGATATCGACAAGGCTCTCAAGCTGGGCCTGAACCACCCCATGGGCCCATTCGAAATGGTGGACCTGGTCGGCCTGGACGTCCGCCTGAGCATCCTCGAGTATCTCCACACCATGCTCGGCGAAAAGTACCGCCCCAATCCTTTACTGAGGAGGCTGGTCGCCGAGGGCCGCCTGGGCCTCAAGAGCGGGCGTGGCGTGTACGAATACGCGGACGAGAAGAACGCTTAACTTCTCCGCGTTGTTGTCAGATTCCTGCAGTGTGATATAACCAGACAGTTATCGTTTGCGACATGATGTCGCTGCGCGCCGTGCGCGGCAAGCGGCCTCCCACGGCGCTGGAGGTCTTCCTTGAAACGCTCCCTCATGAAATCGGCCAGGCGGGCGCGCAATGCGCCGAAGCGCTGCGTCTGCCAGCATGCCAAGAGCATCCACGCCAGAATGTACGCGAATCGCGATCTTGGCACCGCATGCAATTTCCCCGGCTGTCGTTGCAGGGCTTATCGGTCCGCAGGAGGGTGAAGATCGCGCGGGAGGCCGCCTTCGTGTGGTTCTGGAAACGCTGCCGTTTGCTGGAGTTTATTCAGCACGCTCTTCGCCTGCGCGTTGTTTGGGTCCGCGCCCAGCGCCGCCTGCGCATCCTGCAGCGCCAGGGAAAATTCCCTGCGCTTGAAACGCAGTACCGCCCGGTTGGACCATGCGCGCGAGTACCCCGGCGCCTCGGCGATCTCTTTGTCGAGCAGCGTCTCCGCCTCCGCTTCTTGACCCCGGTCCAGCAGCGCGGCGGCCAGGTTCACGGTCATGTAGTCGTAATTGATGTTGGTCCGATCGCTCATGGCCAAGGCCTGTCGAAACAGCCGCAACGCCTCCTCTTGGTTTCCGCTGCGCGCTTCTACCACCCCCAGGGTCTCGATGGTGTCCGGGTATTCCGGGTAGATGCGCAGTGCGGTCTGCAATTCCGCGCGCGCAGAGCTGAGTTCGTTGCGCGCCAGATAGGCGTAGGCCAGGTTGGCATGGGTCTTGGCGCTCTTTGGCGCACTTTGCACGGCCGCGGAGAAAAGGGTGTAGTTGTCCCGCCAGTCGCGGTTGCGCAAGGCGGAGCGCGCTGCCAGCGCCACGACCGCCAATGCCAGCACCGCGCCAGCGAGCCGGGCATTCTTTCCGGCGCACCAGACCCAAACGGCGGCAAGCAGGAGGCAAAAGCCGGCGGACGGCAGGTAAGCCAATCGCTCGCCCATGATCGTGCCGGTGCGGGTCAGAATGTTCGAAGTCGCCGCAAAGCCCGCAAAGTACAGCGCGCCCGCGAGGATCAGCACCCTTTTGCGGGCGGCAATCGACCACAGCCATCCAGCCGCGACGGCCAGGGCCCCGATGACCGGCAACACGGCATGTCTCCAGTCTCCGTACACGGTGATCTGTTCGAAGGAATAGTCGCAGGACAGGGTCGCGGGCCAAGCCATTAGCGCCAGATATTTCCAGGCAATGCGAACTGCGTTCATGATACGCAGCGCGGGAGGCAAGCCCGCCAACGGATTGTCCAACAGGGAGATCTCCGCGGGGCCGAAGCGCCCGCCCTGCACTTTCCAAAGCACAGCAAGATAGCAGGCTGCGAGCACGAATAACGCAGCGTATCGCCAGAGCGGCTTGAACTTCCCGCGAGCGTAGTCTCCGGCGATCGCCAGCGGCAGGAATGCGATCGCCGATTCCTTGGAAAGCAGCGCCAAAAGGAAGGACGCAAGCGCCAGCCACGGCCGGTCTTGCAGATGCTGCAGCCCGCCGGCGAACACGAAGGCCGCTGCCAGCAACTCCGACCTGCCGATGATGGACGCCACCGCCTCGGTGTGTATGGGGTGTACGGCAAACAGCAGGGCCGCCACAAACGCGATGGTTGTCCCGCCTTCTTGCGCCTCGAGAATCTTCGAGCACACCAGGAACAACAGCAGCGTCGCCGCCGCGTGCATGGGTAAGTTGAACAGGTGGTATCCAAACGCACTGCCTTTGCTGAGCGCATAGTTCAGGCTAAGCGTGGCAAACGTGACGGGCCGGAAAACGTGGCTGGTGTCGTTCGGCAGGAACCACTCGCGCGGCGCCAGGTTGGTCACATGCGGATTGCGAAAAATATAAAGCTCGTCGTCCATGGTGAAAGAGTTCACCAGGGCATTGGCATAGACCAGGAACGCAACGAGGAGCAGCGCGGCGACCTGAAAATCGCGCCGCGCGAACAGGGCGAAGACGCCGCTGGATTTGGAAGGCAAACCCGCTTCGCTGATCACGCTTCCATTATCGGGGATTCACGGCGCGCTGCTGCGTGCTACACCTGCCGGCGTGACGTGACGGAAAACGCCCATGAGGAGAAGCCACGCCCGCCGGAAGCGGCGTTATTTCAGGGCTGTTTCTTCAAGTGCGGGCGCCCGTCGTCGGCGGGCGGTGCAGCCTCTCCCGTGGGTTTTGCCGCGGAGGCCGCTTGCGCCCCGCCTTCGTTGTACGGCTTCTTCAGGTAACGATCCGCCGTCTCCTGCGCGCTGCCGGTGTTGTCATTGGTCTGCTTGGCCTTGCTGTACTCGTTCACCGCGCGTTCCCGTTGGCCCAGCAGATCGAAAATCATGCCTAGATAGAGATGCGCCCACACTTCCGTCCACTTCTCGGAAGGCTCCGGCACCGACTGCAGCGATTCGCGGAAGGCATTCGCCGCCGCCTGGTAATTCTTCTGATAGAAAAAGGCCTCGCCCATCCGGAAATTCGCCAGCGGCCGGCCGGGCTGGACGCTGAGGGCCTTCTGGTATTGCTGGATCGCGTCGTAGTAGTGGCCGGTCTCCGCCAGTTCTTCGCCGCGGGCGATGGCCGCGCGCGCGCGCAGCGTGGAATTGCCTTTGAGCACCACGTTGTTGGGATCGATGCGAATTCCGCCGGGCTTCGGCCGGCCGAAGGTTTCCACGGTGAACGGAGACTCCGTGCCGATCACGTCCACGGTCTTCACTTCCGGGTTGCCTTCCGTGTCGATACGCAGCTGGATCGGCATGGAGAAGGTGTCCAGCGGCTGCGTGATTTTGCCCACCACGCGAAAACCCTTCGGCGTCCGGTACACCACATATTCGATCTTGAAGTCCGGCACGCCGGTGGAGTTCAGCCACTGGGCAAAAAAGCCTTCCAGGTTCGGCGGCGTCTGCCCGGCCTTGGCCGCGGCTTGTGTCTGCTGGACCGCCATCTGCTCGAACTCGGCGTTGGTCGCGTTCTTTCCGGCGTATCGCGAATAAAAATTGTGCAGCAGGGTCTTGAACGCGACGTCGCCCATCTGCGCGCGCAGCATATGGAACATCATGGCGCCCTTGTTCACCACCACCGAGCGGTAGTCGCTGGTGTACGGTATCAGCCGAGCTGCCTGCGAAATCGGCGCCGCTTCCTCGTTCATCAGCGCGCCGACCGCGAAGTCGTCAACCGCGCGCAGCCCGGCCTCCTTGCCGGCATTCTGTTCCGCGTACAGCGCTTCCGAATAGCGCGACAACCCGTCCGTGATCCAAACGTCGCCGCGCGTCGCCGGCAATACCGAATTCCCGAACCACTGCGAGGCCATCAGCCGCGCAATCACCCGGTCATTGATTTTCGCGTCCCAGGCTCGCTGCGACAGTACCAGCAGCCCCGGACCGGAAAATTCCCGCAGGCCCCCATCCGGCATCTGCACTACGTTCACGGAAGGGTCGGGAAGCGGACCGTAGAGGTCGGAGAATACGGTCCCCGAACGCGCCACCGCGTTGGCAAAATCCGCGGCGTTCTTCGAAGCTGCGGGTGGCGCATACACCGAAACGCTGATTCCTTCCGCCTGTTTCGGAGTCAGCTGCAGCGGCCCGGCTACGAACGTTCCGTTTGGCGCGGCCTGCGTGCACTCAAATTGGTAGAGCAGCCGCCCGCCTTCGGCCGCCGAGCGCGCGGCAACCGGGGTCGGCGCCATGGATTTCCCGGTGCCGGCCACCGCGAACGTGTCCGGCACGTTCAGCCGGAACGTTCCGGTGTAGCGGTTGGTCGGATAGCCGGTCAGCGGAAACCACCGCGCCGGCAGCAACAGGTAGGCGCCGTCCTTATAGATGGAAGCCAGCCGTACCTGCGGTACCGGGCTGTTCTCTTCATTCGCCAGCGGACCGGAATATGTGAAGGTCAAAGACAGCGTCGCGTTCGCCGCCTGCGCCTGCGGCAGGTTCACGTTGAGCAGCAGTGGGTTCAGCTGGTCGCGTTCAAAATTTATCGCCTTGCCGGCGGAGTTCTTGATCTCCGTCACGTTCAGGTTCGGGTGCAGCTCCACCCGCACCACACTGGACACTTCGGTCGCGCGAAAGTCGACTTTGGCCACGGCGGAAAGCGATTGCCCGGCGGGGTCAATCGTCGCGGTGATGTCGTAGTGCGTTGCCAGAAACGGTACACGGGAGACTTCCTGTGCACGCGCGCCGGCAGAGAGAATCGCCGCCGCCGCAACCGCCAGGAGCAGCACACAGGAGACGCGGCGCAGGGTCGTGAACAAGGCCATTAGGGGTGTTCCTCGGGGTGTCTAAAATCCCTTAGGGTGTCTAGAGTCCCTTATTAGGATAGCAGCGGGTCAGGAATCGTTGCCAGACCGTAGCGGGTTTATTGGCCGGTCGCGGCTTCTGGGCCGAGCAGCCCCGCAATCGCGTCCGCGGCCCGCTCCACAGCGCCGGGTGGTCCCAGTTTTTCCCGAACTTCCGCGAGATCCCGGCGCATCTTCGCCACGGCCGCCGGTTCGCGCAACAGGCGCAGCACCTGGCTCGTGACGGTTTCCGGCGTAAACCGCTGCTGGATCAACTCCGGGACAACTTCGCGCCCGGCGATGAGGTTTACCATCGCGAAATAACTGGTCCGAACCAGAGGCTTGGCCAGCAGCGCGGTCAGCGGCGTGACCCGATAAACCACCACCATCGGTGCATTCAGGAGTGCCGCCTCCACGGTCGCCGTTCCGCTGGAAACGATGCTCACATCTGCGTGCCCGAGGGCGTCGTATGTTGCGCCCTCAAGTACCCGCACGTCCGCTCCGGCAGGCCAGCCTTCGCGCAAGACCGCGCTCCGGCCCGGCGCGGCCGCCACCAGAAATTGCACCGGAGCGTCTCTCTGAATGCGCGCGCAAGCCTCTCGCAAGACCGGCAAATGCCGGGACAGCTCCGAGGCCCGGCTGCCCGGCAGGATCGTTACCAGCGGCCGCGCCGCGTCCAGACCGTGTGCTGCGAAGAACGCCTCTCGCGTCCGCGAAACCGCCACGTGTCCCACTAACGGGTGGCCGATGAACTGCACCGGAACCCCGGCGTCGCCGAAAAATTTCTCCTCGAACGGGAAAATGCACAGCGCCAGGGCAAAACGCCGCCGCACAATGCGGGCTCTCCAGGGCCGCCAGGCCCAGAATTGCGGGCAGATATAATAGACGTTCCGCACGCCCAGCGGCCGCAGCTTGCGCGCCAGGCGCAAATGAAAACCCGGGAAATCCGTCAGAATCGCAAGCGCCGGACGCCGCGTTCGCGCCGCATCCACCAGCCGCCGCATCGCCCGCAGCAGCTGCGGCAGATGGGAAAGAATCTCGGTAATTCCCAAGACCGAAACTTCGGAATAGTCCGTCAGGACGTCCACGCCGGCGCCGCGCATCTCGCCGCCGCCCATCCCGAAAATCCGGGCGTGCAGCCGCTGCTGCAGGGCCTTCGCCAGCTGCGCGGCGTACATGTCCCCGCTTGCTTCCCCGGCGGACAGCAGGATTTCAGGTGGCGTCATCGGAATCGAATCGGATACGGCGTTCAGTCCGTCGCCGGCAAAGGCGTGTTTAGAGAAGCGGAAGGCAGTTGCCCGCTGCCGGCATCCTGCGGCAGGTAAAGTTCCTGCTCCTTGTATTGCAGCTGGTACAAACGGTAATAGATGCCGCGCTGCGCCAGCAACTCCTGATGCGCGCCTTCCTCGCGCAGCCGGCCTTTGTGGAACACTAAAATCCTGTCCGCATATTGAATGGTGCTCAGGCGGTGAGCAATCACCAGGGCGGTACGCCCGCTGAGCAGCTTGTCCAGCGCCTCGCGGATCAGCAATTCCGTTTTGGTGTCCACGCTCGAAGTGGCTTCATCCAGAATCAGGAAGCGAGGATTGTGCGCCAGCGCCCGCGCGAAATTAATCAGCTGCCGCTGGCCGACCGAGAGCGTGGAGCCGCGTTCGTTCACGGGGGTCTGGATTCCGTCCGGCAAGGAACGCACGAAGTCACCCAACCCGATTTTCTCGATGGCCCGCTCCACGTCTTCGCGCGTAATGCCCGGGGTGCCGAGCCGGATGTTGGATTCGATCGTTCCGGAAAACAGGAAGGGATCCTGCAAAACGATTCCGAAGTGGCGGCGCAAGTCTTGCAGATCCAGCAGGCGGATGTCCACGCCATCGAGCAGAATCTGACCGCGCTGGATGTCGTAAAAGCGCAGCAGCAGCGAAATCAGGGTGGTCTTGCCGGCGCCGGTGTGCCCCACGATCGCAAACGTCCGGCCGGGCGGGATCTTGAACGAGACGTCGCGCAGCACCCAATCCTCTTCCGCGGGCTCCGCCACGTTGCGGTAGCTGAACCAAACGTTGCGGAATTCGATCTCGCCGCGAGCCGCGGTCAGCCGTTGCGCATTGGCCGGAGACTCGATGGTCACCGGCTCGTCCATCAACTTGAAGATGCGCTCGCTGGCCGCCATGGCCGATTGCAGGATGTTGAACTTTTCGCTCAAGTCTTGAATGGGCCGGAAGAAACGCTGCGCGTACATGGTGAAGGCGGTGAGGATGCCCAGGGTCAGCGTGCCGCCGAGAATCCGCAAGCCGCCCGCCCAGTAAATCAGGGCGATGGTGGCGAAACTGAGCAACTCCACCGCCGGATAGAACAGCGCATACGCCAGAATGGCGTCGCGCCACGCCAGCATGTTGTCTTTGTTCCGCTGCTCGAACTCCGCCATCGCTTTCTGTTCGCGATTGAAGAGCTGCACCACGCTCATTCCGGAAATATATTCCTGCAGGAAGGCGTTGATGCGCGCAATCGCGGTGCGGATTTTCCGGTTGGCCTCGCGCACGTAGTGCCGGAAGACGAAGGTCACGATCAGAATTCCCGGCAGCACCGCCAGCGTCGCCAGCGCCAGCTTCACGTCAATACGAAACAACAGCACCGCCATGACCAGCAGCAGGAACAGGTCGTTGATCATGGTGACCACGCCCGCTGCGAACAGATCGTTCAGTGCATCCACGTCGGTGGTGACACGGGTCACCAGCCGCCCCACCGGGTTGCGGTCGAAGTAGTTCATGGGCAGGCGCTGCAGGTGCCCGAAAATTCCGCGCCGCATGTCGTACATCGTCTGCTGGCCCACGCGCTGCATGATGCGGATCTGCGCGTACTGCGCGAGAAAATCGAAAATCAGAACGAGCAGGTACACCAGCGAGATCATGCCGATCCCGCGCCATGCCGTTGCCTCCGGCATCATCCCTTTCGCCGTGGGCACAAAATACTTATCGATAGCGTTGCGGAACAGCATCGGCGGCGCCAGCTCCAGCGGCGTGACCACCGCCACCAGTCCCAGTGCCAGCACCACCCACCACTTGTACGGCGCCATGTAGCGCAGCAGCCGCCGCATCAAGTGCGAGTCGTATGCTTTGCCGAGTGCCTCTTCTTCGTGCGGGTTGCTCATGCGCGTTCGAGCTCTTCTTCCAGAAGCTGTTTGCGGTACAGGTCCGCGTAATATCCGCCGGCCGCCAGCAATTCTTCATGCCGGCCGCGCTCCGCGATCGCTCCATCCAGCAGCACGATGATCTGGTCCGCGTCGCGCACCGTGGAGGTGCGGTGCGAAATCAGCACCGTCGTCCGCCCGGCCATGATCTTCTTCAGTTGTCCGAGGATGCGCTCTTCGGTTTGCGTATCCACACTGGAAAGGGAATCGTCCAGTATGAGAATCCGTGGATCGCGAATCACGGCGCGAGCGATTGCCGTGCGCTGTTTCTGTCCGCCCGACAGCGTAATCCCGCGCTCGCCCACCACCGTTTCGTACTGCTTCGTGAAACCCGTGACGTCGCCGTCGAGGCAGGCCACTTCGGCCGCAGCGCGAACCTGGTCTTCCGTGAAGTCAGGCAAGCCAAACGCGATGTTCCCGCCGACCGTCTCGCCGAACAGGTAGGTATCCTGGGGCACGAATCCGATGGCGCCGCGCAAGGCCGCCAGCGGCCACTGCCGCAGCGGCTTGCCGTCCAGGTACAGTTGCCCGTCCGGCGCTTCCCACAGCCGCGCAATCAGCGCCGCCAGGGTGGTCTTGCCGCTGCCGGTCGGCCCTACGATTGCCAGGGTTGATCCGGCGGGAATCTTCAAGTCGATGTTGCGCAGCACCGGATGCTGCCCGGCGCCGTTCCCGTTCGCTTTCGTCGCCGGCTTCTTGTCCGTTCCGGAAAGCGAGGTCGGATAGGTAAACGTCAAATTGCGAAACTCGATCTCACCGGCCGGCTTGGTCGTCGCGGGAACGGTCGCCGCGGAATCGTCAATCGCCGGCTTAGCCGTCAAAATGTAGTTGAGCCGCCCCATGGAGGCCGCGCCGCGCTGAAAAATATTGGTCACCCAGCCGAGCGCGATCATCGGCCACACCAGCAGCGTCAGGTACGCGTTAAAGGAAATCAGCGCGCCCAGCGAAATCTGACCGCGCAAAAACTGGTGCCCGCCCTGCCACAGGACGATCAGGAAGGTCGTGCCAATCAACGCCTGCAGCGACGGCATGAACATGCTCCAGGTGCGGATGAGCTTGATGTTGCGGTTCACGTACTCCCGGTTCGGCTCGTCGAACCCCGCGCGCTCTGCCTCTTCCTGCGCGTACGCGCGCACCACGCGCACGCCCGCCAGGTTTTCCTGAACCCGCGCGGTCAGGGTTGCCAGCGCCGCCTGAATCTTTTCGTATAAATCGTGGATCGTGCGCCCGAAAAACCACACGGCCACCGCCACGACCGGTGCGGGCAGCAGCACCCACAGGGTCAGCGACGGCGACAGCGTCACCATCACCGCGATCGCAAAAATCATGGTCACGATCGTGGTTGCGCTGTACATGATGCCCGGCCCCAGAACCATGCGCACGGCGTTCAGATCGTTGGTCGCGCGCGACATCAGCTCGCCGGTCCGGTTCCGCACGTAAAATTCCGGCTCCAGCAACAGCAGCCGCCGCAACAAGTCGTTGCGGATATCGAATTCGATATCGCGCGAAACCCCGATCAGCTTCCAGCGCGCCGCGAAGGACAACACGCCCTTGATGCTCACGCACAGCACCACGATCAAGCAGTAGATCCCCAGCGTCCGCCGGCTGCTCGGCGCGTAGAACGGAATCGCGCGGCTCAGCCCCGACGCGGAAAGTCCCGGCACCAGCACGCGGTCATGGGTGGCCGATGCGTGCTCGAAGGGCACCGCGTTCCCGGCCAGCGTGTCCGTCATCACCCCCGTGGCCAGCGGCAGCACGTTGCCCACGATCCCCATCAGCAGCACCACGAACAGTCCAAACACGATGGACCCCGTGTAACGCCGCAAATACGGCAGCAAGCCGCTGAAATCTTTTTTCGGCGGCGCAGGATTGTTCTTGGTTGTTGCCGGAGCGCTCAATGCAGGCGCGACCTCGCGTTGGCAAGTGCCGGAGACTCACCGAGAAACTGCTCGTACGAACGGTCCAGCGTCTGGTACCGCTTCACCTTGGGATTCCAGCGGATTCCGATCGGCAGTTGGTGCTTGTCGTCCATCCCTTTGACCGGCGTCATGTACACCGTTAACCCCAGCACCGGATCCTGCTCAAACTGCAGCCGCCAGCCGGTCACCGGCTCCAGCGGCGTCATTGCCATGAAGCCCTTGCCGTTCTTCAGATGCTCATCGCAGCGGAAAATTTCCATCCATTTGCCGTCCTGCAACTCCGCGATCATTGCCCGCGAGACGATGGTCCCCGGAATATTGTCCTTCGGAGTCTTCGGTACCACGTTCGCGGCCAACACTTGCTGCGTTCCCGTCTTGGCTAAATCGCCGTACGCCAGCACCGTCGTCTCGGAGCCCAGGAATCCATTCGCAGCCGATTGAATTTCCGGTGGGATCGCCGGTACGGCCGGCTTTGCGGGGGAGGACTCGGCGGCTTGATTGGGGGCAGGTGCGTCGCCGCAACCGGCGAGCAGGACGAGCGAAGCGAAGAGAAGGGAGATCTGCCGCATGGAGCGGGAACTGCCAAACCTCGTCGTCTTACCAGCCGACGAACATCGCGTTTTCTTGTGAGCAAGGGAGGTCATCGTTACCGTCGCCGGTTTCGTCGTCAAAGCGCTCCGTCCAGCAATCCATAGGTTTGCTACAAACTGGAAGCTGACAGCGTAATCTCCACCACCCGGCCCGGTTTGCCGCTCGCTTCCGCGGTGCAAACTACTTCCAGGACCTGTGGAACTTCGGGCCCCGCCCAATCGAAGGCGTAGTACAGCAATTCTAGCCGCTGCCCGTCTTTCGTGCTAGGACTCCGCGAATCAGGCCGGCCATAAAGCCGGGTAACCCGGTCCGCGGTGTCGCCCACACGTAATCCCAGTCCGGTCCTCCACGCGCCGGCGGTCGCCGCGGCAACCGCGCAACCTCCGCGCTGCGACTCCGCCACGCGGATGGTCTGAATCCGCTTCGCGGCGTCCGTCTCCACGGTCAGCGTCTGCTTCCGGCAGGCGTCGCTCCACATCATTTCGGAACCTGCCGCGCCGCCTTGGCCATCCGGCCGCGCGTTCGACTTCTTGTAGAGCTGCTCCGCGAGTGCCGCGCGATCCTTACCCGGCCGCAGCCCCGCAAGCGAAAGCTCATTGCGCTTCGGCGCCGCCGGCGTGCTCGACCTGTTCTGCGGCGCAGCGGCAGCCGGCGCGAGCAGCATCGCGCACGCGCTAGCGCTGGCCCAGAATCGCGTCCAGCCGCGCTTCAAAGTTGTCTTCTCCTTCGCTCCACAGCTCGCTGCGCTCCACCGGCAGCGCCCGCTGCACCGCTTCCATCCAGCCGAACAACTGTTGGATGTTCTCCCGCGTCTTTGCGGCATATTCCCGCCGGTTGTTTTCCACCGACATCCATTGCCGGAATGTCCGCTCCACCGGATGGTCCGAGCCCGCAAACGGGTTCGTTGCCGCCCCCGGCGCCAGGAGTCCGGCGTGTCCGGTAAACAGGTGTTCGAATCCCAGGTCCGCGGCGAAATTTCCTTCGTGCGCCGCTTCGCCGTCCTCGAACTGCGCCCCCCGGCACGTCAGAACCAGCGGCTGCGGGGTTTCCCGCCACTTCAGCGTTTCGCTGTCGAAGCTCCAGAGATTCCACTTGGCTTCGACGATGTACGCCGTATCGTCATGGATGTGTTGCGCCGCGATGGCCGCCACTTCGGGCGCGCCGAATTTCCCTTCGCTGAAGTCCCATTCCGCCACCGGCGTTTCCGTGGCATCCACCGCCTGAATCACCAGCCGGTCGAAGCTGTCGCGCGGTGCCGCCAGCGGCACGGTGGCCAGGAAGCGCACAAACTGCGGAATCATCGTTTCGGTGGAAAATTCGCGCGTCCACAAGCGCAGGTAAGCCCGGTTTGCCATGGAAAACCGATTATACAGAGGCCTTGCCCGAGAGGCGAACGAGGAGGGAGCTGCTGCTGCCGGAAATTACTTCGAGCTGCCGGCCGATGCCGCGTGCGTAAATTCGTCGGTGATTTCGCCCAGCCGTTTGCGCAGCGTTTCGCCCACGCTGGCGAACACTTCCGCGCACGCCGCGCGCAGCTTCTCCTCCGCCGCGCTCGAAATGCCGGTGACGATATCCCGCGACCGCTGATCGAGCTTGGCCACGGTGGCCAGCAGCCACGCGTTGGACACATTGTCCAGGCGCGACTTGTAGTCACCGGTCGCCGTATCCGCGATCCCGGCCAGCGCCGTCCGCATCTCCTCGCGCTGCTGCTCGCTGATCTGCTGCCACGATTCCAGCAGCGGCGCGAATCCGGCTTGAATCTTGTTCTGCGCGTCGCTCACGCTGCCTTCCAGCGCGCCCGCCATGCGCGACTGGAAGCGCTGCAGGAAGCTCTCCTGCTCCGACGATAGCCGCTGAATCAATTGTTCCCGCGAAACGGCGAACTCCCGGTTCGACGTTTCCGCCACCTTGCTCACTTCTCCCGTGAACCCTTCCAGCTCTTGTCGCGCGTGCCGCTGGATCTCGTCCATGAAGGCCGCGGTGGTGGTGTCCGCCGCTTCCGCGAACAACTCCCGCGCCCGTTCGAACGATTCCCGCACCGCCTCCTGCATCTGGTTGTGCGCGTGGCCGACAAAGTTCCGCGAGGAATGGTCCAGCTCGGCCGCGAATTCCGCGGAAACCTCGCCGGCCTTCTCGCGCAACTGGTTTGCCGACGTTTCCACCATGCGGTCGGTTAGCCCATTCAGCTGGGTCTGTACCTTCTTCTCGTACCATTCCGCCGTCTTGTAGATCTCTTCGCCCACGCGATGGCGCACGTCGCCGGCCTTGCTCTCCAGTTCGGCCAGGTTGCGCGTCACCACGCCCTGCGACATTTCGTGCAGCAGCTGCTCGACCCCGCCCAGATTCTCCCGGAAGCGGGCCAGCGATTCGGCGAATGCCTCATCCGCGGAATTGCGAATGCGATCCTGCTGCAGCGTCAGCGCCGCATCCAGCAGCGAACGGCCGCCCGCCAGGCGATGAATGGCCTCGTTGGTGCGCTCAATATGCGGCTCCGCGAGCGAACGGATCTGCTCATCGAATTTCGCGGCCGCGTCCTGCATGGCCTCTCCAAACGACTTGCGCACGCGCGCGTTCAGCTCGTCGAAAAGCGATTCGCTGCGCCGGTGCAGTTCGTTGCGGTGCAGCGTCAGCACATCGTCCAGCTGGGATTGGAAGCTTTCAATCGCCAATTGCTGCGTCGTGCCCAGCCGCGATGCCAGCTGGTCCAGCTGCGCCACCGCTTCGTTGGCGCGGCCCGTAGCCTGGTTGAGGCGTTCCGTATGATCGAGAATTTCCCCTCGCGCGCCCTCGCGCGCCGCGTGGATGCGCTCTTCGGCCTCGCCCACGATCGAGCCCAGCGAATCGCGCAGCGCGGCGATCCGTTGCTCCAGTTCGTTCGCCACCTCGCCCTGCAGCTGCGCGCGCAGATGCTCTACGCCCTGCGTCCTTGAAGCCGTCGCGGTCTCCTGCAGTCGCGCTACCGCCGATTCCACCAGCTCGCCGACTTGCGCTCTCGCCGCCTCCACCCGCTCGGAAAGCCGCGTCTGCAATTCGCTCTGCGCGCCGGCCAGGGTGTCCGCCAATTGCTGCTGCGCCGCTCCCGCCGTTGCCAGCAACTGTTCATGCTGCGCGCTCAGCGATTGCTCGTGCCTGCGCGCGTGCGTCTCCAGCACCGCGGAGCTTGCCGAGGCCCGCTCCGTCAGCCGCCGCTCCGCTTCCTGGGCCTGCGTCACGATGCGCCGCGCCACCTCTTCCGCTTCCCGGCACAGCTGCTGCACCCGCTCGCTGATTCCGTTGAGCTGCTGCTCTTGCAGCGCGCGATGCTCGGCGCTGGCCCGCGAAATCCCCGCGGCCAGTTCTCGCGTCATCTCTTCCAGATGGGGGGCCAGCCATTTCGGCAGTTCATCCTGCAGCGCCCGTGCCGCCGCGGTGTGCGCGGCCTTGCTCCGTTCTTCGCTTTCCTGCTGCACCCGCGCGATCGCCCTGCCGGTCTCCTCGGAAACGACGCTGCGCGCGGCGCTCACGTTCTGCTGCAATTGTTCGCTGGCGTCGCGATGCTCGGTCGCGACCGCTTTCGCGGCGGCGTCTCGCGCCGCTGCGCTGATCTGCTGTTTCGCGTCGGCAATCAGGCGCGCCACCTGTCGCGCCAATTGCAGCGACGCATCCGTTGTGCTCAAGGGCGGCGGCAACAGGTGCAATGACTCGCTCCCGATCGCCGGCGGAGGCAACTCCGGCTCAGGTATCGTCGGCACGGCATCCGCAATCTTTTCCGCTATGGTCGAAATCCGCTCCTCGGGCTTGCTCCCGGTTCCCGGACCTGCCGCCGGCGGCGGCATCGTGGCCACCGCGTTGAAGTGAGTCCAGTCCTCCGGCGGAAAGCCGATGCCCCAAACGTTGCCGGGAACTTCCAGCTCCAGCGCCACCTGGAACAGCTGCCGCACCGTGCGCGGCCTTTGAATCCACGCCACCCTGCCGCGTACATGCCGCGGCGGCTGCCCCGCTTCCGGATGCGGAATCTCCAAAGTCACCCACATGTTTTTCAGTACGTAATGCTTCGATTGGTAGCGGCAGCCGTGGCAGTTGATGATCAGGCTGGAAGTGCGCTCCACGAAGGGACGTCCCAATGCGTCCACACCGGTGACAACCAGAGGAACGGCTTGCACAATGCGCGAGCTGCGGCGCTTGCGGAGTTCTTCGCCGGCATCAATAGCGTTTTCTAACATTTCCATCCGATCGTCGGCACGCTCATTCCCGAACTCGTCCATGTCCGACGTCCTGTCCCTTAATTGTGTCCTGTGGTCTTTGCTATCGCCGTCGCCTTGTCGACCGTTGCCTACTTCTTCTGCTCGCCGGTCGCACTGCGGGGTTGCGTCCCGGTCAGGAAAGTCCATGCTTCCTTCGCCACCCAGATTGGCCCAACCAGCAGATAGATCGGGCCCTGAAAAAAGGCCGGGTGATTTCCCTCAAGCTTGTGGCCCAGAAATAAAAGCAGCCAGCCGCCGACGAATGCCGAGCCACCCCAGATCCACTTGAGGAACAGTAGCAACACGATGCCTGTGAAAATCAACGGGATACCAATGCCATGCAGGAGCTTGTTCCAGCCGGAACTGTGCTCGTGATCGTATTGCTCCATGTAGTGCGCCAGACCGGGCATAGCGCACCTCCTTGCGACGGGGACATCACTGCAGAAGCGTGACTCTATAACGAAAAAACTGAAATGGCTAGACTGAGCTAGGAGTACTAAAGCGTCCGGCCAGTACGCGCTTTGCCCATTCTGCCGCGGGTTTCCGCGAGGGGGTCAAAGATCCCGACGTCCTTCCATCGCTTTCAGCATGGTGACCTCGTCGGCGTATTCCAGGTCCGCACCTACCGGAATACCCACGCCGATCCGCGTCACCCGTACCCCCAGCGGTTTCAATAGCTTGGAGAGATAGACCGCCGTGGCTTCGCCCTCCGCGGTTGGGTTTGTCGCGATGATAATCTCTTCGACCCCGCCGCCTTTGAGGCGCTCGATCAGTTGCTTGATTTTCAGCTGCTCCGGCCCTCGCCCCTGCAGCGGCGCCAGGGAACCTCCAAGTACGTGATACATCCCTGAATAGGTCCGGGTCTTTTCGATCGCCAGAATGTTGTGTGGCTCTTCCACCACGCAGATGGTTCGCTTGTTGCGAGTCGGTCCGGCGCAGTAGAGGCATGGATCTTTGTCCGTGATATTGCCGCACACCGAGCATTCGCGAATCTTCTCTTTGGCGTCACGGATCGCTTCGGCCAGTCCCAGTGCGTCTTCGGGCGCAGCGCGCAAGATGTGGAAGGCAAGTCGCTGGGCGGTTTTCTGTCCAATACCGGGGAGGTGCTTGAGCTCGTCAATCAGGCGTTCAACAGGGGCGGCAAAATCGGGCATGTCTCTGTGTAGCACATCGTCGGCAAAGGGCGCAAACCGGGCCGGGAAGCACCGCAGTTGCAGCACGGGCACTTTGCTTTCCGGGTTTTCCCAGCCGTCGTCGTGCGGGCCTTCAGGCCTGCTCCGGGCGGACACGCTTAGTGGGCGCGCTGACACGGGGCACAACTCAAATGATGCGTAACTCACGCATTTTCAACACCGTCGCGAGCGGCTCCCCGCCTGCATTCCTCCGGTCGAGGTGAACGGCCATGGCAAATGTTCTCCGGAAAGCGGTTGCTGGACCGGCGCAGTCGCGGCGCGACGCAGGTTCGCGGACGACCGCGCCGCTGCGCACTCAGGTCCGCGAAGAAGTGCGCCTTGATTCTGCGCTTGTACCCATCGTTTGCGCGGCGCTGCTGTACGCGGTCTCCTGGGTGATGGGTTGCTCCAGCGCGCCCGCTGGAAAACCGGCGGGCGGCAAGAAGGTCACGCAAGCGGTCCTGCCACAACTCTCTCCCGATGACGTCAACGATAAACTCACGCCCGCGCTCTCCGGGCGTAAGCTCACCGTAGAAAAGATGGCGCAGCGCGCGGCCAGCTCGCTGCAATATGCCAACGAGGAGTACGGCATCGCCTTCGACGCGCCGAAGGGCTATCAGCTGAAAGAAGGCGAACTTCCCCAGATGGATCGCGGCCTGGGCTATCTCGGCCCGATTCCCATGCACTTTGCGCAACCTGGCGGAATCCGCCTTGCCACCGTCGAACCGCCTGCGGGAATACACGTCGGCACCAATTTCGTGAATGAATTCTTCACGGTCAGCGCGCATTACGGCGCCACTCCGGCAGTCTGCGCTCAGTTTGATATTCCGGAAGGCGGTCGCACGGCGGCGTTGACGCGCACCATCGAAAGCATCGAGTTTCACGGGTTCGAGGAGCGTGCCGCCGCCAGCATGCACCAGTACCGCGGCGTGTACCTGCACGGCTACGCCAACGAAACCTGCTACGAAATCGGCTACGGCGTCGCCACTGCCGGGGTGGGCGCGTCCTCTTCGCTCAAAGGAATCGATGAGGAGAAGCGGCTGAAGGCACTCGAAAGAATTCTCGGCACGGTGCGCATCGAGGCGCCGGCCTTCGAAAATCCGGCGAAAGAAACGTCGGAAGCGAGCGGTGAGAATAAGAACAGCAGCAGCCGTTAAAACAGGCCGGGGATTTTGAGGCCGGGGATGCCGGGAATGTTGCCGGTGAGGGATTTCATCTGATTGCTGAGTTCGTCGTCCACGCGGCGGGAGGCTTCATTGACCGCAGCGCGCACCAGGTCCTGCAGCATTTCCTGATCCTTGGACGCGAAGACGTCCGGCTCGATGCGCACTTCCAGAACCTGCTTCTGGCCGTTCATCTTGACGGTGACCATGCCCCCGCCCGCGGAAGCTTCCACCGCGACGGAATTCACCTGACGTTGCAGGTCTTCCTGCACCTGGCGCAACCGGGAAAGCATCTGTTGCAGCGCGTTGACTTCCATCAGGATCCCTCTTCGCGCCGTCGAACCTCGGAGAGTTTGCCCCCGAAGCGTTGCAGCATGGAGCGAACCACGGGGTCGCGCTCAAACTTTTCGCGCAACTCCCGCGTGTCTGCCGCGCGCGGCGCGCCGGACGCAGACGCTGCAACAAATTCTATCCTAGCACACACGCGCACCGAGCGATTCAGCACCTTGCTCGCGACCGCGCGAATTTTTTCCAGCCTTTCACGTCCTTCGATCATTTCCGCGAAGGAACGTTTCTCGGAGGAAAAATACAAGCGGAGTTCCGCGCCTTCCGTTTCCCAGCGATGCGCGTGCTCGACTAGTTCACCGAGAAATTTCTGCTGGCTCTGGATGGCGCCGCGAATTTCCGCGATCTGTTCTTCGCTGATGCCGCTGGCGGCCGCAGCCGGCGGCGATGCCGGCGAGTCCGGGGCGGCAGCCGGAGAAGATTGTTCGTCGCGCGGCAATACGCTCTTGTTTCCGCCAAGCTCCGGCGCGGGCGCGAACACTTTTTCGGACGCGCGCTCGAATGCCGGCGCGGAAGCGGCCGCCGATTTCGTGGCCGGTTCGGGACGCTGGCTCCAGGCAGGCGTGGTGAACGCCGGCGGATTGCTGCGCCCTGGTGCGGCCGCCGCCGCGGGAGCCGCAAAGATCGCGGCCGCGGGAGAAGAAAACGGCGATGCCGAGGCTCCGGCCGCCGCGGCGTTGGCCATCTCGCTGGGGGCAGGCGCCGCTGCCGCAGGAGTGGCTCTTGGCACAGCCGCTCGCGACGTGCCGCTGCCGCCCGCATGGCCAAGGTCGGCCAGCACTTCTTCCAGCGGAGCCAGGCGGCCCGCGTGAATCAGGCGCAGCAAGCCCATTTCCAGATGCACGCGTGGATCGGGTTTGCGCCGCAGATCGTCGTCGGTCTGCAAAAGAATATTAAAGAAGCGCGTGAGATCTTCTTCGCTGAAAAGCGCCGCGGCCCTGGCCAGCGCGGGCCGCTGATCGGGGGTGGCGGCAATGAGATCGGAATCGGCGCCGCTGACCCTGGCAATCAGCAGATTGCGCATGTGGCGAATCGCTTCACGGCAGAAATGCTGCAGGTTGCGGCCCTCTTTTTGAAAGGTGTGTACCAAGCCGAGTGCGCGGTCGGCGGATCCGGCGGCGATGGCGTCCACCAGTTCGTTGAGCGCGTCTTCGGGAACCACGCCAAGCAGTTCGCGAACTTCCTTGTCGGGAATGTCGTCTCCGCAATAGGCGCGGGCCTGTTCCAGCAAAGAGAGGGCGTCGCGCAGACTGCCTTCCGCCATACGCGCGATGACGCTGACCGCGCCGTCGGCGATCTGCAGCTTCTCCTCGCCGGCGATGTACCGGATGCGGCTGGCGATTTCGTTGAAGGTAAGCGCGCGGAAATGAAAATGCTGCGAGCGGGAGCGGATGGTGTCTTCGAGATTTTCCGGCTCGGTGGTGGCCATCACGAAGACCACCCGGTCGGGAGGCTCTTCCAGAGTCTTCAGCAAAGCGTTGGAAGCTTCGCCGGTGAGCATGTGCGCCTCGTCGAGGATGACCACTTTGCTGCGCGAGGCCGCGGGAGCGTAGCGCACCATTTCGCGCAGTTCGCGGATCTGGTCAATGCCGCGGTTGGAGGCCGCGTCGATTTCGATGACGTCGAGCGATGTGCCGGCCGCGATTTCCTTGCAGGAATCGCAGACCCCGCAAGGCTCGGGCGTGGGCCCGTTCACGCAGTTCAGGGCTTTGGCGAGAATGCGCGCCGCCGTGGTTTTTCCGACGCCGCGCGCGCCGGAAAAGATGTAAGCGTGGGCCACGCGGTCATTCTTGATGGCGTTGGCGAGGGTTCCGGTGACGTGTTCCTGCCCGACGAGATCCTTGAAGGTTTGCGGACGCCACTTGCGGGCAATCACCTGATAGCTGCTCATGGGGAGAAGTGTTGCACGGCGGAGAGAAAAAGGGAATCGTACCTCGGCGGAAAGGAAATCCGCGGAAGGAAACATGGCGGCGCGCGCGAATTGCGAGAGCGATGGCCTGTGCTACACTTTTTTGTCGGCAGTCCGGTCACAGTGGACTGCCGGAGCGTGGAGCTTCGGGCTCTGTGCAACGAGGTCCCGCGAACCCCGCCAGGCCCGGAAGGGAGCAACGGTACCGGGAATACCGCGTGTGCCCCAGATCACCCGAAGTTCCTCGCACTGAATTCCCCGTTCTGCCTGCCTGTATTCCTTTCGTCACTATTCGCTTCCATTCAAACCGGGTTGCGCTACACTGCAGGCAGACACTTTCCTCCGTGTCTTCCCGGAGCTTGCCCGCAGCGAGTCGCCGGGTCCGCGCGCCAGCGTGAGCACGACGAGGCCTCGCCTCCGTGCCGCTCCACGTAACGGGGCAAGGAGGAATCCATGAAAAATGCAGCACGAATCGCGTTATTGGCGGCGTTGACCTTTACCGCTGCGTCGTTTTCGTTTGCGGAGCCGCGGCAATTGGTGCCGGGCACGCAGATGCACCTGAAACTGTTGAGCGATATCAGCACCGCGACTTCTCGCAACGGCGATCCCTTTATCGCGGTGACCACCGAGCCGGTCATGCTGGGAGACCAGATGCTCCTGCCCAAGGGCACGCGCATTCGCGGAATCGTCACCAGCATTGTGCCGGCCAAGCATTTCGCGTTGTTCCGCGGCGAGGCCTATCTGAACCTGGCGTTTCGCTCGATCGAAATCGACAGCCGGCTGATTCCGGTGCAGATGAGCGTATTGGGACTCGAGAAGCCTTCCGAAGACGGTGACGGCGCCCGGCGCAGGGACATCTCGGTTACGGAAGGGCAGATGCTGCAGGAGAAGCACGACATCAAGGGCGATATCATCGCGGGCACGATCGGCACCGGCGGCGGCACGCTAATCGGAAAGATTGCAAGCCACGCGGCGCGTGGTTTCGGCATCGGCCTCGCCGGCAGCGCCATCTTCGTGGCGCAGCGCAAGGGCCGCGAAGTAAAACTCCCCGCGGACACCGGAATGCTCGTGCGCATGGACAACACCGTCACCATTCCGGCCGGCGCGCTGCTGGGCGGCAGCTCAGGGCAGTAAGGACAAAGCAAACCGACGGGGACGCGGACCGCGCGAAGAGCAAACTCTCCGCGCGGCTTTCCATGCCGTTCGGACGAACGCTCGTTCGTCCTGAGAGCTGGTCCGGCCTTCACTTTTTCGATCTGCTAGCTGTGGCTCTGGCCGCGAGTGCCGGTGAGCAGGATCAACTCGTGCGCCCTCGCTTACCCGCGCCCCGCGGCGGCTGCGCGTTCCGCGATCTCCTCGGACGTAAGGTCTTCCAGGTGAGTTGCGATATACCAGTGATTCCCCCAGGCATCGAGGAGAGATCCGGCGCGGTCACCGTAGAACTCGTCGCGCATGGGCTGAATTTGCCGGCAACCGGCGGCGAGGCCCCGTGCAAAGACGGCGTCGCAATCGGCGGAATAGTGGTGATGCGCGACGGCGCGCGGTCCATAAGGCGGGCGCCCTTCGCCGACTTCCACCACGGTGTCGCCGATCTGGACTTTGGCATGGAGGATATTGCCGTCTTGAGCGGCGTCTTTCTGGACCGCCGTGGTGTTGAAGAGTGCTTCGAGGAAAGCGACGAAGGCGCGGGCGTCTTTGACGGCGAAGTACGTGTTGAGATCGCGTAGGTTTTGCGGAATGTACGAGTCGCCGGCCGTGTGAGTGGCAAGAAACCAGATATTGCCGGAAACGTCGCGGATGCCGGCCTCGCGGTCGCCATAGTCGCGGGAGGCCGGTGGGTATAGGGAAGTCGCGCCGGCACGGATGGCTTGAGCGTAGGCGGCGTCCACATCCTTAACGTAGAAGTGCAGACCGCCGGGCATGGCAGGCCAATCGGGATTGGCCTGGGCGAATTCGAGGATGCTGCCCGCGAGTTGCAGTTCGCCGTGCCGGATGATGCCCTGGCCATCGCGCATAAGGAATTTTTCTGTGGCGTTGAGACCGGCGCCGACGAATTCCAGAAAGCGGTCAACGTGGTCGAGGATGAGGTACGGCGTGAGCGAGTGAAAACCGGCGGGGACGGGGCTGCTTGCTTTGGCCATGATGCATTCTCCTTTGCCAGGACATGGTGGCGCAGTCCGCTGCAAGACGTATTGTAAGAATTTTACCGGGCAGAAGGGTGAGGGGGGGAGGCACGGGAGGCGGGCGGAAATGCCACGGCGCGGAGGAGTGACAAAGAAGCACGGCGAGAGCCTTGCGCTACGCCCGTGCGCGGAGGGATCGTCCCGCGGCTAAAGAATGGGGAGGTGGTTGTAGTGGCCGGGAAAGGAGCCGTGGTCGGCGAGGTATTTGGACGGGTTGATGCCGGAGAAGGCCCGGAAGTCGTGGATGAAGTGAGCTTGATCGAAGTAGCCGCCGTCAATGGCCAAATCGCTCCAGACCACGGGCAGGCCGGTATGAATGCGCTTGAGCACTTCCTGGAAGCGGCGGACGCGGCAGAAAAGTTTGGGCGTCATGCCGACGCGGCGCTTGAAGAGTTCGATGAAGTGGCGGGAGCTGAAACCGGTGTTTGCGGTGACTTCGGCGATGCGTGCCAACTGCGGGTGAGCGAGGAACGTGCCGACAGCGAAGTCCACTGCGGGCGCGGCTTCCTGGCAGAGTTCTCCCGCGGAGCGCTCGAGGAGCATGGTTTCAACCACGGCCAATTTTGCCCGCGGCGTGGGAGCCGCAAGGACGCGCTCGCGCAACTGCGAGCCTAGGTGGCCCCAAAGATCGTCGAGGCCGGCATGTTGGTTGAAGAGCTCGTCGCTCGGCAGCTTCAGGAAGGGGGCAGCACCCGCGGGACGGAAGGAGACGCCGACGACGCAGGTCTGTTCGTCCGTGTCGATGGCGAAGGATTGCGCGTGCGGGCCGCTCACGCTGCAGCCGGGAAGGGTGCGAACTTTGCGACTGTCGTCGGGGTCGTAGATGCGCGTCTGATCTTCCGAGAGGTTGACGACCAGGGTGACGCAGCCGTCCGGCATGAGGCGTTCCCTGCGGTGCGGCTGCGGGGCATTTTCGTAGTACCAGAGGAGCTCGACGAAATGCGAGAGCGGCGCGGCGGGCTTGACATGGAGGAAAGGCATAAGGTGCGAAGCCGGTCAGCGAGGATTCTAGCGCCGAGATTGTGGAAAACGCAGCAGGAATTTAACGCGGATGGGCCGATTGGCGCGGGGGAGCGCGTTCAGTAATTTCGCCAATTCGTCGCATCGGTTCTTTCGATTGACGGTGTTCCGGCACGCGCGATACGCTCTAGCTCGCATGCTGCCATGTTGTCTGCCCGAACACTCACCTCAAGCGGTTACGCCAAATTCTTCCGAGGAGATTCATGTCCACCGAATTGCGTAGTTTTCTCTCGCTGTCGTACGACGAACTCGAACAGCTGAACCTGAAGGCCAAGGAGCAGCGCAAGAACCGCGTAGCCGCGCACAAAATTCAGGAAGACCGCCTGAAATACCTGACCGATGAGAAACGGATCAAGGCGGTAACGGTATTGTTCAGCGACCTGGAAGGCCGGCTGCACATGCTGGATTACGACAAAAAATTTCTGGTGAAGAGCTGGGACAACCTGACCTTCGACGGCTCTTCGATTCGCGGGTTCACGGCGCAGCGGGAAAGCGACCTGCGGCTGGGGATGGACTGGAGCGCGTTTTATTGGGGACCGGCGGACATTTTCGGCTCCGGCAAAGTGCTGGTGTTTGGCGAGGTTATCGACAAGGACGGAACTTCTTATGGCGGCGATACGCGCGGGCTGCTGAAATCCTTCGCGGAGAGCCAGTTCAAAAAAGAAGGCTACACACTGAACGCCGCGAACGAAATTGAAGGCTTCCTCTTTAAAGGTTCCGACGCGGAGCGGCACTACCACGAGACGCACAAGTTCGAGTACGTGAATACCGGCGGGTATTACCACTCGCTGCCGGGCGATCCGCTGCGTACGTTCATTGATACGACGGCGGAAGTGCAGCGGGCCATGGGCTTCCAGAATGAAAAGGATCACCCGGAAGTGGCGCCGTCGCAGTTCGAAATCAACTACGGATATGGCGAAGTGGTGGCGGCTGCGGACCAGATTCAGCTGTACAAGCTGATTTGCCGGCAGGTGGCGACGAATCTTGGGTTCACGGCAAGCTTCTTGCCGAAGCCGGTGGTGGGCGTGAACGGCAGCGGCATGCACACCAACGTTTCGATCAGCAAGGGCGGGAAAAACCTGTTCTGGGACCCGAAGGGAGAAGAGAAGCTGAGCAAGCTGGGCTGGTCGTTCATTGACCGCATCCTGACCCACGGCAACGACATCTGCCTGTTGCTAAACCCGAGCGTGAACGCCTATCGCCGCCTGGACCCGCACTTTGAGGCGCCGAACCAGATCAAGGCCTCGCCCGTTGACCGCGGTTCGATGATTCGCATTCCGATCGGTAATGAAAAGAGTTCGCGCGTGGAAGTGCGATCGGTGGCGCCGGATGCCAACCCGTACCTGGTGCTGTACTCGATATTCCGGACCGGACTGGACGGCGAGACCGCGAAGATCAAGAATTTGCGACAAGCGGAGCGCTACCTGCCGGACAACATCTATACGGCGCTCGAAAATTTCGAGAAGGCGGAGTGGTCCACCAAGCTGCTCGGCGCGGACGTAAAGGCACGTTACGCCGACCTGAAGCGGGCATCGGCGGACCGTTGTCCGCGGGCGCTGGGTACTTTCGTGAAAGCGCCTGAGGTGCAGTACCACCACGAGGTGTACAACCAGTTCCTTTGGAACCTGTTCTAGGAACCGGCCGGCGGAAGCCGGATGGCAACCTTCCGTGGAATTTTGAGAGGCGCGGGATCGTCCGCGCCTCTTTTCTTTGTACTGCCCCAAAAGGAGTGAGCGCCGCGCGGAAGATTTCCGGCGGCGCCGTTGGTGGATTCTGGCTGGGGGTATGGGGATTGCTGTGGGTTTGTTGCGGTAAGAGCTGAAAATCTCCTGTGCAACGGATAAGTGCAGGAGGGATGCCAAAGGTGCGGGGAGCCAAGTGCGTTGTAACTGCGCAGGAAATCAACGGCTTAGTGGCGCGGGCATTGGGCAAGGGGAGAACGGAGCGGCGAAGAATTCCAGCATGAAACAAAAGTGTTTCCAGGTTGAAACGCGGCGTGGCTGGGCGCTGCGGCAGAGGTAGAGCTGCGGAGGCCCTGCCAGGCGAGTTCCCGGAGGACGTGAAGTCTGTCGCCGGCCTCGATGAGACGCTGGCCGGTGGCGCCGGCGCGAGGAGTTCTCACGAGCCAATCTGGCCGCGGCAAGATTTGGTTT
>DATKLU010000121.1:0-21270 GCA_035542235.1 Dongiaceae bacterium
GGGAGTCCGGGCTGCGGGAGATCCTGAATTTCGGTCACACCTTCGGCCACGCGCTGGAAAGCGCCACGGGGTACCGGCGCTACCAGCACGGCGAAGCGGTGGCCTGGGGAATGATGGCTGCGGCGCTCTACGGTCACGAGAGCGGTGTGACTCCGGCGAAGGACGCGGCGCGGCTGATCGCGCTGGTGCGGCGGCTCGGGAAACTGCCGGAATGGCCTCGGGTGCCGGCGGAAAAACTGATCCGGCTGATGGGTTCGGACAAGAAAGCGCGCGCGGGCAAGCTGCGATTTGTTTTGACGCCGGGAATCGGCCGGGCGGCGACGTATCCGGCGCAGCCCAAAGACCGCAAGAATCTGGAAGCGGTGCTGCGCATGACGCCACGCACGGCGCAGGTGTATGAAGCGGTGAATCTGTGAACCAAGGGACAGCCGGGAAGGCGGCCACGCATCAGGCGGTGACCGGATCGCGGCCGGAAGGCGCCACGAGCGAGGGCGATGCTTCGCGGCGCGTGCAGGAGATGTTTACCCGGATTGCGCCGCGCTACGACCTGCTGAACCACCTGCTGTCCCTGGAGCTGGACCGGGTGTGGCGGGCGCGCACGGCGCGGCTGCTGTCGCCGATCCTGCAGCGCGCGGACGCCCAGGTTCTGGATCTCTGCTGCGGCACGGGCGACTTGACGTTTGCCTTGCAACGGCGCGGTCCGGCGCGCCTGTGGGGTGCGGATTTCGCCCACCCGATGCTGGTGCGGGCGCGGGAAAAGGCGGCGCACGGGAGCGCGGCGACGAGTGCCCAGCCCGTATTCATAGAGTCCGACGCGCTGCACCTGCCTTTTGCCGATGGCACGTTTGATCTGGTGACGACGGGATTTGGCTTTCGTAATCTGGCGAATTACGCGCAGGGCCTGCAGGAAATCAGGCGGGTGCTGAAGCCGGGCGGGACGCTGGCCATTCTGGAGTGCACCGAACCACGTCCGGGGTGGTTTGGGGATTTGTACCGCTGGTATTTTCGGACGGTGTTGCCATGGATCGGCGGATGGATTTCCGGGGACCGCATGGCGTACAAATATCTGCCGCGGTCGGTACAGCGCTTCTTGCACGCCGATGAGCTGAAGGCGCTAATGCGCGAAAACGGCTACGGCCAGGTAGAAGCAAGACTCTGGACGGGCGGGACCATCGCCCTGCACACCGGCACCAGGACCCAGGGAAATTAACGCGCCCAGCCGGGGTCGCCGCCGCTCTGGCGCAGTTCGTCTTCCAGATTGCTCAGGCCCTGTTGCAGCTCGGCCAGGTGCTGCTTCTTCTCGTTGAGCTTGTTGGTCTTGTCGTTGATTTCCTTGCGGTCGAACTGCTCCGTCATGGCTTTCTGTGGATCCGGATAGTACTGCAGGTTCGCTTTTTCGATTTCACGCTGCAGCACATTGATTTCGTTCTGCGTGTCCGAGATTTTCTGGCGTTGTTCGGCAAAGCGCGCCCGCCAGTATTTTTCGTCCTTCTTTTCCTGCTTCAGATCCTTGTCGCCGCCGGACTTACCGGAATCGTTCGAGGCCGCGGCGGTGTCTCCAGCCGGCGTGGTGGCGTTGGCTTCGCCCGGCGCGGGCGTGGGCGCTGGGGCGGGTTTTGAGGACACGTCGTCGTTGGTGAAAACCTTTTTCGGCTTGGGAGCGTTCTTTTGCTGCTCACGGGCTCTGCGGGCCGCGTCCGCTACGGGGTCGCCGGTAGACTGCGACTGGTCCTGGGCCAGCGCGGGATAGGCCAGCAAAGAGAGAGCGGCAAGCGCGGCAAAAGGGAAAAGTCTGGTAGCGCGCACGAGAATACCTCCGGACTGCGTCACGGCACGGGCTGGTCTTTGTGACTGAGGCTATTTTAGCGCGTTTCCACGCCAGGGGAGCCCGGATGTCAGGCGGGGAATCGCGAAAGGATTAACGGTACAGGCTAGTTGACCGTTTGCGATGGGGCCGCGGTGTCCCGGGCGGGGACGACGCTCCAGAGGCACAGGGCGGCAAGAGCGCCCTGCTCGCCGTAGCGGATGGGCAGGACGGTCACATCGAATTCGTGCGGCACGCCGTCGTTGGTGATGTGGGCGACAGATTCGTTGCGGAACGTCGCGGCTTCGCTCAGGCACTGCTGGATGAGCAGGGAAAACGGGGTCTCCGAGCCGAGGGCTTCGGAATAGCGGCGATACGTGAGGCTGTGGAATCCGAGCGAAGATTCGGCGGCGGGATTGGCGGCGGCGATCAATCCGTTAACGGTCACGACGAGCATGCCGGCCGGCATGTTACGGGTGATTTCTTCGAGCAAGCGTTTCGTGCCCTCGGCGCGTTCCCGCTCCTGCTGGTGTTCGCGTTCGGATTCCTTCTGGTCCTCGCGGAGTTTTTGAATAACGGCCTGAAAGGACGCGGCCATGAAGGCGGACTCGTTCTCGGCGCGCGGGGCGGTTGCCTGCGCGGGAGAGGTCGAATTCCGTGACGAAGACGTGAGCTTGCGGAGAGCCGCTACGGCAATCAGCAGGGTGCCGGCAAGGATGACGCCGGTCATGGCGAAAAAAAGAATGCGATACGGCGGACCGCCGGTCTGGAACTGGAACAGCAAAGCGTAGAGCCAGACGTGCATAGTGCGTTCTTAGACGAGCGAAATGAGCGACCAACGGGACAGCGACCAGGGGCCGAAGAATACCACCAGCAGTGCGGCGATGCCCAAAAACGTGCCGAGCGGAAGCTGGTAGCGGCTGGCGATGGCCCAGCGAAGCCCGCGCACGTTGCCCAGGCCCTTCCTGCTGGCGCGCTCCGCGAGGCTGCTCTTCCAACCCGCGGCGAAGAGCGCGCCTACCACGGCGATGCCGATGACCGTGCCGAGCGCCGTGCCAAGAAGGATTGTCAGGAAAGCGCCGCGAACCCCAAGGAACGTCCCGACCATGAACATCATCTTGATGTCGCCGAAACCCATGCCGTCGCGATGCCGAATCAGACGGTAAAGCGTAGCGGCGGCCCACAGGAGACCGGCGCAGAGAATACCGCCGAGAAGGGAATCGAAGAGCCCCAAAGACCATGTCGGAAGCGCGGCGCGCAGCGAAGGTCCGAAGAGCAGGCGAGCGACACCGTCCTCCGGTGGCACGCGCACGGAGAAAGCCAGACCCAGTCCGACGCCGAACCAGTTCACCGCGTCCGGCAGAAGGCGCTCGCGGAAGTCGGTAACGATGAGCACCAGCAGAATGGACGAAAAGAAAATCCACTTGAGGCCGGCGGGCGTGAGGCCAAAACAAAGGTAGCAGCCGACGAAAATCAAGCCGGTCACGAATTCGATCGAAGGGTAGAGCGCGGAGATCGGCGCATGGCAATCGCGGCATTTGCCGCCAAGCACAAACCAACTGACGACCGGAATGTTGTCGTAGGCGCGAATGGCTGTGCCGCAGTGCGGGCAGCGGGATCCCGGCGAGACGATGGACACACCCTCCGGTATCCGCGTGATGCAGACGTTGAGAAAGCTCCCGATGACGAGTCCGAAGAGGAAAAAGGCGGCAATGATCACAACTTGACTCTGGCACAGGAGCCGAGAGGCCTCAATCGCGGCGCCCGGGTGCGTTGTCGGATGGCTAACGGGATGGCGTTTTGTGCAACGCCGGATGCTTCGCTATAGTGAGAGCAGAGCAAAAATGCACTGGTTCGAACAGAGAATCCGGCGTTACGAGCACCGTCGGTGGACCACCGACGACAACCGCAAAGTGCGGCCGTTTGCCTGGGGCACGGAATACATCGGCGGGCGGGCGGATGAGAGCGATCCGCGAGGGTTTGTCCGGGAATACGCGAGGCAGGCGGTCGCGGCGAGCCGGGAATGGTATGAGACCGGCCCGGCCAACGACTACCGTCTGGACCACGAGAATGTTCTGACCTTTACCTCTGGCGTGGAGTCGCCCTGGGCGGAGAACAACCGCGTACATGCGCAGCTGTTCCCAGCGAAGGGCAAGCAGTCTGCGGTATTGGTCTTGCCGAACTGGAACGCCAAATGGCACGGTCAGCGTGGCCTGTGTGAATGGCTGCAGCGGATCGGCGTGACCGCGTTGAAAATGAGCATGCCCTACCACGATCGGCGGATGGTCCATGGACATGAGCGCGCGGACCAGTTGGTGGGGTCGAACATTGGCCTGACGTTGCAAGCGAATCGCCAGGCGGTGCAGGACGCGAAACGCTGTCTGCGCTGGCTGGAGCAGCAGGGCTACCAGCGAATCGGCGTACTGGGCACCAGCATCGGCTCTTCGGTCGGGTACATCACGCTGATGCACGACGAGGGCGTGCACGCCGGCGGATTCTTCCATGTTTCCACCTACTTTGCCGACGTGGTGAGCCAGGGCATGACCACAAACCATGTCTGGGAAGGCTTGCGCGAGCACGTGACGTTGGACGAGTTGCGCGATTACTGGGCGCCGATCAGCCCCATGCCGTTCGTGGAAAAGGGTATGGGCGCGAACCGCAATACCTTCATGGTGTACGGCAAGTACGACCCCACCTTCCTGCCGGAGCTGACGGCCGAGATGCTGGAGGCGCTGCATACCCACGGCGCCAACCCTCGCACCCTGGAGCTTTCCTGTGGGCACTACTCGCTGGAGCTGGCGCCCTTTTCGTACATCGCCGGCTTCCGGATGCTGAGCTACCTGCGCGGGGCCCTCTCCTGAACTCCACGCTGGCCTTGCCCGCTGCCGCCCGCCCCCGGCCAGCGCCTGCTCGCTGAGCGCGGGTTACTCTCTCACCGCGCCTGTACTCTGCCGGCGTTGACCGGCTTCGGCTGGCTCTCCTATCGTGGAATACGAACCAGCCAGGTCTGTTGCCGGAGTGTGTGCGGGTCTGTCCCGGCTGGCGGCACTTCGAGGAGCATACGGTGAATCCGAACTGGAGCGAACAAACCGTGCCGCTGAGTCTGCAGCAATTGCGGGCGGGGAAGCGCGTCAACTCGCGCGTACCGGTGGCGGTGGAGTGGTGGGAAGGCTCGCAGAACCACTCCGTGCGCGGCTGGACAGTGGACATCGGACCGAAAGGCTGCCTGGCTGTGGTGCCACAAGGATTCGCGATCGGGCAGAAGCTGAAGTTGGTGAACCTGGTGAACAACCGCGTGGCCAGCGCGGTTCTGATCTGGCGTGGGCATGAAGGCCGGACCGGCTGGGAACTGGGGCTCGAACTGGAGGAGCCGCCGGAGGAGTTCTGGGCGGTTGATTTTTAGGCGTTTCGCAGCCAGCCAGCGCACGAATTTACTGCCAAAAGTTTTCCACCGAAGATTCCGCAAAAAGCCAATTTTCCCTTGCGCTTCAATCGCTTACGAACGTAGAGTTAGCCTAGTTGCAGGGGGCTAGCTACGAACGGCACTGACAACAGAGAAGCCGGTTGCGCGTTCACGCGAACTTGCGTGAGCCGTGCGAAGGGAGGCGCATTGGAATGACCGCCATCCTTACGATTGCCAACCAAAAAGGCGGAGTCGGAAAAACCACCACAGCGATCAATCTCTCGGCAGCCATCGCCCACCGCGGCAAGCGCACCCTCCTGATCGACCTCGACCCGCAAGCGAATTCCACGATTGCGTTTTTCAATTCCGGGGAAATTTCGGCCTCGATGTTCGACGTGCTGAGCGATACGCGCACGCCCATGGCCAGCGTGATCAAGCCGACGAAGGACCCGATGCTGTCCGTAGGACCGGGGCGGCTGGCACTGGCCAAGCTGGAACAGGTGCTCGCTGGGCAGTTTGACGCGCCGTACCGTCTGAAGGACGCACTGGCGCCGGTACTGAAAGATTTCGACTATGTGGTTCTCGATACCCCGCCTTCTCTCGGCATCCTGACCGTGAACGCGCTGGTGAGCTCGACCCACTTGCTGGTCCCGATCCAGGCCGCCTACTTCGCGATTGAAGGCACCGACGACTTGCTCGAAACCTACGAGCGCATCCGCGCGCGGCCCAATCCCCAGTTGCGCATGCTGGGCGTGGTGATCACGCTGTTCGATAAGCGCACCAATATTTCCAAGGACACGCACGGGCAGATTCGCTCGGTGTTCGGCGAAGTGCTGTTCAAAACCAAGATCAGCAAGAATGTTCGCCT
The DNA here is from genome assembly GCA_035542235.1 of Dongiaceae bacterium. Classification (GTDB taxonomy): domain Bacteria; phylum Acidobacteriota; class Terriglobia; order Acidiferrales; family UBA7541; genus Acidiferrum. Next base: position 6,076 of record DATKLU010000121.1, read on the forward strand.
GGAAGAGAGTCCGGCCTACAAGGAAACGATTTTGACGTTCGCGCCGAAGTCACCCGGCGCGGTCGAGTACAAGAAACTGGCAGCGGAGGTTATCCAACGTGTCGAAGAAAGTCGGGTTACCCGTCACGCTGAAGATGCGGCATGACGCGCATTACATCGAGCAACTGACGAGCTTCAGCGGAGCGGCGGTGGGCCGGATGATCCGGGTGGATGAGATCCGCCCGAACCCGGAGCAGCCGCGCAAAGCGCTCGGGGACCTGCGCGAGCTGACGGAATCGGTGCGCGAAAAGGGCGTGCTGGAGCCGCTGCTGGTGCGCTTCATGGCCGGCGAGGGCTGCTACTACATCATCTCCGGGGAACGCCGCTATCATGCGGCGCGTGCGGCGGGCTTGCGCGAAGTGCCGTGCATCGAGAAGACCGTGGACGATGCCGAGACCCTGGAAATCGCGCTGATCGAAAACATCCAGCGCAAGGACCTGACGCCGTTTGAAGAAGCGGACGGCCTGCACCGCCTGGCTACGCAATTCGAATACACCCACGAGGACATGGCCAAGAAAATCGGCCGGGCGCGCTCTTCGGTCACCGAAACCCTTTCCCTGCGCAATATTCCCGAGTCGCTGCGCAAGAAGTGCATCGAGCACGGGGTCAACTCCAAGTCGCTGTTGCTGCAGATCGCTCGCCAGCCTACCGAAAAGAAAATGCTGGAGATGTTTCAGCGCATCCTGCAGGGCGGCCTGACCCGCGATGAAGCGCGCCGCGAACGCCGGGAAGAGCAGTCCGGCCCCCAGCGGCCGCAGCCGTTCATCTTTCACTTTGAGCCGCAGAACGAATCGTTCCGCTTTCGGATTCAGTTCAAGAAGAGCCATGTTTCGCGCGATGAGCTGATCACCACCCTGCGCGAAATCCTGTCGCAGCTGGAAGGTTCCTCTTCCTCGGAAGCGGATTCCACCGCAGCCTGACCTGCGCCGCAACATCTCCAGGCATGAAAAATCTCCGTCGGCACGATGGATGCGGCGGATTTGCATTTTCTGTTTACCCCCGGCAAACTGATTTTCTATGGAAAACTACGACCTGATTTGCATTGGGGCCGGGCCGACGGGTCTGGCGTGCGCGATTGAGGCGGTGCGCGCGGGACTCAAGCCGCTGCTGCTGGAAAAGGGCGTGCTGTGCAATTCGATCTTCAAATACCCGGTGAACATGGTGTTTTTTACCACCCCGGAACTCCTGGAAATCGGAGACTTGCCATTGATCTGCTCGGGCGAGAAGCCCACCCGAGTGGAGGCGCTGAAGTATTACCGCAAGGCTGCCGAACATTTTTCCCTGCAAGTGAAGCAGTTTGAGCGGGTGACCGGGCTGAGCGGCAGCGATGGAAATTTTACGGTGGCAAGCGAGACCGCCAAGGGAGAAAAGCGGGCCTATCGTGCGGCCAAGGTGGTGGTCACCTCCGGCTACTACGACCTGGCGAACCGGCTGGGAATTCCCGGAGAGGACCTGCCGCACGTTTCGCACTATTACACGGAGCCGCACGGGCTGTGGCATCAGGATGTGATCGTGGTGGGAGGAAAGAACTCCGCGGCGGAGGCGGCGCTGGACTTGTGGCGTAACGGCGCGCGCGTGAGCATGGTGCATCGCGGCGCGGAAATGGGCAGCACCGTGAAGTATTGGGTGCGGCCGGATATTGAGAATCGCATCAAGGCCGGGCAGATCCCCATGCATTTCCGTTCGACGGTGAAAGAGATCACCCGCGACGAGGTGCTGATTGAGGGCCCGGACGGTGCAAAGCGCTTGCCCGCGAAGCAGGTGTTTCTGCTGACCGGTTATCACCCGGATTTTGAGTTCATCGAAAGCCTGGGAGTCAAGCTGGACCCGTCAAGCAAGCGCCCGCAGATGGACCCGGAGACGCTGGAAACGAATATTCCCGGAGTGCACGTGGCGGGCGTGGTTGTCGGCGGACGATTCACGGGCGAGATTTTCATCGAGAACGGTCGTTTCCACGGGAAGCAGATCATCCAGGCGCTTACGAAAAAGCGCGCATTGACCGCCTGATTTCGGGGCCGCTGCGGCTGGTTTGCCGGGCTTCGCGGCCTCTGCTAAACTCTTGCCATGGCATCCCCTATTCGCGAAGTGTTTGAAACATTCCGTACGATGTTCAAGGGCTTCAGCGTCACCGGCCGGACCATGTTCAAGAAGGTCGTGACGGAGAGCTACCCGGAAAAGCCGGTGAACTTCCAGCCGCGCTACCGCGGGATTCACGTCCTGCACCGCGATGAAAACGGCCTGGAAAAGTGCGTGGGATGCTTCCTGTGTGCCGCGGCCTGCCCGGCGAACTGCATTTACATCGAAGCCGCGGAAAATACCGACCAGAACCGCATCTCGGCCGGCGAACGCTATGCTTCGGTGTATAACATCGATTATTCACGCTGCATTTTTTGCGGCTATTGTGTGGAAGCCTGCCCGACCGATGCCATCACGCACGGGCACGGATTCGAACTGGCGCCGTTCGACATCAACTCGCTGGTGTATCGCAAAGAGCAGATGCTGGAGAAAGACATCCTGCCGAAGGCTCCTGCTGCTCGGTAAGCGCTTCCGGGCTGCGGCCCGCATGCAAGTCCTCTGCAAGTCCTCAGTAATTACTCATAAATAATATAAACATCCTGTGACAGAAGCTTGCTTTTGCTTGGGCTTGGTCACGGGGTGGGCTGTGTTTACAGCGTGGCGAAGCGAGTTTTTCGGGCGTGGCTGGGCGGAGAAGTGCGCGGTCGCCGGGGTTGAGCCGGCGGCAAGGGGAAAAAGCGGCGCGCGATCGCACGCAACTGTCACACCTCCCCGAAAGCTGCGCCCGAGCGTGCCTGGGGAGGTTTTTACGCGATCCGCGCCGCTTTTTTGCGCGGAGTACCGGCAAAATCTAGGGTCGGCCGTGGTACGTGCTCCTTCCGGTGACAAATTCCGGCAAAAAATTATCGGACACGGAAGCGGCCACGGCGTTCCGCTGCGCGGGGGGCTGAGCGACGTTCGGCGTGGTCGGTGCCGCGTCAGGATTGGCAACTTGTTCGGATGCCGAGGCCGTGGACTCGCGCTCGCGATGTTCCATCAGCCAGCGCGCCAGCATGGCCGCACTGTTTTCCTCCACCCACAGATCCACCAGCGCCGCGATTTCCTTGCGGAGATTGGCGGCGTGGGACAAGCGCGAGAGTTCGTAGTTCTGCAGCGAGTTGCGGGACGCGGACAGCAGGAACTCCCAGGGGGGAGTGACCTTCACACAGCTGGGCATGGGGCCTCCGGGACAGAGAGAGTGTGCCGGGTATGCTAACCGGAGCGTACCCTTTGTCAACAGGTAAATGCCTGGGGCATGGCTGTGGATGCGTGTGCAAATCTTGGAAAACCAACCAGGAGATCCCGCGTCGTCATGCCGGCCGCGAGGGCTGGCAAGCGTGCAGCGCGTGCGCCGGGGACTATCAGGATCCGGATCGGTCGGCATGGCAGGCGGACGAGGACGACGCTGACGTCTTGGGCGATGTCGTGGGTGATGTCGCCGGTGACGACGGCGCTGATCCGGTTCCGCCGGGGGAGGTGGGCGATGCGGAGACAAGCAGGATCGGACGTTAAACGGGGCGAGGGCGTGGCGGGGGCAGAAAAGCCCAGCCAGCGGGAGGCGCTGCGGGACATCATGCTCAGCGCGGCGGAGTGTGCCGTGTGGCTGACGCTGGAGGACCTGGCGCGGATGACCGAATACCCGCCGGCCAGCATTTCGGCGCAACTGCGGCACTTGCGCAAGGAGCGCTACGGCGGTTACCGGCTGGCGAAGCGTTGCCGGCCGCAGGCAGCGTTGCCTGGCGTGCTGGCGGAACGCGCGGCGCGGGTTTGGGAATACAAGTTGGACGCTGGGCACGGGCTGGCGCGTGGCGGGAAGATGGCGCGCCCGCCGGTGAATGGCACGCCGCGCGGCGATTGCGATGCGTCCGGTGACGTTGTCGGGCAAAGTGCAGGAGAGAGCGCCGAGAACCAGACCGGCGCGCAGTACCCGGCGGAACTCGAGCGAACGGCTCGAGTTGCGGAAGCGCGGTGCGGCCGATGAGCATCAAGCCGGAGTTCGCGTTCGATGTGTGCTGGGAGGTCTACCGCGGCGCGCGGGAGGTGCTGGAGACGAAGCGCGGAGTCTGCGCGCTGAACTGGCAGGACTCGACGCGCTTTCTCTGGCGGCCGGACGTGCGGCCGCGGCTGAATGAATGGGTAGCCGATTTTGCCCTGTCCGGGCAGGCGGCCTTGGCTGCGCCGGAGCAGGCATCGCGCATGGTGATGTTCCGGCTCTTCTACGTGGGCCTGGCGCCCTACGAACGAGCCCGGCACTTTCTGGGCATCAGCGAGACGAACTGGTCGAAGTGGAGCGAGGAGATACGGCAACGCTGCGGCCGGGAACTGCTGCGGCGGGAGATGTTCCCGCCGAGAAAATACTTCAGCGAGCAGGCGATCTCCGCTTGAGCCGGTGCGCGGGTCCGGTGGGGCGCGAGACGCTTTGCGCAAAAGCGCGGCGCGCCGTTTGCCGGTTTTTTGGGCAACCGCCGACGCGATCCAGTGATTTGAGCAGCGGTTACCCGAAGGTCAGTACATCGCCGGCGCGGAGGAGCTTGCCGGTTTCGCTGGAAGGGACGCGGGTGTTGGTGCTGAATCGGTAGAAGTGGTCGAAGCGCTCGACCGGGGAGAAGGCCGGCAAGGCGCTGCGGCGCATCTCGGTGAAAGCGCGCTGGAAGCCGACGAACTCTTCGCCCGAGCGCGGATGGCGCGGCGGGACAGGGCAGCGCGCGCAGGGATGACTGCCCTCAAAGCGCACCTCGCCGATGCGGAAACGCACGGTGGAGAAGTCGTTCTCGCCGAAGAGTCGGTCTTCCCAGAAAGCGGGGACGCCGTCAATTTCCAGCGTGGCGCGGAAGCGCTCGCGGGCCTCTTCCAGCGGCATGCCGGGGAAGAGCTCGCACACGGTTTGCAGCGAGGCGGTGGAGAGGATGGTCGGACCGGGTGCGAGCCCGTCATCGGGCATGCTCTCCGGGATGTGGCGGACGGTGACGGCCTGGCCGAAGCAGTGCGAGAACCATTGTGCGGCGCGATCATAGTCGGCTGGAAACGCAAAGCGCGCGCTGCCGGGATCGCTGAGCGGCACGCTGCCGACGGCGGGCGATCCCGCGATGGAAAGTGTGACCTGCGAGACGGCTTCATCGAACACAGCGCGGATGCGATGCACGGCGGGGAAGCGCTTGCCGTCAATGAGCTTACCGGTTGCGGTGAAGAGCACCCAGACCCGGTCGAGTTCGAGGCTGCCGTTGCGGCCGATGCCGGCTTCCCGGACATACACGGGATCGAGGCTTTTGATCGGGTGGAGACGAATGTTGGCGAGGCGAGCGATTTCGGGCAAGACGGCGGAAGCGGACGCGGCCGGCATAAAAGTATGGTAGCAGGAAAAGGCAGGGGCGCGGACGGATGTCCACGCCCCGCCGGGACGCGACGTGCGACAGCGGACGCTGCGCCCGTCTATTTGTTACTTCGGCCGCCAGGAGGCGGCGTTGCGTTACGCGTCCAATGCTGCCGGAGCGGATCCGGTGGGCGGAGCGTGCGCTTGTGCGAAGCGCGAGTCAAGATAAGAATCGAGGAAAATGTGACAGGTGGGCGCGGAGCGAGCAGAGCCTGGAAGGGAGGAGTCCACGCGCCAGGCATTGCAATGGGGGCAAGCTGCGCGGGCCAGGTTATCTTGCCGGCCGCAGGAATTTTCTATTGACATTACGTGACGAGTTGTTATATACTTTCCCTCGTTGAGAAGTGTATCCCGGCGCAGTGCAAGCCGGACCAAAACCGGACCATGAAGAGATAGCGACGCCGCTGGCCTCAGGCTCAGCGGCTTTTTTGTGTCCGGGCGCGGGTTTTGCCGGGCAGACACGGGCGCAGGCACCCGGGTTTCGCCTTTCCAATTTCGCTTTTCCGTTTTCGACCTTCCACTTTTCGTCTCTACTCATGGAGCTTCCATGCCGACTTACCAGAACGTGACACCGCCGACTTCGCTGTTTTCCGGCGACGTGGGCTACAGCTTCAACAACGAAACCTTTCCGGGTTCCGCGACCTCGGGCACGCAATTTGCGCTGCCGAGCTTCACGGGTCTGCCGGATGGAGGCACCTCGGTCCGCTGGCAGACGGTGTTTGGCGGCGCGCCATCGGCGGTGAGCCTGGTGCTGCAGGTCGCCGTGAATGACGTGGATGCGGAATACCAGACCATCGATACGACGACGGCGACCACCGGCGAAGGGCGCACCGTTGGCAACGTGCAAGGCCGCTTCGTACGCATACGGTTTGTGAGCGCAACGGGCGGAAGCGGGCTGACGGCCAAGATCCTGGTCTAGGCGCACCGCCAGACCGACTCGCGTGGCAGCCGTAGCGCCGGCCTGAAGGCCGGCTTTTTTGATCCACGTTTGCTGTATCGCTTCAGGATCGTCAAGGTCCTGCGCAACCTCGCGGAAAAAACTTCTTAGGAGAACGCACCATGACTCGAACGCTCGCACTGCTGTGCGCGTTGTGGCCGTGGCTCGCGGCGAATGGCCCGACGCTCGGGGCGCCGCTTGTCGCGCTTAATGCTATGGCGCCGCTTGCCACGGCCAATGCTGTCGCGCCGCTTGCCGCGGCGACTGCTGTAGCGCCGCTCACCGCGGCGACCGGCCAGCACACCATCACCGCCACGCTGAACTACGACTTCACGGCGGACAACGCCTGCTCGAGCACCGTCACCACCGGCTGCGTGAAGCAGTTCAACATCTATGACCTTTCCAGCGCGACGCCGTTGAAACTGTTTTCGATCGCGGCGCCGGCAGGCGCGAACGGAGCGGTCACCGGAATCACCGGAACCAGCGCGGCGCTTACGTTGCGCAGCGGCGTGCACAGCTTCGGCGCCACGGCGCAAATGGCGGACGGGACGGAATCGGACCCAAACGCATGTACTGCTACTGCTTTGGTCAAACCGGGAGCTCCGGTCAGCTTCACTGTTTCTGTGCAGTGAACCTGCCGCGAGGCATCGCGGCTGCGAGCGGTAGCAGGAAAGCGGCAAGTGGCGGATCGCGGAGCAAGGAGTGAAGGCATGGCTGGGTGTGCGGCGTTCGTGGCGGAGGGGCGATCGGGGAAGGCCTGGCGGCCGTGCAAGAAGCGGGCAGGGAAACGCACGGTGTTCTGCCTGCAGCACGCACAAGTGCTGGCGGGCGTGATGCTTGGCGTGTGCATGCGGAAATTGCCGGACCGGCGATTGGAAGAGAACGTGGACGAGTTGCGGACGCTCGCGCAGCGGGTGCGGCAGTTGAATGAAATGCCGGTAAGCGGGCGCAAGCCGCATTGAGCGGGGAGTTGCGCAGGCTTTTGTCTTTGTAGTGCCGGGCCAGGCTGCGGCATGCAGGCCCGGCGCACGGCTCCGTGGCGGGGCCGTATTTCTACCGAATGAATACCGACGCGATTGAGATTCCACCGGAGCAGGGAACGGCGCCGGTGGCTACGCCCGCGGCACGCGGCCGCGCGGCGGCGAAGCGCGCCGCAGCTATGCCGGCGCCAGCTCGCACGGACAGAACGCCCGCCCCTCGCGCGCCCTCCACGCGCAAGCCCCCACACGCAGCGGGGCCGCGGAGGAGCAGGGCGGCGGCCGCGCAAACGGCCGCAGCTGGGCCTGCCGTCACGCGTGCAACACCGAGTGGAGGGACCGTCCCAATGGGTACGGGCTCCCCGGAGCACGGATCGGACGCAGGCCCGGCGCTGTCCCGCGAGGATGCGGCGAGGGATGGCGAAGGCGGGGAGAGCGTGACGAAAAAGCGCACGCAGGCGAGTAGTGAAGGCGGCATGGCAACGGGGGCTGGCGCAGCGGCGGCGGCGTTGTACACGCCAACCGATCCGCTGGCCCTGCTGGACGGTTCGGCGTATGTCCGCGCCGTGGCGCTGAAGGTGGACCTGGTAGCCGCCAGCGCGCGGCTGCTGGCCTCGCCGGACGACAAGACAGTGAAAGGCGAACTGGATCGCCTGCGCGAACTGATTTTCGGGAAGGCCGCGGCGACGCAGCCGGTAGCGCCGGTGGACGAGGGGTTGCGAATCGACTGGGAAGGGTTTCCGCGCCCAAAACGAGGCATGCAGTCAACGGAAGCGACGGGAGGGGAACGTGACGACAGTTAGTGCCAACGCGCAGTTCATCGGAGAGATCGTGCAGATTGCGGGAGTGGCAGCGGCCGTAGCCGGCTTGGTCTTGAGCCTGCATCACTGGCCGGCGGCGGTGGCGCTGGTCGGGGGCGGCGTGGCGTTTTACGTGGGCAAAAAGCTGCGCGGACAGTGAGACCATGGCGCGGATGCTGGCAAAGCCCGGCCGCCTGCGGCTGAAACTTTATTACGACCCGTTTGCGCGGCAAGAGGCTTTCCACAGTTCGGTGAAGAAGTATCGTTTGTTCGGCGGCGCGGCGGGTCCGGGAAAGACGAAGGCGCTGCTGTGGGAAGCGATCGCGCAGGCTTTGGAGAATCCCGGTTGCGACACGTTGTTGTTGCGGCGGACGTATCCGGAGCTGGAATCGTCGCTGCTGGCGTACTTCCGGCGCGACGTACCCCGGAAACTCTACAAGCGCTACCACGAAGCCAAGCACACCGTAACCTGGAACAACGGCTCGACCACGCGGTTCGGGTACTGCCGCAACGAAAGCGACGTCTACCAATACCAGGGCGCGGAGTTTCTGTTCATCGGTCTGGACGAGCTGACGCACTTCACGCTGAAGCAATGGCAGTTTCTGACTTCGCGCAACCGCTGCGCGCTGCCGGGCAGCTTTGCGTGCATGGCCGGTGCAACGAATCCCGGCAACATCGGACATGCCTGGGTCAAAGCATTGTGGTTGGACAAGCAGCCTCCGCCGGGATTCGACCGGCCGGAAGCCTACGACCCGAACGACTACGAATTCATACGCGCGCGGCTGGACGACAACCCGATCTACGCGCGGGATGCGGCGTATCGCAAGACGCTGGAAGCGCTGCCGGAACATTTGCGGCGGGCGTTCCTCGATGGCGACTGGAACGTTTTTGCCGGGCAGTACTTCGACGTCTTCGAGATTGGCCGGCACACGGCACGCGCGGAGGACATCCGGCTGGAGCCCTGGACCCCGCGCTGGATTTCCATTGATTGGGGCTTCCAGCATCCGAGCGCGGTGTACTGGCACGCGGCCGCGGGCACGCCGGCGCGCGTCGTGACCTACCGCGAATTTGTGCAGAACAATCTTTCGCCGCGCATGCTGGCGCAGGCCATCGTCGAGCGCTGCGGGCGGGAACCGATTCGCGAGGTGTTCTTGTCGCCGGACGCGTTCGCGCACCGCACGGCGGAAGCGTCGGTGGCCGAGCAACTGGGCGACGTGCTGCTGGCGAATGGGCTGCCGCGGCCGGTGCCTGCGGACGACGACCGCATCGGCGGCTGGCAATGGATGTACCAGATGCTGGAGCGCGATGCCTGGGTGATTACCGATCATTGCGCAAAATTGATTGAGTGCCTGCCGCATCTGGTGCGCGACGAACGCCGCATCGAGGACATTCGCAAGGTGGATGGCGACGATGCGGCGGACGCCGCGCGGTACGGACTTGTGGCGGCAGCACGGTTTTTACCGGATGAGTCGGCGAACGCCGCTACGCGGATGCCTGCCATCGCGAACGGGCCGGTCCTGCAAGCGCCCCGGCTGACCAACGGGATGCCCCTGGACCAGCACATTGCGCGGCAGATCACGGCGACGGACCCGACGTCTGTGGCCATTCAATCGCAACGCCTGGAAAGCAAAGCGCGCAGGCTGGCGCAGGCCAGGCATTTTCCGCGACGCGGGGGCCGGTGATGGAATTCCTGCGGCGGTGGATCAAGCCGAGGTATGTGGCGGCGCTGGAAGAAGAGGTGCAGCGGCTGCGCGGGGAGAACCGCGCGCTGCTGAATTCGCTGCTGGGGACGGCGGGATTTCCGCCGGTGGAGTTTCCGGTGGCGCCGGTGATGCGGGAGCTACCGCGCGCGCGGCGGCGGTCCTGGCAACAGATCCAGGCGATCAAGGAAGCGGAAGCGCGGCAGGAAGCGGCCGCGAAACGATAAGGACGAACTCGTGGCGACGACACACATTCTGGAAGGCGCGCCGGTTGGGAATGCGGACGGCGGATTCGCGCCGGCGGACGGAAACGCAGTGACCGCTCCGCTGGACGCGTCGCTGGGTGCGGCGCAGGAACCGGGCGGCACGCTCGCAGCGGCGGTGCTGGGGCCGAACTACGAGTTGCTGGAAGACGCCAAGCCGCATCTGGTGAACGCACTGCGCGAATTGGTGCGGCAATATCGCGAAGAGGGCGTGGTGGCCCGCCGTAACGAAATTCGCCGGATACGCCAGGCGCGCCTCTTCTGGCAGGGTTTGCACTACGCGTGGTGGAATCCCACCGACATGAACTGGCACCTGCCGTTCGAGCAGCGGGCCAGCGACGACCGCGCGTTGCAAGAGATGCCGCGCTACCAGTTCGTCACCAACTTTTACCAGGGTTTCGGGCTGTCGTTTATCGCAGTTCTTTCGCAGGACGTGCCGAGCGTGCGCTTCTATCCGCAGTCGGCGCAATCGCTGGAGGATATTGCGGCGGCGCGCGCGGCCAGCGACGTGGCGCAGCTCATCGAGCAGAATAACCACGTCGAGCACCTGCTGACTTCCATCGGATACTTCCTGTGGACCGACGGGAAGCTGGGCGCGTATGTGCGCTACGTAGCGGACGGGCAACGCTTCGGCTTCCGCAACGAAACGCTTTTGGCGCCGGTGGAGATTCCGCTGGGCGAGGACGCCTATGTTTGCGGGAACTGCGGCAAAGAGACGGCCGCGGAAGCAGACTCGCAGGAATCTGCGGGGAACGAGGCGGCAAAAGTTGCACCCGGCACGCCGGTCTGTGCGTCCTGTGGCGCCGGATTACACGCCGGCGATCTCCGCCGCGCGGAGCGCGTCACTGTGCCTCGGGTAATCGGCACGCAGCGCGTGGCCAACGGCCAGGAAGAGATTTCGATCGTCGGAGGGCTGGAACTCAACACACCGGTCTGGGCCAACGAGATGCATGAGTATCCGTACCTGCAGTGGCAGGCTGAGGTGCACCGCGCGAAGCTGAAGGCGGCATACCCGCATGCGGCGGAGAAGATTGAGGCCTCACCTTCGCAGGGGGCGGAGGACGTGTACGCGCGCATTTCCCGGCTGAGCGTGGAGCAAGGGCTGCCTTCGGTGCATCCCGGCGATGCGCTGATGAATTTGATTACGTTCGATCGCACCTGGCTGCGGCCCTGGGCCTTTTACGCGGTGGAGGACGAAGCGACCCGCGCCGAGCTGCTGGCGCTTTTTCCCGACGGCTGCTATGTGGCGTTTGCCGGGGATGTGTACTGCGAATCGCGCAACGAATGTATGGACGATCACTGGCGCGTGCTGCACGCCCTGCCGGGCGACGGGCAGAACCGGCCGAGCGTGGGCGATTCGCTGGTGCAGGTGCAGGAGCGGTACAACGTGCTTTCCAACATGCAGGCGGAGACTTACGAGTATGGCATTCCGCCGATCTATGCCGACCCGCAAGTGCTGGATTTCGACGCGCTGGCGAACCAGGTGGCGGAGCCGGCGGCACATTTTCCGGCGCGGGCGAGGCCCGGCCAGCCGCTGGCCGCGGGATTTTTTCAGCCGCAGCCGGCGCGCGTTTCGCCCGATATGCTGCAGCATCAGCAGGAACTGATTGGCCCGGTCGCGCAGTTTCTGACCGGGCTGTTTCCGGCGGTGTTCGGCGGAAATATGGAAGACGTGAAGACCGCGAGCGGCTACGCGCTGGCGCGCGATCAGGCGCTGGGACGCCTCGGTTTGGTGTGGCGGCGGCTGAAACAGTTTTATGCGGACGTGCTGCTGCTCGGCGTGGATGTGTTTCGCAAGAACCGACCGCCGAATGTGGAACTGCAGCTGCTTGGGCCCGACGGCGTGCTCGACGCGCGCAGCATCCGCACCGCGGAGCTGAAGGGCAACCTGGCGGCGCATCCGGAAGCGGACGAGACCTTCCCGCGACTCAAATCGCAGCAGCGCGGCGTGCTGCAGCAGCTTTTTGGCGTGAACGATCCGCTGATCCAGCGGGCGCTGACCGAGCCGGCAAACGTCGGGTACATCAAGAACGTGCTGGGTTTGACGGAGCTGGTGGTGCCGGGCGAGGACTCGCGCAACAAGCAGCTGCGGGAGATTCAGCAACTGCTCGGTGGGGCGCCGATCGTGGTGCACGGCGGCGAAGCCGCGAAGGCCGAGCCGCGCGCCTTGCCCTCGGTACCGGTAGACGCGCTGCTGGACGATCACGCCGTGGAATTCGAGGAGTGCAAGCGCTGGGCCAACTCCGAAGCGGGGCAGGCAGCGCGGCTCACCAATCCAGCCGGCTTTGCCAATGTGCGGGCACACGCGGAAGCGCATTTGCGGTCTTTGAGCGCGATGGCCGCGCCTGCGGAAGCGTCGGAAGCACCGGCAAGCGCGAAGGAGAAGGCATGAGCACATCCGCGACGATTCCGGCAGCGCAGCCCGCAGCCTTGGAGCCGCAGCCCACGCCGAATGAGGCGAGCGAACTCTTCGCGCTGACGGATGAGCAAATCCTGGAGATTGAACCCGCGCCTGCGCCGCCTGCGACCCAGGAAGCGCAGCCGCCAGCGGCAGCAACGGCCGCGAGCGGGGCAAGCCAGGAGCCACAATCCACGGCGCGCTCCGTTCCCGGCGAACCGCCGCGCTGGCTTGCGGAAATGATGGCCGACCCGCAGACGAGCGCGGAAGCGCGCGAGCTGTGGAACGGCGTGCAGCAAGCGCGCAGCGAGTCGGCCGCGTACCGCGAAGTATTTGCCAGGCCGGAGGAAGCGCGCGCCGCCGCCGAGCGTGCCCGCGCGCTGGAAGAAATCGACGCGGCGTTCTTTGGCGCGGCAGGGAAGACGGCCGCAGACGTGAGCGCGGGGCGAACCGCGCTGGCGCAGCGCATGTTGCGCGAAGATCCGGCGGCCTTTCGCGAGATGGTGTTTGCCGGGTTGCGGGCGCTGGAAGAGGCGGCGCAACCCGCCGCTGCGCAGGGCCGTACGGTTGCCGAAAAATCCGATTCGGCCGTGGTTTCCGGCGCAACGATTCCCGCGCCGCAACTTGCTGCGTACTCAGCGTTCGAGAAATCGGCCAACGAGGAACTCGAACGCGGCGTGGGCAGTGCCATCGAGCGTTCGTTGCGAACGGCGCTGCCCAATCTGGCCCACGACGAATTGCGGCGCGCTTCCACAGGCGCCTCGCTGCAAGGCCGCTTGCGGCAGTCGGTGCGCGACGAGGTCGAGGCGGGGCTGAAGGCCGACCAGCAGCTGGGCGAGCAGCTCAGCCGGGTCCTGGCCGCACGGAGTTTTGACGGCGGAACGCTCACCCAGGTGGTGCGATTGATTCAGGAGCGGGCGCAGCAGCTGATTCCCGGCGCGACGCGGCGCGTGGTGCAGGAATGGACGCAGGCAGCGCTCTCCGCGAATCGCGGGCCTGATTCGGAGCGACCTTCCGGAGTCTTGGCGCCAGGCGCCGCAGGCAACGCGGGGACACTCGTCCGGACGAATGGCCCGGCAAATGCCCAATTGAATTCCCAGACCGGCGCTCGAAACGCCGCGCCCGTTGCATCGGCCAAGGCCGCGGCTGCGAATCGCGCGGAAAAATCGGCGGGGCTGGACCTTGCGGCAGCTTCGCGGGGCCCGCGCCGCGTGGACTACAACCGTTTGAGCGACGAGCAGATCCTGGAGCTGTAGCAGACCGGCTGCGGCGGCGCAGCGATCCAGAGAAACTTTCGGCGCCTCTCTCACCAAGCCGAGGCGCCTGTGCGTTCCACCCCGGCGCGCACGTACTTCAAGGAGAAGAACATGCCAGCACAAGCAAACGCGAATGTCGTCGCGTTGCAGCTCGAGAAGGTGCGCGACAAGGTGCCACTGCTCTACGAGCGCGACGACATCCTACTCACCATGATCCAGCAGCGCGGCGACGTGGAGAAAGTATCCAGCCGCAACATGCGGCTGCCGCTGCAGGTCAACCCCGGCGGCAAGGCCGGCAGCTACAACGCCGACGGCGGCGATCTCGGCCGTGGGTCCGGCACGTCCTACGACGTGGCGCAGGTCTCGCCGATTTTCTTCCGCTTCGCGATTGAAATCACCAAGCTGGTGGAATATGCGACGAACGGACGGGACAAGGCCGTCGAGAACGCGGCTAAGCGCGAAGTGGCCAACGGCATGAAGCAGTTCCGCTCGTTCCTGGACAAGCTGATGCAGACCGCCGGCAACGGCGTGCTCGGCACCATCGGCTCGTTCGCCAGCACCACCTGGACCATGTCCACGCCTCCGGGCGCGGCGCTGGTGTACGTCGGGCAGACGCTGCAGGTGTACGACTCGACGCTGACCACCAATCGCGGCACGTGCAACGTGGTCGCGGCCGACCCGATCAGCCCCACGCAGACCATCACCGTGGACGCGAATCCGTCCGGCCTGACCGCGGGCGATGTGATCGTGCACGACGGCCTTTCCGGTGCCCAGCCGGTCTCGCTCTTCGGGATCAAGTACCACCAGAACAACGCGACCACGGGTACCTGGCTCAACCTCAATCGCGCCACGTATCCGGTGCAACTGGCCACGCCGCGCGTCAATGCCGGCAATGCCGCACTCACGCCCGCCAACGTGCGCCTGGCCATCAACAAGGTGCGCAAGGCGCTGGGCATCAACCACCTGAGCAAGCTGATCGCGTACATGGCCGTGGAACAGGAACACGCCTGGGAAAACCTGGGCATCACGGTCAGCCAGGTGATCAAGGAAGGCGGCAGCGGGAGCGGCAACGATCTGGACCTGCTGTTCACCGGCCGCAAGACCATGAGCGGGGTGCCCATCAAGTCCAGCGTGAACGCCGATCAGACCCGCGTGGACTTCCTGGACCTTTCCCACTGGGGCCGCGCGGTGATGAAGGACATCGACTTCTACGAAGTGAACGGCAACACGGTGTTCCCGATCTACGGCGCGAGCGGCGGCCTGGCGGCGTCGTACATTTTTTACTTCGACACGGCCTTTCAACTGTGGTCGGACAGCCCGCGTTCCGGCGCGTACATCGATACGCTGGCGCGGCCGAGCGGTTACTGAGAACTGCGGGTGCGGAGCCCGCGGGGAAGCGT
>DATKLU010000122.1:0-9627 GCA_035542235.1 Dongiaceae bacterium
CGTTCTGGTAGTCCCGGCAAAGGACGTTCCGTTCGCCGGAATTATTTCGGCAAGTACGCCGCGGTCGAAGTCGGCGTGAAATCAAAGCGCACCACAGTCGAAGCCGGAACCGGCCCACCATCGGATGCGGCGAATTGCCACCGGCGCGCGGCCTTGAGTGCCAGCTCCGCAAAAAATTGGCTGGAGGCAGGCGAGTCCAGCTCGGCCGAAGAGACCGAGCCGTCCGGGTTGAGCCGCACGCGGACGTTCACGCGAACCGTGCCCTGAATCGTAGAGCGGGCCTTTTCGGAAACTTCGGGCAGGACTTTGTTCACCACGGAAAGATTCGCGGCAGACGCGGGTGCCGGGACCGGCAAGCGTTGAAACTTGCCGATTTCGAAATTTTCGCTGCCGCGAGCTGGGATGGCGTTGGCCTCGGCCGCCTCCCGCTTCTTGCGCGAGGCGGACTTCTCCGGCGGGGTGCTCAAATCCACCGGACCGGATCTCATTTTCGGCGCTGCGGAAGGATTCGCGGCGGCGCCCTGGTTCGCAGCGGGCGAGGGCGGGGTGCTGGGCGAAGCAGCGCCATTGGGTGCAGGGGCAGCCGCGGACGTGGCGGACGCGGGCGATTCGGCCTGGCGCAGATAGTGCGCGCCGAAGTAGCCGGCGGCAAAAATGGCGAGCGCCACTGCACTGACCAGAAAAAGCTTATTGGAGCGCGAGCCGCCGGCGGCGGGTGACGAAGCGCGGCGCGGTCCGGCGATGGTGGCGTTCACCTGCGGCAACGAAGTCACGGGAATGCGTGCACGAGAGGGTGCAGCAGTTTCCATGTTGGGTGAAACCGGCGAGAGCGGCACGGAGAGCGGGTCAATCGCGGGCAGTGCCTCGATTTGCGTGGCGCGCGCTGCGGGAGCGGCGGTTGCTACGCCCTGCGCCGCCGTTGCGGAAGAGCCTGTGCTGCGCGCGGTCGAAGTGACTCCGGCGGCCTGGGCCTGTGCCGCCGCTGCGAAGGGAGCCTGTTCGGCGCGCGGCTTGCGGCGCGGCACGAACGCGGGATCGAGCAGCGCGCGTACTTCGTCGAGCGAGATGCGCTCGGTGGCGTCGTCGATGAGCGCGCGGCGCACGATTTCGTCAAAAGGCGCGGTGAGCGAAGGAGCAAGCATGGCCCCGGAAGGCTGGCGCTCCGGCAGGCGCTGCGTGAGCGTTTCGCAGAGTGCGGCGCCGAGCGACCAGATGTCGGACGCGGGGAAGAGCAGAGACTCGGGCGGGGCGAAGGGAGCGGCAAGCGGCCAGGCGGCGGAAGATTCGCCCGCCGGGAGAATGCGGTCGGTGGAGAGCTTCACGTTGTCGCCGGTGGCGTGGATGTTGGAAGGCTTCAGGCCGGCGTGAACCAGGCCCTTTTCGTGCAGAAAATCGAGCGCAGCGAGCACCGGCGCCAGCATGCCGCGCGCTTCGTCGGAGGTGAGCGCGCGCTGCGGCAAAAGCTGGCCGAGGTCTTCGTCGGCCAATTCGGTGACGAGATAGAGGCAGGGCGAGCCGTCGATGGTGCAGCGGCCGGAGTAGAGAATTTTCAGCAGGCCGGGATGCGCAAGCGCGGCCGCTTGCCGCCAGCGGGCAAGCTGTTCTTCGGAACGTTGCGGGTCCTCGGGAATTAGTTTGATGGCGGCGTCGAGCGGAGGATCGCTGGGGCGATCCGGCGCGACATTGGTCAGAAAAACCGCGGAGTTCTGCGACACGCCGAGAAGCTTACGGAGCGGGAAACGCCCGTCGGCGAGCTGGCCGATAAGATGTTGCACCGATTCCGGCATAGACACCACCTCTCCGCACGCGCGCGGCGGAGCGAACGATAGCCAAACAGAGAAGGGCTGAGCACGCACGGGGAAACCCCTGCGGCAAGGCTGGGTGAGGCTTGCAGAAAGTGTGCCGGGGACGCCGGAGAAAAGAAAGCCCAGAATACGGGTTACTTCGCAATGACGCGAAAGAGACAGCAGGCCGGAAAAAGAGAACGGCGCCGGTACGGGGAAGGCGCCGTCTGTAAAGCCTTGCCGCGGATGGACCGGTCTTACGAAGCGCCCATCAGGAACAGCGGCTTGCCCGAGAAGCTGTCGTAGCGCGGGCGCAGGCGCGCGGTGTCGTACTGGTCTTCCACGTTGACGACTTTCTTTACGCCGGCGATGTCGCCGATCGGGATGTTGCCGTAGCGGCCGTCGCGCAGCACCACCAGGCGTCCAAAATTCTTGCTGAGCAGCAGATCCAGCGCCAGGTTGCCGTAAACCATGGGCGCGATGGAGTCTACGGCATCGGGATCGCCGGAACGCACCAGGTACCCCAGCTTCTGGCTGATGACCTCGATTTTCTTGCCGTTGTTGAACTTGGCCGACCGTTCTTTCACTTCGTTGGCCACCAGGTCGCCGATACCCCCGAGTTTCTTGTGACCGTAGGCATCGGCCGCTTCGCCTTCGAACACCATGTCTCCGCCTTCGAACATCGCGCCTTCGGAAACCAGCGCCACCGCATAGCGGCTGGGATTTTTCTTGCGGTCGGAAACCAGGCGTTCGGTGAGCACATCAATATCGAACTTGTACTCCGGGATGACGCAGCGGTCCGCGGCGCCGGCCAGCGTCGGCAGCATGGCGGTGTAGCCGGCGTAACGCCCGAAGACTTCCAGAATCAGGAAACGCTCGTGCGATCCCGCCGAAGTGCGGATCTGGTTGGTTAGTTCGATGGTGCGCGAGACGCAGGTGCTGAAGCCGATACAGTAGTCGGTGCCCGGAACGTCGTTGTCCATGGTCTTGGGAATGGCCACGACGTTGACACCTTCCTTGTGCAGCCGCACCCCGTAGCTGAGCGTGTCGTCGCCCCCGATGGGAATCATGTACTCAATGCCGAGCCACTCGAGGTTCTTCAGGACTTCCGGCGTAAGGTCATTCTTTTCCGCGTTGTACTGGCTCTTCAGGTGCTCAGGCACGCTGCCCTTGCTGGTCTTGGCCGGATTGGTGCGCGAGGAGTGGAGAAAGGTACCGCCCGTGCGTCCGGCGCGGTTGACGACATCCTGGGTGAGGGTGAGGAAATTGTTGGAGTTGTCGTAAGCTTTGTCCCGGACGATATCAATCAGGCCGCCCCAGCCGTGACGGAAGCCGATCACCTCATAGCCTTCGCGCAGCGCGCGCATGGTGACGCCGCGGATCGCCGGGTTGAGGCCGGGGACATCGCCGCCGCCGGTGAGGATGCCGATTGTGCCTTTCTTGTTGCCGTTAGCCATGTGCCGCCCTTTGCGCCACTCCGCGCGTGGATTTGAACTGCCGATTTTACATGGAGAAAGCGCGGGGCGAAACCCGGCAACGGGTGCCTTGCATCCAAGCAGGGCGACGGTTGCGGGCGCTGCGAAGCGTTACGGAGGTGGAATGATGCGAGTGGCAAAACACACGATCAAAGTCGCGCTGGTGGTCCTCCTGGCGTTGACGCTGGGAAGCGCGGCCTACGCATGGAACGATCGCGGACACATGGCGGTGGCGTATGTCGCGTACCAGCAGCTGAAGCCCGCCACCCGCGACCGCGTGAATGCGCTCCTCAAACTGAATCCGCAATACGGCGACTGGGCCGCCACCGTGGACAAGGAAGTCCCAACGGCCTCCGCCGCGGACAAGGACATGATGATTTTCATGCTTGCGGCCACCTGGGCCGACGCGATCAAACGCGACTCCAGCTACATCAAGGATGGCAGCCAGGGCGGCAACCGGCCGGATGGCAGCCCTGATCCTGGCAAGAACACCGGTTACGACGACAAGCTGATGCACAAATACTGGCACTTTATTGACACGCCGTTTTCGACCGACGGCACGCCGCTGCCCGCGATTCCCACGCCCAACGCGGAAGAGCGTATCGCGCTGTTTCGCCAGGTGCTGGCCTCTTCCAGCGAGGATGGTCTCAAGTCGTATGACCTGGTCTGGCTGCTGCATCTGGTCGGCGACATTCACCAACCGCTCCATGCGTCCACGCGGGTCAGCGCCACCGATCCCGATGGCGACGCGGGCGGGAACAACGTGAAGCTCAGCTGCAATAAGTGCGAGTTGCATGCCTTCTGGGATGGACTGCTGGGTCCTTCGAATAATTTGAACACCGTGGTGAAAGCGGCGCGCAAGCTGCCCAAGGCCAATGGCGGCCTGGCCGGAAAGCACGACGAAAAAGATTGGGTAGCAGAAAGCTTTCAGGAAGCGCAGACCATCGTGTACTCAGCGCCGATCGGGCCGGGCGATGGTCCTTTTACCCTGACCACCGCGTACAAGAAGCAGGCCGGCAAACTGGCCAAGCAGCGCATCGCCCTGGCAGGAACGCGGCTGGCGCGCCTGTTGAACGACGAACTGAAATAGAAAGGCTCAGAACCCGCGTCCCATCAGATGGGCCGGCGAATGCCGAGCTTGCGCATGCGCGCCTGCAACGTGGTGCGCTTCATACCCAGCACCAGCGCGGCGCCGCGCGGCCCGGCGATGCGCCACTGCGTCTGCCGCAGCGCGCGCAGGATGTGCTGGCGTTCGGCCTCTTCCAGTGTCGCCACCGGGGCGCTCTTGGGAACGGCGGTCACTTCCTCCGCGACCGGCACGGACGCCGCGCTGCGCAATTCCGCAAGCGGGACGCGCAACTCTTTGCCCTGGGTGAGCAGTACCGCTCGTTCGATGAGGTTTTCCAGTTCGCGGATATTGCCCGGCCAGGCGTAGGAAACCAGCGCATCCATGGCATCGCTCGGAACGTAGAGCACGGTCTTGTTCATGCGGCGGCTGAATTTCTGCACGAAATAGCGAACCAGAAGCGGGATATCCTCGCGCCGCTCGCGCAACGCGGGAATCTGGATGGGAAAAACGTTCAGCCGGTAGAACAGGTCGCTGCGGAACGAGCGCTCGGCAACCAGCCGTCCGAGATCGGCGTTGGTCGCAGCCACCACGCGGACGTCCACTCGGATGGAACGCGTGCCTCCGAGCCGTTCGAATTCGTACTCCTGCAGCACGCGCAGCAGTTTGGGCTGCAGCTCCAGCGGGATGTCGCCGACTTCATCGAGGAAGATCGTGCCGCGGTCGGCCAGTTCGAAGCGCCCCACTTTCTGGTTGATCGCTCCGGTGAAAGCGCCGCGCTCGTGCCCGAAGAACTCGCTCTCCAGCAGCCCGGACGGAATGGCCGCGCAGTTTACCTTAACGAAGGTACGTTCGCGGCGCGGGCTCAGGTTGTGGATCGCGCGGGCGAAAAGTTCCTTTCCGGTGCCGGTTTCTCCGAGAATCAGCACCGTGGTATTGGCCGGCGCGGCCAGTTCCACTTGCGCCAGCGCCCGGCGGATCGCGGCGCTTTCTCCCACAATCTCTTCAAAGTTGAATTCGTTCCGCAGCTCCTCTTCGAGATACAGCTTTTCCACGGCCAGCTTGTCTTTCAGCGAATCGATTTCCCGAAAGGCCAGGGCATTTTCCACGGCGATGGCGATTTGCGCGGCCACGCGGTTGAGGAGTTCCGCGTCGCCTTCGGAAAATGCCTCGGCGCGGCGGCTGGCCAGATTCAGCGTGCCGAACGGCCGGCCTTTGGTGATGAGCGGCACGCAACAGATGGAGACGATGCCCTTCTCGCGCAGCAAGCGAATCAGCTCGTTGGGAAATTGATCCAGCTCCGGGCCATGGAACACCGCGGGCTCTCCGGTAAGGATGCTCCGGCCGGCCGGGGTTTGATCCAGCGCCACGGCGAATTCCTTGCCGCGCGAAAGAAAATCGCTGCTTCCGTCGAAATCCAGCGCATACATGCGCAGCAGGCTCGTCGCCGGATCCAGCAGCGCCAGGCTGGTGTAATCGTGCCGCATCACGCGCGTCAGCGCCGAGACGATGCCGCGAAACAGGTCGCCCATCTCCCGGCTGGTTACCAGGACGTTGTTGATATCCAGAAGCACTTGCAAACGGTCGCGCTGTTCGGCCAGCTGCCGCTGGTAGGCCTGCGAAGATTCGAAGTTCAGGGCGTTGTCCACCGCCACCGCTACCTGCGCGGCCACCCGCTGCATGAAGCGCACGTCCGAGGCCGAGATGGCCTGCGGTTGCATGCGGCCGAAGCCCATGGAGCCGAGCCGCCGCTGCGCGGTGGTCAGCGGCAGCGCCGCGAACGAACGCACGCCCTCGCCGCTCAGGCGATCGAGAAATTCGCGAAAGCGCGTCTCCGTAAGGATGTCCTCGACGATAAACGGTTGCTGCGTCTGCCAAACCCAGCCGGACGGGCTGCCGTCCACCGGGTGTTCGAAGCCAACCGTTTTTTCCCTCTCCACCCGGGATTCCAGCACGTGCAGGCGCATTACATTCCTTTTGGGGTCGTGCAGCACCAGCGTCAGGAAATCCGATTCCACCACCGGCCGCAGCCGCGCCGCCAGTTCGTGGAATAGCGCGGTCAGGTCGCGATGCTGCGCAATGATTTCGCTGACGTCCAACAGCGCTTCCAGTTGACGCCGGGAATGGTCCTGCACCGGGGAGGGAACTTCCGCCGGCGGAACGGTAGAAAAATCCGCCATGCAGCGAGAATAGCACCCACGATGTTGCCGCTCAACCGCGCGACAAACCAGCTCATCCGCGCATATACTTGCCCGCGAAGACGCCGCAGGAAAGACCTGGAACGATGCCTGGAAGGATGAATGTTCGCACGCGCTGGGCTGCGCTTGCCGTTCTGTTGCTGCTTGCCGGCTGCGACCGCGGCCAAAAACCGCCTTCTGAATCGTGGAGTGGCGCGTCTCGCGCCGCTGCCGGCGCCAGAGAGGCCCCATCCGGTGCGCTCTATGACCTGGCCCGCGACGAAGAACATGGCGGGCACACGCTGCGCAAGCATGTAGGCCGCTCGGATGCCGAGTTGCGCGAGCGCCTGAGCCGTGAACGCGATATTTCGGCTGCCTCCAGCTGGACCGACCTTGTTTCGGCCGAGCAAACCGTGGCCGCGGCGCTCGCGGCCGAACGCGGCAAAATCGCCAGCTGGCAGCAGCGCGGGGAGCGGCGCCCCAACCTGGCTTTGCATTTTGACGCCGGGCGAGTGATTGGCCGCAGCCTGGTGCGCGGCGCGGAGCAAAGCGTGCCCTGCACGCAAGCGGTGATTGTGTTGCGCGCAGACGGCCAGGGATTCTACGTGCTGACAACTTATCCGGAGGCGCGCGAATGAGCGGCAAGAAAACCGGCGCCGGCAAAGCGCCCGGCTACCCGGCGCTGCGGGAATTTTTCTCGGGCTATCTGCACGAGGATTTCCGCGATGAGTACGGTTCGGCGGTTGGTGCTGCGGAAGCCTACCGTGAAGATGCGCCTGCCGATGATCTGGCGGCGTTGGGCAAGGAATGGAAGGCGTGGCGCGCGGCGCTCCGAGACGCATCGCCCGCGGCGTGGGCCAGGGCCATCCGGCAACTCGGCGGCGCGTGGTCTCCGCAAAGCGCCAGCGAAGTGGAGATCCTGGGCAAGACTTTGCTGGCGCCGAAAATCTAGCTTTGCCGCGCCGTATTCAGACGAACGTACACTCCCGAGGCCCAGTACCTGGTTGGATTTCCAATCAAGAACCGAAACGGAACGCGGCAGGTCTGCACTATCTGCATAAGCCGAGAAACCGAATGCCGGGTCGTTTGGCAGAGCGCACTCGCGAGCCTGGCTCGTGGGAGGATTCTGGCCGCCGGTCGCAGTTTGTCAGAACGGCTCTGGGTGGCGTGGTCAGTGTTAACGCCACAACGGAACCGATTCGCTGGCGTGCTCGTTGTGCATGTAAGCGCGACGCACCAACGCTCGGAAGGAGAAGGCTCTGCGGAATCCGGAATGGTAGGCTCGTGGGGACTCGAACCCCAGACCTCCACCGTGTCAATTCTAGTGCCGCAGGCGCACTGCCTGGCAAGGAAGCGCAAGAATCTGCACTGAAGAGTAAGACATGAAAGGAATTAGCCTTACTTCAGTGCGCACTGAATTGCATCGAAACGAATGCGCGTTTTGGCGCAATGAACTTAGGCCTTATGGCACAAACTGCGGCACAAGTCCTAGAATTGCCCGCTGGGGGCCACAACGAGTTGGTGCCCCAAGACAATCGCAATAAGATAAGATGTTGCTCTCGTCTCTCTCTCCTAGATTTATCGGAAGAAGTTAGCCCGGATGTAGTATTTAGTTAGACATACCTTGATCTATTACGTTATATCCAGTGGACTTAAACAGCTACATTTGGAAGGTCATCAGATGGCCCAACTCATCGTGCTTCCGCGTCTAACGGAATTCCGCCTGACAGGCTTTCAGCCAATTTTCCGGGAAGATGTGTCAATGGTCCTTGCTGAAGGGCCGAACGTAATCCTCGGCGGAAACGGCCTGGGCAAGACAACCATAATGCAGGCAGTTGTTTTCGGCCTCACTGGCGGAGCGGACGAAGCCATTGAGGAAGAGAAAACTCTACGCTGGAATCATAGCTACTTTCGAGGCCGGCTGAACGCAACCCAGCTCCAGCAGGCGGCGGTAGAGGTACATTTTGCGCTTGGCAAATCCGAATTCGCTGTTCGCCGCGGCCTCAATAGCCCATACGTCATCGGGTTTCGCACCGGTCGCTCCAAGAAATGGATCGACGAAAAGGGCGGGGCACAGGAGGCATTTGATGATGCGCTCCGGACATCGGGTGGATACCAGAATCCACAAGATTTCGCATTCATTGTCCACCGACTGCTTTATTTGAATGAGACGAGGCGCCTACTAGCGTGGGACACCACCGCACAAGTCCGCATTTTTATGATGTTGAACCAAGACGCTTCCCGGGAGAGCTGGTTTTACAAGCAACGGGCTAGGTTAAAACAGATGGACAGTCGAAAGCGCCACATTCATGTGGCCCTAGGAAAGGCGCGTGGATACCTCACCGCTTTGATGGAGTTTGAGGAGCAAACGGCCAACGATGATGAAGCCGAAGCGACGACAGTCGCCGAACCTGAGCCGAACTTACCCATATTGGTCGATCAACTCCGTCGAGCCGCTAAGGAAAGCTTCGAGGCAGCGGAGCTGGTTCGAGTTGCAAGGAAGAATCTCAGTGAATTGAGTATTGAGGTTGAGAGCCTGCACGAGCAGCTTGAGAATGTCGAAGCAGCATTGATCTCGTCATTCCTTTCGGAGCAAGAAAAGGACAGCTCGCTAGCGTTATACAAGCTTTTGGAGAACGGAATTTGTCCCGCGTGCGGAACTCTTGACAACGAATTACGCTCGACTGCAGAAAAGAATGCTCGCGAACATGCATGTTTGCTTTGCGGATCAAAGATACCTCAAGGGACGAGTCATGAACTAGCTACCCTGCGTTCACAACTCGCTGAGAAAGTGAAAGCTCAACGAATCTCAGAAGATTCGTTGATGCTCTCTGAGGCAAAGCTCGGCGCCCTTCGGGCCGGAGAGGATGATCTCCAGCAAAAGGTGACGGCCATCAGGCTTCAACAACCTGTTCTTGCAGTAACCGAACCGAATTTGCCCGAGACGACGAGAGCACAACTGCTAGCACAGCAATCCGACCTAGAAAAGCAAGAAGCGGATCTCGAAGCTCAGATTTACCGCTTACAAAATCAGCTCAGACGTGAATTCGAACGATTTCGGAATCAAGTAGCTGACAGACGAGCTCACCTGGGTGATTTATACGCCCGATATGCCACGTCCTTTC
>DATKLU010000123.1:0-15839 GCA_035542235.1 Dongiaceae bacterium
GCCTTTCGCTCGCACACTCGTTTGCTGTCTCTGCATCGGAGCCTCATGGCACAAAGCGAAACAGGATTGCTGATCGTTTACACCGGGCCGGGGAAAGGCAAGACGACCTGCGCGCTCGGCGCGGCGTTTCGCGCGGTCGGACAGGGTCTGCGCGTGCTGATGGTGCAGTTCATCAAGGGTTCCTGGCACTATGGCGAACTCGACGCGGCGAAGATGCTCGGCGACGACAAGTTCGAAATCCGTCCGATGGGCCGCGGCTTCGTGAAAGTCGGCGGCGCGGAGACCGACCCGGAAGACATCAAGCTGGCCGAGGAGTGCTGGCAAGCCGGGCGCGATGCCATTTACTCCGGTAAGTACGATCTGGTGATTCTGGATGAGATCAACTACGTGATCAGCTACAAGATGCTCGAGGCCACGGAGATTGTGGAAGCGCTGCGCGGCCGGCCGGAGAAGGTGCACGTGATCTGCACCGGCCGCAATGCGCACCCCAGTCTGGTCGAGCTCGCTGACCTGGTTACGGAGATGAAAGAAGTCAAACATCCCTACACCAAAGGTATTCTCGCGCAGCGTGGTATAGACTATTGAAACGCGGACGCGCGCCGCGGAATGTGAGCGCGAACGATGTCGGCGGAAAGAAAAGAACGAAAAATGGCGTGGTTCAAGCGGGATAAGAAGGCGATCGATCAAGCGACTCCGCCGGAGGAACGGCGCGTTCGCACCGAAGGCCTGTGGACCAAGTGCGAAAGCTGCCGCACCATCACCTTCCGCAAGGATCTGGAAGAAAACCTGTTCGTCTGCCCGAAGTGCCAGTTCCACTTCAAGATGGGCTCCAAGCAGCGGCTGGAGATGTTGTTTGACGGGCGCTGGACGGAGCACGACGCCGGCATGACCTCCACCGACCCGCTGAAATTCGTGGACACCAAGCCGTATTCGGATCGGATCAAAGACGCGCGCAAGAAGCTGGGAATGAACGATGCGGTGATCACCGCCGAAGGACAATTGAACGGCCGTCCGGTGGTGATTTGCGCCATGGAGTTCGGCTTCATTGGCGGCTCGATGGGCGCGGTGGTGGGGGAAAAAGTGACTCGTGGCGTGGAGCTGGCCATGGACACCCGGCAGCCCTTGATCGTGGTCTCCTGCTCCGGCGGCGCGCGCATGATGGAAGGCGCCATCAGCCTGATGCAGCTGGCCAAGGTGTCCGCGGCGCTGGCGCGGCTGGACGAAGCGAAACTTCCCTACATCTCTGTGCTGACCGATCCCACAACGGGCGGTGTCACCGCCAGCTTTGCCATGCTGGGCGACTTGAATATCGCCGAGCCCGGCGCGCTGATTGGTTTCGCCGGCCCGCGCGTGATCGAACAGACCATCCGACAGAAATTGCCGGAAGGCTTCCAGCGCTCGGAATTCCTGCTGGAACATGGCTTTCTCGACGCGATCGTACCGCGCAAGGAATTAAAGGGCTTTCTTGCTTCGTCGCTCGATCTTCTGATGAATTGACCCGCGAACCGCAATGAATTTCCAGGAATCCGTTCGCTATCTGTTTTCGCTGGGGCGGGAGCTTGCCGCGCCCACCCAGGCTGCGGCGGCGAAGTTCGACCTGGAAAATATCTCAATTCTTTCGCGTTACTTGGGCGAACCGCAGAAGAGATACCCTTCCGCGCATATCGCCGGGACGAACGGCAAAGGCTCGACGGCCGCTTTCCTGGAAGCGATCCTCCGCCATGCCGGTTATCGCACCGGACTCTACACCTCGCCGCATCTCGAGCGCATCAACGAACGCATTCGCGTCAATGGCGAGGAAATTCCCGATGCCGCATTCGCCTCGGTGTTCACGGGAATCCACGGGAAAATCGAGGAGCTTCTCGCTTCCGGCTCGCTGCGCGCCCACCCGACCTTCTTCGAGTGCGTGACCGCGCTTGCCTTCGCATACTTTGCCGAAGCCGGGGTGGACTTCGCGGTATTCGAAACCGGCCTGGGCGGCCGGCTGGATGCCACCAATATCGTCTTGCCGAGGGTGTCGGTCATCACCCGCGTGGACTTCGATCACGAGAATTTCCTCGGCCATTCGCTGCGCGAGATAGCGGGTGAGAAGGCGGGCATCATCAAGCCTGATGTGCCGGTCGTGCTGGCCCCGCAGCGCGAGGAGGCGCTGCAGGTCCTGCTGCGAACCGCTCGCGAGCGCCAGGCGCCCGCGATTGAAACCCTCGCCGCGTTCAACGTCGAAGAGCAGCGCCTCGAATCCGGGCGGGTGCGCGCCCGTGTCCGGGAAGTTGCATCCGGCGAGACCCTCGCGCTCGCGCCGCGATTGGCCGGCAAGTTCCAATTGGAGAATGCGCTGAACGCCGTGGCCGCCGCCCGCGTATTGCGGGGGCAAGGATTTGCCGTCGCGAAAGACGCTATAGAAGCCGGCGTTCGTACTGCCGTGTGGCCCGGTCGCATCGAGCAGGTGCACTCCGCGCCCGACGTGTATCTCGATGGCGCGCACAATCCCTCGGCAGCGCGCGAGCTGGCCGCGTTTCTGGAGCAGAATTTCGCGCGCGACAACGTTACGGTGATTTTCGGCGCCATGCGCGACAAGGCCGTGGACGAAATTGCCGGCATCCTCTTTCCCCACGCTGCACGCGTCATCTTCACCGAACCGCGCAACCCGCGCAGCATTTCGGCGGCGCAGCTGGCTGAGATGGCTGGTCACCACGCAGGTCAATTCGAAGTCATTCCGGACGCCGCAGCGGCGCTTGCTGCTGCCCTCGATGGAACGCCACCCGCGGGCGCGATTTTCGTTACCGGTTCGCTCTACCTGGTTGGCCAGCTGCGCACGCTTGCGCTGGCCCTTCCAGGTTTTCCAAATCCACGCCTCACGCGATAAACTTGACGCTCTTTCGGGGCTGGTTTGGGGCCCGGCTCTCAAGGACGTTGCGAATGCCTGTAAAACAATCCGCCAAGCAGAAGCCGCTGGTCGGCATCATCATGGGTTCGACCTCCGATTGGGAGACCATGCAGTTCGCCGCCGAGACGCTGGCCGCGCTCGGTATTCCCCATGAAACACGCGTGGTCTCCGCGCATCGCACGCCGGACCTGCTTTTCGAATACGCCTCCGCCGCGGAATCGCGCGGCATGGAAGTGGTCATTGCGGGCGCCGGCGGCGCCGCGCACCTGCCCGGCATGACCGCCTCGAAAACAGTGCTTCCCGTGTTGGGGGTCCCCGTCGAGTCCAAAGCCCTTAAGGGCCTGGACTCTTTGCTCTCCATTGCCCAGATGCCCGGCGGCATTCCCGTCGGCACTCTGGCGATCGGAAAGGCCGGTGCAATAAACGCGGCCCTGCTGGCCGCCGCCGTCCTTGGCAACAAATATCCCGCGATCCGGGAGTCCCTGCGCAAGTTTCGCAGCACGCAAACCAGGAAAGTCCTGGCCGTGCCGGATCCCGCAAAGCCCGGCTCCGGCGTGACCTCGCGAAAAGGGAAGCGTAAGTGACCATCGGGATTCTCGGCGGCGGCCAGTTGGGCTACATGCTCGCGCTTGCGGGCTACCCGCTGGATTTTCATTTCCGGTTTCTCGATCCGTCGCCGCAAGCTCCGGTAGGCCGCATCGCTCCGCGCGTCACCGCCGATTACACCGATTTCGAGTCCCTGGAAAAATTCGCGCACGGGCTGGCACTCGTGACCTACGAATTCGAAAACGTGCCGGTCGAAGCCGTGCGGCATCTGCAGAAGACCGTTCCCGTTTACCCTCCGCCCCAGGCCCTTGAAGCCGCGCAGGACCGCCGCAGCGAGAAGAATCTCTTCCGCAAGCTGGGCATTCCCACCACGGAGTTCGCCTGCGTGGATTCCGCTGCCGACCTCGACGTCGCCGTCAAGAGCATCGGGCTGCCGGCCATATTGAAAACCTGCCGCCTGGGCTACGACGGCAAAGGGCAGTGGCGTTTGCTCACCGCGGAAGACGTCGCGCGCGCCAAGGCGGAAATCCCCGCTGTGCCGCTGATCCTCGAAAAGCTGGTGCATTTCACCCGCGAACTCTCCATTCTCGCGGTCCGTTCGCGCTCGGGAGAGACGGCCTTCTATCCGCTCGTGGAAAACCACCATCGCGCCGGAATCCTGCGCCTCTCGCTCGCGCCGGCCCCGCATCTTGCCGACCCGCTACAACGTGAGGCGGAAGCCGCGGCGCGCCGGGTGCTCGAAGCCCTCGACTATGTTGGCGTACTGGCCATCGAGTTGTTCGAATGCGAGGGCCGCCTGCTCGCCAACGAAATGGCGCCGCGCGTTCACAATTCCGGCCACTGGACGATCGAAGGCGCGGTTACCAGCCAGTTTGAAAACCATTTGCGCGCCGTGGCTGGCCTTCCGCTCGGTGAAACGCGCACGCTCGGCCACTCCGCCATGCTCAACCTGATCGGCGAAGTGCCCGAACCGGCCGAGTTGCTGGCACTTCCTGACGCGCATTTGCACCTGTATGGCAAGGCGCTTCGTCCGGGCCGGAAAGTGGGCCACGTGACGCTGCGGGCACCATCCTGGGCCGAGCTCTACCGTCGCTTCGAGCAGTTGCCTGCGTTCTTCCGGCGGGAGGAGTTTTGTCTGCCGCCACACCGCTCCGAGGCCAGTAACTAATTGTAAATAAACAGCTTACGAGTTTTTCACAGGGCACAGACCCGGGGTTGCCGCCCTTTCCCCGCCAATGCTAGGATTTGGCTGCCTCAATGTCCCCCGAAAATCACAAGAAACCCCGTGTCGGGATTCCCTGGCGCACCCGGGAAGAAGAGCGCCAAGGTAACGTCGAAAAGCTGAACTATTACTTCGACGCCGTGCGCCTGGCCGGCGGCGAACCGGAGCACGTTTCCCTGGCGCTCACGCCGGAGGAGCTGGGCCGGCAAGCAGAGCGGCTGGACGCCTTTGTGCTGCCGGGCAGCCCCGCCGACGTAGACCCCGCTCGCTACAACGAGCCGCGCCACGCGCTTACCAGGACGCTCGACGGCGACCGTGACCGCACCGATTCGGCGCTGCTGGATCACGCGCTCTCCACGCGCAAGCCGGTCCTGGCCATCTGCTACGGTTGCCAGATTCTGAACGTCCACCAAGGGGGCTCGCTGGTTCAGGACATACCCTCGGAGCGGCCCGGCAGCGACGCGCATGGCAAGACGGATCTGGCCGCCGGCGCCAGCACCAAGGATCTCGTGCACGACGCCACGCTCGCAGACGGCAGCCGCCTGCAACAGCTGGCGGGAGGCGCGGTGTTGGTGCGCATCAATAGCAGCCATCATCAGTCGATCGACCGGCCGGGTAAGGACTTGCGCGTCACCGCGCGAGGCGGGGATGGAATTATCGAAGGTGTGGAGCTGGCGGCGCCGCGGCAGTGGGTGGTCGGCGTGCAATGGCACCCGGAGCGCATGCCGGACGATGCCTTCGCTCAGAATCTGTTTCGTGATTTTATCGGCGCGGCGCGGCAGGCGAGTCTGCAACCTCGTTAGCCCGCGCGTCGCAACAGCTTTCGTTCATATTTCTTGGGGGAATCATGATTTCTTTGGCGGGCAAGGCGGCACTCATCACCGGAGGCTCGCGCGGCATCGGCGCAGCCGCGGTTAAACTTTTCGCGCAGGCGGGAGCGGACGTCGTCTTCAACTATAACAAGGCCAAGGAGGCGGCCGCGCAGGTCGAGTCCGAAGCGCGCAAGCACGGCACGCGGGTGGAAGCCTTCAAGGCCGACGTCAGCAAACACTCAGACAATAAGAAGCTCGTGGACCAGACGGTCGCGCGCCTGGGCCGCATTGACATCCTGGTCGCCAATGCCGGGGTCTGGAACGTGGACGATTTGCCCATCGAAAAAATGACCGAAAAGCAGTGGGACGACATGGTGCGCATCAACCTCAAAAGCGTGTATTCCGTCATCCATTTCGCCGCGCCGCACATGATCAAACAGAAGTCCGGAAAGATTATTCCCATCAGCTCCACTGCCGGCCAGCGCGGCGAGTCCTTCCACACCCATTACGGCGCGACCAAGGGCGCCATCATCAGCTTCACCAAGGGCCTGGCCACGGAACTCGCGCGCCACAACATCCTGGTGAACTCCGTTGCGCCGGGCTGGGTCGCCACCGATATGTCCAATCCTGTGCTCGATACCAAGGCCGGCCAGAAAATGGCCGCAGCGGCCATTCCGCTTGGCCGCCCCGCAACCTCCGAAGAAGTCGCCGGCCCTATTCTTTTCCTGGCGTCGGACCTGGCCAACTTCCTGACCGGCGAAATCATCAATGTAAATGGAGGATCGGTGCTTTGCGGATAGGGTTTGTGCGCTGGGTCGGAGTCGTGGCGCTTGCCTGCGTCGCACTTCCGCCTGCGGCTCTTGCGCAGCAGAATCCGGCCACCATGATGCCGGAAGCCAGCGCGGCCAAAGCCAAGCAGCTCCTGAACGAAATGATCGCGGCGATGGGCGGCCCGGCGTACCTCAACGCCAAAGAGTCCATGTGCTCGGGCCGTCGCTCGCAGTTCGGCCACAACAACGACCTCACCACGTACGTTCAGTTCACGGAATACTGGCGATTTCCGGACAACTACCGTATTGACTACGGCAAGAAGGGCAACATCATCGACAGCTTCATGGGCAAGGAAGGCTGGACCGTCGATCACGATGGCGTCAGCGCCCAACCCGCGGAGACCGTGCAGGAATTTCAGGAACGCCTGCGCAAGAACCCCAATGACCTTTTGCGTTTCCGCCTGAACGAACCGGGCACCAGTTTCCGCTATGGCGGCCAGGACATCATTGACCTGAAGCCGGTGGACTGGGTGGAGCTCGTGGACCGCGATCAGCGCACCTATCGTTTCGCGGTGGCGCGCGAGAATCACCTGCTGGCGCGCTTTACGGTAATCTCGCGCGATGAGCAGTCACTGGAACTGGTGGAAGAAGTCACTTCCTATTCCAACTACCACGCGCTCGACGGCGTGCAGACTCCACTGCAAACGGCGCGCACACGCAACGGACGCCGCATGTTCCAGGCTTTCTACGATTCCTGCAGCTACCATCCCAACCTCGCGCCGGACTTCTTTACCAGGGGCGCCCTCGAACGCCGCTTCGACGAAGTCGGCAGTAGCGCCGACAAGAAGAAAGCCGCCCGCTCCAGGAACTGACGGAGACCAAACTGGGTTAGACTAGGCGGGCAGTGACCGCCAGGGAGCAACGCCAGCATGCGCATCGCATCGCTTAATGTCGGCCTGCCGAGAGACGTGCAGTGGCATGGCCGCACGGTACGTACCGGCATTTTTAAGCAGCCGGTCTCGGCGCGCCTGGCCCTGCGCACTTTGAATCTGGATGGCGACCGGCAGGCGGACCTCACCGTGCACGGCGGCGCGCACAAAGCCGTTTACTGCTATTCACAGGAACACTATTCCTTTTGGAAAGCCGAGCTTCCCGGCAAGGACCTGCCTCCCGGTGTCTTCGGCGAAAACTTCACGATCGAAGGCATCAGCGAGTCCGATGTCCACCTTGGCGATCGCTTTGCGGTCGGCTCGGCCGAACTCGTGGTCACCCAACCGCGTCTGCCCTGCTACAAACTGGGCTTGCGCTTCGAATCGGATTCGATGGTGAAGCGTTTTCTCGCAAGTGGCAGGAGCGGCTTCTATCTCGCTGTAACGCGCGAGGGCGAAGTCGGGCCCGGGGACGAGATCAAGCCCGTGGGTCGCGATGCTGACGCCGTTCCCGTCGGGGAAATCACGCGCCTCTACGTCACCAGGCATTATTCAGCCAGCGATAAGGCAGTCCTGCGGCGAATCCTGCAAATCGCATCCGTTCCCGACGATTGGAAGAACTATTTTGTCGAGCGACTGCAGGTCGCTGGCGGCTAGAGGCAGCCGCCGCCTACTTGGCCAGAAGTTCCTTCCAGCGTTTCCAGGCTTCCTCGCGCGCGGTCTTGTTGGCGGGATTGCTGTCGTCCGGCGTTTCGCCCGCGCGCATGAAGCCGTGCCCGGCGCCGTCGTAGGTTACCGGGAGATAGGTTTTTCCGGCCGCCTTCATCGCGGCAATCGTATCCGGGAGCATGGCGTTGATGCGCGCATCGTTGCCGGCATAGAAGCCGTAAACCGGCGCGGTAATCTTGGCCATCGTTTCCTTCGCCGGTGAGGGCCCGTAAAACACAAACGCGCCGGAAAGGCCCGCGCGGTTCGTCGCGAACCGGAACGTCTGTCCGCCGCCCCAGCAGAAGCCGCCAACGAAGAGCTTGCCGTTGGCGGAGGGCAACTTGAGCCCGTAGTCGGCCGCCGCGTTCAAATCCGCCGTGACCTGATCCGGCGGCAATTTGCTGACCGCTTCCATCACGCCGCCCGAGGCAAAGTCCTTGGTACGGCCGCCATTCGGTCCCATGCCGCTCAGCAGATCCGGCGCCACGGCGATGTAGCCTGCTGCAGCCACTTCATCGGCGAGAAGCTGTGCCCAGTCGCTCAAGCCAAAAATCTCGTGAATCACCAGGACCACCGGCCGCTTGTCCTTCGTCTCCGGATAGACGATCAGCGTATCCACACTGCGCCCGTCGTGCTTCACGGTGACCCATTCGCTGTGCCGCGGGGATTTTGCAATGCGCTCGCGCGCCCAGGGTTGTGACCACTCCTGCGCCGCCGCGGCCTGCACCGCAAGCAAAGTCACCGCCAGCAACAAAATGGCCTGCAGCAAACGCTTCATGGGACACCTCAATTGGTTTGATTCGCGGAAATTCCGCTGGTGATGATAGTCACGCCGGCCGCACGCGGCAAGCCGCAAATGCCGGTCTACCGGAACAGCAGCGGCGCGAGTTCCGTCAGATTACGCCGCCATACCATCCAGGTGTGCGCGCCCGGAGTTTCGATGTCGGCGTGCGCGATGGACTTGGCCGCCAGCCATTTCCGGAAATTGCGGTTGATCTCGATCAGCCGGTCGTCGGTGCCGCAGGCGATCCACAACAGCTTGATCCGCTTGCCGGAGGTTTCATCCAGCCCGGGGAATTCCTTGTCGAACTCCGGCGTAAACCCGCCCGCACTGAACGCGCCGATCCAGGCAAACTTGTCCAACGTGTTCAAGCCGGTGAGCAGCGATTCCGCTCCGCCCATGGAGAGGCCCGCAATGGCGCGTGAGTTGCGGTCTTTTTCCACTAGATACTCTGCTTCCACTTGCGGAATGACCTCGGTCAGCAGAGCTTCGCGGAATTTGTCAAAGTTGCGCTCGGTCAGCGAACGGTCGCGAAACCCGCCGGAATTGGGCTGCAGAATTTTCGGCTCGCCGTAGCCCAGGGGCATCACGACGATCATCGGCCTGGCTTTGCCCGCCGCGATCAGATTGTCCAGAATCACGTTGGCGCGGCCCACTGCGGTCCACGCGCTGGCGTCGTCGCTGTAGCCGTGCAGCAGGTACAGCACCGGATACTTTTGCTTGCCGCGCGGATCGTATTTCGGCGGGGTGTACACAAAATAGCCGCGCTGGTCGCCTACTACGCCGGACTTGTAGAAGTGCCGGTGAATTTCGCCGCGCGGCACGTCGTTGGTTTCCCAGCTGAGCGTGTTCGGTCCCGGCACGTGCATTTCGCTTGCGCGGTAGAGGTAGTTCGGCTTGATGACGTGATTCGAGGGATCGAATATGTTCACGCCATCCACGATGAACGAGTAGCCGTAGAAATCCGGCGCCAGCGCCGCACTCGTCGCGCTCCACACGCCGGTATCGTCCTTCGTCATCGCCAGCGGCGCAGCCGAGCCTTCGATGCTTACATTGACTTCCTTCGCGTTGGGGGCACGGAGGCGAAATACCACGGTACCGTCGTCGTGAACCTCCGGCGACACGATCGGCGGTGGAGGTGGCGGAGGCGTTTGTGCCGGCGCCTGTGCGTGAAGTTTCCCGGAAAGGAGGAAGCAGGCGGCCGCGAGCAGCGTCGTTGCCCGCGTGGACGAAAAATATTTCATGGTTTCACCGTGGCCCGGAAGTGTTGTTCGAGCGAACAAACGCCACGGCTACCCGCCGCAGCGCGGCGCGATGTTACACCATCTACGGCGCCGCCGCGCGCCCCTATTTGCCGACGTGCTTGTCCAGGAAGCCCGCCATCCGCTCGTGCGCCTCGCGCGATTCCAGCAACGCCGGGTTGTTCCAGAATGCGTGCGCCCGTGCTTAGCTTCCTCCGGGAACACTATCGCCAGGAACACCATCGCCAGGAACACCAGCGCCAGGAACGCCGCGGCCGGATTCCGCATGGGCACATGTAGGCGAAACTCCGCTTCGCGCCTGCTTCCGCGGCGATAAAATAGGGCCTTCCCATGCAATCGCTCTCGCGCAGAGGAATGCTCCAGACGCTCGCCGTTGCCGGTGGCGGCGCGCTGGCGCTCGGCCTCTACACCTGGCGTATCGAGCCGCACTGGCTTGAGTTGACCTCGCCCGAGCTCGGCATTGCCGGGTTGCCGCGCGAGCTAGAAGGCGCCACGCTTGCCCAGTTAAGCGATATTCACGTGGGCCCAAAAGTGGACGACGACTACATTCTCGAGACCTTCGCGCGGGTCCAGCAGCGCGCTCCGGATTTCATCGTCTTCACCGGCGATTGGATCACCTACCGCGGCGCAAAGCAGCTCGAGCAGCTGCGCACCATTTTGCGCCGCGCACCGCACGGCTCGCGTGGCACCGTCGGCATCCTGGGCAATCACGATTACGGCTTCAACTGGCGCATGACCAGCGTCGCCGATGAGGTTTCCGCGGTCGTTCGCGACGCCGGCATTACGCTTCTGCGCAACGAAGCCGCGCAATTCGCCGGCCTGCAATTTCTTGGCGTGGACGATCTCTGGAGCCCGCGCTTCGCTCCGGAAAAGCTCCTGGCCGGGCACGGCGCCGACCCGGCCACCATTGCTCTGTGCCACAATCCTGATGCCGCCGACCTTTCCGTCTGGGGAAAGTTTTCAGGTTGGATTCTTGCCGGTCACACCCACGGCGGCCAGTGCAAGCCGCCATTCCTCCCGCCGCCCTTGCTTCCTGTCACCAATCGCCGCTACACCTGCGGCCCATTCGATCTCGCAGCCGGACGCAACATGTACATCAGCCGCGGCGTCGGCCATCTTCTCCGCGTCCGCTTCAACGTTCGCCCCGAAGTTCCCGTCTTCCGTCTGCGCCGGGCGTAAAAACACAAACGCCCTCTTGACCCCGCTATTACTTGGACTTCTGCGCGGCGATCCAGCGGTCGGTTCGTTCTTCCAGCAGGTCGAGCGGCAACGCGCCGCCATTGAGCATCTCGTCGTGAAACGCGCGCAAATCAAACTTCGGGCCCAGTTCCTTCTGCGCTTTCTCGCGCAGCTTGCGGAACTCCAGCTGCCCCAGCTTGTAGGCCAGCGCCTGGCCGGGCCAAGAAATGTAGCGGTCCGTCTCCGTCTGGATAGTTGGCTCGTCCACCGCCTGCGACTTCCGGAAAAATTCCACCACCTGCTCCCGCGTCCAGCCCTTCGAATGAATCCCGGTATCCACCACCAGCCGCACCGCGCGGAATAATTCCGAAGAAAGCCGCCCGTAATCCGAGACAGGATCCGTATAGAAACCCACGTCCTTTCCCAATTGCTCCGAATAGAGCGCCCAGCCCTCCACGTAGGCCGTAAATCCGCTGTGCTGCCGGAACTTCGGCAAGCCGGTCACGGTCTGCTGGATGGAAAGCTGCATGTGATGTCCGGGCACGCCTTCGTGATAGGCGATCGCCTCGTCGTCAATCAGCGAACGCTGCGCGAAGTTCGACACCGCCACCACCACTCGGCCGGGCCGCTTTCCGTCCGGGGTGCCCGGCACGTAGTGCGTCGCCGCCGTCGCCTGGAACGCCGGAATTGCCTCCACCGTCACCGGTGCCTTCGGCACCGTATAAAAAAGTTCCGGCAGCTTCGGCTGCATCTGCGCGATGTAGTGCCGGAAGTCCTCCAGAATCTGTTCTTCCGATTTGGGTATGTATTTTGGGTTGGTCTTCAGCGACGCGCGGAAGGCCGCCAGGTCCGCGAACCCCTCCTTCTTCGCGATCACCGTCATCTCCGCCTCGATGCGCGCGATTTCGCTCAGCCCCAGCTGGTGAATCTCCTCCGCCGCCATATGCGTCGTGGTCCGCGCGTAGATCGCGTACTCGTAGCGTTTTTTCCCGTCGGGCAAAGAGGAAATCGCCAGCGTCGTGCGTCCCGCCGGGGCGTACTCCGTCTTCACGAAATTCGCGAACGCGCGATACGCCGGAAACACGTCTTCGTTCACCGCCTTGTTGATCGCCTCCGTCAGCCGCTTCTGCTCCTCCGCCGGAATACTGGCCGGAAACTTCTTTGTCGGCATCGCGAACGGGTTTGCCGCGATGATTCCGTCGCACTGCCCGGGAATTTTCTCCAGCAGGAACTTCACCGGCATCAGTTTGTCTTTCATGCCGAGGCGCAGCACTTCCGTGGTCTGGGCCAGGACGGTGGGAATCTGGTGCAGCCGCGCGATGTAGTCTTCGTAATGCTTGACCGAGTCGAGCGGCACGGAAAGCGGCAGGTCCGCCAGTCCGGTGTGGATGCCGTTCTGCTGATTGATCGGCATCTCATACTCTTTCCAGTCGAAGTCCGCAATGCGCTGCTCCAGCAGCCGCACCATCAGGTCGTGCGAAAGCTGATCCTGTTCCGCGAAGCCGTCCGTGGAAATGGCCTTGATGCGCGCCAGGAACGCGCGATCTGCCGCATTCCGGCGCTGCACGGCGGCCAGCGAGCGCTCGCCCAGCTTGTCGTTGTAGCGGTAGTCGCCGAAGGCGGTCGCGCGCTCCGGAAATTCCTTCAGGTCATTCTCGTATTGTTCGTCGAACAGCGCGTTCTGCGCGGCAAGGCGTTCGGCGGCGCTATTGCCCGCCGCCGGCCCCTGTTGCCCGCGCGCCGCCGGCAACAGCAGGCTGGAAATCAGCAAAACAAACAAAAAACTCGTTTTTGGGGTTCGCATGGCGCGAACAGGGTAACAAAATTCGCGCGGTTTTTCAGACTTGCAGCGCTTTCAGGTACGGCACGCTTTCCTTCATCAGCTCCAGCTTCATTTCCACGAAGTAGTTCTGCACCCCGCCCGTTTTCGCGGCGCTGAAAATCTTTTTCCAGTCCAGCGTACCCTTGCCTACCGCCACGATCTTCTTGGTATCCGCCGACCAGCCCTGCACATGCATCGAAATAAATCGCCCCGGATACTTCAGGAAGTATTCCGCCGCGTCGAATCCTTGGCTGATCGTCGAAACCTGAAACTGGAATTTCACCAGCTTCGGATCCAGCAGTTTGAAGAGCAGATCGTACGTCCGCTGTCCGTCCACG
The DNA here is from genome assembly GCA_035542235.1 of Dongiaceae bacterium. Taxonomy (GTDB): domain Bacteria; phylum Acidobacteriota; class Terriglobia; order Acidiferrales; family UBA7541; genus Acidiferrum. The sequence goes on from DATKLU010000123.1 coordinate 13,257, forward strand.
GTCGAACACTCGAAATCCTCATTGTGCAGTCCTTGCTGAATTCCCGCCGCGGCCGCACGTTCGCCCATCTTGTTGTACTCGTCCGCCGCGCGCTTCACGTCGTCCATCGTCGGCTTTTTCGGCCCGTCCAGCGACGCCACCAGCATCTGTGTCAGGCCAAGTTCTTTGGCCCAGGCGATCCGCCCAGCCTGGTCCTTACGCAGCTCTTCCAGTCCGAAGTGCGAGCTCACACACGTCACGCCTGCGTCGCTCAGAATTTTTTTCAGCTCTGCCGGCTTGTACTTTGCCAGCCCGCCGAATCCCGAGTCGTCGTAACCCACCGGAGAACACAATTCGATGGACTGGAACCCGGCCGCCGCCAGGGTCTTGATCGTCCCGGGGAAATCCTTGGCGATCATCTCGCGCACCGGCCAGGTCTGACAGCCGATCGGCAGCCCCAGCGGATTCGCCTGTGCTTGCAACCCGGTCAGTCCAAGCGCCGCCAAGCCCGCGGAAGCCAGCGCAGCGCGTCCCACAAATTCCCGCCGTGTCATCATTTCCGCCCCCTAGAGTTCCCAGCCGGCGCGCCGCTCCGGTTGCACCATCTTTTGCGCAGCGGCGTCGTTTGTTACTTTCATCTGCGCCTGATCCCACGTCAATTGCTTTCCTGAACGCGATGCCACGTTCCCCAGCAGCAGCGTCTCCGTTACCATGCCGGCAAATTCAAAGTTGCCGCCGGGCTTGACCTTGCCGCCCTTGCAGGCGTCCAGCCATTCCCGCTCGTTGCCCGGTGAGCGCGGCAGCGTCTTCGCCGGCTTTTGAAAGCGGTCCATCTTGGCCTGCGGAATCAGCCGTGGCTCCGAGCCATTGAACCCGCATAGAATTTTTCCGCTGTCGCCCACAAACAGCAACCCTTCGTCGCCATCCTCATCTTCGATGTGAAAGGGCTTGCCGGCTTCCAGTTCCGCCGGCCGCTCCGGTTTCAGCCCGCCGTCGTACCAGGTGAACTCCACGGGAGGCATATTGGTGCGCGCCGCAAACTTGTAGCGGATCAGCGAAGCCACCGGGTAGGTCTCCGCGAATCGCTCCGTGGAACTTGCTTCCACACTTTGTGGCGCATCCAGCTTCAGCACCCGGAAGATCGTGTCAAAGCTGTATGAGCCCATGTCGCCCAGCGCGCCGCATCCAAAATCCGTCCAGCCGCGCCATACAAACGGCAGATACGCGTGATTAAACGGCCGCTCCGGCGCCGGACCCAGCCACTTGTCCCAATCCAGTCCTTTTGGCACCGGTTCGGTGGTCTTCGGCCGCTCGATTCCCTGCGGCCAGAACGGGCGGCTCGACCAGTTGTGCACTTCGCGCACCGGGCCAATGGCCCCAGCCCAGATCCATTCGCACAAGAGCCGTGTCGCCTCCGACGCCTGGTTGCCCACGGCGATCTGTGTCGCCACTCCGGTCTCGCGCGCGATCTGCGCCAGCCTCCGCGCCTCGTAAATCGTATGCGTCAGCGGCTTCTGGCAGAAAACGTGTTTACCCTTTTTCATGGCCGCAGCGGAGACACTGGCGTGCAGATTGTCCGTGGTGCACACCACCACCGCGTCCACGTCTTTCTGCTTCTCCAGCAGCTCCCGGTAATCGGCATACGCGGCGCAGCCTTTATAGTTGCCCGAGCGCTGTCCCGATTGCTGTTTCGATCCGTAGTAGCCGTCCACGATCTTCCGGCACGGCTCGCGCCCGGCCACTCCCGCCGGCGCGGTCATGGAATGCGTGAGTTGCACCGGAGTGTCCGGACTCAGCCACTCCCAGCCACTGCTCACACCCAGCAACTTCTGTACGTTGTTGCAGTATTCGTGGGTTTCCCATTGTGGATGGTCGGCGCTGCCCTCGTTCACATCGCAAACTGCCACGCCCTGCACATCCGGCTCGCGCAGAAAGTGCAGCATCACCCGCAACCCTTGCGAGCCTACGCCGATGAACGCCAGATTCACCTTATCGCTCGGCGCCGTATAGCCCGCACCGCCCAGCACGTGCCGCGGCACAATCGCCATTCCCGCAGCCACGGCGCCCTGCGCCAGAAATCGCCGTCGCGGAATCTCCTGATTTAAATCGTTTCCGGCGCGTTTCTTGCTGGCCATCGTCGCAACCTCTCGCAAATCGCTGAGAGTTTCCCGCACTCCGCCAGCCGAGTCAAACGTTTGCACCCATACCGGAACGCGTCTGTCACGGCGGCGCCTGGACGATTTCCGCACCGCGCGCATCTCGCGATCAGCACCGGCCAAAAGAAAAAAGGCCCCTCGGTGAAGAGGAGCCTGAAAAAACTCACCGTGACCTGAGCGAAAGAAGAAAAGACACCGGTGCCGCGCCCTGCTCTCCGTCCCGCGCCGCGCCCGGCGCCGGCTTCAGGCCGCGCCCATCTGCCGGCGCTGCTGGAAGCATTCGCGGCAGAATACGGGACGCCCCTGTGTTGGCCGGAAAGGCACGGTCGTGTCCTTTCCGCACTGCGAACAACTGGTCTTGGTTTCCGAACGCACCGGCGAGGAACTTCCGCCGGAGGATTCCGCCCGTTTGGCCTTGCAGGACTTGCACCGTTTGGGTTCGTTCTTG
>DATKLU010000124.1:0-9358 GCA_035542235.1 Dongiaceae bacterium
GTGGCCGTAAAAATCGTTCACAAACTTGAAGCGATCGAGGTCCATCAGCACCAGGGCAAACGAACGGCCTGCACGCGAGGAGCGTTTCCACTCGGAGGAAAGCGCTTCCATGAAGAAGCGGTGGGTCTTCACGCCGGTGAGACCGTCGGTGATGGCCTGCTCCTGGGCCTTCTGGAAGGTCAGCGCGTTATGCAACGCGCCGGAAATCAAGTCGGCCAGAGTGCGAAGCAGCAGCGATTCCTCCTCGGAGAAGTCCAGGTGCTCGAGGGTTTCGACGTACAACACGCCGTGCAAGTGGTCAGCGTAGAAAATCGGAAGCGCCATGGCGGAGACGGATTCCGGCATCACCGGTTTTGCGCCGTTCTGCGTGTTGGGCAGAGAACGGTAGATCGCAACCTTGCCAGTACGCGCCACCTGGCCGATCAAGCCCATGTCCAGGGGCAACCGGCGTCCGAGTGCCCCCCGGCGCTTGCCGCTTTCCGCCTGGATCACCAGTTCGCGCGTGGTGTAGTCCAGCATGGCGATGCCGATGTGGTCGTAACTCAGCCCGTTTTCGAGCTGCTCGGTGATTTTGCTGAGAACTTCGTCGGGGTTCAGCGTGGCGATGGCGTCGCGTGAGATCAGATTCAGAAGGCTGAGGTGGCGCGCGCGGGTGCGCTCGTTCTGGAAGAGTCGCGCGTTCTCAATCGCGATGCTCGCTTCGCTGGCGAGCACGCGCAGGAGTTCCAGATGTCCCTCGTCGAAGGCGCGCTCGTGATCGGCGAAGATGCACAGCGTTCCGATGGCCTGGTCATAGGCCACCAGCGGCACGCCGCAAAACGAGCCGGAGGTGCGGATCGGCTCGATGCCGAGCTTCCGAATTTCGGTGACGAAATTTTCGCGCACCAGAACGGGCTGGCGGGTACGGATGATGTATTCGGTGACGTGATTGCCCGCCGGGCGGGTGCGCACCGGCATGCGCACGCCGCCGATCATTTCAAGGTCGAAATGAATAGCGTCGCGCACGGGATCGAGGCTCGCCAGATAGAGATTGTCCACGTCGAAGAGCCGCTTCAGCTCTTCCCAAATCCGGCGGAGCAGATCTTCCTTGTTGAGCGTGGAGCTGAGCGCGCGCCCGATTTCGTTCAAGACGTGCAATTCTTCGGAGCGCCGCGAAGTCTGTTGAATCAGGTAGCTGTTTTCGACGGCCATGCCGATCTGGTGACCGAGGGCGAGCAGCAGCCGGAGCTCCGCGGAAGTGAAGCGCCGATTGTCCGGCGTTCCGAGCAGCAGCAAGCCAAACGCCTGTTCCTTGGCCTGCAGACTGATCACGACGATGCTGCGGAGCCCGTGTTTCAAGGCTAGTTCACGGAAACGCCGCAGCGGTTCGTCTTTTTCCAGCGCCGTCAGGTTGTCGTCGCGCAAATCACGGAAGCCGAGCAGGCCGCCGAGACGCGAAACCAGGCCGACGAGATAATCGTCCAGGCCTTCCTCCTGCGTGGCGCGGCAAAACCCGTCGGGGATGCCCGCGGACACTACGGAGGTCGGCCCGCTGGTGTCGCCGTGATGCAGGAAGAGCGCACCGGAGGGCAGGCGGATGACGCCGAGCACGCGGTCCAGAGCCTGCGCCAGCATGCGCTGAATTTCGCCGCCAACGAAGCTCGAGGTAGCGAGGTTCAGATTGGAAAGCGCCAGCATGTTGCGCTCAACGCGGCGCTTTTCCTCTTCGTAAACGGCCATCACCAGGAGCATGCACACAAATGCCGAAGGGATCGCGGAAACCGCCGGCAGCGCATCGCCGATGAACGCGCGGGCCGACGGCAAGAGGAAGAACAGCAGGTACACGGCGCCCCATACGGAAAACGCCACGGCGATGAGACGGTCTGCCAGCGTTTCGTGATGGCGGCTTTCGTTCCAGAAGATGTAGCCGACGGCCACGTAAATCAGGGCCGCCGGAATGCACGCGGATACAGGGAAAACCTGAAACGCATTCACCGCGGACCACGCCCCAAGCACCACGGCCGCTGCAATCACGGGTTTCAGCCATAGCTTCTGTTGCGTGTAGAGCAGTGCGCCGAGGAAGAAGCCGAGCGCGGCGAAGCCGAAGAGGACGTGATCCAGCGCGGAGAGAAAGCGGTTCGAGCCAGTCCACGCCGAGAGCGCAGGGGGAAGATAGTGCAGCGCGTAAAGCGTCCAGCCCGCCGTCCAATAAAGCAGATACGGCTGGCGCTTCAAAGAATAAATATAGGCGAAAAACACCCCGACCAGGAGTGTTCCGAGCAGCAAGCCGAGGGCGATGACGTGTTCAGCCATCCGGGTATGGTCCGCTGTGTTGTGGGCGCAAAAAGCCGCGAAGAGACTGGAGGAAGAATCAGAATCGGCGTGGGCGCGAACCTGGTGGAGAAACGAATAGCGCGCGCGCCGCACCTGACGGCTTCGACCGTGTCACCCCAAACCACACACAAAACGAGTCACTTGGCATTATGAGTCAGGAAAAAATGGCCCGGCAAGCCCACCAAAGTACTGGTTGCGAAAGAGGTAGTAGGCGCTTTGCCACCGGGGAGGGCCCGCTCCAGGGGGACCAGAGTGATTCCTCCTGAGGCCCGGAGGAGAAACGAGTTGGTTGGACGGGTTGCGGCCGCATCCGTTAAACTGGAGGATTCGGGGATAGGGGCGGGAAACGACGGACTATGATGGACGCGAATACGACAAATACGGGCGGTGTGCGGGTGCGGTTCGCGCCTTCGCCAACCGGCTATCTGCATGTGGGCGGGGCGCGCACGGCGCTGTTTAACTGGCTGTTTGCGCGCAAAGAGCGCGGCACGATGATCCTGCGCATTGAAGACACGGACGCCGAGCGCAATAAGCCGGAGTTGGTGACGGGAATCATCGACGGGCTGAAATGGCTAGGCGTGGATTGGGACGAGGGCCCGTTTTACCAGTCGCAGCGGACCGAGTTTTACCGCGAGATGGGCAAGAAAGTGCTTGCCAGCGGGCACGCGTTCTTGTGTTACTGCCCGCCGGAAAAGTACGTGGGCGGCGACCACGCCGAACAAGGAGCCGAGGGCACGAAGGTGCGCAAGATTACGCGCTGCACCTGCCGCGACGGAAAACCCTCCACACCGGGCGCGAAACCGGCGGTGCGCTTCAAGGTGCCGACTGGCGGCACGACAAAGTTTTACGACGCCGTCTTCGGCGAGCGCGAATTTGCAAACGACGAGATCGAAGACTTCGTGCTGCTGCGCTCCGGGAAAGAGGGCGAGGAGTTTGGCCAGGCGATGTACCAGATGAGCGTGGTGGCCGACGACATTGATATGCGCATCACGCATGTGATTCGCGGCGCGGACCACATTTCGAACACGCCGAAGCAAGTGCTGTTGTATCGCGCGCTGGGCGCGGAGCCGCCCATCTTCGCGCATGTGCCACTGATTCTGGGGCCGGACAAGTCGCGGCTTTCGAAGCGGCACGGCGCGACGGACGTGAACATGTACCGCCGTGAAGGATTTTTGCCGGAGGCGTTCCGCAATTTCCTGGCGCTGCTGGGCTGGTCACCGGGCGGCGATGAGGAATACTTGCGGACATCGGATCTTTTGCAGAAATTTTCGCTGGAGGGCGTGAGCCGGACAAACGGCGTATTTGACCGCGCGAAGCTGGAGTGGTTCAACACGCAGTATTTGCAGCAGCTGCCCATCGAAGATTTGCTGCCGGAAGTGGAGGCGCAGCTGAAGCAGGACGGCTTGTGGAAGGAGCAATGGTCCAGCGGCGCGGGGCATGCGTGGTTTTCGAAGACCGTGGACCTGCTGCGGGCGCGCGTCCGGTTGCTGCCGGATTTTTCCACCTGGTCGCGCGCGTTTTTCAGCGACGAGTTCGCCATCGACCCGGCGGCGAAGGCCAAGTTCTGGAAAGACGAGAAGGTGCCGGGCCTGCTGGGTAAACTGGCCGATGCGCTTGCGGCGTTGACCGAGTGGAACCACGATGCGTGCGACCATGCCTCGCGCAAAGTCGCGGAAGAGGGCGGCGTGAAAGCCGGATTGCTGATCAACGCGACGCGCGTGGCGATTGTGGGTCAGGCGGTGGCGCCGCCGCTGTTCGATACGATGGTTGTGCTGGGGCAGGAACGCGTGGTGCGGAGATTACGCGAAGCACTCAATGAGTGGAAGTAAAACACGAAGAGCACAGGCTGGAGCCTGTGCGACTCACTTGAACAATTGCTGGTTGGCGGGTTTGGCGGCCGCGTTGTTGGCGACGACATTGAGGGTCGTGTCCACATCCTTGGTCACTGGCGGAAGGCAGATTTCGTCGCTGCACGCCTGGTAGTGGAGCTTCATTGGGAAATGCTGGGCGCCAAGCGGGGCGCCGGCAAGAACCGTCAGCGGCAAGCGGATGATGACGGTATCGGTATAAACATTGAGTTGCTTGTTTTTGGAAAAACTGAAAGTTTTCAACTCACCCTTAGGATAGGCGATCGTGCCCAGCTTGAAGCCAGCCGGAGGCTCAATGCGCAGATCGGTGGGGATCAGATAGTCTTCGGTCACCTGGCGCGCATTGACGTGAAAGCCGTTGCGAATCTTCATCACTACGGCAACCTGCAAGTCGGTCCCACGCGCGACCGGATCGCGCGAAACGTAAGCCTCAAGCGCGGTCACGTCCTTGCCCGAGGGCATCTGCGAGCACGCCATCGGCGAAAGCAGCAGGCAGATTGCCAGCACCATCCCGGCGCAGACGGCAACTCCCCGGCTCATACGGTCACCTGCGTTCCCAATTGTTGCGACACTACGCGGCTCAGAACCCCGTAAAGATCTTCGCCGGTTTTTTCCAGTACAAAAGCGTTGCGCGCCTCGGACCAGCCAAGCTTGAAGCTCGTGGACAGCGCGGAAATCCAGATTTCGCGGATGGGCGTGTTCGGGGATATCACGAACTTCGCGGGTTCCGGCTCCTCGAAGATCACTTCCAGCTTGCCACTTTCGCCTTCGACATCAAAGCCGTGCTCATCACCGAGTTTCAGAAGGCGCTTTTTCGCATCGTCGAAGGCCGCGTCCGCCTTCTTCTGGAAGTCATGTTCTGAGAGCATGGACCCAGCCTACATGAGGAGAAACAGGGCTGCAAGCGAGGTGGCGGGGCCGGGGTAGGAGGGGAAGGGACCTCGGTCAAAGAATAGGGTTGACAATTAGAGGTGCTTAGTTGAGCATTCAAGTAAGATGGCCAGAAAGAGTACCGATACTCGCCAGCGGATTGTGGAGTCTGCGCTCTATCTCTTTTGGTTGCGGGGATATGCGGCGACAGGGATAGCTGAAATCCTCGACCGGGCAAAGGCCAATGCCGGCAGCTTTTATTTCTTCTTCAAGACCAAAGAAGAGTTGCTGCTGGCGGTTTTAGAGCTGTATATCGGGTCGCTCATGCCGGTGGTGGTTGAACCGGTTCTGGAGAAAATCGCGGACCCGGTCGAACGCGTTTTCGGGATTCTGGAGTTTTACCGGCGAAATCTTCTCGCGACCGGCTGCACATATGGGTGCCCCATTGGCCGGTTGGCGCTGGAAATCCCGGAAGAACAGTTTCGCGTGCACAAGCGGCTTGCCGACAACTTCGATGGCTGGACCGCGGCGGTACAAAAGTGCCTGGAAGACGCCCGGGAAAGGCTCCCACAAGCGACAGATCTGGCGACGCTTGCGAAATTCGTGCTGACGGTGATGGAGGGCGGCGTGATGCAGTCCCGTACGCACAAGGCCATCGAGCCGTTCGACGCCTGCGTGTCTCATTTACGCGCGTATTTCGATCTGCTGCAGGAGCAGCGGAAGCGCGAGAAGTTTTCGGGAAAAATCGAAAGAGGAGGAGAAACGCAATGAAACGGTGGGCTGCCGTGGTTCTGGCGGTTGTGTTGGGTGGAGTCTCCGGGGGATTGTCCGCGCAGGAGAAACAGACCGAGGCGAAGGCCGAAGAGGCGCGCCCGATCCGTCAACTGAGCTGGCTGGAAGGGGGCGTGTGGGTGGCGGACGCGAGCAAGCTTGCCCCCGGAATGCAGAGAATTGAAACGCGATACGAATGGGCGGACAACAACGCGTACCTTCATTTCACCACGCATTTCGTTTTCGACAAGGGAACCATGAAGAACTACGACGGGAACCTCTATTGGGATCCGCAAAAGAGCTCGCTGGCGATCTGGTATATGGACGCCGGCGGGGCGATCACGCAGGGTCCCATGGAATGGAACGGGGACATGCTGCGAGTCCTATTTCACGGGCCCGATTTCGAGGGAAAGATAGCGGATTTGAAGGTGGAAGTGACGCGGCTTTCCAACCAACACTACCACTGGATGGTTGCGGAAAAGCAAGCGGACGGCTGGAAACAACTGGGTGCGCTGGAGTATTTGCGGCAGGGTGAGGCCGCGCCCGGAAAAAGAGCGGCTCCCGCTTCCGCGAACGGCAGGTAACTCCAGCTAAAGCTGCGACTCGATGGCCTGGGTAAGTTCATCTTCACTCTTCAGCCCCTGGAACTTGGTGATGATCTTGCCGTCACGGGAGATCACGAAGCTGCTCGGATAGCCGAGAATGCCGCCGAACTTGTCCGCGGCATCGTCGGTGCCCAGCAGAATCGGATAGTTCATCGGGAGCTTCTGGCCGTCCACGTCGAAGCGTTCCTTGTCAAGGAAGGGGGCGACCGCGGATTTCCCCTCTTCATCCATGGCAATTCCCAGCACCGTAAAACCCTTGGGTCCGTATTTGTTCTGCATGGCGATGAGCCAGGGGATTTCCACGCGGCAGGGATCGCACCAGGTAGCCCAGAAATTGACGAAGATGACTTTGCCCTTGTAGTCGGCGAGGGTTACGTCTTTGCCGTCGAGATCCTTGAGTTTGAGATCCGGCGCGAGTGTGCCGGCGACGGCGTTATCGAGGTGCGGCGCGGCGGCAATGGAGCTGCGTGTGGCGCGGTCGGCGATGATGGTCACGGCGATCATCAGCACCACGGTTCCTATGACCAGAAGCGTTTTGGTACGGGGCATCACTGCAAAAACCTCCCTATAACGAATGATGGCAAGAATCCCAACCACCAAAAACGCCAGACCAACCAGCGGCCAGAACATCGTGCCATGAGCGGCGCGATCGAAGGGTTTTTCCAGGCCTTCGGTGAAGGAATTCAGGAACGTGAGGCGCGCGGTGAGCCACGCGAATTTGTTCAGGAACACGAGGCCGCCGGCGAAAACCAGCAGGCCGCCGCTGAAGAGTTCCACCCAATGGAGGTACTTGCGGAAGCTTTGGTAGAACTTCAGGAAGCGCGTCATTTCGAGGGCGGTGATGAGGAAGGGCACCGCGAGGCCCGCGGAATAAACCGCCAGCAGGAGAACGCCGCGAGCGACCGTGCCGCTTGCGGCAGCAAGGCTCAACACCGCGCCGACAATCGGGCCGAGGCAGGGGGACCAGCCAAACGCAAAAGCGAAGCCGAGGAAAAAGGCGCTCCACACCCCGGGCTGCGAGGCGGAGCTCCGCAGATGCACATCGCGATTCAGCCAGCGCGCGACATACGGCCCAAGGAAACCAATCAGGGACAGAGAGAAGAAGTGGACGGCGCCGAATTCGCCGACGAGCGGCGCCCGGCGGAGCAGGCAGAGCACGCCTAATCCCGCAAGGATGACCCCAATCGCGATTCCCAGACGGACGCTGAGCTTCGCGAGCACCCCCAGAAGGTGGAGCCCAAAGAGCAGCACCAGCGCGCCGGCGATTGGCGTCAGCGTGCTGCGGTATTCCTTGAGCAGCGAGCCGACGGCGCTGGCGGATGCACCCAGCCCGATGAAAACGATGGAGAGGCCGCTAACAAAGGCAAACGCAGAGGCAAGCAGTTGCGAACTGGCGGCCTTGCCTTCGCGGAGCTGATCCATGCCCACGCCGGAAAGCATGGAAATGTAACCGGGAACGAGCGGCAGGACGCACGGCGAGAGAAACGAAATCAGTCCGGCGAGAAAGGCTCCAGCTAATGAGACATCAGTCATGGCGGAGGGCTCGACTCCAATCAGCTCGAGAAACTTGCCGCGCGGCCCGCGGTGGGAGTTCGCTCCCATCCCATTTTCTCACAAAACCAGGCCGGAGACCGCGTGCGGCAAAGGCGGCGCAGTCGGTTAGACGCACTGATTGGAGTAAAGGTCGAGCAGACAGGTTACAGAGACAGGTGACGGAAAGAGCTGGCGGGGCTGTCGTTTGGCCTCCTCCCGGCGGGTTCTAAGTGGATGAAATAAACAGCCTTGCTGAGGCGGAGATTGGCCCCCGCCCTGCATTTGCATTCGGTGCTGTGCGAGGCCGGCCGGTACGCATGAACTGGACGCCAAACAAAGTGACGCTGTTGCGCGTGGCGATCGGTTTCCTGGCCGTCAGCGCGTTTGGCCACGGCCCGTGGATGAACCTTTTAGGCGTAATGCTGACCGTGACGGCGATTGCGCTCGACGCGGTGGACGGCCATCTGGCGCGCGCGAGAAAAATGGCCACGCCGGTAGGCGCACAACTCGACATTCTGGGCGACCGGATGATCGAAAACATGTTTTTCACGTACTTCGCGGTGGTTGGCATGGTGTCTTTGTGGCTGCCGATTTTGTTTTTTGCGCGGGGTGCGGCGACGGACTTCCTGCGTGCCCTGGCCATGAAGGCCGGGCATACGGGATGGGGCGCCGGCGCGATGCTGCAAAGTGACTTGGCGAGGAGTCTGGTGGCATCGCGCTGGAGCCGGGGATTGTATGCGGGGCTGAAATGCGTCTGCTTCTGCTATCTGGGGCTGGAGCTGGCGTTGATGCGCGGCCCGGTGGCGCTGCTGAGCGGGATTTCGCTGGACACACACGCGGCGATTCGCACGGGAGCGCAAACACTGGCCTGGATCACGGCGATTTTTTGCGTGGTGCGCGGAGCGCCGGTACTGGTGGAGGGCTGGAAGTTTTTGTCGGAACAGCTTGTGACGGGGAAACCTCGAGGTGAACGGGAGGAGCGCACGCGATGAATGCCACGCCGCAACGCGTTGCCGCCTTCTTCGACATCGACGGGACGCTGGTCCCGGATCCGCCGCTGGAAGGGAGAATGTTCCAGAACTTGCGGCGGGGCGGAGGGATCCCGGCAATGAACTATGCGCGCTGGGCGGTGGAAGCGCTGAAATTGCTTCCGCGGGGGCTTACCGCGATCGCCCAGGGAAACAAAGCCTATTTGCAGAGTTTGCGCGTGGAGCAGGTTTTGGAAGCCATTGCACCCATCGCATTTTTTCAGGAAGGCGTCGCGCGCATGGAATGGCACGCGCGGCAAGGACACGAAATCGCGCTGGTCAGCGGCATGGTGAAGCCGGTCGCGTGGCTGGCGGCGATGGCGCTGGAATGCGAACTGGAAGCGCGCGGTGTTGCGAAAGAGATTCTGGT